>NZ_JBVIFM010000036.1:0-75096 GCF_055571335.1 Kitasatospora sp. NPDC030952
GGGGGCGGAAGGCCCTGAAGGGCCTTATCCCCGGCCTGGCGGCCGGGGCGCCGCTGACGCGGCGTCAGCCGGGGGGTGCCGGCTGCGCCGTCACCGTGCGTGGTGTGGCCTCGGCTGCGCCTCGGCGGCGATGCGGGGTTGGGGGAATTCGCCGGTGGCGAATCCGTGGGGTTGTGCTGGCTTGTTTGAGCAGGCGTCGGGCGTCGCTGCGCTCCGCCTATCGGTGGAATTTGCCCCGGGCCTACGGCCCGTCAACCTGTCGGCATTCCGGCTTTGTTGGGCTGGTGTTTTCACGGCCCTACGGGCCTATTTGCTGGCAGGGTTTCCCGGGCTGCGCCCGGGGGCGGGCGTTGACGATGTGACGCGAAATTCGGGTAGTGGCCCATCCCCCCGATCGGGCGGGGGTGCCGGCCGGGGCCTGCGGCCCTCGGCGTTGACGATGTGTCGCGGACTTCGGGTATCAGCAACAACCCCACCCCAGGGGCCCCTCCCTCGGGCGCGGCCGGTGGATGATCAGGGGCAGATTCGCCTTGCAGTTACTGGGCTGGCGGCCCATCCGCCGTCCCCAGGGACGGGCCTGCGGCCCTCGGGAGACGTCCCCGGGCCACCGGCTCGACCCGGCCTCCCCCGGCCCCTGTGGCGGGCCCTCACGGGCGCCCCGCACGGCGGTCCCTGACAGGCCCTCAACCGCGATTCCCGACCGAGCATCCGGAGCGTATCCAGCGGCGTTTCTCCGGCGTCCGAACAGCTCTATTCTACCGGCCCACGGGCGGGTGCCAGACATGAACAGGCAGCCTCGCGGACACCGTCCGGCCAGGCTCTATCAAGACGCACTCACGGTGAGAATCCGGATTCCCTTCCGTCCTCTTTAAGGCGGCGATCCGAAAGCCTTTCGGGGCGCCGCTACGAGGAATCGAATTCAGGCACGCCGGTAAGGGGCCTACGGCCCTCGCGTCCGGCACGGCAACCGCCATTCCACACCGCCCAGGAAAACCCGCCCAGAGCCAACCGGGCAATTCCCGGAGCAGCGACACCAAACCGAACACCGGACCAGGACGGCAGAGAGGGGCGCGGGCACGGCGGCAGCCCCAGGGAACCGCGGCAGCGGCGGGGAGCTGCCGGGGCCGGCCCACCGGGCAGACCGATGCAGTGCGCTCCCGTACCGCACACCGCGGTGTAGCGCTCAGCCGTGGATCTCCCAGGCCCTCTGCGGGAACCAGTGAGGGAGGTCGTCGAGGGCCTCCGCGGGGAAGAACACCGGCCGGGTGAGCAGCCGGTCGTGCGCCCGTTGGACGTTGACGACCACGCCCAGGAGGTCCGATCGGGGCACGCCCAGGCTCATGTACGAGAGCTCGGCATCGCGTTCCTCCATCCGCCGCCCCACCTCTGAGGGAGTCCGGCCCACGAGCGCGGTGCCCTCCACGGTGACCTGCGGCCCGCACAGAGCGTCGACCGCGATCCCGGACAGCCGCTCGTCCTGGTAGTACAGGTGCAGGCCGAACTCCCGGTACCGGCCCTCCTCGACCCTCCAGACCTTGTCGCCCGGCCCTCCGCGCCAGGTCCGGTGCTCGGTCTCCCCGGTGAGAGCGCTCATGGCGGCCGTCACCTCATCAGCACTCATGCCGAAACGCAACGGCCCCACGACCGTGAACGACTCCAGTACCCACTGCACGCGATCCTCGTCCGGCTGAACACGCCACCACTCCTCAAACATGATCAACACCCTCCCCGACACCACCGACATCCGCAGGCATCCAGGACACCGCCCGGTCTGAACCTCGGGCGTAGCGGACGGGCCGGGACAGCCCGACCCGGCGGTCGGCCCGCCGAGCACTCCCGGACGGCGCCTGGACGTTCTCCAGGGCGGCCTGACGGCCACCCAGCCGCCCGGACCGCCCGGCCGGGACGGCGGCACAGCGAGGCCCGGACAGCCCCGGACGGCGGCGCGACCCGCACGGCAGCCAGCACGGCGGGACGGCGACAGCGGCAGCAAGCACCGAACGGGGCGCGGCCTGGACGGGGCGGGGCCTGGACGGCGGACCCGGGACGGCAGCGACCGAGCAGGCGCAGCAGGCCCGGGACGGCGGCGCAGCGAGGCGGCACGGCCACCGGGAACGGCGGGCCCGACCCGGACGAAACCGAACACCGACCCCCGCCACCACCCCCACACAACAATTCCAACCCGAATTCACACCACCACCCGGAAGCCAATCCACAAAACAACCCAACCGAATTACCAGCGTAATTCACCCCCGAAAACAAGCCCCCCCCGACCGGCCCCCCGACTGGCCCGACCCGCCCCCAACCCAACCCACCACCACACACAGTCACCAAACCCCGCCCCGAACACCCACCCCGCCACACCCCGACAGACACAACCAAAGGTCCAGACAACACACTGTGCGGGGCCAAAACACGCCCACACAAGCCAACAGGTCACACCCAGCGGTCCCTCGCCGGGTAGAGCTCGGCGTGCAACACGCGGTCCTCCCACCACGGATCGCCCGGAGTGGAGACCCAGCTCGGCCACCAGCTCGCGCTTGGTCGGAACCGGCAGCACCGGCGGGCCCAAGTCCTTCGCGGCGCGGGCCTGAACGCACTCGGGACACTCCAGCCGGCCCGGGCCCGGCTTCTCCCGCAACTCCAGCTTCGAGGCCTTCATCCCCCGATCGAACCCCGGCACGTCCAACACAGGCGCAGCACGGCGTTCGCGGTACGGGCGACCGTCAAGTCGATCCTGGCAGGAGCATGGAACTGCCTTCGGGTTCTGCTGTTCTCCGCGAGGCTAGGTCCATGGATTCCGTGGTCTTCCGTGTCTCTCCGATTGCCGGGGAGACGACCTTCTCGTTGGTTGGCCGGGTCGCTGCCCGCTACGGCCTGGACGACACCGCTCTACTGACCCACTGGCAATGGCACGGCCACCGTCTGCGGCACGAGAGCGGTGCACTGCGGACGGACGCCGAGGTGCTGCTCGACGAGGCCGGGCGGCGGGTCCTGGTCGGCCTGTGCGGGGTCGCCGGGGAGGTGCTGGCGCGGGCGTTGCCGACGTGGGGGTTGGACGACGAGAAGCTGACCACGCGGGCGGGTGGGGGTGGTCCTCGGGCGGTGTGGCGGGTGGGCGGTGCAGTGGTGGGGCCGGTGGCGTTCGGGTGCCGGTCGTGCGCGGCGCGGCGGACCGGGGCTTCGGTTCGGGTGGTGCGGTACGCGCAGCGGTGGGCGCGGGTGTGCGTGCAGCATGAGCGGTGGCTGCTGGACGCGGACGCGGACCAGGCTCTGGAGCACCTGGATCTGCGCGGACTGCCGGAGATCGTCGAGGCGCAGCGGCGGTGGGCGCGGGTGGCGAAGTGTGCGGTGCGGGCGGGGGTGGAGCCCGGGAAGGTGTTCGGTGTGGCGTATGCGGTGGTGTGCCGGTGGTGGGATCTGGCATTGGAGTGGCCGGACGAGCGGGCGTGGCCCGCGCGGCTGCATGCCCTGGCGGGTGGGGACGCGGGCGGGGATTTCTGGCGGTGGCGGGCGGTGGCGCGGGATGCGGCGGTGTTCCCGGAGGTGGTGGAGGTCGCGCGGGCGCTGCTGGATCCGGTGATGGCCGAGTTGGCCTGGCAGGACAGTGGGGCCGAGCGGCCTCGGGCATTGCCGGCGGACGGGGAGTTCTGTCGGCGGTTGGGTGAGCGGGTGGGGCGCCGGTGGCTGGGGCCGCTGGCGGCGGTCGACTTCGGCGGGCCGCTGATCACGTGGATGGGGGCGGTGATCCGTCGGCGCCGCGGCGTGGCCGTGCCCTCCGGCCACAGGGACGAGTTGTGGTGGGTGCGCCGTGAGCTCCAGCCGACGAGCATGGCGGCGCAGCTGCGGGCGCTGGCGAAGGAATCAAGGCTGCCGGGGTCGGGGACGGTGTGGCGCTCGGCGGTGGCGCCTGAACGGCGCGCGCTGATCGGCAACTTGCTGGACGACGCGGAGGAGCAGTTGATCCAGCTGCGTGGGGCGCAGCGGGGCAGTAGTGCGGAGGCGGCGGAGCGGCTGTTGAAGGGCCTGGGTTGCAGCATCGGCCGATTGCAGGAGGCGGTGCGGGAGACGGTGGGGGCTGCGTTGGAGGCCGGGGTACGGGTCGAGGACGTGGCTCTCTGGGCGGGGCTGTCCTCCGGCGCGCTCGCCGAGGTGCTCGGGGCTGGTGGCGGGGCGGGGCGTTAGAGAGGTCTGACGGGTCGTTGGGCCGGGGGCGGACTGGGTGTGGGGCAGTGCTGTGCAGGGCGGCGCCGGGCTTGGGCTCGGTGGGGGGGGTGTGGGCCCGGGTGAGAACGCGGGCGCGTGTGGAGCGCTCTACCGCACCAGGTCACGGGGTGGGGCGGGAACGGGGAAAGCCGTCCGTGTGGGCGTGTGTGGCGGGTTGGCTGAGAACCGTGAGCGGCGTGGACGGTTGGGCTGGGGCGGGTGGGTCCGCGGGCCCGGTGGATGTGGATGGGCGGGCGGGGTTCGAGGCGGTGTTCCTCGACCCGGTCGGGCAGGAGGTGCGCCAGCGGTGGGAGGACGCCTGCGTGGCGGTGGCGTTCGAGGACCTGGCGCCGGTGTCCGCGTTCCCGGTGCCGCCTGGGCGCAGGTGGGGGCCGGGGCTGTGGTGGTCGGCGACCACCGGGCGGCACGTGGTCGCCGGGTCGAACGCGATGCGTACCCAGCTGATGGTCCTGGACCGCGACCCGCAGGTGACAGGGCTGGCGGGGCGGCCGGTGCGGCTGGTGTGGCGCGACGGGCGGGGCGGGGCGCGCTCGTGGGTGCCGCAGCTGTTCGCCCGGTACGCGGACGGCACCGCTCTGCTGGCCGACTGCCCAGGGCATGCGGAGGCGGGCGGTGAGCGGGCGCTGCGTGCCGCGCAGGCGGCCCGGGCGGCGTGCGACCTGGTCGGCTGGCGCTACCGGCGCCTGGAGCCGCTGGATGCGGTTCTGGCGGCGAACCTGCGGTGGCTGGCCGGCTACCGCCATCCCCGCTACCAGGGCCGCCCCGGGGTCGTGGACGCGCTGCTGGAGGCGTTCGCGCGGCCGAGGCCGCTCCTGGAAGGCGTTCAGGCGCTCGGCACCCCGATGACGGTTCTGCCCGCCGTCTTCCACGCCCTGTGGCACAGCTGGTTGGCGGTCTCGTTGGAACGACCGCTGCACCAGGGCGTCCTCGTCGGCCCGGGATCCGTACGGGCCGTGGCGGGGAGCAGCGGGACGGGGACGACCGGGGCGGCCGGCGATTGTGGCGGGGGTTGGGTGTGAGCGCGGTGGCACGGCGGCGCGGCGGGCGTCCGGTGCTGGCGGTCGGCGGGCAGGTCCGTTTCCGGGGATTGCGCTGGCAGGTCGTCGGCCTGGCCGGGCAGCGCGTCCACCTGGTTGCCGACGAGGGGGAGGAAGTGGTGCTGGCCGGGCACCTGTTCGCCGACCCCACGTTCGCCCTCACCGGTCCCGAGGCCGGTGAGAAGGCGGAGGCGGCGCCGCAGTGGGGCCTGTTCGAGACCGCCCCGGCGGCGGCCAGGGAACGGGCGCTCGCGTGGCGCCGGCACATCCGCGAGGTCGAGACCGGGCACCCCGACGGCGCCGAGGCCGGCTTCGTGGCCAAGGAGTGCTACGACCCGAAGCGGTACACCCTCGTCGAGCGGGAGCGGGCCAAGGCCGAGGAGCTCACCGCGCTCGGCTTCGGGAAGGTCAGCCGTTCCACGGTGCAGAAGATGCGGCTGGACTACCGCAAGCAGGGCCTGTGGGGGCTGGTCGACCACCGCACCACCCGCGGGCCGATGCCTGCGGGGCGCACCGACGAGCGGGTCGTGGCCGCGGTGAAGGAGGCGATCCGGCGCCGGCGCGGCCGCTCCAAGGGCACCGTCAAGGCCCTGTTCCCCGTCGCGGCCAGGATCTTGGCCGAGCGGCACGGGGACGCGGTGGCGATGTGCTCGCAGGCCACCTTCTACCGGCTGGTGGCCGCCCTCACCGACCCGCGCGAGGACATCCACGGCCGCGGGGACGGTGTCCCCGGGCCCCGGGAAGGGCGGGCGTTCACCCCGACCGTGGCGCTGCGCCCGGGCGAGCAGGTGCAGATCGACACCACCCGCCTGGACGTCCTCGCGGTCTTCGACGACGGCACGCTGGGCCGGCCCGAGCTGACGATCGCCGTCGACGTCGCCACCCGCTCCATCCTGGCCGCCGTGCTGCGCCCGCACAGCACCAAGGCCGTCGACGCCGCGCTGCTGCTCGCGGAGATGGCCGTCCCCCACCCCGCCCGCCCCACCTGGCCCGACGTCCTGCGCTTCGCCCACTCCTGCCTCCCGTACCGGGAGGAGCTGCTGTCGGCCGACGAGCGCCTCGAAGGCGCCGCGGCACGGCCAGTCGTCGTGCCGGAGACGATCGTCGTCGACCGCGGGAAGATCTACCTCTCCGAGACCTTCACCGCCGCCTGCCAGACCCTCGGCATCAGCGTCCAGCCCGCCCCGCCGCACGCCCCGACCGCCAAGGGCATCGTGGAGCGCACCTTCGGCTCCATCAACACCCTGCTGTGGCAGCACCTGCCCGGCTACACCGGCTCCAACGTCCTCGAGCGCGGCCGCGACGTCGAACAGCACGCCTGCTACAGCGTCGCCCGGCTACAGGACCTCCTCGACGAATGGCTCGTCCACTGGCACCACCGCCCCCACAACGGGCTGCGCCACCCCGTACTGCCCAAGACACGGCTGACACCCCTGGAGATGTGGGGCGCGCTGACCGCCGTCGCCGGGCACGTGCCGGTCCCGTTGACCGGACGGGACTACCTCGAGCTGCTGCCCGTGCGCTGGCTCACCATCAGCGACCACGGCATCCGCCTCGAGCAGCGCACCTACGACCACGACCTCCTCGGCCCCCACCGCGGCCAGCCCTCCCCCATCACCGCACGCGGCGGCCGGTGGGAGGTCCACCACAACCCCCACGACCTGCGCCAGATCTGGATCCGCCTACCCGGCCGCGACGACCTGGTCGAGATCCCCTGGATCCACCGCGACCACGTCCACCAGCCGTTCGACGACCGCACCTGGCAGCACATCCGCACCACCGCCCTACGCCGCGGCGACCACGACCAGCACCAAGCCGACCTCGCCCAGGCCCTCGACGACCTGACCCGCCGCGCCGCCGCCGGCCACGCCACCCGCACCGAACAAGCCCTCCTCACCCGCGCCATGCCCGCCCGCATCCCCCACCCCACCGACACGGGCGACAGCACAGCGCGGCCGGGGCGGGAAGACCGCGCCGGCGCACCAAAGCGGCCAGACGCGGACACGAGCGGCCGGGAAGACACCGAGAGCCTGGACGAGCTGGACGCCGAACCCGACACCAGCGGGTGGCCCGACGACGAGGACGACGGCGACGGCTGGGCCGACGAAGGCAACGACGGCCGCTCCCCCGCCCCGCCCTACACCGGCCTCGGCCTGTGGAACGCCCACCAGGAAGCCGAACGATGGTGAACAACCGCCACACACCCGCAACAGGCGGCCACCACCTCCCCCGCGCTGCATCGGCAGCGGCCACGGCATGCCGAAGTCGGGCGCAGCACGGCCGTGCCGGGGCACAGCGCGGGCGTGCCGGGGAGGCGTTGCGGCGCTGCCAGCCCCGGCCTCGTGCGCTCCGTGAGGCCGCCGGGAACCCGGCGCCCGGTCAGGGCCCGGGTACCGGCACGCTCCGGCATCATCGGACACCGGAGGAACGGGGCCCCGGCGGTGAACAGCACCGGCACGAACACCACCGACACCACGACGGGGCCGGTGGAGCCGGCGCCGTACGCGGTCGACACCTGGCACGGCTTCCAGACCTTCGCCACCACCCCCGCCCCCGCACCACCCGGGCCCGGGGAGCCGGAACGCAGCATGGAGGAGCGGCTGGCCTACCACTCCGCGTTCGTCACCGTCCGCACCCCCGCCATCGATACCCTCGCGCTCAGTGTGCGGCGTCTGATGCTGCTCGGACGCCACCAGCGCACCACCGCCCGTCCCAGCCTGATCCTCACCGGGCCCGCCGCCACCGGGAAGACCACCGCCCTGCTCGAAGTCGGCCGCACCTGCCACCTCGCCCACACGCGCCAACACCCCGCCCCACCCGGGAACGGGCACCCGACGGTACCGGTGGCGTACGTCCTCGTGCCGCCCGGCGCCAGCGCCAAGACCCTCACCGCGGGCTTCGCCCGCTACCTCGGCATCCCCGTCACCGCGCGCACCACCCAGGCCCAGCTCATGCACGCCGTCACCCACACCTACAACACCGCCGGCGTGCGCCTGGTCCTGATCGACGAGATCCACCGCCTCAATCCCCGCACCACCACCGGCGCCGAAGCCGCCGACCTGTTGAAAGACCTCACCGAACAGATCGGCGCGACCTTCGTCTACGCCGGCATCGACGTCACCACCACACCCCTGTTCAGCGGGGTCCGCGGCGCTCAACTCGCCGCCCGCGCCAGCCTCGTCGAAACCGGCGCCCTACCCGCCCGCCTCGGCACCCGACGCCCCTTCACCGACCTCGTCACCGACATGGAAACAGCCCTCGACCTCCGGCGGCACCGGCCCGGCACCCTGTCCCGCCACGCCCCCTACCTCCACCAACGCACCGCCGGGCGTATCGGCAGCCTCGCCCGCCTCATCCGCGAAGCCGCCCTGACCGCGATCCTCGACGGCACCGAACGCATCACCAAAACCACCCTCGAGGCGGTGCGCCTGGACCACCAAGCCGAAACCCACCCCACACCCCGCCCCCGCGGACGGACCCGATGAAGGCGGGGACACCAGCCACCGAAACCGGCTGAGAAACCCTCAGAAACAGCGAGAACGCGGCCCGGCGCCATCGCCCCCGTACCCGAGATGAGCCGAGAACACCCCGAGATCAATGAGAACATCCCCCCAGCGGGCCCCGGACAGTCCCCACGACACCCCACCTGACCAGGAAAAACAGCCCTGACCAGCCAAAACGTGGAAGCAGCCTTTAGGACACTCCACACCCCTCAACACCGGCCACCACACTCACAAAACCCGCGATACTCCCAGCTCACAACCACCGCCTAAGCCCACAAACCCCCACCCACCCGTTCTCACCCCACCCACAAAACCCCAGCCCACACACCACCCCCCATCCCAACTACACCCCCCTCAAACCTCAGCGGTCCTCCCACCACGGATCGTCTGGAGTGGAGACCAGCGCGGCCACCAGCTCGCGCTTGGTCGGGACCGGCAGCATCAGCGGGCCCAAGTCCTTGACGGCGCGGTCCTGGACGCACTCGGGGCACTCCAGCCGGTCGGGGCCGGCCTTCTCGGTCAGCTCCAGCTTCGAGCCCTCCTTCCCGCCGATCGAGCCCCGGCACGTCCAGCACGGGCGCAGCGCGGCCCCAACTCCGCTGGTGAGGGACACCCGTAACGGAGTGTCAGTGCAGTGAGGTAGGGTCCTCTCTTAATCGCGCCCGGTACAGGTCGCGGGTATGGGATCGCCAGGTCCGGCTACGGCCGGAATCGCCCCCACGCCCCCCGTACCCGGCCGGTTCACGGCGCAGGTCCGGTCACGGCCGGGATCCGCCTGTAACCGGGAGCGCAGGGACTTCCTGCGTGCCTTTCGTCATACGCAGAAAGTGAGCCATGGCTCATGGCCATGCCGTTTGCCAACCTTCCCGAGATCCTCGACCGCGCCCCCGCGGACGCGTCGCGGAAGCTCGCCACGATGATCAGCCAGTGCCCGGTCATCGTCCGCGCCGACGTCCAGCCGGACGAGGAGAGCCTGGGAGTCTTCGCCCGCGCCGTCGCGGAGCCCGGCCCCGTTCGTGCCCTCTTCCCCCCGGACCTGGGCGTTGACGGCCGCTTCCACTACCTCGACGGCGGGGTGCTCGGCGACTGCCACCAGATCATCACCCCGCCGATCCCGGTCATGACCCTGTTCCTGCTGTTGGTGGCCAACGTCAGGGACGAGGAGAACAGCGACTACAGCGGAACCGGGAACGATGTCGGGGCCCTTCCCTTCCCCCCCGCCACGCAGAGCGCCCCCGGCTCCTCCGTCCTGGAGCTACGCTCCGACGGCCCTCACGCGCTGGAGCGGCCCCAGAAGCGGCAGGAGTGGACGATCCACCAGGTCACCACCTCGGCCCCGAGCCGCAGCATCAAAACGGTGACCGCCCAAGGCCAGCGCCGGCCCATCGAGGCAGCGCTCATGCGCATCACCGACAACGAGCGCACACCCTTGGGCATGGGCGTTTCCCCGATCGACGGGCATGGCCGCGCGGCCATGAAGTTCCAGGCGATCGTGCAGTTCAGCGCCACCCTCAAGCTGCCGTTCTCCCTGTACGGCTTCGCCCTGCTCAACAAGGACGAGCAGGAGCGGATCCTCGACACCCTGATCCCCTGCCTCCAGCAGGCCCGCGAACAGCTCCTGACACTGGAGGACGCCGAGGGGACCGTGGAGATCGAGGTGCGCTACCGAGGTGCCAGTAGGGCAGTGTCGGTGCCGGCTAAGAAGGCGCTGGCCGCCGTCCACGGCTGGACCACCACTGCCCAGGTCGTCCTCGGCGCTTGGTCCGTCGGCGACGTCATCCGCGACTTCGCGGCGAGCCTGACCCGGCGGTACGAGACGCTGCACAACGAGCCCAAGGAGCTGCCGAAGGGCGCTGCGGTGGCCCGGCTGGCCACGGACGCACTGCGCCGCCTCGCCGAAGCCGGCGTCTTCGACGGGGTGCCCGTCTACGGCAGCAAGATCATCGAGTTCATGACTATGCCCTCCAGCCGCCCCGACGGTATGCCGCTCGAGTACCTCGCCACCATGTGCGTGTGGGCGTTCAGCCGGAGCGGTAAGGCCGCCAAGGCCGTCTACGCCGAGCTCGGCATGGACAGCATGGCGTTCACCACGCGCGGCGGTCGGCTCCGGTGCCAAGTCGTCGCGCACCTCGTGCACCGGGCCCTGCCCCGGGCGGCGGACAGCTACCACGCCGCCGCCGCGCAGTCCCTGCTGGTCGGCAGCTCCGGACTGCCGTCCGTACTGACCTGGCGCCCCATCTCCGCCGTGCTGGACTCGGTGACCGCCGAGGCCGGGAGCACCACCGGCAAGCAGGCCCTGGCCGAGGTTCGGGTCCGGACCACGATCGCCGCTACCGCCTCCGGCGTCCTCCAGTCCGCGTACGGCGCGCAGGAGGTCACCCGCGCCCGCGGAGCGGCCAGCGCCTTCCTGAACCGCATGATCACGGACAAGCCGGGGGCCAAGGCCGCCTGGGGCCGCCGCCAGGCCGAGGCGATCGTCGAGACCTTCTGGAACAGCGGCGGCCTGGAGGACCCGCCGCAGGTCAGCCAGGCCGCGCCCAGCCCCGGGGTGCGTTACGAGCTGATCCTGTCCAACGGCAAGCCCGTCCCCGTGACCGACGAGTCCGCGCGCAAGGCGTGGAAGCTCGGCAAGGACGTCACGACGCTCGACAACGACGACTTCGAGACCCGCATCTCCGACAGCGTCAACACCGCCCAGACCGCCATCGACGCCTACGCCCTGCACCTCGGAGAGGCGGGCAGGTGCAGCCAGGGCTGGAAGGGCGTCGTCAGCTCGCAGGTCTTCAGCACGGTCGCGGCCATCGCCAACCTGAAGGACGAGTGATGCTGCGCTGGAACGCAACCACCGAGCGGGCGGTGGTCGATCTCCTCGGGGACCAACTGACCGTCAACAGCACGGAGGTCCGTCCGCTACCGCTCGGCGCCTCGGCGCTGCTGCACCACGTCACGCTGTACATCGCGCTCGGGCTCGCCCGCGAGATCCTCTACGTCGGCATGGCCTATCGGTTCAACACGCTCACCGCAGGAGCAGACCGCATCGGCGAGCACGACGAACCCGAGAGCCAGTACTGGACCGCGGCAGTCGAGCTTCCCCTGCGGGAAGACCTCGAGCGTCACCAGGTGCTGGCCCTCGAAACCCGTGTTGGCATCCTCCTCGGTCGCCCCCGAGGACATCACCGCAGGCAGCGAACGCCCATCTGACCGTGGGAGGCACCGGACATCGACCCTGACCCCAGCGGCCGGAGTGATAAAGAATCGGGTGCTCCGCCCGCACACCATTGCCCGTGGGTGGAGCCTCAACTCGGCTGAACCACCTGGTTGCACCAGACCCCGGCGGCCGGCCGGAACTACGACAGCAGGCCCCGGACGCGACGTCCGGGGCCTGCTGTCGTACGCCCTGCTCGGCCCGGCGAAGGTTCAGAGCGGGTCGCGGCGTACGACGGGCCGACTCGGCCGCCCCTGCCCGGCGGCCAGGGCGAGGGCGATGGTGCGGGTGCGCTCCAGCCAGCTCGTGACCTGGCGCAGCGTTTCGGGGTCGAGGTGGCGGGTGAGGTCGCGGACGGCCTGGTGGTCGTCGTCGGTGAGTGTGTGGAGGCCGGCGCGGTCGAGGGCGGTGTAGAGGGGCTGGGCGGCGGTGCCGGCGAGGCTGCGCTGGGCGGCGTCGGTGGTCTGTCGGGCCTGGTGGGCGGCCTCGCGGGCGCAGGCGGCGAGGTCCTGGCGGTGGCGCTCACGGCGCAGCGCCTGCTGGAGGGCGGTGTCGTGGTCGGGGTCGTAGCGCTCGGCCCCGGTGGCGGCGGTGTGGTCGCGTACGCGCTGCCACTCGGCCAAGGCGGTGGCTGCGGTGGCGTGGGCGGCCTCGTCTCCGGCGTCGGCGTACCGGTCGGCGGCGCGCTCGTCCTCCCGGGTGGCCGCCGGGTGGACGGGCCGCGGTTCGGTTAGCGTCGGCTGCGGAGGACCGGACGGGTACTGGAGGTCGGTGGCATGGCAACGACGACGCCCTTGCGGCTGGTGGACGAATGGCGTCGAGCTGCAGACCGCCACCTGACACCGACCAAGCGATCGCTGGTGGTGATGTGGGCGTCCTTCGGTACCACCTTCGGCACGGTGCGGTTCATCACGCACGGGATCAGGGGCGGCTGGCTGCCCTGGGGGAACGTCTCAGCCGACGGGAAGCACCTGCACCACTACAACGTCGGCATCGCGGCGCTGGCCGGGGTCGGCCTGGTGGCCGTCCGGGGCGACGAGCAGGCGGTCGGCCACCCGGGGGTGGCCGCCGTCTACGGCGCGGGCGCCGCTCTGATCACCGACGAGTTCGCGCTGCTGCTGGACCTGCAGGACGTCTACTGGGCCAAACAGGGCCGGGTGAGCGTCGACGTCTCGTTCGGCGTGCTCGCCGCGCTCGGCGGCTACCTGGCGGCCGCGCCGTTCTGGCACGAGATCGTCCGAACCACCCACCGCCGGCTGACGTCCGGCTAACGTCCCGCCTGGTCGCGTTTGCGCGTACCAGGACACCTTCGGCTGCTGGGTGGTGGCCACTCGTCTCCTTCCGGGCAGCGGGCCGTCCCGGCCCGGGCAGGCAGGCCGGGACGGCGGGCGTTCGTCGGTGGGTCAGCCGGTGACGGTCTCGGCGTGCCGGGTGAGCGCGTCCAGGAGCGCAGCCTGGTGGTCGGTCAACTTGCCCTCGGTACGGGCCTTGTCCTGCTTGCGCAGCCACGTGCCAGGTCGGAACGTCGGGTCCGCCTCGCCGCCGGTGCGGTTCGCCGGGCCCTCCAGGGTGCCGCCGGCGGCGAGGTAGGCGAGCAGGCGCCGGTACGACCTGTTCCAGTCCGGCTCCAGACGCCACATCTCGTCCAGCGCGTCGAGCTTGGCGACCTGGACGCCGTCCGGCAGCGGGGAGCGAGGAGCAGCCGGCCGAGTCCGCCCGCCCGGTGGGGGCCGAGCGTCGGGCCGCTCACGCGGTGTGGCCCGGCGGGTAGTGGGCCGCACTGTCGGGCGAGGACCAAGTCATCGCCCACCGCCCGCTCCAGCCATCGACGACCAGAGAGCCGGGACGACGGCCGCCACGGCGAAGACCAGAGGCCGGCCTGGCTACCGCAGACGGACGTTGCCGTTCGCATCCACGACAAGGATCAGCTCGCCGTCCAGGTTGTCCCGGAGGACCTTGTTCAGCTCCGCCCGGTCGAGGGAATGCTGAGCGGGGAAGTCGAAGGCCTGGCCCTTCGGCATCGGACCGCTATCGCCCCACGTGGAGTCGAAGAGGAACGCGTCGGCGATCGTGCGAGCCATGGTGAGACCTTCTTCCAGGTGACCTGACGATCACCATAGATCCCGCCCGCAATCTGGCGGAAGGCCCGTCATACGGTCACCGGGGCCAGGCACGCCGCAACGACGTCGCCGCCGAACCGTCGACCCTCACCGCCGAGCCATCGGCCTTCCCCGTCGAACGGGCGGCCTTCGCCGCCCACCACGCCGCCCACGCGCAGCGGGACCTGGAGCAGGAGGCCGAGGACGCGCGGCGGGAGGAGCGGCAGCGCGCCGAGATGGCCGCTGCGCTGCGGGCAGCCGCCCACGCGACCGCGAAGGCGGCCGGGCTGGCCACACGCACCGGTGACCGGTCGCTGGGCGAGTTCGCCGCGGCCGTCCTCGCCTGTGGCCGGGACCTGGATCCCGAGGACGGCGAGTGTGGCGGCGTGCCCGCGGAGATCACCCAGGTGCTCGACGGATTCGTCCTGCTCAACGACGGGCTCGGCGTCCAGGAGGGCCTCGTCCTGGCGGCCGTCGGGGCGATCGCGCTCGCCATGCCACGCACCATCACCTGCGGATGCCCCGTCACCCAGCTGCCCCGGTTCACGGAGCGCCTCGAACAAGCCCTCACCGCCGACCGTGCCGCCACCACCGAACACCACCAGTGACCCCCCGGGCGTTCTTCGTCCCTCGGGTCCGCTCGGGCTCCAGGGTTCCGCGGCGTAGGCGACGCCCGCGCGCCCGACGTCCGGGAGCAGGAGCGCAGCCCGGCCGGGTCTCGGGGAGCAGGGGGTGTTCCGCGGGGCCCGGCCGGTGGGAGGTCAGCCGCGCCGTGGGGGTGGCGTGGCTGCGCTGGCCGGCGGCCCGGTGGTGCTGTGGTGGGGCCGCCGTGCCGGGAATGCTAGACCTGTGTCGCCGGTGGTGGCCAGGGGTTTGACCTGCGAGATTTCGGCCGCGAACATGCCATCCGGCCTCGAGGCGGCCGGGGCGCGGTCCGCCGCATTCACCAGCTCGCCGGGCCGTCGGGTGCGGTGGGCTGAGGCGTGCGGCGGATCGTGTCGGGGTGGTGGAGGTACCAGCCCCAATCGTCGAAGCCTGCGCCCCAGCGGACGAGGGCGACCCAGGCGGTGGAGCCCTGGTGCAGGCGCCAGTTCTCGATCCGGCAGGGCCGCCACCGGCCGCCGAGGCGGATCTCAGCCCAGCGCCAGCGCGGCTCGGTGGTCCAGCACCGGCCAGGGCCGGACATCAGCGTGCGCGGCGCCCGCTCGGCGTCCCCGGGCTGGGATTCCGGGTGGCCGGGGTGGGAGCGGGAGATGGGGGATGCGCTGGTCACGTCCCCACGATAAATCGAACAGGCGTTCCCATTCAAACGTCGGCCCGGCACCACGGTGACCGAGCCGGCACCGCGTAGGGGCCCCGATCGGTCTTGTGCCCGGCACCCTCCACCCGGCCGGCCAGCCCGAGCCGACCGGGGGTTGCAACCGTCGGCACGGGCCTACCGTGGAGACAGAAACCGCGGAGGTGACCATGGCCGAGACCGCGACAATGACCTGCGACGCCTGCGGGCGCACCACCGCCTGGAACCCCTGGGGCCGGTGCTCATGGCAGTGTTTCGCGCTTGCGCGGAACAGCACGGAGCAGCAGCGGGCGGCGGCGGACGCCGCCCCGGCGGCGTTCGCGTTCTACATGGGCCTGGCTCCCGGCCGACGCGTCGACGGCGGCCGGTGACGCTCCCCTTCACCCTGCCCCTCGAGGTGGCCGCCGCCCGTCCGGTCACCGAGCCGCCCGCCGGGCCCCGGCTGAGCCTGGAGCCCAAACTCGACGGCTGGAGGGCCCTGCTGCGCACCGGTCCCGGCGCGCGGGTCTACAGCCGGCACGGCACCGACCTCACGGCGGCGATGGCGGATGTCGTCGACATCGCGAGCCGGATGCCGGAAGCCGTGTACGACGGGGAGCTCCTCGCCGTAACCAGGGCGGGCAAGGTGCGCTTCGCGCTGCTGCAGACCCGTGCCGGCAAGGGCCCGCGACCAGGCGCCGGGTTCGCCGTCCACTTCGCGGCCTTCGACGTCCTGGCCGCCGACGGCACCGACCACCGTCCCCGCCCCTACAGCGAGCGCCGCCGCCTCCTGCTGGACCTGCTCACCGAGGCGCCCACCGCGATCCGGCCCGTTCCGGCCACCGGCGACCTGGACGAAGCCATGACCTGGGTCGGCGCTCTGGGCGGCGCGGTCGAGGGCCTGGTCGCCAAACCGGACGGCCGGCCCTACCTGCCGCGGTACGGGTCCGGCTGGACCAAGTGGCGCCGCCGCCACCCCGTGGACGCTGTGATCACCGGCATCACCGGCCGCACAACCACCACCCAGGCCGCCATCCTCTCCCACCCCGGCCACGACGGCCGGCTGCGCCCGGTCGGCGTCTCCCTGCCCCTCGGCCAGGACCTGCGCCGCGCCCTGGCACCGCTGCCCGGAAACCATCGGCGGTCTGCCCGGCAGCCCGCCGGTTCCCTATCTACCGGTACGGCCGGAGGTCGTCGTCGAGATCGAGACCGACCAGGCCCAGCCCGAGGAGTTCGCCCGATACCGCCACCGCCCGCGGATCACCCGTGTCCGGGCCGACCTCACCCCCGAGATGCTGACCCCGGCGGTGACCTGAGGGTCAGGTGCGCGTCCGACCGCGAGACCAGCGGGGCGTCCGGCACGACAGCACGGTCAGGACCTGCGGCTGAGCAGCCGGGCGAGGAGCGTGCGGGCCTCGCGGCGTCGGGGGGTCAGGGCGGTCCGGTGGCCAGCCGGGAGCAGAGCCCGCCGGTGCGGCAATCTCACTGGCCTCTTCCTCGGCTATCGCGAGGAAGAGGTGTCAGTTGGGCCAACCGCTTGCCCGCCGGTGCTGACCTGCACAGACGCGTCCCACTGCCGAGCATGGCCGCAACCTGCGGTGCAACCTGCGGCGCAACCTCCCGGCATACCGCCCAGGAGACGGTCCAGCAGACCGTTCAGGGAACCAAGCTGTCGAACGTGCGTCGGCTGTACACGGCTGCCCCTGGTTGGCCCGTGGCCTCGATACGGTTCCTGTGTCGGGCGGTCACGCTGTTGCTGCGGATCACCGCGCGCCCGCCGGAGGCTGATCCGGCGGGCGCGTCCTCGGCGGCCACAACCCCCGTTGACGACAAGGGAGAGCAGCGCGGCCGCGGCAACGGCGGCGGCGGGGGACGGGCCTCACCCCGGGACGCTCAGAGGTTGTGGAGGTAGGCGAGCTGGACGGTGCGGGCGGCCTGCTCGGGGGTGTCGTGGAGCATCGCTTCCTGGGTGGCCTGGTCGCCGATGAAGTAGTTCTCGCACACGGCCACCCAGCGGTCGCCGAGCAGGCCGCGCTCGACCCAGCCGACCTGATGCCCCTCGGCCGTCACCAGGTAGACGTCCGGGTTGACCGTCCAGCCGGCCAGCGCCCACCAGTCACCGAACAGCCGCGGGTCGAGGACGACGCGCACATCGGTCGGGGGCAGGCGGCGGTGCATCGGATCGGCCGGTACGAGTATCTCGACGGGCGGCTGCTGCTGGGAAGGCCCGTCTGGAACCGGGGCCGCCGGTGCGGGCCGGGGTGCGGTGTGCTGCTGGGCGAGGCGCTGGCCGACGAGTTCACGCAGCTGCTCGCCGACCGGCGGGCTTTCGCCCCGGGGTGAAACCGGCGCCGTGCTGGCGGGCGGCTCGGCGGCCGCTGTTTCCCCCCCGGGGAGGAACGGGCTCCGCCGAGGCCTGCGGCTGGTCCATGGCGGGGCCGGCCATCGGGAGCGTTTCTCCCCGGGGTGTCGCCGGTGCAGGCCGGACTGCGGGCGTCGGGTCGACTGCCGCGCTCGCGCCCGCCCCGGCGGCCGCCGGCGTCAGCTCGGCCGGGGTCAGGACGTCACCAGGCGGGGCCGCGGTTTCGCCCCGGGGTGAAACGAGGGACTCCGGGGAGGCCTCGTTCGAGGCGGTGGCCTGGGTGGGGTGGGCAGCGAGCATCCGCTCGGCGATCTCCCGGTGGCGGATGGTCAGAGTGGTAGCGGCATGCAGGACGTCGGCCAGCGCCTGGCGGGCCAGGGCGGGGTCGTCGTGGCGGGCCGCGCGGTCGAGCTGGAAAACGAACACCCGGTCTTGGCGGCGCAGCTCCTGGCCGATGGCGAGGAGCTCGGCAACCCCGGGCCCGGCCGCGAGGTCCTCGGGCAGCGCTGTTTTCCCCCGGGGGGAAACAGCGGCCGCGGCGAGCGCCTGCTCCCGCTTCTCCTTCTCCCGCCGGCGGTCGGCCCGTGAGGAGCAGGCCTTCGTGCAGTACTTCCGCGGGCGGCCGCTTTTTCCCTTGGTGCTCGGTTCCATCTCCGTGCCGCACACGGTGCAGGTCGGCGCGCCGAACAGCATCGGCTCGATGGCCGTGTTTTGCCCCGGGGAGGAATTCATGATCGGGATGCTATCGCTCTGACTTTCGACCTTTCTCCCCGGGGAGCAATGCGGCGCGACGCGGCGGAGCCGTGGTCGTGCTCGGGCGCCCGGGCATGCCCCGGGTGGGCGGGCAAGTGGGGGCTTGCCCGCTGTCTGTGCGGCTTGCCCAGGCTTGCCTGATCCGGTGGGCAAGCCTGTGGCCTGCGCTTTTCGGGGGCCGGGCAAGCCGGTGGGCATGCCGGTGTAAGGAGGGTTCATGGCATCGATCTGAAAGGAGAGGTGCCATGACCACCCCCTCGTTTTCCCTCGGGATCTTCGCCCGCCTGGACGCCGACTGGGCGCTGCTGTGTGCGGACCGGGGAGTGCGTTGCGCCGTGACGGGCTGGCTGGAGACCGAGCACCTGGCGCCCGCTGTCGCTGCGGCCGCCGGCGCCTGGTCGGCCGACCTGGGTCCCGATCAGGTCCTGGCCGCCCTGCGTCCGGCTGGCGGGTGCGGGCTCGGTGACGACCTGTCCGACGCGATGCTGCGGGCTCTGCTGCGGCGGGCGTGCGGTGCCGGCGCTTCGGCGGCACTGGCCGCGCGGATCGTGCTGCAGGCGATGCTGCCGGCGGCCGTGCGCATGGCCCGGGGCCAGGTGCGTCCCTTCGGCGGCCGTTCCTTCGAGGACGTCGCCCAGGTGGTCGTGGCAGCCCTGTACGAGACGGTGGTCTCGGGACGCGTCCACAAGCGTCCCGGCCGGCCCGCGGCGAACCTCATGCTGGACGCGCTGCGGCGCACCTGCCGTGAAGTCGGCGCCGACCGGGAGGAGCTCGGCGCCCGCGAATCCGCGATCGAGGCCCGGACCGATGCCGGTCCCGGCCCGTTCGAGCACGCCTGCGCGTCGATCGTGACCGCGGCCGCCGCAGCCGCGGGTCTCGCCTGCGAGGAGGAGACGGACCGCGCCCGCCTGGAACTGCTGGAGCTCCTCGTCGACGCCATCGAGTCCGGCGTGCTGTCCCCGGCCGACGGCCGGGCCATCGCCTGGCACTACACCGCCGATCCCGTTCCGGACGCCCGGGCCGCCACCGCCGCCGGCGCCACCCCCGGCGCCTGGCAGCGCCGCCGCTCGCGCGCGGTGCACGCCCTGCGGACCTCGCTGCACCCCGTCGCCTGACTCCGGCTCATTCCACCTCCTGGAGGTCACCCGTGTCCTCGATTCCGATCCCCGCCGTCACCGTCGGGCTCGACGATCCCGCCCGCCTGCTCCTGCTCGGTGCGGCCTGCTACCTCGCGGCCGGCGCGGCCTACCTCGCGCTCACCGGAATCAGCGGCGGCATCCGCCGGCGCGAGATCGGCACCGGCCCCGCTGCGGCCGTGGCCGCCGTCCTGGTCTGGGGCGTCGTGGTCGCGCTCTGGCCGGCCCCTCTCGCGGCCCGCACCGTGCGCGCGCTGCGCCGCCCGGCCGACGAGGTGGCCGTGATGACGGCCTGGCGGCGCCCGCCCCTGCACGGTCGGCCGCTGCCGACGGCGCCCCCGCCGACTTCGCCGGTGCCGCCGTACTGGTACCGCCAGCGGTACGAGACGGTGCGCGCCGCCCTCGCCTGCCAGGGGCCGGCCGCCGCCGTGCAGGCGGCGACGAGCCTGGTCGCCGACTGCGTGCTCCTCCTCGGCGACCACCACGCCTGGACCCTCGAGGCGTGGGAGCTGCTGGCCCACGTGGCCGCCGACGCCGGCCGCCGCTGCGACAGCGTCTACCGCCCCCTCCTTCCCGCCCCCGGACGGCAGTCATCCGTCCCGGCGCCCTGCTGACCCGGAGACGACGATGACCGCATCCCACGCCCCCGAGGCCGTCGGCCTCGACACCGACGAGGACCGCGTCGCCCGCGCCCAGCGGCTGCTGATCGGGCTCGGCGCCGCCCTGGTCCACCGCCCCTTCGACACCGATGTCCACGACCGCCTGCGGAGCTTCCTCGCCCACGACGCCGCCTCCGTCCTGGCCTCGCTGCGTCTACTGCGCCAGCGGCCAGAGGCCGAGCTGCGGCGGCGGATCGCCGAGCTGTGCGGCGACCGCATCCGCCCCGCCGGAGGCCGGCCGTGAGGTTCCTGACCAAACGCGGCCCCACCCTCCCCGAAGAAGCGGGTGAGGCGCCGGTGCCCGGGGCCCACGCCGTCGAGGTCGGCGGCTGGTCGGTCGCAGCGCAGGCGAACATGGCGACCCTCATCCGGTGGGCCGCCTGGGGCCTGCTGCTCCTGGGCCCGGTGCTCGGCACGGCGGCCTGGCACGCGATGCCGGAGCCGGCCTCGGAGGTCCGCCAGCAGGCCGCTCCCGGCCAGCCGGCCGCCGGCTCGCAGGGGGCCGCCGGGTTCGCCCAGCTGTTCGTCGCCGCGTTCATCGCGGCGGGGGACGGCGACCAGGCCAAGCTCGCCGCCTACTACCCGGGCGCCACGGGACTGCGGCTCGAAGGGGCGCCCGGGCGGCGCAGCGGCGAGCAGCTGGCGGTGGTGCGGTTGCGGCAGACGGATCGGGATGTGTGGTCGGTGACGGTGGCCGCCCGTATCGCCGGTTCCGCTGGTGCGGCCTCGTCGCCGTCGTCGTCGCCTGCCGCTGATGGACGGCGGGATCCGCGGGGGGAGGCGGCCGCTGCCGCGGCCGGGGCGGTGCACTACTTCCAGGTGCCGGTGGCGACGGCGTCCGCGGGCGGCGGGGCGATGGGGTACGTGGCGTTGGCGATGCCCGCGGAGGTGTCGGCGCCGCCGCGGGCGCAGGCGCCGTCGACGGTGTACGGCCCGTGGCGGCCTGCTCTGCCGGGGGATGCGCTGACGCAGGCGGTGGCGGCGTTCCTGTCGTCGTACCTGACCGGCTCGGGGGAGCTGGACCGGTATCTGGCGCCGGGGGTGCGCTTGGCGGCGGTCGCTCCGGCGCCGTACGCCTCGGTGACGGTCGACCAGCTGGCGGTGGAGGGCGAGCACGACGGCGAGAGCTCCTCCGCTTCGGTGCCGGCCGACGGCGCGCGGGTGCGGCTGCTGGCCGTGGTGCGGGCCGGCGGGCACGACGGGGTGCGGGTCCCGCTGACATACGCGCTGACGGTCACCTCACGGGCGGGGCGGTGGGAGATCGCCTCGCTGGACGGGGCGCCCGTCGAGGCCCCGACGGTGCCGGCTGCCGGTACCGCTGCTCCTGCCTCGCCCTGACCTTCGTCTTCTTCCTTCTCTCACTTCATCTCCTCTTCTTCTAGGAGTTCGTCATGCACGAGGCTGTTCTCGCCGGCGGGTGGATCTCCACCGGCACCGGCATCGGCAACGACATCAAGGGCTTGATCTTCGGCGTGGGCATTCCGGTGCTGTGCGGCCTGTTCGTCCTGGTCGTCGGATGGAAGACGAAGGCCCCGGGGCCGACGATCATGGCCGTCATCATGGCGGCGATCGTGTGGGGACTGTCGGCCAACATGGACGTCCTCAAGGACAAAGCGACCGACGACATCACCCACTACGACAGCACCTCGACGGTCCAGAAGGGCGACCGGTGAGCACCGCGCCCGAGGGCGAGGACGTCCTCGTCGGGCGCTGCTACACCCGGTCTCGGCGCTCCCCCGTCCTCGTGGGCGTGGTGCCCGGCGGCGGCGGGCGCAGCCTGCGGCTGGTGGGTGGGCCGTACACGACCACGCAGCTGGCGGCGATGGTCGTCTGTGTCGTGGGGCTGGTGCTGGCGCGGCCGGTGTGGGGCGGTCACGGCCTGGTGGACCTGGTGGTGCTGGCCGGGGTGCCGTTCGGCGCCGCGTTCGGGCTGCGGCATCTGCACGTCGACGGCCGCAACCCTGCCGCGGCGGCGGCCAGTGTCGTGATGCTGCTCGCCGCGCCCCGGGCCGGGTGGCTGCGCGGCCGCCCGCTGCGGCCGGCCGGGGCCTCGCGTACCGGTGCCGCGGTCACCTTCGGCACGGGTCCGGGGCCGGGCTCGCCGGGCATCGCGCCGCTCGGGAGCGTACCCGCGGCTGGCCCCGCCGAGGCCGGCCGCGCTGTGCCCTCCGGGCCTGCCGTTCCGGTCGAGGTGCCCGTCGTCTCCGGGGTGCAGGCCGTCCTTGCCCGTCGCTCGTCTCGCTCGTCTTTGGGGGACTGAACCGTGGACCGACTGCCGATCCGTCACATCGCCGGGAACGTGGTGTGGACGACGCACGGCGCGTGTTGGGCGGTGTGGCGGGTGGAGGCCACCAACTACACGTACGCCCCGGCCTCGGCGAAGCGGGGGCGCCTGGCCGCGATCGAGGCGCTGCTGAAGAGCATGGTGGGCGAGCCGATGCTGCTGAGCCTGTGCCCGCAGGTGGACCCGGTCGCGGTGGTGCGCGCGATGGTGGAGGGCATCGACCTGGACGCGAGCCCGCGCTTCGAGCAGCTGGGCCACGCGGTGCTGGACCAGCTCGGGCAGATGGAGCTGACGGGCCGCACCGACTGGCTCGCCGTCCCGCTGCCCGCGGTCTCGCCGTCGGATGCCGCGGTGTCGGTATTCTCGGCGGCGCGGGCGGAGTTCGCGCTCCAGCTCGGGCTGGTGCCCGCTCCGGTCAGCGCGCGGGAGAGCGAACGGCGGCTGGAGCAGGCCCGGCGGATGCAGGCCCAGTGGCCGGCCGGGGTGGCGATGCGTGCGGCCAGTGAGACGGAGATCCTGTGGATCTACGGGCACAGCATCCGGCGCGGCCTGGTGGAGCCGCTGCTGCCGGACGGCAGCGAGCCCGGGCTGCGCGGGCGCGGGCGCGGGATCGCCGCGCTGGAGGACGTGGTGCTGGCCGAGGGCAGCGCCGCCGACGGCACGGTGGCGGCGAACCCGTTCGCCCGCCGCTTCCTGCGGGCGTCCAGCGAGTGGGGGGACTCCTACCAGGCCATGTTGGCGCTGGCTCAGATGCCGGAGGCGTTCACCCTGCCGGGGTCGGCCTACCTGCAGCAGATGGACGACGGCGTCGGCTTCCCGGTGGACTGGGCGGCGCGCCTGGTCGTGGTGCCCGGCCGCAAGGCCGAGGTGAAGGTCCGCAAGCGGGCCCGGCACCTTCGGGCCCAGGCCGCCGAGTACGCCGGAGATCCTGCCGGGCCACCTCCGCTGGTGGAGCGCAACAGCGCGGACAACGACGAGTACCACGAGCGCCTGACCTCCTCCCCACAGGAGGTCGAGATCCGGGCGATGGTCACACTGGCGGTGTGGGGGGCCAGCGCCCAGGAGGCGCAGGACCGCGCGGCCGCCCTGGCGAGCGATTTCAGTGGTGACGAGTACACCTTCACCCGGCCGGTGGGCGGGCAGCTCGACCTGTGGCGCTCGATGCTGCCGGGCTGCCGCACGCCGCGGATCGTGGCCGGCTACGCCCAGATCCTGCTCGCCAGGGATTTCGCGATGGCGATGCCCTGGTGCGGCTCCCGCCTCGGTGACGAGCGCGGCGGCCTGTTCGGGGTCCAGGTCGCCGCGGGCGGGGCCCGGCCGGTGCTGCTGGACTCCGCGCGGGGGCCGCGCGAGAACGCCTCCGCGTCGATGGCGTTCCTCGGTGAACTCGGCGCCGGCAAGTCGGTGGCCATGAAGGCCGCCACCTTCAACGTCCTCGCGCGCGGGCGCCTGGCCGGGCGGCCCGGCTCACGCGGCCGCGCGGTGATCGTAGACCGCACGCGGGACGAGGAGTGGGTGCGCTTCGCCCGCGCCTGCCCGGGCACGACCCAGGTCATCCGCATCGACCAGGGCGCGGAGGTGAGCCTGGATCCGCTGCGGCTGTTCGCCGGGGAGAGCCCGAGGACCGCCGCCCGGTTCTGCGAGTCCTTCCTGACGCTGCTGCTGGGGGTGCGGCCGATGGACCTGGAGGGCGTGGCGCTGTCGGAGGCGGTGCAGGCCGTGCTGGAGCGCCCGGAGCCGTCGATGCGCAAGCTGGCCGACGAGCTCGCATCCCGCGGGGCTGGCGACGAGGCGGCGCGCGCCCTGGCCCGCAAATTGGCCGCGGTCGCCCGCAAGGACCTCGCCGCCGTGGTCTTCGACGAGCACCTGCCGGTGGTCGACACCCGGGGCGCCGACAGCGTCGTCTTCGCGGTCAACGCCCTGCAGCTGCCGAAGAAGGCGGAGCTGGCCAGCGACCACCGCATCGAGCGCCTGGAGTTCGAGAAGGTCCTCGGCCGCGCGGTGATGTACCTGATCGCGGCCGTGGCACGCGGGACCGTGCTGGAGAGCCGGGACGAGTTCGGCGTCGTGGTCTTCGACGAATGCTGGTGGCTGACCAGCAGCGACGAAGGGCTGGAGCTGCTGCTGGAGATGCTGCGCGACGGCCGCAAACGCAACGCCGCCGCGTTCCTCGGCAGCCACGACGCGGACGACATCGGCCCCGCCGACAACGAGAAGGGCACCGTCGTGCGCGGCCTGATCCCGCACCGGCTGCTGTTCCGCCAGACCTCCCGGCACCTGGCCGCCCGCGCCCTGGCGTTCCTGGGCCTGGACGGCACAGACCCGGTGCTGCTGGACCTGGTCACCGGCGACCTGTCGCCGATCGACCTGCCCGAGGAGGAGAAGACCGCCCGCGCCGGGGAGTGCCTGTACCGGGACCTGGCCGGGCGTACCGGCCGGATGAAGGTGCTGATCCCGTTCGACGCCGACGTCGCGCAGGCGATCCACACCACCCCCGGGCAGGATCCCGTGTCCGGCAGGGCCGCCTGATGCGCGCGTGGCTTCGCCGGCTGCGGCTGCTGGGCACGGCCCGGATGCGTACGGCCCTGGCGGTGGCCGCGCTCGCGGCCACCGTCCTCACGCTGCTCACCTCCCTCCCCGCCCAGGCCGACCCCTCCCCCGCGCCGGCCCCGTCGCCGCCCGCCGCCGACCAGGTTCCCCTGCCGGACTCGATGCAGTGGCTCCAGGACGTCCTGCGCGAGCAGAGCGAGAAGGCCTCCCCGGCCGAGCAGGAGGCCCGCCTGGCGAAGGAGACCGAGGAGCTGCGCAAGCTGCTGCCCGACGAGGGCGGGCTGCTGGGGGTCTTCAACGTCACCGACCGCGTCGGCCTGCCGATCTCCGCCTACACCGTCCGCGGCGACACCGGCGGCCTGCTCGACTGGGACCTGGGCATCGAGAACCTGCTGACCGAGTTCTTCTTCACGATCACCAAGTGGATGATCGCGTTCTGCTGCTGGCTGATCGCCTGGGCGCTGTCCTTCGGCCTGGCGAAGCTGCTGCTGCAACCGGCCCTGTCGGTCGCCGGCTCCCTGCACGCGCGGGTCATCGTCGAGATGGGCCTGCCCTCGCTGTTCCTCGCGGTGTGCGCGCTGGTCTGCGCCGCACGGATCTTCTTCGGCAACCGGGCCCGGGGCTGGGGGGACGCGGCCGTGTCCGTCCTGCTGGCCGCGCTGACCACCACCCTGCTCGCCTCGCCCCCGCAGACCCTGCTGGGCGAGGACCACGGAGCCATCGCCGCCGCCCGCGGCATCTCCCTGGAGATCGCCGGCATCATCCTCCAGGCCGACCCGAACGCCCCGCGCGCCGACGGCGACGCCACCCGCTTCACCCTGTCCCGGCCGCTCACCGACGCCCTCGCCGACTCCTTCATCGTCAAACCGGCGATGCTGCTGCAGTACGGACACGTTTTCAACGGCACGTGCGCCGACGAGTACACGCACGCCCGCATCGAGCAGCTCACCTTCGAACGGGCCATCGCCCAGCACACCTCCGAGATCAAGAAGAAGGCCAACTCCTACCTCTCCCTCGTCTCCCCGCCCAGCGGAACCGCTCTGGGGGCCGGGGCGAGCGTCCTGTCCGCCCTCACCGACCAGTCCGTCGACTGGTCGATGCAGTGGGCGATCAACCACTACGGCTCCCCGCCGATGGAGAAATTCGAGAAGAAGTGCGTGCCCGGCGACGCCACCGCCGCCAAGCAGGCCAGCCTCGACAAGGTCGGCGGCGCCCTGCTCCTGATGGTCGCCGCCGCCATCGTCACCGTCCTCATCTGCGCGCTCGCCGGCAGCTTCCTCGTCGCGCAGTGCCGGATCGCCTGGGACGCCGTACGCGGCGAGCCCGCCCTGGTCATCGGCACCATCCCGGGCGCCGGGCGCGGCTTCCTGTGGGACTGGTGCGCCTCGGTGCTGCGCTCGCTCGCGCAGATGATCGCCAGCGTCATCGCCCTGGCCGTGTTCATCGTCGTCCTGCAAGCCGTCCTGGACCCCGCCCAGAGCGACTGGGGCAACGAACTGACCCTCAGGTTCCTGGCCGTCGACGTCGTGTGCCTGGCCGCGGTCCGCAAGCGCCGCGAGATCGCCGCCCGCTCCCAGCAGTTCGCCACCGCCTGGCGCCACAGGATGTCCTCGCCCGGCCTCGGCGCCTCCGGCCCCACCGGCGCCCACGCCGTGACGGCCCGCCAGGTCGCCCGCGCCACCGGCCGCACCGTGGTGCGCACCGCCCTGGTCGGCACCGCCCTCGCCCAGGGCAACCCGATGGCCGCCCTCGGCTACGTGATGCCGCAGTCCATCGGCGCCACCGCGCTGATGGCCCGCCTCGCCACCACCCGCCGACACCCCAAAGCCGCCGCCCGCCCGGCCGGACGCCCCCCGGCACACGGGCCCGCCGCCCGCAGGCCGGCCCGCTCCGCTGCCGGCGGCGGCACGCCCACACCTGCGGCCGCCGGCGCGCCCACCGCCACGGCGGCGCCCGGACCCGCACCCGCACCCGCACGACGGCGGCCCGCCCCGGTCAGGAACACCGCCCCGCCCCGTCCCACCACGGCACGCGCCGCCGCCCGGCACGCCGCACCGCCCGCCCCCGCGCCTGCCGCGTCCGCGCACCAGCAGCGGCTGCGCCAGCGTCTCAACCGGGCTACCCGGCCGACCCCGCCGCGGCGGCGCCGGTGAAACCCGGACCCGCACGGAGGCCCGCCAGGACGGCCCTGCTGACCATCGGCATCGTGCTGGTGCTGGGCCTGCTGCTGGTGGCGGCCGTCGCATCGCACGCCGCCGACGCCTTCGCCCACGAGAAGACCGCCAAGGCCACCGCCCGCAAGAACGCCACCGCCCAATGCCCAGGCGCCCCGGCGCAGACCGCGGACACCGCCCGCCTCGCCGAGCAGGTGAAGGCCGTCCTGGCCGGGAGCCCCGGCGCTGACACACCCGCCGGCCTGCCCCAGCCCGCCGAGCAGATCCCCCTCGCCCAGACGATCGTCGCCACCGGCGCCCGCATGTCCGTCCCGGCCCGTGGCCAGGTCATCGCCCTGGCCACCGCCCTGCAGGAGTCCGGCCTGCACAACCTGCCAGGCGGCGACCGCGACTCGGCCGGCCTCTTCCAGCAACGGCCCTCCCAGGGCTGGGGCACCCGGGACCAGATCCTCGACCCCGTCTACGCCAGCACGAAGTTCTACACCGCCCTCCAGCAGATCGACGGCTGGCAGCAGCTGCCGCTCACCGTCGCCGCGCAGCGCGTCCAGCAGTCCGCCTACCCCGACGCCTACGCCCGCCACGAACCCCTGGCCACCGCCCTCCAACAGGCCATCGCCCCCACCCTGGACACCCCCGCCGACCCCCTGCCCATTCAGGCCGGATACGCCCCGTGCCCCGGCACCGTCCCGGCCCCCGACTCCACCAGCATCCCTCCCGGACAGCTCCCGGCCGGCTATCAGATCCCCGCCGACGCACCCCCCGCAGTGCGCACCGCGATCACCTGGGCCCTGCAACAACTCGGCACCCCCTACCAGTGGGGCGGATCCTGCACCAACGCCCACGGCCCCGACCCCTCCGGACACTGCGACTGCTCCTCCCTCATCCAGCGCGCCTACGGAGTCGCCGGGATCCAACTCACCCGCACCACCTACACCCAGGTCACCGAAGGGACCGCCGTCCCCACCGACCCGGCAACGCTCCGCGCGGGAGACCTCGTCTTCAGCCGCGGCAGCGCGGAGCAGCCCGAACACGTGGCCATGGTGATCGGCCCCGGCCTCATCGTGCAGGCCCCACGCACCGGAGACGTCGTCAAAGTGTCAGAACTGGCCAAGCAGGGGCCGGTCCTCGCGGCCCGGCGCGTTGCGGCCTGAGGCTCGTAGGATGGCATCCCCTTGGAGGTGGTTCGTGTTCAACAGCGTACGTACCGTGATGACCTTCGCCGTGGACCCCGAGGCATCGGCCCGATTCTGGGGCGAGCTCCTGGACGTCCCCGTGAAGCTCGACGTCAGCGACACCGGAGCCGTCTACGCCTGGGTGGAGATCGGCGGGGTCGAGGTCGGCTTCCACCCCGCCGACGACGAGCGCAACCCCAGGGGCGGCAGCCCGGTCGTGTACTGGGGAGTGGACGACGTCGACCAGGTCCGCGAGCGGCTGCTGGCGGCCGGCTGCGAGCACCACCGCGGTCCGCTGACGATCGAGCCGGGACGGCGGATCGCCCAGCTGCGCGACCCGTTCGGCACCGTCGTCGGCATCGAGGGCCCGTAGCAGGACGCGCCGAACGCCCGGTGCCCCGCTGAACCTTGGTGGTCAGCGGGGCGCCGGGCGTTCGGCGTTCACCGGTCCAGGCCGTGCAGGCTCTCCAGCCCGGTGGCCGCCGCGTACGCACGCAAGGCGGACTTCAACGAGCGGGCCGTCCAGGTGGCGCCGTGGGCGGCAGTGGCGTCCAGGTACAGGCCCAGCACTTGGTCCGGGCTGGTCTCGTGCCCGGCCTGGCGCAGTACGGCGGGGAGGGTGACCAGGTCGATCAACCCGGTGACGTCGGGGCGCACGCTCTCCACGTCCAGCAGCACCACCTCACCGTCCGAGCGCCGACGCAGGTGCTCGGGCTTGAGATCGAGGTGGCCCAGCGGCACCAGGTGTGGCCCGTAGGCGTCCGCGTGCGCAGCCAGCACCTCGCCGTACGCGCCCGGGTCCGCCATCCAGGCCGGGGCCGGGGCGCCCCACAGGGCGGCGAGGGTGAAGCAGGTCAGCGCCTCGGCGGCCTCGGCGGGCAGTCGCAGCGAAGCGGTGTGGACGGCGGCGACGCGTTCGGCCAGCACCGCGGCCATCCGCGGTCCGCTCCAGTCGGCCGTCTCCGGCAGGTGCTCCAGCAGCAGCGACAGCGACTCCTCGCCCTCCGCGTACAGCCGGGCGACGGGGGCGGTGTCGGACAGCAGCGCGTACGCCAGCGTCTCTCCGGCGTAGGCGGCCGGATCGGCGTGGAGCTTGAGGACCAGCGAGCCCTGCGGCGGCGGCCGGTGCACCGCGAACACCGCAGCGGTGTACCGGGCGCTGAGTACGCTGACCCTGCCGGTCACGCCCGGGTGGTCGGCGGCGAGTGCCTGGCGGGCGCGTACGAGCAGATCGGCGGGGTCGGTGGGCATCGGGGTGGCCAGCCATCCGGCCGGGCGGATGCGGGCCAGGCCCGTCAGCGCCTCGGCGGCGGTGGCCGGAGCCGTCGTCACCGGGGGACCGCCGGGGCGGTGATGCCGGCGGCCATGGTGGCGTAGGACAGGGCGGCGAGGTCGGGGCGCTGGTGCTCGCCGTAGATGCCGAAGAAGGCGTAGACGAGGCTGTCCAGCGGGCGGCCGATGTGCCAGCACTCCATCGCGCCGCCGGCCACGTCCCACACCTGCAAGCGACCGGTGATCAGGGCCAAGTAGTCCTGGAAGAACATCTCGGCGCCGAACGGGTAGGCGGCCATCGCCTCCTCGCGGCCGGTCGCCTCGACCTGGACGAAGTCGGCGGCGGTGACGTCCCAGGCGAACTGCAAGAGCCCGCCGCCGGGGCCGTCCTTGAGGCGCAGCACGGCGCGGTGCGCTCCGAGCGGGCCGGAGAGGTACTCGTGGATGCTGCACGCCAGCATGCCGGTGCCGGTGGCCAGCAGTTCGCGGCCCAGCCTCGGCAGCTCCTGCTTCACGAGCGCGAGGGCCTGGTCCTGGTCGGCGGGTTCGTCGGCGAGCGGGGACAGCTGGACCGTGCCAGGGTCGGCGAGGAACGCGGCGTGCGCGACCAGGGCCTTGTACTCGTAGTCGTCGTCGATCAGCACCCACCCGACCCGGTCGGACGTCACCTTCTCCAGGGGCGAGGCCGGGACGGTCAGCCGTTCGCCCGGGCGCGGGCCGTGGACTTGGAAGAGGCGTTGTAGGTCGTTGGCGGCCACGGCCATCTTCGGGTGGTCGGAGTACAGGAACGGGCCGTGCGGGGAGGCCGGGGGCAGGAAGCCGTTGCCGCACAGCACCACGTCCTGGATGCCGTCGAGCGGGGTGAGGACGTCCAGCAGCAGCTGGTTGAGCACGCTCAGACCGGTCTTGTGTCGGGTGCCGTCCACGCCGGGCAGCAGGTTGACCGAGGAGGCGGGCATGCCGGGCGGCACGATCTGGGAGTTGTTGGAGACCACCGCGACCCGGGGCGCGGGCTGGGCGCCCTCGGCGACCTGTTGCAGGTACAGGTCGGAGGGGTCGGCGTCCACCGCGACGAACACCGCCGGCCCGTCCCCGACCCGCAAGCACGGCTGGACGACGCGGTCCTCCCAGAACAGGGTCCGGGCGCCAGCCGGGTAGAGGGTGACGCGCAGGTCGCCCAGCTCGATCGGGGCAGTGTGGTCGACCCGGTGCACGGTGAACCCGAGCCGGACGATCGCCTCTTCGACCGGAGCGGGCAGCAGCGGCCCGGTGTAGACGGGCACCTGGCGGTCCAGCAGGTCGAGCGAGGGCAGGTGGAAGTGGTCGAGGTGCTCGTGGGTGAGCACGACGGCGTCCGGGCGCGGCATCAGACCGGCGTCGACGGCGCGCGGCGGCCACACCCGGCACTCGGCCCGGCCGGGCAAGCCGAACGCGGGCTTGAGCACGGGGTCGATCAGGACGCGGTGGCCGCCGCCCTGGACCAGCCAGGTCTGGTGGCCCAGGAACGTCAGCTCCAGGCGGGTGTCCACGGGATGCCTCCTTGATGTGCAGGACCGGGGTTGTGGGGAGCCCGGGAGGGCGGGACGGCCCCAGCCGCCCCGCCCTCCCGGAGTACCTCAGTGGTGGTAGGTGTGCGGGGCGGCGGCCAGCGCGCCGGTGCCGACGAACCGGCTGACCTTGGCCTGGAGCGCGGCGACCTTCTTCGGGTCGAGCGTGACCGGGGCCTTCGCCGGGGTGGTGGTCTTCGTCATGGCGCAGTCCTCCTTCGTGAGGGGCTGTCAGGGACTCGGCCGGAGGTCCGGTCCGGTGCTCACAGTTCACCGCCGCACGCCGCCGGGGTCGAGGCCGGATCACCGGACGCTTCACCGGACACCGTGACGGGTAGGTACCGCTGCCTCGCTCACGGTCGCCATGATGGCTACCGTGGTGGTCCTGGAATTCCGGGGGTGCCCATGCCCGAACACGTCGCCAACTGGCGCCTCGTCGCGGCCCGCGTCGAGCACGGCTGGCACACCCAGGAGGACTTCGCCGACGCCTACGACGAGACGGCCCGTGAGATCGGTGAGCGGGCCAGGATCTCCGTACGGCAGGTGAGGCGGTGGGAGTCAGGCGAGGCGACCTGGCCCAACCGCGACGCGAGGCGCGTCCTGGACGCGATGTTCGGCTGCCCGCTCGAAGACCTCGGCTTCAGCCGAACCGCCCGGCCCACCGGACGGCGCCCCGGCGGGAGCGGACGACAGATGGAGGAGCGCGACGTGCGCCGACGGACGTTCCTGGGCCTGGCGGGCACGGTGCCGATGCTCGATCTCCGGGCCCTGGACCACCTCACCGCCGCCGCCCACGGCGCCCGCCACCACGGCGACGGCGAACTCCTCGACCACCTGCGGACCACGCTGGACGACGCCGCCCGCGCGGACGGGCTGGCCGGCCCGCACGAGGCGCTGCCCACCGTCCTGGGCATCCTGTCCGCGATCAACTCCACCGCCCGCACCGCCGGTGAGGACCTGCGGCGCGAGCTGCTGGCCCTCGGCGCCCGGGGCGCCGAACTGGCCGCCTGGCTCCACCGCGACGCCGGCGCCCCCGCCCCGGCCGTCGCGTACTGGCACCGCCAGGCCAAGGAGTGGGCGACGCTGACCGGCGACGGCGCGATGCACGCCTACGTCCTGCTCCGCCAGGCCCAGGCCACCGACCGCACCGACGCGGCCCAGATGCTCGACCTCGCCCGCGCCGCCACCACCGGGCCCTGGACCTTGCCCCCGCGGCCCCGCGCCGAAGCGCTCCAACAGCAGGCCCGGGCGCTCGCCCTCACCGGCGCCGACGCCGAGCAGGTGACCCGTGTCCTCGACAGCGCGCACGCCGCCCTCGACCAGGCCGCCCCGGCGAACGGTCCCGCCACGTGCACCGGTCCGCTCGGCGACGGCTACACCCGCGAGCGGCTGATGGTGCAGAGCGCGATCTGCTACCGCGAGGCCGGCCAGAGCGAACGGGCCGTCAGCCTCTTCCGCGAGCACCTCACCACCCGGGTGTTCGCGCCCCGCGACCGCGCGTTCTTCACCGCCCAGTACTCCGGCGCCCTCGTCGCCGTCGGTGAGCCGGACGAGGCCGCCACCGCCGCGCGAGAAGCCCTCGCCCTGGCCGCGGGCGCCCGCTTCGGGCAGGCCCTCGCCGAACTCCACCGCACCGCCGCCGACCTCGCCCCGTACGCCCGGCGCCCGGCCGTACGCGAGTTCCGCCGACGCCTCGACGAGCTGGCCGCCGTCTAACCGGCGAGGAACTCGCTCACGCGCTCGATCACCTCGCGCTGCCACACCTGGGACTGCGGGTGCAGGTACTGCGGGTCGTCATGGACGGCGAAACCGTGCTGGGCGCCGTCCAGCTCCACCAGCTCCACCGGCCCGCCGAACATCGGCCGGTGCCGGCGGGAGGACTCGACGGGCACGAAGGTGTCCGCCGTGCCGTGCACCATCAGCACCGGCGCCCGCACCCCGGCCAGAATGCTCGGGGTGTCCAGGTAGAAGACCTCGTTCAGCAGGGCCCGGTTCAGCGCGAACGGTGACTTCTCGGTGAAGCCCTGCTCCTCCAGCCGCACCGCCATGTCTCCGGACAGGTAGTCGTCCGACCAGCCCGGCCGGGAGGTGACGTACCGCTCCTTGTAGTCCAAGCGCGGGTTGAGCAGTACCAGCTTGTCGACGTCGTCCGGCCGGTGGGCCGCGTGCAGCGTAGCCGCGCCGCCGGAGAACGAGGCGGCGATCACGTGCACCGGCCCCTGCCAGTTGGTCCGCGCGCGCAGGTGGTCGCCGGCCGCGCGGATGTCGTTGGTCACCGAGGCGATCGTCAGCTCCGATTCCCGGCCGCCGCTGGCTCCGTGTGCCCGCAGGTCGAACCGCAGGCTCGTCACCCCCGAAGCGGCCAGACCGGCGGCCAGGCGCGTGAAGAAGCCGCCCTCCTCCCGGATCACCCCCGACCCGTGCACAAGCACTGCCACCCCCGCCAGGGTCTCCGCTGAGCAGACCGTGCCGAACAGCGAGGTGCCATCCAGAGAGTGAAACGCCGTCTCGTGATCGACCATAAGCAGATGGTAGCCACCCGGCTGCATATCCAGAACAGGCTCAAATCTTGTAACAAATCGGCAAAGTCTCGATGACGGTGTCTGAATCGCACGGCTGGGACGACTTGGTCAGGGCGTGAAGTCCGCTGCCGACCAGGAGGTTGCCGTGCACCGCCGTCCCGTTCACCGCATGTCTGGCTTGGTGGCGTCGTGACCGTCGCCGATGCCCTCGAATGGGGAGCCCAGGCCTGCCCGTACCTGACGGCCGCAGCGGCCGTCGGCGGCGGAGCGTGGGGCTGGACGGCCCGGCGCCGCGTGCGGCGTGGCCGTGCGGCGCTGGCCCGGCGGGCGGTGGTCGAGGTCGTCCCCACCAGCACGTTCGACCCGAGCGAGGGGGAGGTCGCCCGCTTCGGGCGCCATCTGGCCCGTGTCCACTACGCCGCCGGCGGTGTGCCCGCCCGCGGGTCGGCCGTGCGGGTGCGCTACAGCGCCGAGGCCGGGCGGATGCACTGCTACCTGGAAGGCCCTGCCGAGGCGGCGGCCGTGCTGGCGATGCCCGGCTTCGCCGGGGTCGAGGTCCGCGCCGCCGGGGGCCGCAGCGCGATCGCCCCCATCCGCTTCGCCGCGCCCGGGGACACGCGGTGAGCACGCCCGCGGTCAGCCTCGCCAAGCCCGCCGCTCCCCCGGCCCCTTCCCCCGGACCGGACAGGCACCTGTATGTGCAGCGGGCCGAACTGGTCCTAGCCTTCGCCGACCAGCGCCCGCTGGCGGCGCTTGGCCTGGCCCCGGACCCGCTGCAGCAGGTCGCCGCCGCGATGGCCTCGGTGCGCACCGAGACGGGCGAGCAGGCCGACGTGGTGATCGACCTGGTGCCGGTCTCCGAGCGGGCCCTGGCCAGGCGGCGGCGCCGGCTCGTGGCGCGGTCGAGGCGGCAGGGGCCGTCGGCGTACGGGGAGCGGCTGGCCGGCGGGGTGTGGGGGGCGGGGCTGGCGGAGTCGTTCTCGGCGGCCTGGTCCGGCGGCGGCTCGGGCCGCGGCGGCGGCGGGCAGCGGTTGCCGCGGATGACGGACGTGCGCGAGGGGGTGGGCAAGTTCACCCCCGGTACCGGGGTGTTCGCCCTGCAGTTGCTGCTGCGTACCCGGGCGGCGCATCCGCAGGCGGCGCTCGCGCGGATGCACCAGCTGCTCGCCGCGTTCGCGGTGACCGGCGGCGAGAACTACCTGAAAACGCGGGTGCCGCGCACCCGGCGGGCGCGGGCGGCGTTCGACCGGCGCTTCGCCAGCGGGGAGTTCGCGCCTGCCCGGCGCCAGTGGGTGACGGTGCCGGAGCTGGCCGGGTTCCTCAAGCCGCCGAGCACGCGCTGCCACGCGCCCGGCGTCGTGCGCTCCGGCGGGCTGGTGCCTCCGGCGCCGGCGGACCTGCCCGTCTACACCGGGCAGCGCGACCTGGTGCCACTGGGCGCGGTGGTCTACCCGGACGGGGTGGAGCGCATCGGCGCGGCCCGGGTGAAGGACCTGCTGTTCGCGCTGGTGCTCGGCAAGAGCGGGCACGGCAAGACGGAGTCGGCGCTGGTGCAGTGCATCGCGCTCGCCCACGCCGGGTTCGGCACGTGGTTCCTGGACCCGCACGGTGAGGCGTGGGTGCGGGCCAAGCCCTACCTGGCGCACCCCCACATCGCGCCGCGGGTGTGGGAGATCAACCTGGCGCGGGCCGAGCCGGACCAGAGGGTGGTGTCGTGGAACCCGCTGTCGATGGAGGGCCGTTCCCTCGGCGACGTCCAGGAGGTCGTGCGCTCGGTCGTGGAGGGCATCGCCGCCGCCCAGGACTGGGGCGACCACGCGCCGCGGGCCCGCACGATCCTGGCGCGCGCCGCCCAGTCCCTGGCCCTGCTCAACCTGCAGGCCGTCGAGGCGGGGAATCCGGACGCCCAGTGCACGCTCTTCCAGCTGCGGACCTGGCTGACCGACGAGGACTGGCGCGCCCTGCTACTGCTGAAACTCCCCTCCCGGGTGCGGGCCTACTGGGAGAAGACGTTCCCGTCCCTGGCCAAGGACGCGGTACCGACCGTCACCTACGCCATCGACCGCCTCGACACCTCCCGCTCACTGCAGGCGTTCTTCGGCTCGCCCCGCTCCGCCTACGACGTGCGCCGGGCCATGGACGAAAGCAAGATCGTGTTCGTCTGCCCGTCCGGCTCCGAGTCCGACGCCCTCGTCTCGTGCCTGCTCATCCACGACCTGCACCGCGCCGGCCTCTCCCGCCAGGACACCCCGCGCGAAAAGCGCGCCACCGCCTGGGCCTGGGGCGACGAGCTCACCGCCCTGGACGCCTCCAGCAAGGGATTCCTGGCCGCCATCGCCGAGCAGCTGCGCAAGTACGAGGTCCGTTTCACCGGCATGACGCAGATGGCGCTGCGCCTGTCCGCGACCACCCGCCAGGCGCTGCTGCAGAACCAGTCCCTGCTGGCCACCTGCGCCGCCGACTTCGACGAGGCCGCGTTCGTCGCCCGCCGCTGGAACGGCCACGTCACCCCCGAGACCATCACCGACCTGCCGAAATACCACTACGTCATGTCCCTGAACCTGAACGGACAACGCACCACCCCCTTCCGGGTGCGCGGCCTGCCCGTCGAGGAGATCTACGCCCACTACGACAACCCCGGCGGCATCCCCGACCTCGACGAGGCGATCGACGTCAACCTGAACCGGCGCACCGTCGGCGACATCCTCACCGCCCTCGAAGACCTCGACGGCGCCGTCCTCTCCCACCACCTCGGCCTGCCGTCCGCCACCGCCGACGGCACCGACCCCACCACCGCCCTCGACTGAACCGGAGCACCACACATGCCCTACCCCGTCCCCGCGCCCCAGGGCGTCGGAGCGCTCGGCCAGCGCGTCATGACCGTCCTCTACCAGCACCGCCTGGTCTCCACCGACCAGCTCCACCGCCTCCTGACCCCGCACAACACATCGGCCGTGTACCTACGCCGACAGCTGCACCGCCTGCGCGCACAGGGCCTCACCGACGCGGTCGGACGCCGCGCCAACGGGCAGACCAGCCTCCTGTGGTGGCTCACCCCCAAGGGCGCCGAAGCCGTGGAAGCCGCTGGCCTGCTCCCCGAACGCCCCTACCGCATGAGCCCGGAGGCCGCCGCCGGCCCCCTCCAGGAGCACACCCTGGCCACCGTCGAGACCGGCATCGCCTTCGTCCACTGGGCGCGCACGCTCGGCCACGACTGCGGCCCCCTGGACTGGTCCCCGGAGACCGCCCACTACTACCGCGACGACACCCGCCCCGGCGAAGACCTCTCACTCATCCCCGACGCCGTCCTCAACTACGTCCACACCGACCAGCACGCCCGCACCCGCACCCTGCTGACCTTCTTCGTCGAGGTCGACCGCGCCACCATGACCGTCGCGCGCCTCGCCCACAAACTCCACGCCTACGCCAGCTACCACAAGTACATCCCGGCGGCCGGCGGCCGAGGCGGCGCCCGCACCGCCAAGCCCGGCACCGCACCGGCCTGGCGTGCCCGCTACCCCGCCTTCCCCCGCCTGCTGCTCGTCTTCACCGGCGCCCCCGAGCCACGCCTTCAACGACGCATCGCCGACCTGCGCAGCCTCGCCGCCAGCGACCCGCTCACCGCCTCCGGAGCGCTGCGCGCCGGCGCCACCACCCTCGACCAGCTGCGCCACGAGGGCCCGTTCGCCCCGGTGTTCACCCCGCTCCTCGGGCCGGCCTCACCGGTCGACGCGTGGCTACGCCCCAGTGCGGCCGCCGCCGCGGCCGCATGACGACGGAGCACCCCGTCACTCGGCGCCGCCCACCCTGCTCACCGGACGGTCTGCTGCCTCGTCCCGCGGCGGCCGGGCGGCGCACTCCCGAACTGCGCCCGCTTTATTCCGTTTTGAACGCGGTGAGTAGGCGAATCCTCACGCAGTGGTGGGAAATTGGCCGAATTTCTCGTAGTGTGGCCGCTGCGACGCACGCGCACGATGGGGATTGATCATGGCGTGCGGGCCGCGACCGCTCGCTCCGCTGAAGCTGTCGCACCAGTTCAGGCATGTGACCGCGGGGGGCTGCGGCCAGTTACACCGGGCATGGAAGACGCGCCGCTCGCGCGCACCTGCGGCCAGGACAACTTGGGGGATGACGTGCTCGTGACGAACCGTTCGATCGGCCGGACGTTTTCAGCCGCCACCGCAGCCCTGTGCACGGCCGGCCTGCTGACCGCCTGCAGCTCCGGCTCGGACAGCGCGGCCCCGCCGCCCACCACGAGCTCCGCCCCCGCGACAACCACCCCGGCTCCCTCGCCCACGGCGGACCCGACCGCCGACGCCAAGGCCGCCGTTCTGGTGGCCTACCGAGGCATGTGGGACGTGACGGTCAAGGCGTACAACCAAGGGTCGCTCGACGGCGTCGACAACCTGGAGACCTACACCCGCGATAAGGCTCTCGCGAACATCAAGGTCGCGGTGGCTTACTACCAGAAGAACAACCTGGTGGTGAAGGGGAAACCACTGCTGGCACCGCAGGTCCAGGCCGTCGATCTGGCCTCGGCACCTCCCCGGGTGACGATTCGCGACTGCGTCGACACCTCGAACTTCCTTCCGGTCAACAAGACCACCGGCCAGGCGAGCGAGACGGACGGCGTCCACCGACACGTCTTCACCTCCGTCGCCCAGCGACTCGACGGCAAGTGGCTGATCGGTGAGTCGGCGATCGACCGGGAGCAAACATGCTGAGATCTGCCCGAACCGCCGTCACCACAGTGGTTCTCTCCGCAGCCGCCGCCCTGGTGCCCGCCTCCGTCTCCTGGGCCGATGGCGGCGTGGACTGCCCGCCCGGGGTCTTCGACTGTGACCTGCACGCCGGAGGCGGTGGAAGCGGTGGGGGCGGAAAGCCCGGCGGCGGGGGCGGCGACGGCGGTGGAGGAAGCACCGCGGGCGGCGCCAGGTGCGTGATCGACGGTGCCGAGGTGGCATGCATCGTCGACAAGTTGGGCTGGTTCAATCCGAACGACAGCTGCTATTGGAAGGCCTACGATCCCCAGCCGCCTGCGGACAGCGACAGCTGGAAGTTCGCCACCGGCCTGCCGGCCGACTGGAAGCCCGGGCAGGGAGCGCTGTACAACCGCACGTGCCTGGCGAAGGGCGCTGAGCTGATGAGCGGCGCCATTTACAGCGCCACGCCTCCTCCGGGGATGGGCGGCATGGTCGATCCGGCCCAGCTCGCCCAGCAGGCGGTGGACAGCATGAAGCTGACCGGCGCGGAGATCGGTGTCGCCCCGAAGCCGGGATCGACGTCGCTGGTGGGCCTGCCGGTGTGGCTGTGGACGGCCGTCAAGGACACCACCTGGGGCCCGAAGTCGGCCTCGGTGTCGGCCGGCGGCGTCACGGTGACCGCGACCGCGCACGTGGACCGGATCGTCTGGACCACTGGCGACGGCGCGAGTGAGACGTGCCGCACCCCCGGCAAGGCGTACCTGCCCGAGTACGGCGCCCAGCAGCCGGAGTGCGGCCACACCTACAGCAAGGCCGGCCAGTACGCGATCAACGCGACGAGCAAGTGGGTCGTGGACTGGACGGCGAGCACCGGCCAGAGCGGCCGCATCACCACGGACCGCCAGGCGGCGACCGCGGTGGCGATCGCCGAGGCCCAGGCCCTGAACCAGTGAGCGCGGCCGCCAAGGACGCCTGCTCCCCTACTCCTGAGGTTTTGTGATGGCACCCACTTTGACCAGGCAGCGGCGTGTGCCGGCCGGTGACGGGGCGAAGGGCGGGCAGTCCGGGCCGCTGCCCGTGGCAGACCCGGGTCCACGCCGGAGCCGGCGGCCCGCGGTCATCGCGCTGGGCGTGGCACTGACCGCCGTCGGCGGCCTCGCCGCCGCCTACTACAACATCAAGGTGGCCGACCGGGTCCAGGTGATCGCCGTGGCCCACCCGATCCCGGCGGGCAAGATCATCTCGTCTGACGACCTGAAAACGGCCTCCGTCATCGCGGACCCCGCGCTGCGCCCGGTGCCTCTTTCCCGCGCCCACGACATCCTTGGCAAGGCGGCGGCCTCCGACCTGCCGGCCGGCACGCTCGTCACGGACGACTCCGTGCGCGCCGGTCAGCCGCTGCGGGCGGGCAAGGACACCGTCGGCGTCCTCGCCAAGACCGGCCAGCTGCCCGCGCAGGCTCTGCAGCCGGGCGACGAGGTCCAGGTGGTCTCCACTCCCGGTCCCCAGGACGACAAGGCGGCGCCGGCCGCGCGGCCGTCCACAATCGGTGCGGTGGTCCTCCGGGTCGGTGAGCCGGACGCCAACGGCGCCCGTGTCGTCGACCTGGCCGTCGGGCCGGTGGACAGTCCCCTCGTCGCGTCCTGGGCGGCGACGGGGCGCATCGCCATCGTGCTGAAGGCGAGGTCCTGATGCTCACCGCGCTGATCTCCGCGAAAAGCTGCGGGGTCACCACCACCGCGCTGGCACTGGCACTCGCCAGCCCCAAACGCACCGTACTCGCGGAGTGCGATCCGTCCGGCGGCACGATCCGCACCGGCTACCTCCAAGGCCGCACGACCGCGGCGATCGGCCTGCACCGCCTGGCCACCGCTCAGCGCGACGGCACCCTCGCCGAGGTCTTCGAGCAGCACCTCGTGCCCCTCGACCAGGCCGGGCACCGGCTGCTGCTGCCCGGGCTGACCGACCCGACCCAGAGCCCGTCCCTGGCCGGCACCTGGGATCCGCTGCACCGCCTCCTGCGGGTGATGGAGGAGGACGGCTACGACGTCCTGGTGGACGCCGGCCGCGTCGTGGTCGAGTCGGCGACCGGCCTCAGCGACACCTACTCCCCCGCACCGTTGCTGCGCCGCGCGGACCTGCTCCTGCTCGCCGTCCGCGCCGACACCTCATCGGTGGCGGCGGCCGCCCCCGTGATCCGGGTGCTGCGCGAGGACCTCGACCGGCGGGGCACCGGCTCCGGATCGCTGCGGCTCGTGGTGATCGAGGACGGCCCGCTGAAGGCGGGCCAGATCGCCGCCGCGCTGGGCGTACCGGTGGTCGCCACCATGGCGCACGATCCCGCGACGGCCGCGGCGCTCGACTCCGGGGGCACCGTGCGCGGCCGCTTCGACCTCGCGCCGCTGATCCGCGGTGCCCGCAGCGCCCACGAGCAGCTCACCCTCGACGCCACCCGGCGCAGGGTCCAGCTGGCGCCACGCCCCGTCCAGGAGGCCGCGCGTGTCTGACGTCATCACCCCGTCCGTTCCCGCCGACGAGCCCGGCTCCCGAGCCGCGCGCTTCCGCGACGCGCTGCTGGCCGGGCACGAGGGCCAGGGCTGGCGGATCGCCGGCCCGCAAGCCCCTCAGCCCGCCCCCGCACCGGCCCCGGCCGTTCCCGCCGTGCGCACGGGGCCGGTCGTCGTCGACGGCCTCGTCGCCCCGCCGGTCCCGCATGCGGAGATCGCGCGCCTGCGCTCGCTGGTCGCCGAGCGACTGGCCACCGCCACCGCCGAGTCCCCCGGCATGTCCCGCGACGACCGGCTCCAGCTCGGCCAGTCCCTGGTGACCAGCGTCGTGAGCGTGTGGGCCACCGACTACGCCGCCACGGCGGGCGCGCTCACGCAGGAGGGCGAGCAGGCGGTCCGCAAGGCGGTCCTCCAGGAACTGTTCCAAGCCGGCCGCCTCCAGCCCCTGCTGGACGACCCGGACATCGAGAACATCCTGATCCGCGGCACCGGCGTCCGGGTCGACTACCGCGACCGGCCCTCCGTCGAAGTCGGGCCCGTCGCCGAGTCCGAGGCGGAGCTCATCGCCCTGGTCAACGGCGTCGTGCGCACCCAGGGGCAGGGCGAGCGCAGTCTCACCCCGGCGACGCCCCTCATCAACTCGCGGCTGGCCGACGGGTCCCGACTCGCGGCGACCGCCTGGGTCAGCGACCGGCCGCACGTCGTAATCCGCCGTCACCGCACCCGCTCGCAGCGGCTGGCCGACCTCAAGGCGTGGGGCACGCTCGACTCCACCCTGGTGGCGTTCCTGGCCGCCGCCGTCCGTGCCCGCAAGAACGTGGTCATCGCTGGCAGCCAGGGCGCCGGCAAGACCAGTCTCATGCGGGCCATGGCACTGGAAATCCCGCGCAGCGAACGGATCGCCACCCTGGAGGACTCCTTCGAGCTGTGGCTGCACGAAGACCCCGAGGCCTGCGAGGTCGTGGCCCTCGAAGCGCGCGAGGGCAACGGCGAGCGCGGGCCCGACGGCCGGCCGGTCGGCGAGGTCACCCTCAGCGAACTGTTCGAGCAGAGCCTGCGCATGTCGCTGCGCCGGGTCCTGGTCGGCGAGGTCCGTGGCGCCGAGGCCCTGCCGATGCTGCGCGCCTTCAACTCCTCCGACGGCGGGAGCATGGCGACCATCCACGCGAAATCCGCGGAGATGGTGATCGAGCGCCTCGTCGAGCTGGTGGAGGACGCCGGGCTCACCGACCGGTCCGCCTACCGCAAGATCGCCCTCAGCGTGGACTTCATCGTCTACGTGCGCCTCGTCGACGAGACCGCGATCGGCGGCAGCCGGCACCGCTTCGTCTCCCAGATCGTCGAGATCACGGGCGTCGGCGAGCGCGGGATGCCCTCCCGCCAGACGATCTTCGGCCCGCGCCAGGACCCGGGCGGCCACCGGGAACCGAGGGCCGTACCGCACATGCTTCCGCAGTGCATCGGCGACCTCGTGCGCGCCGGCTTCGACCCGACGCTCCTCCACCAACCGTGGGGCGCTTGGGAGCACCAGCTGAGGACGGTGACCGCGCTGTGACGCTCACACCCGAGGCTCTGGTCGCCGGGGTCGGCGGGTCGGTCGCCACGCTCGGGGTCGTCCTGACCGTGGTGGGCCTGGCCGGCACGACCGCCCCGCCCGTGGCACGGCCCGAGGGGGCGCTGCAACGGCGTCTGCGGGCAGGCGCCGCCGGGCTTCGCGGACGGGGCCGGCTGGTGCTCGGCGCCTCCGTGATCGCGGGACTCGCGGTGTGGCTGGTCTCCTCCTGGATGCTCGGCGGCCTGCTGACCGCCGCCGCGGTCATCGGCATGCCATGGATCCTGCAGCCGGGACGCGGCGCCACCGAGCAGATCAAGCGCCTGAAGGCCCTCGAGGAATGGGTCCGGCGGCTCAGCAACATCCACACGGCCGGCACCAGTCTGGAAGCCGCCGTCACCGCGAGTCTGCGAAGTACCCCGCCGAAACTGGTCCCCGAGATCTCGCGGCTGACGGCCCGACTCGGGGCCGGATGGCGGCCGCAGGACGCCTACCGGGCGCTCGCCGACGAACTGAACGACGCGACCGCCGACGCGGTCGCGGCGCTGATGATCGGTCATGTCGAAGACCGCGGCGCGGGCCTGGGCCGGGCGCTGGAGAAGCTGGCGGACCAGGTGGCCGGGGAGGTGCGGATGCGTGAAACGGTGGAAGCCGACCGGGCGAAGCCGCGGGCCAACGCACGCTGGGTCGCGCTGATCTGTCTGGGCGTCTTCGGGCTTTCCGTCGTCTCCGGCAAGTACGTCGAGCCCTACAGCACGGCCATCGGGCACATCTTCCTGCTCGGACTGACGGCGGCGTTCGTCTTGGTCCTGATCTGGATGCGCCGCATGTCCCTCGCCAAGCCCGCCCCCCGGATCCTCGCCCCCGCAGTCGATCGAGAAGGTGATGCGAAGTGATCGCCGACGCACCCGCCATCGCCGCGGGCGCCGTCACCGGTCTGGGCGTGGCCGTCACCATCGCCGGGGCGGTCCGGGCGCGCCCAGACCTGGGCGACGTGCTGCGCCGCATGGACGCGCGCCGCCTGGAACACCTCGACCCGAAGCCTGTGCGGGCGGCCGACTCCCCGCTGGAGCGTCTTGGCGGTCGTCTGCTCGGCCAGGTCGGTGAGGGCCCCTTCAGGCTGCCGCGCCGAGACCTGGAACTCCTGGGCCGCACCCCCGCACACCATCTCGGTCAGAAGATCGGGTTCGCCCTGATCGGCCTGCTGTTCCCGGCCCTGGTGCCGGCCGTCATCTCCCTGGCCGGCGGCAGTCTGCCGTTCACGGTTCCAGCCCTTGCGTCCCTCGCGCTCGCTCCCCTGCTGTGGATGGTCCCCGACCTGAATGTGAAGGAGGAGGCCGGCGAGGCCCGCCGCCAGTTCCGCACCGGCATCGCCTCCTACCTGGAACTGGTGTGCCTGGAGCGCGCAGCAGACGCCGGGCCGTCCGAAGCCCTGCACAAGGCGGCGGCGATCGGGGACGGCTGGGTCTTCATCCGGCTGCGGGACGCTCTCACCCGTTCCGAGCTGGGCGGCTTCTCGCCTTGGGAGGGCCTGCGTCAGCTCAGCGAGGAACTCGGCGTGCCCGAACTCGGGGCGCCCGCGGACATCATGGCCATCGCCGGCGAGGAAGGCGCGTCCGTTTACACCACCCTGGCCGCCCAGGCCGCGAGCCTGCGCGGCACCCTGCTCGCCGAGGAGCAGGCCCGCGCGAACATCGTCTCCGAAAAGATGATCGTTCCGGCGACGGCCCTCGTCCTGATCATGGGTCTCTACATCGCCTATCCCGCCATCACACAGATCATCGCCGCCTGACCGCGGCCCTCATCCCGCCCTCGAAAGGTTCTCCGCCATGCCCGAGCTTCCCGACCCGCTCGCCCAGGCCTTCCTCATCAAGATGCGCCACCAGTTCCACCGCCTGCGGGCCGTCCGCTCCGCGCGCGCCGCCCGGGGCAGCGACTACGGCGGCATGTCCATCGAGCTCGCCATCATCGTCGCCGGTCTCGTCCTGGGGGCCATCGGCTTCGTGGCGTACATGGCTATCAAGCTGAACGAGAAGAAGGACGCGATCAAGTAGTCCGCCGACCCGCCGGCCGACACCGGCTTCCCGCAGGAGTAGTCCATGTCCACACCACGCCCGGCCCCCCGGGCCCGCCGAAGGGCGCGACGTCGCGGGCCCGGCGGGGACCGCGGCGCGGTCAGCCTCGAAATCGCCATCGTCTTCCCGATCGTCATGCTGACGATCTTCACAGTCATCCAGGCCGGCCTCTGGTACCACGCCCGCAGCGTCGCCCTGTCCGCCGCGCAGCGCGGTGTCGAACGCGCCCGCATCCAGGGCGGAACCGTCGGCCAGGGCACAGCCGCCGCCCAGGACTTCCTCGCCCGGGCCGGCTCCTCCATCAACGACCGGTCCGTGACCGGCGACGACGGCCCGACCGTGCGCATCGAGGTGAGCGGGACCGTCAGCACCTGGATTCCCGGACTCAGCCTGCCGGTGCGCCAGCACGCCTCCGCCGCCCGCGAGCGGGTGACCGCCCCATGACGTTCCCCCACCGGCTGCCCGCGGCCGCCCGACGGCGCGGCGACCGGGGCAGCGCCAGCCTGGAGCTGGCCATCCTCGCGCCCGTGCTCTTCGGGATGCTGCTCATCATCGTGGCCGCCGGCCGCGTCCACCTCGCCCACAACGTCGTGGACGACGCCGCGCGCAACGCGGCACGGGCCGCCTCCCTGGAACGTGACGCCGTGTCCGCCCGCAGCGCGGCCGTTCGCGTCGCCCAGCAGACGTTCCAGGACCAGGGCCTCACCTGTACAGGCCTCACGGTCGCCGTTCCCACCGCCGGGTTCGCGGCCCCTCTCGGCACGCCCGCGGCCGTCACGGTGACCGTCCGCTGCACCGTCCCCCTGTCCGATGTCGCCTTCCCCGGCCTGCCGGGCAGCACCACCGCCAACGGCAGCTTCACATCGGCGATCGACGCCTACCGCGGGAGGCTCGGAGCATGACGCCCCGCACCCGTCCCTCGAAGCTCCGGCAGATCCTCCTTCGCCGCCCCGTCGGCGACCGCGGCAGCATCACCCTGTTCGTCGCGGTCGTGACCGTCGCCGTCATGCTGCTCATCGCCCTGGTGATCGACGGTGCGGGCAAGCTCCGCGCCCTCAACCACGCCGAATCGGCCGCGCAGGAGGCCGCCCGAACCGGAGCGCAGGCCGTCGACGCAGGCAAGGCCATCTCCGGTGCCGGCATCGGCATCGACCGCAACGCGGCGCAGCGCGCCGCCGTCGCCTACCTCCGCAGCGCCGGCGCCGACGGCACAGTGAGCTGGGGGGCGGACGGCTCGATCAACGTCTCCGTCACCGAGACGTACCACCCCTACTTCTGGCCCGGTGACATGACCGTCACCGGGCACGGCAGTGCCGCGCTGATCGTCCAGGGAGGTTGACTTCTATGCCCCGCCGACCCGCTTCCCGCCTCGTCGCCGCCCTTCGCGGCGTGGTCTCCCTCGCCGCCCTGGTCGCCTTGCTCGTCGCCCTGCCGGTCGTGCTGTGGCACGTCGGCGCGCTGCCCCACCAGGTGCCGGGCTGGGACGACGTCACCACCGCCTTGTCGAACCCGGACAACGGCAGTCTCTTCCTCGGTGCGCTCACCCTGCTGGGCTGGGCCGGCTGGCTGAGCTTCGCCGCCTCCACCCTGGTGGAGGTCTCCGCACTGGTGCGCCACCGGCGGGCACCGCGGGTTCGGGCGCTCGGAGCCACTCAGCGCCTGGCAGCCGCCCTGGTGGCCGGAGTGGCGATGCTCCTGCCCGCCGGTGCCGCGTTCGCCGCCCCGCAGACTGCCGCAGCCGCACCGGCTCCCGCGACCGCACCGGCCGTGGTCACTGCGAGCCCCGCCGCCGCCTCGCCGGTGACGGCCCCCGACACCCGGACCGGCCCCGTCCACCACGTCGTGGACGGGGACACCCTGTGGGACCTCGCCCAGCACTACCTCGGCGACGGCGCCCGCTGGCACGAGATCGCCGACCTCAACCCACAGGTCAACAAGGCCGACCTCCTCCAGCCCGACATGGTCCTGCGCCTGCCGGCTGACGCGAAGGCGCCGCACGCCGCGCCTTCGGCACCGGCGCAGAAGGACCACACGGAGGACCAGGGAGGCGGGCACACCGTCACGGTCCACGCGGGCGAGACGCTCTCCGGGATCGCCGAGCGGGAGCTCGGTGACGCGGACGCCTACCCGCAGCTGTTCGAGGCGAGCCGTACGACCCAGCAGCCCCGCGGCGTCCATCTGACCGACGCCGACGACCTCCAGCCCGGCGACGTCATCGTCATCCCCGGCCCCGCCAACGCCCCCGGCCGACAGCCCGCAACCGCCGGCCACGCCCCCACCGGCACCACGGCCACCAGCGCCTCCCCCACCGACGCCCTCACACCCAGTTTGCCGACCCACACCGTGGACACCTCGGAGAGCCTGTGGGACGTGGCGGTCCGCCACCTCGGCGACGGGCAGCGCTGGCTGGACATCACCGCCCTCAACCCCGCACTCGCCAACACCCCACCCGCCCAGCCCCTCCCGCACGGGACCATCCTCCGACTCCCCGCCGACGCCCACCCGGCACCGACCATCAACACGACGACACCCGCACCCTCCGCCGACCACCACGACGGCCCCCCGGCACCGACCACACCTCCTGCCGCTACCCGCGCCAACCCCGACGTCCCCTCGGCCGCCCCGACCACCACCACACCGGAACAGGCCACGACCACCCCGGGCGCCCCCCAGAACCTGCACCACCTCGCCCCCGCCGCCGCCCTCGCCGGGGCCGGGGCGCTGGCCGCCTCGTTCATCGGCGCCCTCGCGCTGCGCCGCCGCCTGCAGCAGCGCCGCCTTCGCCCCGGCCGCCACATCCCCCTGCCCACCGGGCGCGCCGCCGCCACCGAGCAGTCCCTTCGCGCCGCCCAGCGCCCGGGCGGCTTCGACCTGCTCGACCGGGCCCTGCGCACCCTCGCGCTGAACCTCACGGACCAGGGCCGAGACCTACCCTCCCTCGACGCGGTCGTCCTCACGGAGTCCCGCGTCGAACTCCACCTGGCCGACGACAACGCCGCCGGGATGCCGGTGGAGCCGTTCGCCGCCGCGGCCGAGCGCGTGTGGGCATGCCCGGCCACCAGCCCCGGCCTCGCCGACGACGAACGCCTCACCGCAGCCGACGCCCCCTACCCCGCGCTGGTGTCCATCGGCCGCGACGCCAGGGACCGGCTCGTCCTCGTCGACCTGGAGCACATCGGCGTCCTCCACCTGGCCGGCGACCAGGACCGCGCCCGCCACGTCCTGCAGGCCGTCGCCATCGAGCTCGCCACCACACCGCTGCCCGCGCACCTGGACGTCGAGGTCCTCGACGGGGCCGTCCCCGGCCTGGAGAACGCCGTCCCGGACCGCGTCCACCGCTTCACCGACCCCAAGCGGGCCGTCGAGAGCCTGATCGACCACATCGGCGGCCAGCGCCGCGCCCTGGCCGCCGTCGGTGTCGCCTCCCTCCAGGCGGCCCGGCTGAGCGACGCCTCCGATTCCTGGGCACCGAGGATCCTCCTGGCCACAGGCCTGCCAGAGGACGGAAACAGCGCGGCACTGCTCGCCGCCCTCGCCCAGCAGCCCCACGCCGCCGCCGCGGTCGTCACCGTCGGCACCCAGCCCACGCCGGACTCCGGCTGGACGCTCCGGTGCCCGACCGACGACACCGCGGTGGCCCTGCCCGGCTCCGGGCTCCCCGTCATCCTCCAGGGCCTGGCCGACGAGCACTTCGCCGACGCCGTCGAGGTCCTCGTCCTCGCAGCCGGCCCCGCCGACGCCGAGGCCCCCGCCTGGACCGCCACGCCCGGCACCGGCGAACAGCCGTCACCCACCCGGCCCGAGGAGCCCGGAGCCGCCGACGACGGCCTGCCCGCCGAGTACGCCGAGCTGGAGGAGGAACTCACCGACACCGAGGCCGAGGCGCAGTCCGGGCCCGTCGAGCCGTTCCGGGCCCCGGTGCCCCGCCCGCACGCACCCGCCCCAGCCCCTCCCCCAGCGCACGCCCCCGCCGCCTCTCCCGCCGGACCGACCCTGGCCGACGTCCTGGGCGACCAGGACGACCAGGACAGCGCGGTCCCGGCGCCCGCCGCCCGGCGCCCCCTGCCCGCCCCCATGCCCGAGCAGGCACCCGCCGGCCCGTCCGTCCTGCTCCTGGGCCCCATCGCCATCGAGGGCGCCGCCGGACAGGTCGACTCCAACCGCCGCCGCAGCGCCACCGAGCTCATCGCCTACCTCGCGCTGAACCCCGGCGTCGACCACCACGCGATCGACGCCGCCCTGTGGCCCGGACAGATCGTCAGCAAGCAGGTCCGCAACGCCGCCATCTCCCGTGCCCGCTCCTGGCTCGGCTCCGCCCCCGACGGCGCCCTCCACCTCCCGCGCGTGCAGGACACCGACGACAACCGCTACCGCCTCATCGGTGTCGACTGCGACTGGGAGCGCTTCCTCCGCCACTACCGCGACGGCCTCGCCGACCCCGGCGAGGACGGCGACCTCGCCCTGCGCCGCGCCCTCGCCCTCGTCCGCGGCCGCCCCTTCACCGGCATCGACCCCACCCGCTACTCCTGGGCCGAACCCGCCATCCAGACCATGGTCTCCACCATCACCCACGCCGCCCACGAGCTGTCCACCCGCCGCCTCGACGCCCACGACGCCCCCGGCGCCCTGTGGGCCGCCAAGCAGGGCCTCCTCGCCGGCGAGGAGAACGAGACCCTCCACCGCTGCCTCTTCCGCGCCCACCACGCCGCCGGCGACACCGACGCCCTCCGCGCCGCGGCCGCCACCCTGGCCCGGATCAACAGCCGACTCGGCGACCTCGACATGGAAGGCGAGACCGCCGCCCTCCTGCACGACCTGCTCCCCCGCCCCCTCACGCCCCGCTGACCACGAGGACCCGCCTTCGTACTTCACGACGGCGGGGCCGGGCACGTACTGGCCGGTGGCCGGGTCGAGAACTTGGGGGCCGGGTTCGCTGATCCTTACGGTCTCGTCGGACAGCAGTAGGCGTTCGACGGTCCCGATGATCCGGGTGGGCGCAGGCGTGCCGGTGCTGGGTTCGATGGTGGGGGTGGTCATGAGTCGAGCGTAGGAAGTGAGAACGACAGCCCTTCGCTCCTTCCGACCGCGCTGAGGTGGCCGTATGCCTATTGTGGCTGTTTCCCGGGCCGCCGATGGGTTGTGCTCATCCAGCCTGGTCGCCTCGGGGCTTCGCAGACCTCTGGCACACCACGCTTGCGAACTGGCCTTCACTGAGGGCAACTTGGGGCTCGCTACCAGTGGGATTGAGCTCGGCGTTGCCTATGCAGATCCGCAAGAGGCTCTCCGTCGTGCGGCGGCCCACCGTCCCCCGCGTCACCGTACGTCTCCGGCTCCGCAGGCCGGTAAGCGTGATCGGCGAGCAGATCGGGACTCACGGCCTTGTCGTGGTGGTTCCCGGGGCTACGGGAACTCCTCGAGCCATGGCGTCGAAGTCGAGGATCGGGTGGGTGAGGATGTTCTCGATCTCGCCGGTCAGCAGGTTGCCAAGGATGAACTCCTCTTCCGGGCCGGAGCCGAAGGTGGTGACCTGTCCGCTGGACTGGATCATCCAGTTGAGCAGTTCCCGGTCGGTGGTCTCGGCAAGGATGATGTCCCGGCCGGGGTGGCGCTGTCGGACGTCGTCTACGGCCGCACGGACCGCTTCGGTCTCGACGGCGAGTGTCCGGATCATGGCCGGCGAGGCCCGTCGCCCCCACCATTGGAAGACCACCCACTGGACGACCGAGGTGTGGGCGAGGACTTCGTCGGCGATGTCGGGGAGTTGGTGGAGGTTGCGGGCGTTGGCCACGGTGTGGACCCGGACCTTGCGGAAGGCTTCGCGGTCGCACAGGTCGAGGGAGTCCCGTAGCGCCTGGAGGAGCTGGCTGTCGGGGCTGCGGCGGAAAGCGCGCTGGACGTCGGCGGTGACGGCGTCCAGGGGCAGGCGCAGTGAGGCCAGGGAGCGGAGCCGGGCGAGCTTGTCGGCGGTGAGGGTGTAGCCGGTGGTGTCGAGCGCGACGTTGATGCCGCTGGCGGTGGCGTGGTCGATGACGCTGTAGATGGGCGGCCACAGCAGGGGGTGTCGCCGCCGGACGGGTCGACGGCGACGACCACCCGGGCCAGGTCGATGCCGGAGAACTCGACGGCGGTGATCCGGGTTGTGTCGATCCAGGCACGCCGCCACACCCCGCCCTCGACAGGGCGGGGCTTCTGCATGAACAGGCTCCACCACACCCGCTCGCCGACGGCGCGCCGGATACCGGCCAGCGCCTTGCGCCCGTACCGGGCTGGCCACAGGGGCTGGCCGATCTTGCGGCCGAGCACGTCGTCTTCGCTGTCCGCGATGGCGGGCAGGTCGATGATCGTCCAGTCGGATGCGGTCTCCCCCGCGAGGATGCGTCCGGCGAGATCGTCTTCATGCCAGCGGGTCTGGATGACGATCACCGACCCGCCCGGCTCGACACGGGTCAGCAGGACCGACGTCCACCACTCCCACAATCGCCTTCGCATCGTGGGCGATTGGGCGTCCGCGTCGTCCTTGATCGGGTCGTTGTCCGCGTACTCGTTGAAGTGCCCAGCCAAGTACAGATGAACGTGCTCAGTGAGATGGCCGCCAGGTGCCGCCAGTCGTGAGGATCCCCAGGGCATGACGGATGACAGCTCGATGCGGGTTCCGGTCAGCTCTCCTGTTGTTGGGCCGCTGTCTCCGGCCGGTGCCATTCGTTTTCCGGGGGCACTCCGTTTGGCCAGGCCAAGCGCAACTCGCCGTCAATCGCGGCAAGCAGCCACTGGGCCAAGGTGACACCCTGGGGCCAGCAATCGCCGTCTGCGTTGGACCACATCGCGCCATCCGGATCGCGGAAATCGATCATCGACCACATCGTGCAGCCCCAGTCGTAGAGCGGCACCACTCCGGCAGGCACTCCGCCGGTGGGGTCCGGTCCGTGCTCATAGGCTTCTGCGATGTGCTCGTGCCACTGCCCCACGTCGACTGGCAGGACCCCGTCGGCGGGGCCGAAGCCGCCGTTGGACACCTCTGTTTAGAGCCGCCGCAGGAGCGTGGGGAAGGCGAACCCGATGACGTGTTCCGCCTTGGCAACGGCCCCTGGCGGGGCGGGCGGGGGCACCTGCCGTTTCCGGGCAATCTTCCGGCAAGCCTCAATGATCTCGTCATCGGTCACCGGTTGATCGTAGAAGCCGGCTCGGACAGCTGAGGTCGTCACTCCGGGAGGAGGCTCTCGGGCGGTCAGGCTGCCTCGCTGTCGCGCTCGATGGCGGCGAGGCGGTTCTTCAACCGGTAGCTGGGCCGTTGATGGAGATCACGTCGCAGTGGTGGAGGAGCCGGTCGAGGATGGCGGTGGCGAGGACCTCGTCGCCGAACACCTGTCCCCACTCGCTGAAGGTCTTGTTCGAGGTCAGGATGATCGAGCCCTTCTCGTAGCGCTTGGAGATCACCTGGAAGACCAGGTTCGCCTCAGCGCGTTCGAGAGGCTGGTAGCCGACCTCATCGACCACGAGGACGGCCGGTCGCAGGTAGGTGCGGAGTTTGCTGGTCAGCCGTCCCGCGGCCTCGGCGGCCTTGAGGTGTCTGACCATGTCGTCGAGGCTGGTGAAGTAGATCGAGAAGCCCGCCCGGCAGGCCGCGACCGCCAGGGCGACGGCGAGGTGGGTCTTTCCGACCCCAGGCGGTCCCAGCAGGGCGGCGTTGGCCTTCGCCTCGACGAAGGAGAGGGTGGCAAGGTCCTTGTCCTTGCGCGGGTCGAGCTCGGGCTGGAAGGAGAAGTCGTAGTCCTCCAGGGTCTTGTGGTGCGGCAGCTTCGACAGCCGCAGGTTCTGGCGGAAGCGGCGGTCGTCGCGGACGGCGAGTTCCTCGGCCAGGACCAGGTCGAGGAAGTCGAGGCAGCCCATCTTGGCCTCGTCGGCCCGCTGGGCGTACTGATTGAGGCTCTCGGCGAGGTGGGGCAGGCCGAGTTTGGCCGCCATGGTGCGGATGCGGGCGCTGACCAGTTGACTCAACTCGACTCCCTCGTCGTGGGGTTGGTGGTGAACGGGCGGGTGCCGGTCAGCTCGTCATAGACCGACAGGGGCCTGCGGCCGACCACAACGTGGGTGGCGGCCCGGCTCAGCAGAGCGTGGAGAGGGCCGGCCTCCTCGTTCGGGGACCGTCCGTGCCGGGGCCGGGGCAGGACATCCCCGGTGGTGACACTGCGGGTGTCGCCCTTCGGCAGGCCCTCCCAGTGGCGCTCGTCAATGATGCGGGCGCCCCGGCCCACCGCCCGTGAGTGGACGGCCAGTAACGTGCTGCCGTTCGCGTCGGGAACCGTGGAATGCACGATGATCTGGGACTTCGTGGCCCGGATCTCGACCAGCTGGCGGGGGCGGACCTTGCGGGCCGGAACCGAGTAGAGGTTGGCGTCGAAGGCCACCAAACAGTCCTTGCCGACGTGCCGCAGGTGTCGCTGAGTGACGACGTAGGGCGTTCTCGGCAGCGGTCGCAGGGCCATGTGGTCGCGGACGGCCCGGTGGCCGATGACCTCGCCGTGGGTGCCGTGGACGCGGGCCCGCCGCAGTGGCACCCAGGCCGTGAACGCGGCGTCGAGCTCCTCGACCGAAGCGAAAGCCCGGCCGGCCAGGACGTGGTCGCGGACGATGGAAACCTGCCGCTCGACCCTGCCCTTGCCGGTGGGGCGATAGGCGGCCAGCACGTCGATGTCGAAGTCGTAGTGTCCGGCGAACGCCACCGCCTCGGGGTGCAGTGGAACCGCCTCGCCCGGGGCGACATGCCGGCGGACCACGGTCTTGGTGCGGTCGTAGACGATCGTCATCGGCACCCCGCCGAAGTGTGCGAACGCCTGACGGTGGCAGTCGAAGAACGTCGCCAGGTCCTGGCTGGTGGTGAAGCAGCAGAACGGATCGCGGGAGTAGGACAGGACCATGTGGAAGGAGTAGACCTTCGGAATTCCAAGGTGGGCGAGGATCCCGCCCTCATCGCCCCAGTCAACCTGGGCCTGGGCACCGGGAACGACCTCGAACCTGCGGTGCAGCCCGGCCAGTTCACCAGGGGCAATCCCCAGCTCCTCAGCGATACGAGGCCGCGCTTCCTGAAGGTAGAGCTTCACCCGCTGGTAGTTGCCAGTGAACCCGTACTCGGCGACCAACCGCTCGTGGATCACCGCACCCTTGATCAGGATCTCGGAGTGCAGCATCGCATCGATCAGCGGCGCGACCTCGTCCACCACCCGCTTGCGGGCCTGCCCGCCCGGCGCCCGGCGAGGCGGTGAGAGGGGAGCCTGCGCAGCCAGGTACTTGCGAACCGTACGGCGGTTGAGCCCGGCCTCCTTCGCGATCTCCGACAGACTCATCACACCGGACTCATGCAGCCCACGGAAGCGTCGAAGTTCCAGCCAACGATGCGGATCCAAGACCACTTCAGCTGCCCTCCGTCCACGAACCGGACAGCAGCAGAGTGCCGGGCACCAGCCCTCAACACCTCAAGAACTGGGCACGTTCACTCGTACGTGGCTGAGCACATCCATGCGTACGCCGACAGTCGTCGACGATCGCCAGATGCGCCCCTTTGCCGGTGAGGCCTCCACCGACGCCGGCCGCGATCAGCCCATCTTCCCGGCCGGCGATGTCGAACCTGTTCGCCGCCTTGGAACCGGGGTGCAGCGTGATGCCGAGCTGGTCGCCCCACGTGGTGATCGCGTCCCTGATCCACCTGCCGTGATCGTCGGCCAGATTCGCCGAGTAGGACGCGATCATTACCCGGTGGTCCGGCCGCTGGAGCAGGTACCACAGCGGCGCCCACCGCGCGGCCCGCCTGCTCTTACCGTGCCGCGGCGGCATCGTCAGCAGCAGGCGAATCGTTTCTCCTGCGGCGATGCGCCGGAACGCGTCGTCGATCAGGTCCAGGTGCGCGGCCTGCATCTCCCGGCCCTCGGTGAGGACCGCGGCGAGCGAACCCGGCGAGTGCCGCAGCGCAAGATCTCGCTCCACCGCCGCGAGCCGGGTGCGCAGCGCCGGAGACGCCTGCTTGGCGATGGCCCGGCGGCGCTCGGCGGGGAGGCTGCGGTACTGCTCGACCAGGCCGTCGGCCCCGGTCACTCCTCGCCCCGGGCGACGGCCGGGGCCGTCAGGGCGATCAGCGCGGCCAGCTCATCGCCGGTGGTGTCCGCCGCGACCTCGATCGGACCACCGTCGTGCCCGGTGAGCTCTGTGCGCACCGGTCGACTCACACCGAAGAGCCGGTCCCGGCGCTCCATGATCCGCAGCGCGCGGTCGATCGCCGGAAGCTCGCCGTCGCGCACCGCCCGCCGGTAGGCAACCAGGAACAGCCGGTCGAGGCGGGCGTCCTCCAGCGCATGCAGCGCCTCGACATCAGCCTGCGAGGCGGCGAGCCGATGATCGAGCGCCTGGGTCACATCCCGGTTCACCGAGCGCACCAGGGTCTCGTCGTCCGGGCCGGGGCGACCCTTGGAGTACAGCTCGTAGCCGTACCCGAACGGGTAGGCGATTCGGTCCGAGTTCAGCGCCGGGTCCGCGGCGAGCTTCCGGCCGACGGTCAGGGGGTCGGCGCCGGCAAGGCGCAGCTCGACGGCGTCAGCCCGCCGCTGGGCGATCGCGGCGCGCTGGGCCCGGGTGGGGCGGGGCATGGGCGCAGGTCCTCCGTGGTGCGCCCCCGCGCCACCACCCATGATCCCACCACAGGGCGGCCGCGGTCGGTCGTGTGCCGACTGTTAGCCACGGCGAGGCCGCGAGCAGCCAAGCCACTAACTTGCGGCGAGGCCCCGGCGGCGGGCCCTCCAAAGCCACGCTCCCTGTTCACCACCCCGTGCCACTGCCGTCCGCGCGCGGTCCCCGCGGCGCCAGCATGAAGACCGGCACCGTGGAGGCCGCGGAGATCGGCTCCCCGCCTTCGAGCCCGCGCGGCGCGCTCGATATCCTGGACCCGGTGCCTGCCGGTACCGCGAGACGCACATCTTGAGGGCCATCACCGGCAGGCACCTACTGGACCGCAGTGCAGCGAGCTGGGTACCGGCCCTCCACATCCAGGTCGTTCACGACCGTGATGGTCGGTCGTCCCGGCGGTTCTGCCGAGGCGTCGACGCACCGGCCAACCTCTGCCAGCGCGGACTCGCTTTCCTCACGGCTTCACCTCCCTTGCGCACGGGCCAGACCACCAGAGCCGCCGTGACGAGCTCCTGCCGCTCCCCTGCCTTTCCATCGCCTCAGCGGTGATATCACCACAGTTTTTTGCTCACCCGTTTGGCGGGTCCGGCGTTCGAATTCCAGTGGCTACGCTTCATTCTCTCGCCCAGGAAATTTCCTGTGGGAAATTTCCTGACGTACTCACCTGCACCGCTGGGCTCCGGTCGTATTTTCTCGGAACCTGGCTAATCGAACATGAGAGGGGATGGTCGCAATGGCGGACTACTGGAACGGCATGCCGGCCGGTTCGATCGACGCGGTCTGGATCAAGAGCAGCGCAAGCAATGCGAACGGCCAGTGCGTAGAGCTGGCGCTCACCGAGGACGGGGAGGTCGCTGTTCGGAACTCACGCGATGCGCGGGGGCCCGCCCTGCTGTTCACGCGCGGCGAGTGGAGGGCGCTACTGGCAGGCGCGAAGGGCGGGGAGTTTGATCACCTGATTACCGCCTAGTATTCAGGAGAAAAAGCCATCGACAAGCACGTGGGCCCCGGTTTATGAGACGATGGGCACGTTTACTTTCCGGTCTCTCTTAACACTGGGGCCCGCGTGTCCGTTTTTGACGCTTCTGATGCATTCAAGCGGTATGTTCCGGCTGACCGTCCGGAGGCCGACCCGGGGCAGAACTCCACCGTAGCGGCCGTGCTGGCCAGTGCCACATTCCGCTCGCTACGGCTGAGCCGAGGTCTGCAGCAGAACCACGTCGCCGCCGGCACCAAGATGTCAGCTTCGAAGCTCTGCAAACTCGAACGCCGAACCGCCCTGCCGCAGCCACAGGACGCGGAGATCCTCGCCGACTTCTACGAACTGCTTCCCGCCGAGAGGGCGTGGCTCGTGCTACTCGCCAAGCAAGCCCACCAGCCGCCGGCCTGGCAGAGGGCAGGCCTCGTCGTGCGGCCCTTCATGGAACAGCTGGTCGGGCTGGAGCCCGCGGCCGACAGGCTGTGGACGTTCGAGCCGATGTTCATCTCCGGACTCCTGCAGACTGAGGCCTACATGAGGGCCGTCATGTCCAGCAGCCACCCCCCGCTCGACGCCGACGAGATCGAACGGAGGGTCAAGCTGCGCCTCTACCGGCAAGAGAAGCTCTTCTTCAACCTCCCCGAGTGCATCTTCCTCTTCGACGAGAGCATGCTGCTCCGCCGGATCGGCAGTCGCCAGACGATGGTCGGGCAACTGGACCGTCTCATCTCCGCCGCCGAGGACCCCCGGCTCCAGATCCGAGTCCTCCCGCTGGACGGCAAGCAGATCGTGACTGACCTGACTTCCATGACGCGGCTCGAGTTCGGAAAAGAAGCGACGGGACTCCCCTCCATGATCTATCTGGAGGTCGGCGACAGCAGCAAGTACTTCATCAAGGGCGCCGAGCCGGAGGAGAAGGGCACGCCATCGTTCGAACGCTACAGCACCACTATGACGCTGCTACTGGGGGAAACCGCGGGCCGCGACGAGAGCCTGGAGATGATGAAGAGGGCCCGGCAGCGGTTTGTCCGCTGACGGGCCCCGCCCTCATCTGATTCGGGCCACCCCTCCGAACTCCGTCCACTCATGCGTCAGTTGGGGTCGACGCTGACGGAGTTCGTTATCTGGCCGCCAGTGGGTCACGTCCACCAGGTACGGTTCGAGGACGGTCAGACCGTCGAAGTACCGCCGCACGTCACGCTTCTCCCGGACTCGACCCCAGTGGTCGTCGGTGCTCTGCTTCATCAGCTTGGTGACTTCGTCCCGGAGCATCTTGTCGTCGCTCACAAGCTGGCAGATGACCATGTAGCTGCCGGGGGCCAGCTGGTCCCGCATGCGCCGGATCATCTCCTCGGGCTTCTCGCTGTCCTTCAAGCAGTGGATCACCGAGACGTAGAGGGCGGCGACAGGCTGACTGAAGTCGATGAAGCCGCCACGGGAGGCCTGTTCGATGATCCGTTCGGTGTCGGTCATGCTGGCCTCGATGAAGCGCGTGCCACTGTTGACATCCAGCGAGGTGCGCCCGTGTGCGATGACGATCGGGTCGATGTCTATGTAGGCGACCCGGGCGTCCTGCGGGTGGATGTCCTGCGCGGTCTGGTGCACGTTGGGCCTGGTCGGCAGGCCGGACCCGTGGTCGATGAACTGAGTGATTCCGCATTCGTCGGCAAGGAATCGGACGACGCGTTCCAGAAACCACCTGTTGTTCAAGGCCAGTTCGCGGCTACTGGGAGCGATCTTCAGGAGGTCCTGGCAGGCCTTTCGGTCCGCCTCGAAGTTCAGCTCTCCGCCCAGTAGCCAGTCGTACATGCGTGCTGCACTCGGGATCGAGGTGTTGATGGCATGTGCATGCCTATCCTCAGTACCCACGGCGCCCCTTCCGTGGTCGGACAACCCAGGGGGTGCCCTGGGGAGTTGGGGCCCAATCGTAGGCAGGTGCACACGGCTACGCCATGCGGCCAACCGGGTGATCGAAGCATCCGGTAGCGCGCCATGGCGAGCAGGGGGCGGATCCGCGCAGGTCGCGCGCCACCCCATTCTCGCGAGCGCGTTCCGATGCTCCGTTAATTCCGATCTCGCGCATCGGGACTGCGTCTCATGTCCGGGCAAGCATGCGAAGTGCCGCGCGCAGCTCGACCTCGACGACGCCCTCGCTGACCCCCATAAGGTGGGCGGTGTCCGGCAGTTCGAACCCCAGCCGGTAGCGCAGAAGGACCACATCGGCGGCGGGTGCGGGCAGCACGGTGTGCAGCCAGTCGCCGGTACGCCGGCCCGGCATGCTGCGGCGCCCAACCGCCTCGCGCAGCAGAGACCAGCACTCGGCCGTCGGCTCGGGGCTGGCAAGTAGTGACTCCCAGTCGGCCTCGACATAGCCAAGAGTCCACGCCACCGCTTCCGCGCCAAGTTCGGCGTCCTCCAGGCGAGCCCGCGCGTACCTGCTGTATCTCCTCCCGTACAGCTGCACGAAGCCCTCAAAGCCGCTGCGCGCCCGGGAGCTTCGCGGCCGGCCTCCGGGCGCCAGCAGGCACCCCGACGATCTGGTCCATGGATACGTCCGCATGCCTCCGCCTTGCCGCTCCTCACTGCCCCCGTCCGCGAAAGCGAGGCGGCCCTCCTCGCCAGAGAAGGACCGCCCCTCGGAAATCAGACCACCCTCACCCGCCGGACCCGGACCACCACCTCGCCGGTGCACCGCAGCAGGCACAGGAGCAGGGCGACCCGGGAGGCAGCGACCGGGCCGTCACCCAGAACAACCCAGGCGAGGAGCGGAACTGCGAGCACGCCGCTTAAACGCGCGACGACGTCGATTACCCCGATCGAGCGCAGGCCGCAGCCGGGAGGGAAATTGCTGGTAGCTTGAGAGGAATCGGAGTACGGCAGAATACGCTGCCGCCCTCCGCGGAATCGTTCGAGCATGCCTGATCTCGTCATTCTTGATCGGTTTCGCTTGGAGCCCGGGCGCGGTGGGGCAACCGCGCCCGGGGCCATGCCGGTTGACCGGCATGCCCATCAACCTACCGGCGCATCCGGGCCTCAGAGCAGTTGAGCCCCAACCGCGCAATTTCCGATTATCCGGGCCAGTGACTGGATCCCAAAACCACCAGCCGTGCGCCACAAACAGTCCAAGGCCGACGTTTCTCGATCACACCCCACACCTTTAAGTGCATACGGATCTACATGTTCCGATTGTGTTCCCGAAGAGAACAACGGCTACGTCTGCTCAGCAGCCGAGGAGCCCTCCGATCAGTTCACCGAGAAGGCGCGCGGCAACGCACGCCACACCCAGTCGGCGTGACCTGCCCTCCGCTCTGCCGACTCGCCTGCTCACCGGCGGACGCACCCGGATGCGGCCGGTCCGGCGCCCCGCCCTACCGTGTCCCGCGTTGCTCACATTGACCAGCCTTCCATGGGGCCGCCGTCGGCGGCCGGTGGCTGGACTCTGCCCGATCGCCCACAAGCTGTGGACGCGATCCCGGTTGCCTGTGGATAACTCGGAGCAATGCTCGGAACCTGTGGATCGGTGTCGGGAGGAACGCTGAGGGCGTACCTTCCCGATGATCCCTTGAAGGTCTCCGAGTAGGCCCGCGTTCCTCGTCGGTCACCACCGGCACGAGCACCCGGTAGTCGGCGAGGTAGCCGTGCTCGATGCCCTGGCCCAGGGTCCAGGTGAACACGGTGGGGCCGTAGATCGTCTCGTCGTCCATGGAACACAGCGCGGGCAACTGCTCCGCGCCCGCCGCGTCGGCGAGGCCGCCGAAGTCGGCCAGGCCGTCCTTCGCCCGCCGGTCGTCCGCGATCCTCGGCGTGGCGGTGAAGTACAGCCGACGCTTCGCCGGGACCTGGGCGTCGTCGTGGACGGCCGCCCACGCCTTGCCCTCCGAACCGGCCGTACGGTGCGCCTCGTCGACCACCACCAGGTCCCACCCCGGGAGGCCGAAGTCGCGGTGGGCCTGGACGACCCGCTCCAGCGACGCGTAGGTCGCGTACACGGTCACCGGCTCACCCGGCCGCGCGGCGGCGACCAGGTCAGCGATCCGCGGAGCCTGCGTCGACACCTGCGCCCGGATGCCGGCCTGGGGGCCGGCCGCTACCTCCGGTCACACCCCACTGGCGGGGCGGATGACGGCACCCATGGATCCATGACACCCCGCCTCCGTTGTGGCCAGGGAATCAGCAGCGTGCGCAGGCAGAAACTCGACGGCTGAATCAGGCGGCCGACAGCCGTATGCGAACACCGTACGGGTCACAGCGGCTGCCGCCAGTTGCGGTAGGCATGCGGGGGCTCAGCGAAGCCTCTGTCGCTGAACGGGTTCGGCAGCGTGCCACCGAGGGTGCCGAACAGGAAGTCGCCGAAGCCCGCCTCGAAGCGGATCCAACGTCCCTCCCCATAGAGGGGCTGGCGCTTGAAGACGACGACGTCCCAGCTGTCCGGGTCCCGGGTGTCGCAGAGCCAGAAGACCACATCGCCGCTGGAGCTCCTCGCGAAGGGGAGAAGCCTCCTTTCCTCCAGGTCCTCTGCGGCAGTGCCAGTAGGGACCTCCGGCTCCTCCCTCGGGTCGAAGTCCAGTCCGTCGACGAGGTCGCCGTACGGGGAGCCGGCCACCGGCGGCGTGCTGACGCCGACGTACTCGTCCAGCTCACCGCCGCCGTAGAGCGTGACGAAGTCGCGGTAGTCAGCAGGCAGACGCAGGCCTGTGGTCCGTGCCAGCTCGTCCCAGTCGACGGTGTCGCCCAGGGTGCTGGGCTCCCCGAGCAGGGCTGAGAGGCGGGTGATGGCTGGGTGGACCATGGTGGTGTCTCCTTCGTGGGGTCGCACGGTTCGATCAGTCACCGTATTGCCCGGCGTCCTGCCCGGTTTCGCTGTAGCCGGATGACGGCGTCGCCGAGCGCGACGTAAACCACGGCGGCCTCGAAGGGGTGCTGGGTGGGTTCTCGGAGCAGGTCGAGGGCGGGTCGGTGACCGTACATGCCGAGGCCATGACGAGAGTGGCAGAAGCCTGCCGCCCGTGGAGATCAGTGGTGGGGCGTCCGGCAGCGCGGAGACGAACTGCCGTGTCAGCGCAAAGACCTACGTTGTCACCGAGATGGAACCGCTGAGGCAGGGGTCGAGATGGTCCTGACGTTGGATGAAGCCGTGACGCAGCTTGGCCACAGGCTCTCACCCAAGCGGCGTTCTGCTGCAACACGACTGCGTCGGCTGGCCGACCCCACTGCGGGTCCGTCGCTGCTGGAGGCCCTCAAGCTGGAGGTTCGCGACGCCCGCACATGGGAGACCCAGTACCAGATCGTCATGGCACTCGGGATGTGCGGCCACCGGCCCGCCCTCGGTCTGCTCCGGGACCTCGCCCAGCACCCCTTCAAGGCCACCATGGTTTACGTCGCGCTCGGCGACGCCATCGTCCGGCTGAGCGCTCCCAAAGACACAGCCAGTTCCCTGCGATGGTGCCTGGACACCGGCACCCCGATGCTCGCCGACGGTGCTCTGCGCGCCGTCGCCATGCAGCGGCTCCCCCTGGACACGGCCACGATCGACCACGTTCTCGACTTCCTCAGCCCCCTGGACCCCCAGGACGGGCGCCGGTTCTGGGCTGCGGCCGCCGCAGCGGGATGGCCAGGCCCGCGGGCCAGAAAGTTCCTCCAGGAGTGCGCAGCTGGCCCCCGGACCGACGTGGCCGACGCAGCCACCTCATCCTTGCAAGGCAAGTACCAGACCTATTCCCCCTTGTAGAGAAGCCGTTGTCGTTCCGATCATGGTGAGCGTCGGTTCGATTGTTGCGGCTCGGTCGGGTGATCTTCGGCGGGTGCGCGCATGATGGCAGGGCCTCCTGGTCAGCTCGGGATTGTCGAATGCCCGAAGCCCAGGAGGCCCTTGCGTCGCAGTCTTGCGCTGTCATGCCGGTGGAGTCCAACTCGGTTCCCCGGTCGTGTGATTGCCTCGCTCACCGGTTCGGGAATGCGGGCGACCGTCCGGACCGCGAGCCCTGCTACCCCTCCGACATGAGCGACGCGGAGTGGGTGGTCGTGCGGGACGCGATGCCGGTGCCGGCATGGCTGGAGGGCCGTGGTGGGCAGCCGGAGGGCTACTGCCACCGGCAGATGGTGGACGCCGTTCGCTACCTGGTCACGGGCGGGATCACTTGGCGGGCGATTCCGGCGGACTTCCCCGCCTGGGACCGCGTGTACGCCTTCAACAAGCGCTGGCGAGTGGGAGGCCTGCTCGTCGAGCTTCACGACCGGCTGCGCGGCCAGGTCCGCGAGAACGCCGGCCGGGACCCGGAGCCGACCGCCGCCATCCTCGACTCCCAGTCGGTCAAGGCGGACGCGACGGTGCCCTCTTCAAGCAGGGGCTACGACGCGGGCAAGGAGATCAACGGCCGCAAGCGACACATCGTGGTCGACTGCCTCGGCCTGCTGCTGGCCGTGATGGTCACCGCCGCGAGCGTGCAGGACCGGGACGCGGCCGTGCCGCTGCTCCAGCAGTTGCGGGCCCGCTTCCATCGCATCGCGCTGGTCTGGGCGGACGGCGGCTACGTCGGCCGCCTGGTCGCATGGGCGGTCGAGAAGCTGCACCTGACCGTCCAGATCGTGAAGCGCTCGGACGACGTCTCGGGGTTCGTGGTGCTGCCCAGGCGCTGGATGGTGGAGCGCACGCTGAGTTGGCTGCTGCGTTCACGCCGCCTCGTGCGTGACTACGAGACCCTGCCCGCTGTCCACGAGCAGATGGTGCTGTGGTCGATGACCCGGCTCATGAGCCGGCGGCTGGCCCGTCGGCGAGCATGAATCGGCCCGGGACCGGCTCAGCCGCCCAGCCGCGGTCGATCAGCCGCTTCATCTTCGACCCCACACCCTCCACGCAGGCCGGAACCACAGCCAGACCGAGTCCGGCGGCGATCTCCTGGCACGTCATCACCCCGTGTCCGCCCGACCGATGTTCCGCGAGCAAGACAAGGATGCGCTGGTAGTCCACCGCGAGCACGGCCGTCGACAACGCGGGCCGCCACACCGGCACGATCGAGCCCGCCCGCGCTGCCCCAGGGACACGCACCACGGTGGGCGCGTCCGGCGGCGGCGCGGGCTCCCGCTCGGACGCGGAGGGCTCCTCCGCCGGGACCGGGCCGTCCTCCCGGACTCTCGGCACGGACAGGACCTCACTGACGCGCTGCCGGGCGATCAGCCATTCCTGCCAGTCCGCTTCTGCCTCGGCGAGTTCGGCCAGCACCCTGTTCGCTTCCTCCCGCAGCCCCTCCACACGCTCTCGCGCGGCCAGCTCGCGCTCCTGCAACAGGCCAACGACTGACGCCATCCCGGCACCTCCACCGACGAGATCACCCGACGGCCCCAGCCTGCCTCGCCAGCCTCTACATCATGCCTGACCTGCGAAAACCTGCCGCTCAAGTTCGGTACGACAACGGCTTCTAAACAACAAGCTGAGAGATGTTCTGCGAACGGAGACCCGGGCAAAACGGACACGATCCGGGGGTCTCGCAGAACTCGCACAACTGGTCATTTCTGCGAATCACCCACCGTCACGGCCGTCACACACGGCAACCGCCTCGGATGATGCGATCAGATGGCGGCGGCCGATCGGACGGCTTGATCAACGTAGGCGCTGCGTCTGCGCGAGCAGTCGCGCCTGCTCCAGTTTCAGGGACTCAAAGGAAGCCCGTACGTACGAGTCCAGCTCGGCGCGCGGGAAATCGCCGGCGATCGAGACATTGTCATCGAACTGGACCGAGTCGAACCCGTCTTCCTGCCAGCGCGCAAGGACGGGCTCGTAGCAAGCGACGTGCGCGCACAACTCCTTGAGGGGTTCGGGGATGGTCTCCTCGCGCAGCAAGTCGGCATGGGAGACGACCAACTCGACCATGCGCCGGTTGAGTGGCATGAAGACCGTGGACATCCACAAACGCCAGGTGGCGGCCTGCTCCGTGGTGGCGGGGACCGAGGCGGTCCACATCGGCCAGTGCCGGTCGGCGAACTTCTTCCAGGAACGGTCCATGGCCTCTGCCTGCGCGTAGAGCGGACCGTAGAGCTCGCTGAGCTGGCGGTTGACCCGTTCCAGACGATCCTTCCGACGTGCCAGGCGCAGATTCGTCATATAGGTGTAACCCGCGGTGGCCACAAGCACGGTGACGGCCAAGGGGACCACAACATCCAGCGTCATGGCCGCACGCTACCCATAGCCGAGAGGGCGCGGGCATGAATCGACAACTTCGGCCAGGAACCTGGCCACGGTCGCGGTCGCTCAGCAGTTCAAGAGAACTCGCGGGACGTTGCGCACTAAGCCGGATCCCGTTCCGGAGCAGGAGCGCTGCCAACTCGGGATCGTCGTCGGGGCTGACCCCGTGAAGGCGGCCATTTCGCAGTGCCCATACGCCGCGCAGGCTGAAGTCGACGGCGGCGCACAGCACCTCGCCCCGGTAGTCGAGACGCTGGCGTTGACTTCGACCATCCAGCGGGTGAGGTGTCCCCGCAGCCCTTCAGGGGCTGTGATGAGGATGATGACGGTTATGGGCTGCTCGTGTCTTGGGCGAACTCGGGGCCGATGATGGCCAGGTACTCACCGCCCATCCCCGGATCGGCGACTGTGGCAGCTGATGCTCCCTCTGCGCTGCACCAGTTGACGCCCCCTTGGACTGTGCCGACACGTTCGTCCCAGAGCTCGTTGACCTCGAGGTCGGACATATCGGTGGCGTCCGGGCTGAGCAGGGTCTTGACGTCGTGGACGATCCGCCCGAGCAGCTTGTCCCGGGCGACGCGGTCTCGCAGGCCGAGACGGGCGTCACGTTCCTCGGTGTGGCCCTGCTTGGCGAGGTCGAAGGCGAGCGAAATGGTGCATTCGGCCTTGTAGAGGTCGGCGATGTCGAGGACGAACGAGGTGGCCAGGCCCGTATGGACGAAGCCGAGACCGGGGCTTGCGCCCAGTCCGGCGATGACTACGTGGCAGATCCCGTAGAGGGCGGCGTTGGCCGCAGACAACAAGCGGTTGAGATCGTCGCCTGCGGCATGAGGGTCGCCCGGCCTTGTAGACGCGGCCGTTCCAGGGAACACCGGTCCGGCGTGATTCGGCCTGGTAGAGCTTGCGAATGCGGGCCCCCTCGCGACCGCGCAGCTGCTGCATGGTGGCCGTGCTGACGTCCTCGCCGGGAAACCGCATGCGGTACATGCTCCGGGCGACGGCAAGGCGTTCCTGGTGCGGCTGACCAGCCAGGCCTGCCGATTGAGGAGGGCAGCGCCGCGGCTGGGGCCAAGCCCAGCCGCGTACATGCGTACGCCCTGCTCGCCGACCCAGCACATGGTGGTGCCCGAGTCGGCGAGCAGATTGACGGCGCCGTGCGTGATGCGGGTTCCGACGGTCAGCCCGTTGCGCCGAGCCGGAGGTGCCGTTGGCCACCTCCGGCATCAGCGTCTCCGAGCTGGCCGGATCCAGCGTTCGGGTCTTATCCAGCGGTACGGCGTTCACTCGCGGATGATGCCGTCGACGGGGTCGAGGCGGATCGTCCTGCCGTCGGGGGCGTGCCAGCGGCCGGTCCGCGGGTCGTGCGGGACCAGGGCGACGTCGCGCAGCGCGGGGATGTCCTGCCACCGGGCCGGCGGGTAGGTGTCCGCTCCGACACCGGTGAGCCAGGTCGACCGGACCTGGACGGTGGAGAGGACCACGGTACGGATGTCGTCCTTGCCGGGGTGGTGGGGGAGCTTGGCCGGGCCGTCGGCGGTGACGAAGGTCCACCCGTCGCCGTCGGGCCACACCGGCAGAATGCGCTTCGATTCACCGCCCAGACGGGTGACCGCGAGGTCCGGGTCCAGGGCGGAGGTCAGCGGGTACAGGTCCTTGACCCGGTCCGGCGCGGGGATCATCACCATGTCGGCGGCCGAGGCCTGGGCCTGCTCCATCGCCAGGCGCCGCGCGTCGTCGGCGTCCATCCGGTCCGGGTCCCAGGCCGCGTCGTACACGTCAGCGCTCAGGCCAGGGACCGCACCCGGGATCGCGATCGGCCCCTCCAGCCCGCAGAGCGCATCACAGGTCCGGCGCAGCAGCGAGGTGTCGTAGACGTCGCCCCAGCTGGGGGCGGGCAGGCCGCCGGGCGGGGACAGGACGACCAGCCGAGGGGCCGGCGCCCAGGTCGGGCGTGGGTGGTCGTGCCGGTGGCAGCGCCCGGCGCGCTGCAGGAGCAGGCTCATCGGGGCGAGGTCGGAGACGACCAGGTCGAAGTCCCAGTCGAGGGACTGTTCGACGACCTGTGTCGCGACGACGACGAGCGGCCGGTCCGGGCGGACGCCCTTCGAGCCGACCTTGCCCTCGATCAGGTCGGTGCGCTCGATCCGCTGCCACATCGGAAGGCGGGCGTGGAGGAGCACGACCTGCGGGCCGTCCTCGCCCCACCGCTCGGTGAGCAGCCTCCTGGTTGCCTGGACGTCGGCGACGACGTTGCACACCACCAGCGCGCAGCCCCTGCCGGCAGCGGCGGGCCGCAGCTCCGTCAGGATCCGGGCGGCCCGGCCTGCGGGCACCGCCGGGTCGTGGGTGTGCCGGACGGTGTGGTGGTCGACGGCGATGTCGCGTTCCCGGGTGGTGGGCAGCGGCCCGTGGGCGGTGACCTTCCCGGTCTCGGCGCAGACGTGGACCCAGCCCGGGTAGGGGGAGGTGATCGGCGCCGTGTCCTTGTGGCCGGCGCCGGCCCGGTAGGCGCCGACGAGGTCGGTGGCGGTCCGCCCGGTCAGCGTCGCCGACACCAGCACGACCGGAATGCCGAGGTGGCCGCACCATTCCAGCAGCCGCTGCGTCAGCCGGTGCCCGTACGCGCCGTAGCTGTGGGCCTCGTCGATGACCAGGGTCTTGCCCGACAGTCCCAGCCACCGCAGCACGTTGAAGCGCACCGGCAGCGCCGCCAGTGCGGCCTGGTCCCAGGTGCCGACCGCGACGCCGGCGGCCAGTCCCCGGTGCGGTCCGCGGAGGAAGGACGCGGCCTGGGTCGACACGCAGTCGTCCGCCACGATCTCGTCGCGGTCCGGGTCGTAGTCCTCGTTCAGCCACGCCATCGAGTTCAGCAGGGTCACCGGGGTGCCGACCTCGGCGGCGCGGGCGGTGAACTTCTTCACCCGGCGCCACATCGCGTCGGTGGTCGCCATGGTGGGCAGTAGCACCGCCAGGCCGCCGGCGCCGGCCGCCGCGCCGAGGACCCGGGCGGCGAACAGCGCGGTCTCGGTCTTCCCGTCGCCGGTGGGCGCGGTGACGAGCACCAGCCCCGGCCCCTCAACCAGGCCTCCGAGGCGCTGGGCGACGTCGGCCTGAAGGGGGTACGGCTTCGTGATGTCGGGGAACAGGTCGGTGAACGTCGCAGCCGGTTTCCAGGCCGGCGCCGCCAGCTGGGCGTGGGCGAGCACCCAGGGTGCCCGCTGCCGCATCCTCGCGACGTGCGCGGCCAGGTCCCCGTTCCACGCCGCCAGCCGGCCCCGCACCTGCCCGGTGTTGGACGCCAGCCAGTCCGCCAGCACCACCAGCCCGGTCACCACCACCGCCGCACCCGCGGGCAGCAGCCGTCCGGGCGCCGCCGGCGACCCGCAGATCCCGAACACCGTCCGGACGTGCTCCTCACGCTGCTCGGCCCAGCCGTCCCTGCCCAGCCCGCGCAGCTCCTTCAACGGGTCGGCCATCGCGGCGGGCGACAGCGCCTCACCGAACACCCCGTGATGACCGCCGAGGATCTGCGCGACCTGGTGTGTTACGGACTTCCACGGCCGCTCGACCGGCGGCCACCCCAGTCCGGTGAGGATCTGCGGCAGCGCCCAGTGGCTCGCCACCTGATGGGGGATCCACTCCTCGTGCATCCAGCCCGCCGGCGCCGGGTACCGCGGATCGGCCAGCAGCTCGGCAGTGCCCTCGAGGCCCCGCTGGAAGCAGTGGATGGTCTTCCCCACGTCGTGCATACCCGCCGCCAGCATCACCAGCCGCCGCGCCCGCGCCGGATCGACCCCCCAACCACCGGCGATCAACCGACGATGAGAAGCCGTCAGGTAGGAGTCCCACAGCCCGCCCGCAATCACCGCGGTGTCCGCCAGATGACACACCAGCGGGTACGGACCAGGCAGCCCACGACGCTTACCGGCAACTCGCGGATCGAACACCAAACTCCTCCAGACCACCGGTCTACCAACAACGTGAACACTGGCCACAGGCCACCTCCGCGCCGACGGAGCAGACCAGAAGCCCTCAAGGGCCCCAAGACCCAGGACGGGCCACCTCCGCGCAGGCGGAGCGGACATGCCGCGGCCGGTGGTCAGTACGTTCGGCAGCGGGCCACCTCCGCGCAGGCGGAGCGGACGGACGGGCGGTGATCTTCCCGTCCACGACGTCCGGGCCACCTCCGCGCAGGCGGAGCGGACGTCGGCCAGCCGATGGTGCGCGGTCGGTCATACGGGCCACCTCCGCGCAGGCGGAGCGGACCGGATGAGCCCGGTCATGGTGCTGTCCCGGGGCGGGCCACCTCCGCGCAGGCGGAGCGGACCCTTTTTGACCTGCGGCTCTCTGGTGGCTTTGCGGTTTCTTTACTCGTGGTGGGGGGCGATGCTGAGGAGGCCGGCACCGTAGGCGAGGCCGCGGCCGATGCCGTTGGTGAGCGCGGTGAGGAGTGCCTGGTGGTCGGTGATGGTGGCGGTGCCTTCGAAGCGGGTGAGGGTGTGGCGGATCGGTCCGGTGGCGCGGTGGCCGGTGGCGGGTTCCTGGGGGATGTCGAGGATGTCGTGGAGGTCGAGGCCGGCGGTGTGGGCTTTGCGTTCCCACCAGGCGATCGCGTCCTTGCCGTGCAAGGGGGCGGGCTTGCCGCGGTTGAGGCGCCCGCCGGCGTCGCGGGTTCCGTCGCGCAGCGAACGGGTCGGTGAGGCGTCGATGCGGTAGCGGACCGTGCGGCCGTCGGCCAGCCATTCCAGCAGTGGCGCCAGATTGCGCTGCTGGGCTGTGGCGTAGTGGTCGGGCAGGACGGTGGGGTCGGCGGCCAGGGTGGACTGGACGAGGACGGTGGTGGCCTGGGGGGTGCGTTCGATGCGGTAGAGGACGCCCAGACTGCGGCGGGCGGCGTCGCCGCTGGTGAGGGCGTCGGGGTACATGCTCATGATCCGCTGGTGCATGTGGCTGGTGTTGCGCAGGTCCGCTGCCGCGTCGCGGGAGCGGGGGTGGAGGTGGAGCTGGGTAAGGTGGGTCATCGGGTTCTCCGAGTGGGCGGTGTCCCCCGCGGCGGGCGGGGTCGGTGAGGCTGGGTCAGGTGCGGGTGTAGGCGGTGAGGGCGGTGATCCAGGCGGTGCCGGTACCGGCGTGCTGGTCGGCGGTGAACGGGTGGCGGGTCTCCCACAGGGGGCGGTGGGCGAAGCGGCGGGCGCCGGTGGTGGGGAGCTGGTCGCGGACCTGGGTGAGCGGCGGGCGGCCGGTGCGGGGGTCGGTGTCGTGGATGAAGACCACCTCGGTCGCGCCCTTGCCGTCGGGTTCGCGGTGCAGCGGCAGGCGGTGGAGTTCCGCGACGGGATCATCGGCGGCGCCCACGAGGACCGGTACGGCCGGCGGGCAGGAGCGGCGCCCCAGATATGGGTGCCAGACCGGGCGCCGCAGCGCCTCGGCCACCGCGGTGGTAGTGGCGGCCGGGCCGGTGACCGCGACGGTGAATGCCGCGTCGGCCAGGTACCAGCGCTCGGACTGCAGTGTGGCCTCCTTCAGCGGGCGCCGCCCGCCCGCGGCGGTGACCACGGTCCTCTCCCGCGGGTAGCCGCCGCCGACGGTGTGGTAGTCGCGCAGCAGGCGGCCCGGCCGGTCCACACGCACCGTGTACCGCAGTGCGGCCAGCTCCCCCAGGTCGGACCCGCGGGCCAGACCGAGCGCGCACGCGAACAGGCCCGTCAGGCCGGACCTCGTCGGATGCGGGTAGGTCAGCCGCGTCCCGAACTGCGAGGGGCTGCCCCAGGACTGCACCGGCGCCGACAGGTGCAGCAGCAGGCCGCCGCTCACAGGTGCTCCCCGATCGCCGCGTCCACGCCGGCCAGCAGCTTCTCCAGCGACCCGGCGTCCTCCCCCAGGTGCTCCACCGACCCGACCCCCAGGCCGCTGTACGAGCGGGCCAGGACACCACCGTCCCCGTAGAAGCCGTTCACCGCCCCGGCGTGCGCGTCCAGGCACCGCACCGACGGCTCGACGAAACCACTGCCCCCCTCCGCCCTGACAGGCCGCTCGAACGCCCCGCCCAGGTTCACCGGCTGGTCCCCGCGCAGCACCACGTGCACCAGCGCCGGAGGCGTGAACGGCGCCGTCGACCCCTGCCGCGCGGACGGCACCACCACGGCGAACGCCCGCGCGAACTCCACCGCGACCCGCCTCGCCCCCTCCACGTCCCCGCCCAGGTTCCCCGCCAGCTCCGGCAGGTTCACCGAGCTGTACCGGTAGTACGTCCCCGACGTGTGGAACGCCGTCCCCAGGTGCGCCGACCCCGACTCATCCTCCTGACCACGCGTGATGTCGTCCACCGCGGTGAAGTAGTCCGGCTGCACCGCCAGCGCGTGCGTCGTCAGCTGGTGCGCGACCTGCACCGCACCCGCCACCGCCGAACCCGGCTCGTTCGCCAGCATCCGCCCGAACGCCGCGATACTCGACGTCCGCCCCCGCAACACCTCCAGCACCCGCCCGCCAGCCGCCTTCACCAGCTTCTCCTGCGCCACCGCCTCCTTCTTCCTGTCCGCCCCCGCCTCCACCAGCTCCCGGTGCTCCACCGCGACCTCGGCGAGCTCCGCGATCCCGGCCCGCGGCAGCAGCAGCATGCTGTTCGTGTCGTTGTCCCCGTCCACGGCCACGCCCTTCACCCCCGCCGCCAGGACCACCATCCGCCCGGCCCGCTGCGCGAGCTCGTCGTCCCAGCCCGCGCGCACCAGCTCGGCAGCGATGCTCTCCGGCAGCCGCTTCGTGCGAACCGCCCACTCCCCCAGCCGGTCCTCCACCTCCACCCGCACGTGCCGCTTCCCGGACTGCGAGGAGATCCGGCCCCGCTGCTCGCCGCCGTAGTGGGCGGTCTTGGGGATGTTGAGGTCGTCGCGGTTGAGGCAGGACAGCGGGTAGGAGTGGATGACGTGCAGGTCGAGGTACAGGCGGCGCTTCATCAGGAGGTCTCCTCGTCGGTGCTGGCGGCGGTAGGCGCGGTGGGGTCGTACTGGTAGTAGGCGCGGGCCCAGGCCCGGGCGGTGTCGGTCGGGTGGTCTACCCAGCGGGTCAGGTCGCGCAGCAGCAGCGGCCACACGACGGGGACGTCGCCGGCGCGCAGGCGGGCGACGAGGGGCGGCAGGTCACGGGTGAGCGCGTCGGCGTCCTGGCGGGACATCAGCAGCAGCCGGGCCTTGACGGTGTCGTCGGCCAGGGCCTTCGTGTGAACGGCGCGGGCGAGCGACCAGCCGAGGTTGCGCCAGCGGTCCCCGTCGACCGGGGCGGCCAGGCCGGCGGGCGGCTTCGGCTGGCAGTCGAGACGGGGGTTGGGGGCCTGGTCGGCGTACATGCCGGCGGTCAGGACGTAGGCGCGTTCGGTGTCGCTGTTCGTCCAGCGCGGGATCCGGGCGAGCAGGTACTCGTAGGCGCGGAACGGCTTGTGCGGGTCGGTCAGCGCGGAGCGGACCGCGGCGCGGCCGCCGGGCGTGGAGCACTGCTGGTGGACGTACAGCATGAAGGCGCGCTGGTGCGCGAGGACGTCCGGTTCCGCGGAGGGCGGCGAGTCGATGGACATGGGCTCCTCGGTAAGGGTTGAAGGGTCGGGCTCCCGCCGGCGGCGGGAGGGGACGGGGTTGGAGGCCGGCTCCTTTCGTATCGGCCGACCGTTCGTCTCGGCGGTCGGCGGTCGGCGGTCGGGCTGTGGCGTGAGGTAGCCGGATCAGCGGGACGACACGGAGCCGGATCAAACCCGGCCGCCCCTCGGCGGGGCTGCGCCGGCGGGCCCTCATCGGCCTCGGACCTGACCCCGTCCTTCGGCGCCAACCGGCCACCTGGCGCGACCCCGGTCCGGGTCCAGCACCCCACCGGCCCGGCCACCGCCCCGCACGGTCGACCCCCCGTGCCGGGCACCGAAGGAACGGGGATCGGAGGAACGGGCGCAAACCGGAACCGGGAGAACCTCAACGCCGCCGCCTACGTCCCCGGCGCCGGAACGGCTACGTCTTCTTCCGCGGACCCCGGGGCCGCCTGAGCATCGCGGCCCGGGCCTCCTCGACGGCCTGCATACCCCGAGGCGTGAGCGCGGCCGCCTCCGTCACGGCGTCGAACACCCTCGTGGCAACCCCCACAAACCCGGGCCGGGCCCGGACCCCGTCACCATCCGGGACAACCGCCTTCCAGAACTCGGCCTCCGCCTGCGACCAGTACACCGGCAGCGCCGAATCGACCCACGGACAGACCTTGCTGTCCCCACTGAACCCCTGCCACGCCGCCCGCAACGCCTTCGCCAGCCCGGACGACACACCCTCAGCCTGCGACCGGGCCACCGAGACCGCCGCCGCACCGTCCCCGTCCAGCTCCTCAAGGAAGCCGAGCACCGGCGGCGTCACCGCGGTGAACCAGACGGTCTCCGGATCCCGCCGCTCCTGGTGCAGCCCGTACGCGCGCAACCGCAGACCGGCCGCCGTCTCCCGCGGCAGCCTCGCCACCGACGCCAGAACGGCCGGCCGGTAGCGCGGCGTCTTGCCCGCCACCGTCTTCAGCAGCAGCGCGTCCAGGTCCCTCCACGCCACCCGCGCACTGTTCGCCCGCACCGGACCGCCCTCGTCACGCCTGATCACGTACGGGTCCTCGGCCTCCGGCAGCTCGTTCTCCCACGCCCACGTCACCCACGAATCCGTCACGTGCCCGCCGTCGGAGTCCGGCTTGAGCAGTACCGCGTGCGCGGCACGCGACGTCAGCAGCGACACCGGCCCGGACGGCGCCGCCGGCACCCTCGGATCCGGGAGCTGCTCCGCCTCCCACGGGGCCTCGTCCCGGCCCGGGTTCGTCGGCCAGCTCTCCGGCGACGGCACTCCCAGGATGAGCGTCTCCGCGAGACTGCGGCCCGCCGGGAACCACGACACTAGCGCCCGGATCGGCCCCGCCACCGTGTAGTGGCTGTTCCGCCCGTCCGAACGCCGCCGGTTCGCCGCCGTCCCCGACGGCCCCGCGAACAACCACGTCAGCAGCCCGAACGCCGCCGTCACCGTGGGAACGGGCCCGCCGATCCCGCCCTTCTCCAGCGGCCACCACACATGGTTGTTCCCCGACGGGCTCGTCATCACCAGCCGCCCGGTGCCGCTGCTGCCCGTGCACTCCCCCGCAAGTCGAGGCTCCTGCAGCCACGGCCGTTCCGCGTCGAACAGGTCGAACCGCCGGGGATACCGGTCGAAGTACGCCGCGATCCGCCCCGAGTCCAGCCGGCCGGCCTCCAGCGCGTCCCACCGGCAGTCGTCCCAGTCCTCCGCGACGTCCAGGCCCGTGACCCGCGCCGTCACCGCGATCAGCACCCGCAGCAGCGCCGACTCCGACGCCGGATCCGGGCAGTCGACGTGCTCCAGCAGATGAGCCCACGTCAGCACATCACCGAGACCCAGCACCACCGACTCCCCCGGCCCACCCCGCACCGGAAGCTCAGCCACCTCCTCAGGAGTCAGGTCGGCACGCACACGAGCCGTGATCCACGGCCTCACAACCACATCGAACGACGGACGCGACACAGGGCGGTCCCCTACTACTCGAGCACGGTCAGTCACCACCCAGCGACGCTAGACCCAGCCACTGACAACCGGGACCCAAACCCAGAACAGAGGACGCCGTCACACCCCACCACTAGGATCAACTCCTCGCTCCTTGACACCACAACAGCTCCTCAACCCGACGCTTCAGCACGGTCAAGAAGCAGCACAGGACCACGCTGCGCAGCAGGTCTCGAAGGTCCGCTCCGCCCTGCGGAGGTGCCCCTTGGGTACCGCGCTTCGGCGACGACATGGCGCAGTCTGCTCTGCCTTCGCGGAGGTGACCCGTCCTTCCGATCCGCCATGGGTATGTCCCGGCGGTCCGTTCCGCCCTCGCGGAGGTGACCCGGTGCCCAGCCCGGGGGAGTCGAGCGCACGCCCGTCCGCTCCGCCCGTGCGGAGATACCCCGATGACGCAGGTGAGCAGCAGCATCAGGGCGCCGTCCACTCCGCCCGCGCGGAGGTGCCCCGGCCCCCTCCGGGAGTGCCGAATTGCCCTCCTGTCCGCTCCCGTCCGCGCGGAGGTGACCCGTACGCCCCGACGGTGGTCAGCACGTAGCCCTTGTCTGCTCTGCCAGTGCGGAGGTGGCCCGGTGAGGCCGTTGTAGACGTCGGCGTTCCACAGGTCCGCTTCGCCTGCGCGGAAGTGACCCCCGCTCGTGCGGGGAGGAGGTCAACATGAGTGGTCCGCTTCGCCTGCGCGGAAGTGACCTGGCCGAATATCCAGAGGTCCGCCGGACCTTGCAGTCCGCTCTGCCCGCAGCGCGAGCTTGGGCCGGTCCCGCTTCGCACGCGCGGAGGTGCCCCGGTGCGCAGCGCGGCGGACAGGCGCTGGACGTCGTCCGCTCCGCCCGTGCGGAGGTGCCCCGCAGCCCGCCGGGCCACCGGATCGGGCTCAGCCGTCCGCTCCGCCCATGCGGAGATGCCCCGATGACCGAGGACGAGCGCCGCACCTGCAGTGCGTCCGGCTCCGCCCGCGCGGAGGTGATCCGACCCGATCCAGCCTCTAGACGAGTAGTTCCGAAGTCGGTCAGTGGTCGTAGGCGATCAGCGAGCGGGTGATGGGTCGGCCGGTGGTCCGGTTGTGCCAGATCGCGCAGG
>NZ_JBVIFM010000037.1:0-65680 GCF_055571335.1 Kitasatospora sp. NPDC030952
AGCTCGCCGACCTGGTCGTGGTCGACTCCGACGGCTACGACCTGGTCGCCGTGATGCGCCGGGGCCGCTGGGTGGTCGGCGGCGAGAGGTTCCGCTCCGTCAAGTCCGCCTGAGCAAAGGCGACGGCCGCCCTCCCCCGAAGGGGACGGGCGGCCGCGGTGCGTCCGGAGCGGGTCTCAGCTGCCCGGCTCCACCGTGATCTGGTCGATCAGGACCGGCCCCGAGGGGACGGTGAAGGTGACCGAATTCGCCCCGGCCTGGAACTGCGGAAGTATCCAGGTGCTGAACCAGGACGACGCCGGATCCTTGCCCGGCGAGTAGTTCTTGAAGGTCAGCCCGCTCGGCCAGTCCTTGCCGTTCACCGACGCCGCGCCCTTCACGTCGGCACCGGCGTTGTTGTAGTGCACGGTCAGCTTGTACGTCCCGGCCGTCGCGATCTGGCCGTTCCAGGTCACCGTGCCGCCCTGCTGGAGCGTCAGGTAGCTGCCGTCGGCGGACTTGGCGCCCTTGACGGTGTTGCCGGACGGCGCGTTCTGGCCCTGCAGCTGGCCGGCGTCCACGGTCGCCGGGCCGGCGGAGACGGTGGCGCTCGCCGAGGGCGAGGCCGTTCCGGCCGAGCCGCTCGACGCCGCGGTGCCGCTGGGCGCCGGCGGGGCGGCGGTCGTGGTGCCGCCCTTGGCGGACTTGTCGCCGTCCGGGTCCCCGGTGGACAGGGCGATCCCGGCACCGATCGCTATCGCCGCGACCACGGCGACCGCACCGATCACCGCGCCCTTGCTCCGGCCGCTGCTCGGCCGCTCGTCCCCCGGCTGCGGCCGGGAGTGCTCGGCGTAGCGGGTCTGCTGGGTGCCCCCGCCGTACTCGGCCTGCTGCGGGGGCACGCCCGGCTGCCCGTACGGGCCCTGCGGGGGCATGCCCTGCTGGCCGTACGGCGGCTGCGCCGGTCCGGGCTGGCCGTAGGCCGGCTGCTGGGTGCGGGTCGGCTGGCCGTACTGCGCCCGCCCGACCTCCATCGGCCGGTTGTACGACGTCCGGGGCACCCCCTGCTGCGGCTCGGCCGGCTGTCCGGCGGAGCCGTCGGCCGGGCGGTAGAGGTAGCCGAACGGGTCGTCGTCCTGCGGGGCACCGCCCGCCTGGCCCTCGGGCAATCCGTTGTCGCCGGCGGTCGTCACGGTGGTCTGCTCCCCCATCCGGTGTACGCCGCGCGCGGGCGGCGCGGATCATGGACGCTGTCGTACCGGGAACCCTACCTGCCGTACCTGACAGCAGGAAAAGAACCCTTGACAACCCGTGGGTAACCTGTGCGTCGCCGGATGCTCGGCACCCGACCGATCCGCCGACCGATCCGCCGACCGACCTGCCGACCGACCCGCCGACCGCCGGAAGGCCGCCGGGGAGCGCGCGGAACGCCCCTCCCGGTCAGCCCGCGCGCCGGTGCGAGCGCTCGCCGCGCGCCCCGCGCACCGCGCCGCCCCGGGCCCGCTTCTCGTCGTACATCCGCTCGTCCGCGGTGTGCAGCACCTCCTCGATGCTCATCCCGCAGCCGGCCCAGCCGATCCCCAGGCTGACCCCGACCCGCATCGCCCGTCCGTCGATCCGCATCGGCGGGATGATCGCGTTGCGCAGCCGGTGGGCGAGGTCCTTGGCCTCCTCGCGGCCGATGCCGTCGGCCAGCACCACGAACTCGTCGCCGCCCAGCCGGGCCACCGTGTCGCCGTCCCGGACCGCCCCGCTGAGCCGCCGGGCGACCTCGACCAGCACCGAGTCGCCCGCGTTGTGCCCGAACCGGTCGTTGATCGACTTGAAGCCGTCCAGGTCGCAGAAGAGCACCGCGAGCCCCTTGTCCACCGGCGCCGTCGCCCCGGAGCGGAACGGCGCGGACCAGGTGTCCCCGGAGGGCCCGTACTCGGCCGGGACCACGGCGTGCACGTGCTCCCCGTACCCCGCGCCGAGGCCGGGCAGCAGGCCGTCGGCCGGTCCGTAACCGTGCACCGGCCCGGTGTACGGGTCCGCGCCCTCCAGTCCCTCGTACGCGGTGTGCGCGCTGTACGAGTCCGCCTGGTAGGCGTACGGCTGCGGGTAGCCGGCCTCGCCGGACATCGCGGCGGCCGCGGCGGCGGCCGGCTGCGGCTCGGCGCAGAGCCGGCGGGCCAGCCGGGCCTTGAGCTCGGCGCCGTTGGGCAGGCCGGTGAGCGCGTCGTGGCTGGCCCGGTGGGCGAGCTGGAACTCGTGGCGCTTGCGGTCCTCGATGTCCTCGACGTGGGTGAGCAGGAAGCTCGGGCCCTCGGCCGCGTCCGCCACGATCGAGTTGCGCAGGCAGACCCACTGGTAGCCGCCGTCCCGCCGGGACAGCCTCAGTTCCGCCCGGCCGCTCTCGGCGCTGGTGCGTTCCAACAGGGCCCGGTCCTCGGGGTGGACGAGGTCGGCGAAGCTCTGCTGGCGCAGCACCGCGCGGGGGCGGCCGAGCAGTCGACAGAGCGCGTCGTTCACCCTGGTCAGCTGGCCGCGCCCGGCGCCGTGCAGTTCGGTGATGGCCATCCCGCTGGGGGCGTACTCGAAGGCCTGCCGGAAGCTCTCCTCGCTGGCCCGCAGCGCCTGCTGCTCCTTCTCCAGCCGGGCCAGCGCCCGTTGCATCTCGGCCCGCAGCCGGGCGTTGCCGATCGCGATGGAGGCCTGCAGCGAGAACATCTCCAGTGCCTCGCGGGTCCACGCCCCGGGCCGTTTGCCGCTGCGCGGGCGGTCCACCGAGAGCACCCCGAGCAGGTCGCCGCCGGCGCTGTACATCGGGGCGAGCAGTCCGTCGGCGGGGTGCCAGTCGTTGGCGTAGACGGGCAGCGGGCCGTCCCCGATCCAGCGCGGGATGTCGCTGGCGACGGCCCAGCCGCGGTCGTACGGCAGGAAGCGCAGGGTGCCCCAGTGGTCGCTGACGCCGAGCAGCCGGTCCCAGGACTCCCGCGAGCCGACCTGGCCGAGGAGCACCGAGGGCCCGCCCATCGGGCTCTCCTCCAGCTCCCAGACGGCCGCCACCACGAGGTCGCCGTCCGGCCGGACCAGGCTGACCGCGGCGGCGTCGAAGCCGAGTCCGTGCACCGCGCCCTCGACGACGGCCTGCAGCGTGCCCGCCAGGCTGCGGGCAGCGTTGAGGTCCGCCACGACCCGGTGCAAGGTGCGGAGGGTCGCGAGACGGACGTACGGCTCCGACTCGGCTTCCATGCGGGGGCTCCCCGGCTGCTTCGGATAGTTCTTGATTGGTTATCGTCCGATTGCCAGAAGAACTGAATCACAGGGAGCACAGCGTTCGGCACGCTCGGTCAGCAATAGGCCACCACTTGTGACTTAAATCACACGACACTAATGCGTCTTTAATCAGTTCATCCGCCCCATAGCGGGACATAAAGCGCTATCGGCACATTTCTCGTGGTCGACCGCATTGGCCGCACGCTGAAGCCCACTGCACCCGCCGGTCCAACCGCTTCACCCCTGGGAGTGACCGCGCCCCGCGACCGAACGGGACCCGCGCCGGTGGTCCTACGACCACGGCCCGATGCCGTCACCCGGGAGCGACGACTACCGTGCGGTACGTGTACTCGTCCCCGCAGCCCGAAGCTGCCCCCCACGCCACGCCCGACGAGTTCCGGGCCGCACTCTCCCAGCTCGCCGCCGGTGTGAGCCTGGTGACCGTCCACGACGAGGAGGACGGCGAGGACGTCGGCATGACCGCCACGTCCTTCCTCTCGGTGTCGCTGGACCCGCCGCTGGTGCTGATCTCGGTCCGCGAGGACTCCCGGATGGACGAAGTGCTCTCCCGCAACGACACCTGGGCGGTCTCGGTGCTCACCGAGGCGCAGAAGACGCTCGGCTCCCGCTTCGCCATGAAGGGCCGGCTCAGCGACCGGCTGCTGTTCGCGGAGACCCCGCACCGCCGCGGCGAGCACACCGGCGCCCCGCTGATCGAGGGCGCGCTGGCCACCGTCGAGTGCCGCACCGAACAGCGGATACCCGCGGGCGACCACACCCTGCTGGTCGGCCGCGTCCTGGAGGCCGCCGTCCCCACGCCCGGCGGCCGGCCGCTGCTGTACTTCCGCGGCGGCTACCGCACCCTGGGCTGAACCCGACCGGCCGGCCCGCGCCGGCGTCCGGGGCGAAACGGTTCGCCGGGCCCGGCTACTCGGCCCGCGGCGAGCGCCGCCCCTGCTTCAGATCGGACCGGTGCCGCTTGTTCTCCAGCCGCCGCTCGACCATCCCCCGGCTCGGCCGGGTCGCCCGGCGGGCCTTCGGCGGCGGCGCGCACGCCTCGGTCAGCACCGCCGACAGCCGCACCGCGGCCGCCTCCCGGTTGCGCCACTGCGAGCGGAACTCCGAGGCCTGGATCACCAGCACCCGGCCGTCCACCAGCCGGTTGGCCAGCCGCTCCAGGGCACGCGTGCGCCACACCTCGGGCAGCGCCTTCGAGCCGGCCACGTCGTAGCGCAGCTCGACCTTGGAGTCGGAGGTGTTGACGTGCTGGCCGCCGGGGCCGGAGGAACGCGAGAAGCGCCAGACGAGCTCGGCGTCGGGGACGACCACCGACCCCCGTACGCGGATGGGCTCGGACATGCGCCCATCATCCCGCGCGACCCCCGCCCGGTCACCCGGTTATCTGCTGCTCGCCCACTCGCCTCCGGGGCGCTCCGACCCGGCGCCGACGGTCGGCACTCCCTCGCTCCTGCGTCATACTCGCCCACTCGCCTCCGGGGCGCTCCGACCCGGCGCCGACGGTCGGCACTCCCTCGCTCCTCCGTCGCTCCCTCGCGCTCTCCCTTTCGGCACCGGCGCGCCCCTTCGGCTCGGGGCGGGCCCTTCGGCTCGAGGCAGGGCCCTTCGGCTCGGGGCAGGGCCCTTCGGCTCGGAGCGGGCCCGGTTACCCGCACCTGCCCGGAGCCCCGACAATGGCCTACGTGATCGAGCTCGGCTACTCCCTCTCCAACCGCTTCCCCGACCCCCCGCAGACCGACTACCGCACCGCCCCGGTGCGCTCGCTGCGGTACGACCTGTTCTGCGGCGACGTCTACCTGGACGCCGAGGGCGCCGAACTCTCCACCCGCTGGGGCTGGGTCCCGGTGCTGGACTTCGCCTGGGCGCTGTGCGACATCGTCGAGCAGCTCGACCGCGACCCGGACGGCTCCCGGGCCGCCCGGGTGCAGACCGCCGACCTCGACTTCACCCAGAACACCGAGCTGCTGCGCTTCGCCCGCCGCTTCAACTGGGTCGAGGTCACCGCGACCTGGCTGCGGGACGAGCCGCCCGCCGTGGTCCGGCACAGCGAGCTGCGGCGGGAGGCCCGGGACTTCCTCCAGGACACCCTCGCCGACCTGTTCGACATGCACCCCGACCTGGCCGACAACCCGAACATCTGGACGCTGCAGGGCCGCTTCCCCCGGGTCTGACACCCGGAACCGACCGGACCGGCCATCGCTTTGCCCGTCCTTTGCCCGGGTTTGACGTCCGCGAAGAATTCACGGGATCCCCGGAACCAAGCCACCGGAGTACTGCGTTGTCCCGGGAAAAGCGAACGAAGGGACTGCAATCGCCATGCCAGTGAGCCTCTCCAAGGGTGGCAACGTCTCGCTGACCAAGGAGGCCCCCGGCCTGTCCGCGGTCAGCGTCGGTCTGGGCTGGGACGTCCGCACCACGACCGGCGCCGAATTCGACCTCGACGCCAGCGCGATCGTCCTGAACGCGGACGGCAAGGTGCTCTCCAACGGGCACTTCGTCTTCTTCAACAACACCAGCTCGCCGGACAACACCGTCGTGCACACCGGTGACAACCGCACCGGCGAGGGCGTGGGCGACGACGAGTCGATCAACGTCAACCTGGCCGGCCTGCCGGCCGAGGCCGCCAAGATCACCTTCCCGGTGACCATCTACGACGGCACCGCCCGCGGCCAGAACTTCGGCCAGGTCCGCAACGCCTACATCCGCGTGGTCAACGCGGCCGGCGGCGCCGAGATCGCCCGCTACGACCTCTCCGAGGACGCGGCCACCGAGACGGCGATGATCTTCGGCGAGCTCTACCGCAACAACGGCGAGTGGAAGTTCCGCGCGGTCGGCCAGGGCTACGCCTCCGGCCTGGCGGGCATCGCCCAGGACTTCGGCGTCCAGCTCTGACGCGGCACGGGCGGGAACGCCGAGGGGCGGGAAGTCGGTCGACTTCCCGCCCCTCGGCGTTCCGGGCCGCTCAGCGCGAGGCGCGCAGCTCCGGCAGTTCGATCAGCTCGGTCTCGTCCTCGGGCGTCAGGTCCACCACGGTCGGCTCACCCGGCTCGGCGTCCCCGGCGCGGACCGGCTGCTGCTCCGGCCGCACGCCCGCGCCGGCCTCCCGCGCCTCCTGGGCCTCCTGGGCCTCGGCCCGGGCCTTCGCGGCGACCGCCTCGTCACCCACCACGTCCGCCAGGTCCGCGCGCTCCCCGAGCTCGGCGACGCTGCCCACCGCCGGCGCCGGAGCGGTCGGCCGGACCGCCGCGCCCGTACCCCGGCCGAAGAAGCTGAAGCCGTGCCCGCGCGCCTGCCCGGACTGCGCCGGCCGCGGACGCTGCCGCTCAGCCGGAGCCGGCACCGGCGCGACGGCCGGAGCACCGGCCGCCCCGCCCAGCTGACCGACCGTCGCGGTCAGCGCCGGGCGCAGCGGCGTGGCCCGCACCGGCGTACGGCCCGCCGGCGCCTGCGCCGGGGTGGGCACCGAGGGCGCCACCGGGGCGGGCACGGAGACCGACCCGGCCGCCGGGGCCGCGGCCGGCGTGGCCTCGACCGGGGCAGTGCGCGCCCGCAGCGCGACCTCCGCCCCCGCCGTACGCTCCCGCTGCGCCTCCTGCTCAGCGGCGCGCCGCTCCAGCAACCGCAGCACGGACGCGGCGCGGACGAAGGCGGCCGGGCTGGCCGGGTACTTGGGGCGGCTCGCGGCGAGCGCCCGCTGGGCCGCCTCGGCCTCCTTGAGCGCCTGCTCGGCCACCGCCACGGCCCGCTCCCGCAGCAGCCGGGCGATCTCGGTCTCGGCCTTCGCCAGCCGCGACTTCTCCGCCGTCAGCCGCCGCCCGAACCGGGTGGCCCGCTCCTCGGCGACCTCCGCCGCGTACTCGGCCTCGGCCAGCTGCTCCTCGAACCGCTCCTCGGCCCGCAACCGCTGCGCCGCGGACACCTCGGCGGCCGCCCGGGCCGCCTTGTCGCGCTGGCGCAGCAGCACCGCGAAGCCGAGCGTGGCGATCAGTGCGGCGATGCCCACCGAGCGCACCAGGACGGTGTCCTGACTGAAAAGCAGAGCGGCCAGTGCGGCGACCAGCAGTACGCCGGCGGCGGTGGGGGGAAAGACCCGGCCGAGGACGGAGGAATGACGGTGGCGTCCGCGAGACATGCCAAGAAACTAGCGTGCGAATTGGGGCCGTGTCAGCCCAGGGTCCCCCTTCACCCTTGACAGTGCGCAGTTTTTACCGCACGTGCCCGGCTTTTCACTCAAGATCACGAAAAAAGCCCTGCTCAGCGAGGTCCGTCGGGATCCGGCCGTTCCGTCAGCGGGGCGAGGCCGCCGGACCGCTCGGATCGTCGTGGTTCTCCGGCAGCTTGCACACGTGCTGGAGCCAGAGCGCCGCCGCGATCACCGCGGCCCCGGCGAGCACCGAGAGCCCGGCGGTCACCGCCTGGTCCTTGCGGGCCGACACGTCCAGCTCGCCGAGCAGGAAGATCCCGGCCCCGGCGTAGATGCCGGTGACCACCGAGGAGACCAGCGCGCTGGCCTGCCCGAGCACCACCGCCCGGGCCGCCAGCAGCGGGTCGACCCGCTTCGCGCCGGGCTGCCGCTCGCGCACCGCCTTGAGCCGGGACCGCAGCGAGAGCGCGGTCGCCAGCAGGATCACCGCGACCGCCGCCAGCACCACGGGAGCGGCCGCCGGCACGGCCGGCAGCGTGTCCAGGGAGGCCCACAGCTTGGAGCCGGCCCAGGACAGCGCCGTCGTCGCGGCGGTGATGCCGATCAGCAGGCGGAGGCGAAGCAGCTTCACTCGGAGGTGGTCCTTCCCGGGGTACCAGAGCGGGCCGGCCCGGTGGCCCGGTCGACGGCGTCAGGCCACCGTACCGGGACCGGACGGGCTGACATCCACTCGTACGACCGGGCCCGGCGGCCGAGTTCCCCGGCCGACCCGGTGGACCCGACCGACCGGGCCGCCGGCCGGTCCCGCACGGTGCTACTCCGGCAGCGTCAGCCGGATGTCGTCGCGCCGCTTCACGCCCTGCGCGTCCGGGCCGCCGAGGGCCTCCAGCAGCGCGCCGACCTGCCCGTGCCCGGGCACCTCGGCCTCCGGCTGGGCGTCCAGCCAGGGGGCGAGCACGAAGGCCCGCTCGTGCGAGCGCGGGTGCGGCAGCAGCAGCTGCGGGTCCTCGCTGACGACGCCCTCGTAGGCCAGGATGTCGACGTCCAGGGTGCGCGGGCCCCAGCGGACCTCCCGCACCCGCCCGAAGGCGTCCTCGATCGCGTTGCCGCGCTCCAGCAGGTCCCGCGGGGGCAGCGAGGTGCGCAGCACCACGACCGCGTTGTAGTAGTTGGGCTGTTCCTCCGGGCCGCCGACGGCCGCGGTCTCGTAGATCGCCGAAACGGCCTTGATCCTCAGCCCCGGGGTGTCGGCCAGGGCATCGACGGCACCCTGCAGGGTGTCCAGCCGGTTGCCCAGGTTGCTGCCGAGCGCGATCACCGCACAGCGCTGGCTGTGCAGCGTGGTGTCGGCGGAGTCCACCCGGCTCTCCAGGTCGAACGCGTTCGGCTCGGCGATCGGGTCACTGCTGTTCATCGAAGAAATCCCTCTGCATCGGAAACCAGGCGCGCGGTGGGGGTCATGCGCGGCCCCGGTGGATGGTCACGGTCACGTCGTCGAACGGCACGGTGATCGGGGCGTCCGGCTTGTGAACGGTGACCTCGACCTCCTCGACCGCGTCGTGCTTCAGGCACTGGTCGGCGATCCGCTGCGCCAGGGTCTCGATCAGGTCGACCGGTTCCCCGGCGATGATCGCGGTGACCTCCTCGGCCACGATGCCGTAGTGCGCCGTGCGGGTGAGGTCGTCTCCGGACGCGGCGGGGCGGGTGTCCAGGTACAGCACGAGATCGACCACGAAGGTCTGGCCCTCGACGCGCTCGCGCTCGAAGACGCCGTGGTGGCCCCGGGCTCGCAGCCCCCGCAGGGTGACGCGGTCCAGCAAACGAATCACTGCTCCCAGTCGGACGGGCCCCACCCGGGAAAAGGCATGGACGGGCAGGGCGAAGGCGGGCAGCACGCCCGCCACTCCGTTTCGAATCTACCCGCGAGCGCGGACAACGCCTGACCGTCCTACCCGGCACGAACCGTCGCCACGCGCACCGGAATGGCGATTGACGTGAACGTTCGGTGACCACCCGGAAATTCCCCGGCAACCACCCGGCGCCGATTTCCCACGGCCCCCGGAATCAGTCCTCGTCGTCCTCGTCCCCGCTGGTCAGAACGGGTGAACCGTGGTGCGACCAGAGCTTCCACCCGGCCGGGGTGCGACGGAACAGATTGCTCGACACGACCTTTCCGCCGACCAGCGGCCCGAGTTCCCCCTCCTCCTCCGCCTCACCGCCGGAGAGGATGTTCTCGGTGCACGTGACAAGGGCCACATCTCCGTGGACCTCGGCCTCGACATCGGTCAGGAAGAACTGGATGTACTCCGTGTTCATCATGATCAGCATGTACGAGCGGGTCACCTGCGCCCGCCCGCGCAGCACCGGCCAGCCGGGGTGCACGCAGACCACGCCGCCCTTGTCGTCGGCGTGCTCCGGCCCCAGCCAGGCCTCCTCGACCGCCTCCAGGTCGCCCCGCTCCAGCGCCTCGTAGAACGCCCGGTTCGCCGCGAGCACCGCCTCCAGGTCCATCTCCCGGGCCTTCCCGGCCGTCCCGCCGCTCAACCTGCCGTCACCTGTCACAGACCCTCCCTCACCCCAGCCGCGCCGCGCGCTGCCAGGCCGCGACCACGCGGACGGCGTCCGCCGTACCGGACACGTCGTGTACCCGTACCGCCCAGGCTCCGGCCTGGGCCGACAGCACCGAGACCGCCGCCGTCGCGTCGTCCCGCTGCCGGGCCGGGCGCAGCTCCCCGGTTCCCGGGTCGGCGAGCAGCGTACCCAGGAACCGCTTGCGCGAAGCGGCGACGAGGACGGGACGGCCGAGCGCGGTGAGCGCGTCCAGCCGGCCCAGCAGCGCCCAGTTGTGCTCGGGGGTCTTGGCGAAGCCGAGCCCGGGGTCGAGGATCAGCTGGTCCTCCTTGACCCCGGCGGCCAGCAGCGCCTCCATCCGCGCGGTCAGCTCGGCGACCACGTCCCGTACGACGTCCTGGTAGACGGCCAGCCGGTCCATGTCGGCGGACTGCCCGCGCCAGTGCATGACCACGAAGGGCGCGCCGGTCTCAGCCACCACCCGGGCCATCGCCGGGTCGGCGAGGCCGCCGGAGACGTCGTTGACGATCGCGGCACCGGCCTCCACGGCCCGCTCGGCGACCGAGGCCCGCATGGTGTCGACGGACACCATCACCCCGGCGTCGGTCAGCTCGCGCACCACCGGCAGCACCCGGCGCAGCTCCTCCTCCTCGGGCACCCGCGCCGAGCCGGGCCGGGTGGACTCGCCGCCGACGTCCACCAGGTCCGCGCCGCGGGCCCGCAGCGCCAGCCCGTGGGCGATCGCCCTGGCGGGGTCCGACCACAGCCCGCCGTCCGAGAAGGAGTCCGGCGTGACGTTGACCACGCCCATCACGGCGCAGCGGTCGAGCCGCGGTAGTCCGGCCGGCAGCGAGAAGGACGGCGAGTTGCTCATGCCCCCATTATCGAACGGGGCCCCCACCGAGGATTCTCGGCGGGGGCCCCGGACGGTGCGAGGTGCCTCAGGCGGCCTCGCCGACCTCGCGGGTCGACGGGACGGGCATCAGGCCCTGACGCTGGCGCTTGCGGCCGAAGCGCGGCATGCCCAGGGTGATGAAGGCCTCCGCCTGCATCGCGGCGAAGCCGATCCGCGGCAGGTCCCGGGTGCTCGGGAAGACCAGGAAGCGCGGCTCCCACTCGGGCTGGAACTTGGCGTTGAACTTGTACAGCGACTCGATCTGGAACCAGCGCGACAGGAACACCAGCAGTCCGCGCCAGGCCCGCAGCACCGGGCCGGCGCCGATCCGCTCGCCGCGGGCCAGCGCCGAGCGGAACATCGCGAAGTTGAGCGACACCCGGCGGATGCCCAGGGCACCCACCTCCTGCAGCGCGGCGACGATCAGCAGCTCGTTCAGGCCCGGGTCGGCGGCACGGTCGCGGCGCATCAGCTCCAGCGAGATGCCGTCCGGCCCCCAGGGCACGAAGTGCAGCACGGCCTTCAGGTCGTCGCCGCTCTCCCCCTCCTCCGGGGCCTTGTGGGCGGTGACCACCACGCAGTCGTCGTCCAGCGGGTCGCCGAAGCGGCCCAGGGCCATCGAGAAGCCGCGCTCGGTGTCGGTGCCGCGCCAGCGGGCGGCGGCGTCGGCGATCCGGTACTTCTCCTCGGCGGTGAGGTCGGAGACCCGGCGCACCTTGCAGGAGTAGCCGTTGCGCTCGATCCGCTTGACCATCTGGCGCACGTTGCGCATGGCCCGGCCGGAGAGCGAGAAGGCACCGGTGTCGACGATCGCCTCGTCGCCCAGCTCCAGCGCGTCCAGGCCCGCCTCACGGGTCCAGACCTCGCCGCCGACCTCGCTGCAGCCCATCACGGCCGGCACCCAGGCGTGCTCGCGGGCCTCGGCCATGAACACCTTGATCGCGCCCGGCCAGGCCTCGACGTCGCCGACCGGGTCACCGGAGGCGAGCATCACGCCGGAGACCACCCGGTAGGAGATCGCGGCCTTGCCGGTGGGCGAGAACAGCACGCTCTTGTCGCGGCGCAGCGCGAAGTAGCCGAGCGAGTCGCGCTCGCCGTGCCGCTTGAGCAGCTCGCGGACCTTCTCCTCGTCCTCGGCGGTGAGCTCCGGCTTCGGCTTGCCCGGGCGCAGCGCCAGGTAGGCGGTGGTGAAGGCGGTCAGCAGGCCGAGGCCGCCGAGCAGGTAGGCGACCAGGTCGGACATCCGCTCGTTGGTGTAGCGGACGGGGCCCTCGAAGCCGAACAGCCCGTACCCGACGTGCTGCAGCCGCTCGGACAGCCCGGGGTGGCCGAACTCGTACCGGGTGCGGGTGCTCACGATCAGCAGACCGAGCAGCACGCTGAAGGTGCCCATCACGACCAGGTTGACCACCGCGCCCCAGCGGGTGCGCGGGTCGGCCTTGGCGTAGAACTCGCGCTGGTGCACCAGCATCACGGCGAACACCACCAGCGAGACGACCGCGGGGCCGATCTGGTGCCAGCGCGCGATGTGCAGGGCGGCGCTGAGCGGCAGCAGCACGCAGACCGCGCGCCAGGCCCGCCGCTTGCGCCGGCGCAGCGCGTGCGCCAGCGGCACCAGCAGGATGCCGACCATCAGCGTGCCCACCGCGGCCAGGCTGGTGGTGCCGCCCGGCAGCTGCCCGGCGAAGGTGTGCATCTTGGTGTGCCGGAGCTTGGGGAACACCGCGCTCGCGATGTCCACCAGCCCGATCAGCAGACAGGCGTAGCCGACCGCGCCAGGGAGCCAGGCCCTCGGGACGGCGGCCGCCTGGTTGCGCAGCGTCTGCAGACCGCGCCGACGGCGCGGCGGCTGCTCGGGGCTCGGCTCAACGGACACGGGAACGCTCATGGAAGCTCAGCGTAGAGGCTGCGGGGCGGTGTCCGTTCACTCCGGGGGAGCACGTGTGATGGACCTTCATGCCTATTCCTTCATCAGGCAATGCGCATACCAAGGATCCGGAAACGGACGGTAATCCGGTGCCGTGGGCGCGCTGCGGGTTGAGCCGGGGGTGGAAGCCGTGGGCCCGCCGCCGCGTGGCGGCACAGGGCCCTCCGGTACGTGGTACGTACGGTGGACGCCGCATTCTAGGGCGCCGGTTGCCCCGGACCTCCCCCCACCCTCCCGACGCCGCCGGGGTGCCCGGACAGCCTAGCTGCGGTGGCCCGGCCTGACGCCCCGCCAGACGATGAAGCCTGCATCGACAGCGTCCCACCGGAAGGCCGACCGCATGGAACTGACCAGCGACGTACTGGTGAACTCGCTGCTCGCCCTCGGAGCGGCGGCCCTGGTCACCACCTTGTGGATCTGGCCCCGGCTGGCCCGGCAGCGCCCGCTGCCGGTACTCGGCCGGATCGGTCTGCTGACAGTCGTTCAAGTCTCGATCCTCGCGGTGCTGGCGCTGTCGGTGAACAACTCCTTCGGGTTCTACACCTCCTGGGACGACCTGCTCAACCCCGGCGGCGCCAAGCTCGCGCTGGCCGGCAACGAGAACCACAACGGCACCCCGGTCTCCGAGCAGCTGGTCCAGCCGACCAACGAGGGCGGCCTGGAGGGGGTCTCCAACCTGCCCAAGGGCACGCCGGAGGAGGTCGGGAAGGTCGAGTCGGTCCGGGTCAACGGCAAGGACACCGGCTTCTCCGACCAGATGTTCGTCTACCTGCCGCCCGAGTACTTCGACCCGAAGTTCGCCCTGGTCCGCTTCCCGGCCATGGTGGCCCTCGCCGGGTTCCCGGGCACCACCCTGAACCTGATGAAGGAGCTGCCGCTGCTGCAGACCGCGATCGAGCTGCAGCGCTCCGGCAAGATGCCGCCGACCGTCCTGGTGCTGGCCCGCCCGGCGGTCAACCCGTCCCGGGACACCGAGTGCGTGGACGTCCCCGGCGGCCCGCGCACTGAGACCTGGTTCGTCAAGGACCTGCCCGAGGCCCTGCACAGCGCCTACCGGCTCGGCCGCTCGGCCGGCTCCTGGGGCGTGTTCGGCTACTCCACCGGCGGCAGCTGCGCGATGCGCCTGTCGATGCGCTTCCCGAACGTCTACGGCAACGCGGTCGGCCTGCACGGCGACTTCTCCGTGCGCCAGGACCAGTACACCGGCGGCGACCTCTTCAACGGTGACAAGACGCTGGCCCAGCAGCACGACCTCGGCTGGCGGCTGCAGAACCTCCCGGCCCCGCGGCTCAACCTGCTGGTGGTCTCCACCCGCAAGGAGGGGGACTACCCGCAGACCGTCCAGTTCGTCGACCAGGCCACCCAGGTCGCGGCCGCCAACCCGCAGTTCAAGGTGGACTCGCTGTACCTGGACGACGGCGGGCACAACTTCGACAGCTGGACGAGGGAGCTGCCCGCCTCGCTCGAATGGCTGGGCTCCCACCTCGGCTAGCGCGGACGGGTGACTACCCGCCGGTCGGCCCGCCCGGCCGGCGACCCGGGGGGACGTATCGCGACCGCCCGTCCGGCCCCGGGCGGGCGGTCGCCCCGGATCCGCGCAGGAGGCGCCGTGCTGAGTACCAGATCGCTCTTCGACGAGATCTACCGGAACGACCAGGCGTACCAGCTGTTCTGCAGCATCGCGGCCGACGGGGAGGACCAGGGCGGTTGGGAGAACGAGCGGATCACCGCCCTCACCCGGGATCCGGTGCTCGCCCCGAAGATCGCCCGGCACGGCGCGGACGAGCGCAAGCACGGCCGGATCTTCAACCAGCTGCTGCACAAGCGCGGCCTGCCCAAGGTGCCCGTCCCGGACGAGGCCGACTACTGCATGCTGCTGGAGCGCCTGGGCGTCGGCCTCTCCCACGAACGGCTGAACAGCGACGCCCCGCTGACCGACCGCGAGATCATCACCTACCTCGCGCACAGCCGGGTGACCGAGCAGCGCGCGGCCGAGCAGATGCGCCAGCTGGTCCGGGTGTACAAGGACAACCCCGAGCTGGGCCGGGCGATGCGGATGATCTCCGCCGACGAGGACAACCACCTCGCGTACTGCCACGAGGAGCTGCTGCGGCTGAGCGCCGAGGGCCACGGCCCGTACATCCGGCACGTCCTGGAGACCAGCGCCCGCGGCGAGATCCGCACCCACCGGGACGTCGGGCTGGCCGTCACCGCCCGGATGGCCCGGATCCTGCGCTGGTCGCGCTGGCGGCTGACCGTGGTCACCCTCGGGGTGCACGCGCTCTACCTGTACGACCGGGCCTTCGGCTGGCGCCGGATGGTCACGCTGCGGATGCCGGAGCGCCGCAACGCACTGGGCACCCCGGCTCCGCCGCATGCGGAGCCCGAGGTGCCCTGAGTCGTCACCGGACCGCCGTCCGGTCCCGCCTGTCGACCGATGCCCCGCTTATCGACCGATGCCCCTCTATCGACCGATGATGAGGCTCATCGCCTCGGCCCGGGTGGCCGGGTCGCGCAGCTGGCCGCGGACGCAGGAGGTGATGGTCTTGGCGCCGGGCTTGCGGATGCCGCGCATCGACATGCACATGTGCTCGCACTCGACCACGACGATCGCCCCGCGCGGTTCCAGGATCCGCATCAGCGCGTCGGCCACCTGGCTGGTCAGCCGTTCCTGCACCTGGGGGCGGCGGGCGTAGACGTCGACCAGCCGGGCGAGCTTGGACAGCCCGGTGATCTTGCCGCTGGTGGACGGGATGTACCCGACGTGCGCCACGCCGCGGAACGGCACCAGGTGGTGCTCGCAGACCGAGGTCAGCTCGATGTCCTTGACCAGCACCATCTCGTCGTGGCCGAGGTCGAAGGTGGTGGTCAGGACCTCCTCGGGCACCTGCCACAGGCCCGCGAATATCTCCTTGTAGGCCCGCGCGACCCGGGCCGGCGTCTCCAGCAGGCCCTCGCGGTCCGGGTCCTCCCCGACGGCCAGCAGCAGCTCGCGGATGGCGTTCTCGGCCCGCTTCTGGTCGAAGGCACCGACGGCGGGCGGACCGTCGAGCGTCACCGGGTCGATCATGCGGGCCTCGCTAACTCGTGGGAAGACTCTGGCTGAACAGCACGGATGCCGCGCCTCCAGGGTACAAACCCTGGTGACGCGGCATCCATTCCCTACGGTGGCCGAAATCAGCTCTCGGTCGGCGGCTCGGTGGCCGGCAGCGGCGGGAGCTTCACGATGTCGACCGGCGCGGTGTCCGAGGCGGCGGCGCCGTTGGTGAGCGCCAGCTCCTTCGGCGACTGCACCGGCGGCCGGGTGGACGGCGTGCGGCGGGCGGAGCCCGTCCAGGCCGGCCGGGCCGGGCGCTTGACGATCGGGGCGAAGATCTCGGCGATCTGCTCCTTGTTCAGGGTCTCCTTCTCCAGGAGTTCCAGAACCAGGTTGTCGAGCACGTCACGGTTCTCGACCAGGATCTCCCAGGCCTCGTTGTGCGCGCTCTCGATGAGCTTCTTGACCTCTTCGTCGACCAGCCCGGCGACCTCTTCCGAGTAGTCGCGCTGGTGGCCCATCTCGCGGCCCAGGAAGGGCTCCGAGTTGTCGTTGCCGAACTTGATCGCACCCAGGCGCTCGGTCATGCCGTACTGGGTGACCATGGCCCGCGCCGTGGCGGTGGCCTTCTCGATGTCGTTCGAGGCACCGGTGGTCGGGTCGTGGAAGACCAGCTCCTCCGCCGCACGCCCGCCCAGCATGTAAGCCAGCTGGTCGAGCATCTCGTTGCGGGTGGTGGAGTACTTGTCCTCCTCCGGCAGCACCATGGTGTAGCCGAGGGCCCGACCGCGGGACAGGATGGTGATCTTGTGCACCGGGTCGCTGTACTGGCAGGCCGCCGCGACCAGGGCGTGACCGCCCTCGTGGTACGCGGTGATCTTCTTCTCCTTGTCGGACATGATCCGCGTGCGCTTCTGCGGACCGGCCACGACGCGGTCGATCGCCTCGTCCAGGATGCCGTTGTCGATCAGCTTCTTGTCCGAGCGGGCGGTCAGCAGCGCGGCCTCGTTGAGGACGTTCGACAGGTCCGCGCCGGTGAAGCCGGGGGTGCGCTTGGCGACGGCCGACATGTCGACGTCGGGCGCGATCGGCTTGCCCTTCTGGTGCACCTTGAGGATGTCCAGACGGCCCTGGAGGTCGGGGCGCTCCACCGCGATCTGGCGGTCGAAGCGGCCCGGGCGCAGCAGCGCCGGGTCCAGGATGTCGGGGCGGTTGGTCGCCGCGATCAGGATCACGCCGCCCTTGACGTCGAAGCCGTCCATCTCGACCAGCAGCTGGTTGAGGGTCTGCTCGCGCTCGTCGTGGCCACCGCCGAGGCCCGCACCGCGGTGCCGGCCGACGGCGTCGATCTCGTCGACGAAGATGATCGCCGGGGCGTTCGCCTTGGCCTGCTCGAACAGGTCGCGGACGCGGCTGGCGCCGACGCCGACGAACATCTCGACGAAGTCGGAACCGGAGATCGAGTAGAACGGCACCCCGGCCTCGCCCGCGACGGCACGCGCCAGCAGGGTCTTGCCGGTACCGGGCGGGCCGTAGAGCAGCACACCCTTGGGGATCTTGGCGCCGACCGCCTGGAACTTGGCCGGCTCCTGCAGGAACTCCTTGATCTCGTGGAGCTCCTCGACCGCCTCGTCCGCGCCGGCGACGTCGGCGAAGGTGGTCTTCGGCGTGTCCTTGGTCAGCAGCTTGGCCTTGGACTTGCCGAACTGCATGACCCTGGAGCCGCCGCCCTGCATCTGGTTCATCAGGAACAGGAAGACCAGGACGATGATCACGATCGGCAGCATCGACAGCAGCAGGCTGACGAAGGTGCTCTGCTTCTCCGGGCTGACGGTGTAGCCCTCGCTGAGCGAACTGCTCTTGTCGTTCATCTGCGACTGCAGCTTGTCGGCGATCGCGACACCCTGGTCACCGATGTACGAGGCCTGGAACTTGGTGCCGGAAGGGGCCTTGCCCGTACCGGCCGGGGACAGCGTGGCGCCGTCCTTCAACTGGATCTTGATCGTATTCGAGTCACCGGTGGTGATCTGCGCCGACTTGACGTTGTGCGCGTCGATCGCCGCGACAACTTGACCGGTGTCGACCGTCTTGTAGCCGTTCGAGTCCGAAACGACCTGCATCAGTACGATGACGGCGAGGACGGCCAGCACGATCCACATGATCGGCGCACGGAAGTATCGCTTGACGTCCATCCATGCGGGGCGTTGCCGCCCCGTCCCTCCTGCCACTCAGCGGCGCCGGCCGGCTGTGGGCCGCGGCGCATCCGGTCGATGCTCATGTGAAGAGCGGTTTATTGGACCGTACCGCAGTCGGACCCGCCCATGGCGGGAGCACGGCGACACGGCTGTCGTTCTTTGTCCCCCCGGGTCCAACGGGCGGGAACGGCCTACTGTTCCCACCCGTAGCCCGAACGGGCCCTCAGCCGCCGTAGACGTGCGGAGCGAGGGTGCCGATGAAGGGCAGGTTACGCAGCTTCTCCGCGTAGTCCAGGCCGTAGCCGACCACGAACTCGTTGGGGATGTCGAACCCGACGTACTTCACGTCGATCTCGACCTTGGCCGCGTCCGGCTTGCGGAGCAGGGTGCAGACCTCGAGCGAGGCCGGGCCGCGCGAGCCCAGGTTGCCCAGCAGCCAGGACAGCGTCAGGCCGGAGTCGATGATGTCCTCGACGATCAGGACGTCCCGGCCGGCGATGTCGGTGTCCAGGTCCTTCAGGATCCGCACGACGCCGGAGGACTTGGTACCCATGCCGTACGAGGAGACGGCCATCCAGTCCATGGTGACCTGCGAGTGCAGGGCCCGGGCGAGATCGGCCATGACCATCACGGCCCCCTTGAGGACGCCGACGATCAGCAGGTCCTTGCCTGCGTAGTCCCGGTCGATACGCTCGGCCAGCTCCTGGAGCTTGGCGTCGATCTCGTCCTTGCTGATGAGCACCTTCGCGAGGTCAGCGCCCATGTCGTTCTGGTCCACCGGGGATACGTCCTCAAACGTTCGGGGTCTGTGTGGCCGGCGGCCGGCTCCCCCGGGACATGCCTCGCCCTCAGTCGCCCTGCCGCCGAAAGACCAGCGTGCCACACCTGCGGGTGGCCTCGACGCCCCCGGGTAGGTGCAGCGGCCCCTGGCCTCGCCATCCGGTGACCAGCAGGTCCACCGTCTCCAGGTGCCGGGCGAAGAGGTCCCCGGCCGGACAGCCCGCGCGGAGCGCGGCCCGGCGCAGCACCCGGCGCCGCACCGCGGACGGCAGTTCGGCCAGTTTCACGGCGTCCAGGGCGCCCTCGCCCGTACGGAGGTCGCGTTCGGCCAAGGAGGCCCACTGGTCGAGGGCGTCGGCGTCGTCGCGGAACAGCCGGGCGGTCCGGGCCAACGCCTCCACCACGCCGCCGCCGAGGTGCTTCTCCAGCACCGGCAGCACCTCGTGGCGGACCCGGGAGCGGGTGTAGGCGGGATCACAGTTGTGCGGGTCGTCCCAGACCGGGATCGCCTGGGCGGAGCAGGCCTGCCGGGTGGCCGCCCGGTCCAGCTCCAGCAGCGGGCGGCGGTAGCGGCCCTTCTGGGCGGGCATCCCGGCCAGCGAGCGGGATCCGGAGCCGCGGGCCAGGCCCAGCAGCACCGTCTCGGCCTGGTCGTCCCGGGTGTGGCCGAGCAGCACCGCGATCGCGCCGTGGCGCTCGGCGGCCTCGTCCAGGGCGGCGTAGCGGGCGTCCCGGGCGGCGGCCTCCGGGCCGCCGGAGCGGCCGACCAGCACCGGGACCGCCTCGACCGGGTCCAGGCCCAGCGAGCGCAGGCGCTCGGCGACCTGGGCGGCCCGGTCGGCGGAGCCGGCCTGGAGGCCGTGGTCGACGGTGACGGCGCCGACCCGCAGGCCGATCTTGGGGGCCTCGAAGGCGGTGGCGATGGCCAGCGCCATCGAGTCCGCGCCGCCGCTGACGGCGACCAGGACCAGCGGCGAGCCGGGCGCGGCCGGGGTGCGGGGCAGCCCGGAGGGGTGGCGGGCGGCGTTGCCGATCAGGGTGGTGCCGACGGCGGCACCCACCAGCGGCGCCCCGGCCGGGCGCTCGCGGGGCTCGCGCACGGGCGCGGTGAAGGTGGTACCGGCCTCGGCGGCGAGGTCGGTGAGCGTGCGGCGAACGGCCAGGCGTATCGCGGCGACTGCGGGGTGAGGGCCCACGGCGGACGACTCCTCGACGGAGGGGACAGGACTGCGGCGGGCGGCCGGAACCGCGCACCAGCGTTGCGCCGCGTTACCGGGCGCTCACAGATGGTGGCAGATAGTGGGGACCCACTACGCCACCCGCGCCACCGGTACGACCACCGTCCCACGTTCGGGTGAATGGAGAAACGTATCTTCACCCACGCTCTGCACGATTGGACCACTCGTACGAGCGGGTTTGACCGCCGCCGACCGACGGCGGTCCCACTGCGCGCCGGGATTGCCCGATCGGGCCCCCGGGGTCCCTCAGCGGGCGACCCGGGCGACCCAGGCGGCCGGGTCGTGGATCTCGTCCTTGGTCGGCAGGGTGTTCGGGGACGTCCACACCCGGTTGAAGCCCTCCATGCCGACCTGCTCCACCACGGCCCGGACGAACACCGCACCGTCCTGGTACTGCCGCAGCTTGGCGTCCATGCCGAGCAGCCGGCGCAGCACCAGGTCGAGCCGGTTCGCCCCGCGGTCGCGGCGCTGCTGGAACTTCTCCCGGATCTCCGCGACCGTCGGCACCACCGCCGGGCCGACGCCGTCCATCACCACGTCCGCGTGGCCCTCCAGCAACGACATCACCGCCGTCAGCCGGGCCAGGATCTCGCGCTGCGCGGGCGACTGGACGATCTCCAGCAGGGTCCCGGCCGGGGCGCCGTCCCGGCCCTCCCGGCCGCCCGTCCCCGGCAGCCCGCCGCCCAGCACGCCCGCCGCGTCGCGCAGCCGGTCCAGCAGCGCGCCCGGGTCCACGTCCGTCTCGGCCAGGAAGGACTGCACCTCGGACTGGATGTGGTCGCGCAGCCAGGGCACCGCGGTGAACTGGGTGCGGTGGGTCTCCTCGTGCAGGCAGACCCAGAGCCGGAAGTCGGACGGGTCGACGTCCAGCTCGCGCTCGACGTGCACGATGTTCGGCGCCACCAGCAGCAGCCGGCCCGGGCCCGGGCTCTCCGGGCCCCGCCGCGGCTTGTCGAACAGCGCCGCCGGGCTGTCCGGCGCCTCCAGCGAGGGCTCGGCCGGGGCGAAGGTCTCGTACTGGCCCAGCACCTTCGTCGCCAGGAACGCCAGCAGCGCGCCGACCTCGATCCCGGTGGCCTTCTCCCCCACCGCCCCGAAGACGCCCGCCGCCGCGCTGTTCGCCCGCCGCGCCTGGAGCTTCTCCACCAGCGGCTGGACCACGGTGCGGAAGCCCGCCACGTTCGCCCGCACCCAGCCCGGACGGTCCACCACCAGCACCGGCGTCGCGGCGGCCGCGGCCAGGCTGCTCGACCGCATCCCGGTGAACGCCCGCACGTGCTCCTCGGCCTCCAGCGCGTGCCGGCGCAGCTCGGCGACGACCGCCGCCGCCTCCGCCCGGCTCACCTCCGGCCCCGGCCGCACCAACCTGGTCGCGGTTGCGACCGCGAGATTCCAGTCGACCATGTCAGCCCCGCCACTCGCGCTCGTCATGCCCTCACCGTACGTGCTCACCACCACCGACGGCAGCCATCGGATCCCAACACCGACCCACCCTCCTCCCTGCCCTTCCCCGGCCCCCGCGAACCCGCCCGGCGGCTCCCTCGAAGGACCCGGAAGCCCTCGCCGACCGGCCGGGCGCGGGAGGGGTGGGGCTCAGTGGCAGCCGCAGGAGGTGAGGCGGGCGGCGATCCGGTCCATGGCGGCGCGGGCGGTGTCGGCGGGGGCGGCGGTGCGGGTCATGACGGCGAAGGCGAGCAGGCGACCGTCGGCGTCGACGACGGTGCCGGCCAGGGTGTTGACGCCGCTGAGGGTGCCGGTCTTGGCGCGGATCAGGCCGGCCGCGTCGGCGGCGCCGGAGCCGGAGCCGTAGCGCTTGTTGAGGGTGCCGGTGAAGCCCGCGACCGGGAGGCCGGTGAGCACCGGGCGCAGGGTGGGGTGCTGGTCGGAGCCGGCCAGGGCGAGCAGCTTGACCAGCACGGCGGGCGGGATCTCGTTGTCCGGGTGCAGCCCGCTGCCGTCGTTGAGGACCACGCCGGTCATCGGCACGCCGAGCGTGGCCAGCTCCTGGGTGACGGCGGTCGCCGCGCCCTCGAAGCTGGCCGGCTGGTGACCGGCGAGGGCGACCTGGCGGGCGATCGCCTCGGCGAGCTGGTTGTCCGAGGTGGTCAGCAGGCGCTCGACCAGCCGGGCGACGGTGGGCGAGTCGACCTTGCCGAGGACGGGGGCGTCGGCGGCGGCGGGGGCGGCGGCCGGCTTGGCCTTGCCCTCGACGGTGACGCCCTGGCCGGCGAGCATCGTGGCGAAGGCCGTGGCGGCCGCGCCGGCCGGGTCGGCGACCCGGGCCGGGGCGTCCTCCTTGCTCTTCGGGTCGATCCTCGCCTCGTCCACCATCAGCGGGACGACCAGGGCGATGTTCTGGTTGTCCGGGTTCCGGTGCTGCGGGCTGCCGCTGTACAGGGAGAGGTCGTAGTCCAGCTTGACCGTGGTGGTCCCGGCCGCCTTGAGGGCGGTGGCGGTCTGCCGGGCGAGGGCCTCCAGCGAGGCGGGGGCGGTGTCGGCGTCGGCGGGTTGGCCGCCGATCTGCACCTGGTCGGCGGGCAGCGCGGTGAGCGTCGGGTCCCCGCCGCCGACCAGGGTCACCGTGCCCGGGTCCGCGCCGCGGACCACCCGGGTGGTGAGCCGGGTGTCGGCGGGGATCAGCGACAGGGCCGCGACCGTGGTGGCCAGCTTGGTGGTGGAGGCGGGGGTGGCCGGGGTGTTCTCCCCGGAGCCGTACAGGAGTCGGCCGTCGGCGGCGTCCGCGACGGCGATCGTCACGGTGCCCAGGCTCTTGTCGCCGAGGGCGGGGGCGAGCGCCTGCTGGAGGCCCTGCGTCGTGGGGACGGCGGCCTCCGGGTCGCTGCCGGCGGTGGCCAGGACGGCGCCCGCCCCGGGCGCCGGGCGCGCGGTCGGCGAAGCGCTGTCACCGGGCGTGGTGCTCGGCGACCCGTTCCGGCGGGCGGGCCCGGTGGAGCTCTGGCCCGGCCCGGGTTTGGTCTTCCCGTGGTCGCCCTTGCGGCCGTCGCGACCCCCCTGGTCGCCCTGGCCGCCCTGGTCGCCCTGGCTGTTGCCGTCCTCGCCCTGCCCCGCGCTGTGCCCGGCCGCGCCGGGAGACGGCTGCGCGTACGCACCGCCCGCCCCCAGCACCGTTCCGGCGACCAGCAGGGCCGCTCCGAACAGTCCGGCCGCCGTCCCCCTGCGACGGCGCGCCGCCCCCACCCCAGCTCCCACCGACCGGCCCCTTTCCCGAGCACTCACTCCCGTAGGAGACACTTGGATTCTGTCAGTCCCTACCTTGGAGGAACCGTTGGAGTTCGACGTCCTTATCGAAATCCCGAAGGGCTCTCGTAACAAGTACGAGGTCGACCACGAGACCGGTCGGCTGCGGCTCGACCGGATGCTCTTCACCTCGACCCGCTACCCGGCCGACTACGGCTACGTCGAGGGCACGCTCGGCGAGGACGGCGACCCGCTGGACGCCCTGGTCATCCTGGACGAGCCGACCTTCCCGGGCTGCCTCATCAAGTGCCGCGCCATCGGCATGTTCCAGATGACCGACGAGGCCGGCGGCGACGACAAGCTGCTGTGCGTCCCGGCGACGGACCCGCGTTGGGAGCACCTGCGCGACATCCACCACGTGTCGGAGTTCGACCGCCTGGAGATCCAGCACTTCTTCGAGGTCTACAAGGACCTGGAGCCGGGCAAGTCCGTCGAGGGTGCCAACTGGGTCGGCCGCGCCGAGGCCGAGGCCGAGGTCACCGCGTCGATCAAGCGCCTCGCGGAGCAGGGCGGCCACTGAGCCGTCGTTCCGATCTCGTTCGCTCCCCGTTCGATCGGGGGAGTTCGAGGTAGGTCGGGACAGCCTGGGCCGGGGTCCGCGGATTCGTCCGCGGGCCCCGGCCCCTGTCGTTTCCGGGGGCGATGGCCGTACGGTTTTACCGACAGGCTGTCGGCAAGAGTATCGACTTAGGTTAGCCTAACCAAATCTAGGGCCGATCCCGATCCCAGGAGGCCGCATGACCACGCCCGAGCCCACCCCGTTCTCCACGGTGCTCCGCACCGCCAGCAGCGAGGAGCACGAGGCCGCGGAGCAGTCCTCGTTCATGAGCCGCCTGCTGGGCGGACAGCTCGGGATCGAGGCCTACGCCGACCTCACCGGCCAGCTCTGGCACGTCTACCGGGCCCTGGAGAGCCGGGCCGGGCAGCTCGCGGACCACCCGCTGGCCGGGCCCTTCATCGACACGGCGCTGCTGCGCACCGCCGCCGTCGAGCGCGACCTGGCGCACCTGCGCGGCCCCGACTGGCGGGACGGACTGGCCCCGCTGCCGGCCACCACCGCCCTGGTCGCCCGGATCGAGGAACTGGCCGCCGAGTGGCCGGCCGGGTACCTGGCCCACCACTACACCCGCTACCTGGGCGACCTCTCCGGCGGCCAGATCATCCGCGGCGTGGCCGAGAAGACCTGGGGCTTCGAGCGCAAGGGCGACGGCGTGCGGTTCTACGTCTTCGAGGAGATCGACAACCCGGCCGCCTTCAAGCGCGAGTACCGGGCCAAGCTGGACGCGGCGGGCGCGGCGATGGACGAGGTCGAGCGGCGCCGGGTGGTCGAGGAGTGCAAGCGGGCCTTCGTGCTCAACGGGGCGGTCTTCCACGACCTGGACGCCGGCTACCCGCTGAGCGCCTGAGGCCCCCGCGCCCGCGGAGCCGGCCCCGGCGAGCGGGCGCGGATGGCGCCGGCCCGGGCGCCGGCCCGGCGCGCCCCGCTGCCGCTGCTTCAGTCCTCCAGCCGGAAGCCGACCTTGAGGTACACCTGGTAGTGCTTGACCCGGCCGTCCTCCAGGTGGCCCCGGACCTGCCCGACCTCGAACCAGTCGAGGTTGCGCAGCGTCCGGGAGGCCCGTTCCACCCCGTTGCGGATCGCGGCGTCGACGCTCTCGGTCGAGGACCCGACGATCTCGGTCACCCGGTACACGTGGTCGGTCATGGCGGACTCCCTCAGCTGTGCGACGGCCCCCGGTCCACCGTGCACCGCCCCGGGGCCGCCCGCACCCCGACGGCCGCCGGGGCCGCCGCCGCGGCGGGCCGCCGGGGCCGGCTGGAACGCCGCCCTAGAACGCCGCCCGGACCAGCCCGACCGGGGCGCCGCCGCCGAGCAGCGGGGCCGCGCCGATCCGCTCCACGGTGTCGTCCGCGCCGGTCACGCCGAGCCGGCGCAGGGCCGCCGCGAGCACCGGGCCGCGGGCCCGCTCCGCGCCGTCGTCGATCTTGAAGGCGAGCGCCCGGCCGTCCGGCAGCGCGACCAGCTGGACGGCCTCGGCGCCCATCTTGGACAGCGCGCCCGGGACGGCCCGCATCAGCCAGGTGTCCGCCCGGCGGGTGCCGGCCACGTACTCGGGGTGGGTGCGCATGGCGTCGGCCACCCGGCGCTGCGCGGTGCCCTCGGCGGCCAGCACCAGGCTGCGGTAGCCGCGGGCCAGGCCGGTCAGCGAGACGGCCAGCAGCGGAGCGCCGCAGCCGTCCACCCCGGTGTGCCCGGGGGTCTCGCCGGTGGCCTCCGCCAGGGCCTCGCGGGCCAGCTCCTGGATCGGGTGCGCCGGGTGGAGGTAGCCCTCGGTGCTCCAGCCGTTGGCGACGCAGGCGGCCAGCCAGCCGGCGTGCTTGCCGGAGCAGTCCATCAGGATCGGGGCGCGCCGGCCGCCGGCCGCGAGCAGCAGCTCCGCCTCGGTCTCGTCCAGCGGGAGGTCGGCCGGGGTGCGCAGGGCCGACTCGTCGAGGCCGGCCGAACCGAGGATGGCCCGCACACCGTCGAGGTGAAACGATTCTGCGGAGTGGCTGGAGGCCGCCAACGCCAGCAGCTCGCCCTCGATCGCCAGCCCGGCCCGCAGGGTGGCCACCGCCTGGAACGGCTTGGCCGTGGAGCGCGGGAAGACCGGCGCGTCGGGGTCACCGAGCGCGAACTCCACCGAGCCGTCGGCGGCGAGCAGGACCAGCGAGCCGTGGTGACGGCCCTCGGTGAAGCCCGAGCGTATGACCTCGGCGAGCACGGGCGGGTTGGCGGACTGGGACATCGGGGAGCCTTCCGGGGGCGAGGGTGTGGGCCGGGAGGAAGCCGGAGTCCCACCCGCCCGCGACGCCTCAGCCGGTCAGAGCGGCCTCTCCGAGAGCAGGTCGTCGACCCGTGCTTCCCCATCACGGTACCTGCGGGTGATCTCGGCATTGCAACCGTCGGCCGTCCGCAGCAGCCGCTGGCGCCGGCCGGACACCTCGCGCTCGTGCGCCCGCAGCCGCTCCAGGGCGGCCAGCAGCTCCTCGGCCGGGTGGGCCGCCAGGTCGGCGAGCTGGACGTCTCCCATCAGGGCGTCCGCCTCCAGCTGCGACTCCTGGGTGCGCGGCGGGCCGAGGGTGACGTGCCGGGCCGAGCGCCGCACGGTGGAGGGCGCGTCGGTCAGGATGGCCGGCAGCCGGTCCAGCAGGTCGCCGCCGGGCTCCTCGCCGGCCGCCCGGGCGGGGTGGGCCGGGCCGCCGCCGGGGCGCCGGTCCAGCTCGGCGCGCAGGATGTCCATCCGCCCGTGCAGCAGCCGCCGCAGGTAGGACAGGTCGGCCTCCTGCTCCAGGGTCTCCCGGCGCAGGACCCGCAGCTGGTCCAGGCCCAGCCGCTCCAGGTCGGGCTCGCCGTCCGGGCCGACCGCCCAGGACGGGCCCCCGGGGGCCTGCGCCACCTGCCCGGAGCGACTCCACGCCGCGCTGCTCGCGTCCATCATCCAGCCCACCTGCCGTCGTCCGATCCCGCCCGCTCGCGGCAGCCCGTCCCTGCCGCCGGCCCGGCCCGTCCCCCGACGGGCTCGGGCGTCCCGTCCGTTGGCACGCCCGGGAGCCCCGAAGGGTTCCACACCCCGGCCGGGACCACCCGCCGGGGCGACCCCGACAGAACGCCTGACCTACCGGCTCGACCGCCCGGCCGAACCCCGGCCCGGTGCGGCGGACCTTCAGGCGCGCCGGGCCCTTCGTACGGCCCCCAGCGTGCCACCCCACCCGGCGCGCGCGCACCGCCCGTGCACCCGAACGGCCCCCCTGGCGAACGGGGGTGGCTGATATGACCGGGCCTTTCCGCAGGAAGAGTGGCGCCCGACCCTGCGCAGGCGCGCGCTGCATGGCGTGCGCCACCCTTTCGCGCGCCCCTGATGTGCGCCCCTCATGCGCACCTCTCCCCGCGGGGCGGGGCGGCGCTCCGGCACAATGGCGGCATGCGAGCAGTGGTGCAGCGAGTGACCGAGGCCCGGGTGACCGTGGCGGGAGAGACCGTCGGCGCGATCGAGGGGCCCGGACTGTGCGTCCTGGTCGGCGTGACCCACGAGGACACCCCGGCCAAGGCGGCCCAACTGGCCCGCAAGCTCTGGACGCTGCGGATCCTGCCGGCCGACGACCAGGGCGTGGAGCAGAGTTGCTCGGACATCGGCGGCCCGCTGCTGGTGATCAGCCAGTTCACCCTCTACGGCGACACCCGCAAGGGCCGCCGCCCCACCTGGAACGCCGCCGCCCCCGGCCCGGTCGCCGAGCCGCTGGTGGACGAGGTGGTCGCCCAACTGCGCGCGCTCGGCGCCAAGGTGGAGACGGGCCGGTTCGGCGCCGACATGCAGGTGGCGCTGGTGAACGACGGCCCGTTCACCGTCCTGGTCGAGGTCTGAGCCAGAGAGCCGCCGAGACACCGGGCTACCGGGCTACCGGGCTACTGGGCTACTGGGCTACTGGGCTACTGGGCTACTGGGCTACTGGGCTACTGCGGGACGATCACGTCCTGGGTGCCCGGCACCGTCCCGGCCAGCAGCACCGCGTCCACCGGGACGTTCCGCTTGACGATCGCCAGCGCGATCGGGCCCAGCTCGTGGTGCCGGGCCGAGGAGGTCACGAAGCCCAGCGACCGCCCGTCCGGGTCGGAGGCCAGCCGCACCTCGGTGCCGTGCGGGGGCAGGGTCTCCTCGGTGCCGTCCAGGTGCAGGAAGACCAGCCGGCGCGGCGGGCGGCCCAGGTTGTGCACCCGGGCGACGGTCTCCTGGCCGCGGTAGCAGCCCTTCTGCAGGTGGACGGCGGTGCGCAGCCAGTCCACCTCGTGCGGGATGGTCCGGTGGTCGGTCTCGAAGCCGAGCCGGGGCCGGTGGCCCTCGATCCGCAGCGCCTCGTACGCCCAGACCCCGGCCGCCGGACCGTACCCGGCGGTGAGCTTCTCCAGCTCGGCGCGCGGCACGAACAGGTCGCGCCCGTACGGGAGTTCGCGAACGGCGGCGGCGCCCTCGACGGAGCCGGTGGAGCCGGCCGGCAGATGCACCACGGCGTACTCGGCGGTCGCGTCGGCGACCTCCACCCGGTAGAAGAACTTCATGCTCTCCAGGTACCCGACCAGCGCGCCCTGGGTGCCGGGCTCGACGTGGGCCCAGGTGGTGGTGCCGTCGTCGACCAGGTAGAGCGCGTGCTCGACGTGCCCGTTCGGGGAGAGCACCAGCGCCTCGGTGGCGTGCTGCGGCTCCAGCCCGCTGACGTGCTGGGTGAGCAGCAGGTGCAGCCAGGCGAGGCGGTCGGCGCCGGTGACGGTGACCACGCCGCGGTGCGAGAGGTCGACGAAGCCGGTGCCCCGCGACAGGTTCCGTTGCTCACGGAAGATGTCGCCGTAGTGGGCGGCGACTCCCTCGTCGGCCCCCTCGGCGGGGACGGCTCCGGGCAGGGCAAGCAGCGGGCTCTTCTCACCGGTCATACCGGCCAGCTTACGACCGGCCGTCGTCCTGCCCGGCGGCGCAGTCGGCGCAGCGGCCGAAGATGGCGAAGTGCTTGAGGTCGGTGTCGAAGCCGTGCTGCTCGCGCAGCCGGTCGATCAGCGGCTGGGCGATCTCGGTGCCGGTCTCGGTGACCTTCTCGCAGTCCCGGCAGACCAGGTGCAGGTGGTGGTGGCGGCCGGCCAGGTGGTAGGTCGGGGCGCCGTGGCCGAGGTGGGCGTGCGAGACCAGGCCCAGCTCCTCCAGCAGCTCCAGGGTCCGGTAGACGGTGGAGATGTTGACGCCGCTGGCGGTCTTGCGGACGTGGCAGAGGATGTCGTCGGGGGTGGCGTGGTCGAGGACGTCCACGGCCTCCAGGACGAGCTGTCGCTGCGGCGTGAGGCGGTAGCCGCGCTCGCGCAGGTCGGCCTTCCAGTCGCCGGAGAGCTGCCAGTCGGTGGTGCCGGTGTCCGCCACGGTTCTGTCCCTGCCAAGGTCGGGGGTCCTGAGGCAAGTGTAGGGACCGGCCGGGGGCCGGTCCCTACCTCGTGCACGGATCGTGCGGGCCTACTCGGAGAAGCCGGTCACTTGAAGAACGCGATGCCGTCGTCCGGCAGGTCGTTGATGTCCTTGATCAGCTGGGCCGGGCTGAGCACCTTCTTCAGCTGCGCGGACATGTACGGGCGCAGCGGCACGTTCGGGGCGGCCTTCTCGCCGACCCAGAGCAGCTCGCCGTTGACGAAGCCGTACAGCCGCTTGCCGCCGGAGTACTCCGGGGAGCCCTCGATGCGGGCCACCGCGTCGGTGGAGACGTCGACCTGCGGCTTGCCGTCGGCCAGCTCGCCGTACCAGATCTCGACCGTACCGTCGTCGCGGACGGAGGAGATCTCGATCCCCCGGGCGCCGCTGGTGCCGTCGTGGTTGCTGGTGATGCGCCAGAAGGCGTGCTCGTTCTCCAGCGGACGGACCTTCTCACCCTCCTCGTTCAGCACCCAGGTGCGGGAGCGGAACTCCAGGAAGGGACGGCCGTCGTGCCGGATCACGATCTCCTGGCCGAAGTTGCACTTCTCCGTGCCCGGGAAGTCGTACACGCCCGCGCCCTCCCAGGTACCGAGGAGGAAGGCGAGCGGGACGACGTCCCTGTGGAGGTCAGAAGGGATCTCGATCATGTTCCTGGTCGCTGTCGTGGTCGGTGCGGTCTGCCTCAACCGTACGGCAGGGTCAGCGCTGGCCCTGGTACAGCTTCATCACCGAGAAGATGGCGAACCAGGTGATCAGCACGGCCATCAGGGCCAGCAGACCGTCGAAGAAGATTTCCAGACCGGACACGGGGGGCTCCCAGGCGGCGACAGTGTGGTGGATTTTGCTCGCGCTCACTCTATCCGGCGGGCTACGGCCGGTCGCGGTGAGCCCCACCACGTCGGGTTTCGCGTCCCGCCGCGTCGGGTTTCGAGCCCCGCCGCGCCGGTTGCCGGGCCGACCGGCCGGGGCCGCGTCCGGGCGCCGTCCAAGGTTTGCCCAAGGGATTCCGCGATGACGGCGGACGGGGCCCGCGCGGCCTCTAAGGTGGCGCCATGTCGAAGAAGCTCGTCATCAAGGTGACCGCCGGGGCGGATGCGCCCGAGCGGTGCTCACAGGCCTTCACGGTGGCGGCCGTGGCCGTCGCCAGCGGGATCGACGTCTCGCTCTGGCTGACCGGGGAGTCGTCCTGGTTCGCCGTGCCGGGTCGGGCGGCGGAGTTCGAGCTGCCGCACGCCGCGCCGCTGCCGGACCTCCTGGAGTCCGTCCTGGCGGCCGGCTCGGTGACCCTGTGCACCCAGTGCGCGGCCCGGCGCGGGATCGAGCAGAAGGACACCGTCGAGGGCGTCCGGATCGCGGGCGCGCAGGTCTTCCTCAGCGAGATCATGGCGGACGGCGTCCAGGCACTCGTCTACTGACCGCTACGACCGGTCGTCGTGGTCGGGGCGGTCCCGGTCATGGCCGGGGTCGTCCCACTTCGGGTCGTCCCAGCGCGGGTCGTTCCACCAGTCGTCGTCCGGGTCCCGCTTGTTGGCGAACACCGCGGCGAGCGGTGGGATGACCATCGCGACCACGCACAGGCCGACCGCCGCGGCCACCGAGAAGAACCGCACCACGCCCCAGGCCAGGACGAACAGGCCCAGGCACACGCCCATCATGGCGTAGTAGTAGCGCCGCCGGCGCCTCGTCTGCACGTCTTCCACGGTACGACCGAGGGCCCCTGCACGGCAGGGGCCCCGGTGTGATCGTCCAAACCGGTCAGACCGCGATCGCGACCTCGACGGCGGTGCCCTGGGAGGCCACCACCTGACGGTCCACGGTCTGGCCCGGGACCAGCGCGCGCAGGGTCCACTTGCCCGGGCGGGCGAAGAACCGGAACTGGCCGGTCGCCGAGGTGGGCACCTCGGCCGTGAACTCGCCGCCCTCGTCGAGCAGCCGGACGTAGCCGTTGACCGGCTCACCGTCGCGGGTCACCGAACCCTGGATGATCGTCTCGTTCGCCACGTCAACTCCTGCCAGGTCCGGGCCGCCGGCCTTCGCACCGCACATGTCTGTCTCCTTCTGACTTACGGGTCGAGCCGGGGGCTCAGTTGTTGCCGAGCTCGATCGGCACGCCGACGAGGCTGCCGTACTCGGTCCAGGAACCGTCGTAGTTCTTGACGTTCTGCTGGTCCAGCAGCTCGTGCAGCACGAACCAGGTGAGCGCGGAGCGCTCGCCGATGCGGCAGTAGGCGATGGTGTCCTTCGCCAGGTCGATGCCCTCGGCCTCGTACAGGGCCTTGAGCTCCTCGTCGCTCTTGAAGGTGCCGTCGTCGTTGGCGTTCTTGGCCCACGGGATGTTGCGGGCGCTCGGCACGTGGCCGGGGCGCTGCGACTGCTCCTGCGGGAGGTGCGCCGGGGCGAGCAGCTTGCCGGAGAACTCGTCGGGCGAGCGGACGTCGACCAGGTTGAGGGTGCCGATGGCGGCGATCACGTCGTCGCGGAAGGCGCGGATCGAGGAGTCGGCGGCCTGCGCCGTGTACTCGGTGGCCGGGCGGGCCGGGACCTCGGAGACCAGGTCGCGGGAGTCCAGCTCCCACTTCTTGCGGCCGCCGTCCAGCAGGCGGACGTCGCCGTGGCCGTACAGCTTGAAGTACCAGTAGGCGTACGAGGCGAACCAGTTGTTGTTGCCGCCGTACAGGACGACGGTGTCGTCGTTGGCGATGCCCTTGGCGCTGAGCAGCGCCTCGAAGCCGGCCTGGTCGATGAAGTCGCGGCGGACCGGGTCCTGGAGGTCCTTCTTCCAGTCGATCCGGACGGCGTTGCGGATGTGGTTCTTGTCGTACGCGGAGGTGTCCTCGTCGACCTCGACGATGACGACCTTCGGGTCGTCCAGGCGGGCCTGGACCCAGTCGGCGTCGACCAGGACGTCACTGCGGCTCATGGTGGTGTTCTCCATCCGGGGGCGGTTGGCGGAAGGTGCTGCTCAACAGGTGCTGCAGGGGTGCCCGAAACGGGTGCGGTCCGAATACCCGTCCGAATGATGGGACGGAGGAGCGAAGCCGGGACGACCGGGCGGGGGACTGCGGAGTACGGCGGCGACCAGCGGCCGCAAGGGCTCCACGAGGTCACCGGGGAATCGGCGGCGGGCGTCAACTGCCCTGCCAGGATGCCGACTTAGCGCATTCGACACAGACAGGCGGCCACGCGGCACAGGTCGACCGCCCGCCGCTTCGTGAGATCCGTCTGTCGCTTCATGCCGACGATGCTAGGGACACCGGGGGCCGCCTGTCATCAGCGTATCGAATGCCGAGATCAAAATGATCGAATGCTGGGATTCGCCTCCACGCCGCCCGACCGGCGCCCCGCCGGGCCCCGACCGAGCACCCCGCGGCGGCGCACAACGGGCGGAAACGACGCCGCTCCGCGGTCCGCGCTGGACAGCGCGTCTCGCGGAGCGGAACGGAGCACACGGGCCGGGCTCAGCCCAGCAGCTTCACGCCCTTGCCCTCGAAGGACAGCTGGAGGCCCTCCGGCAGCGGCGTCACACCGTCCTTCGCCGCCAGCTTCAGCCCGGCCGGCATCGAGTCCAGGGTGACGCTGGCCGGCTCGACCTTCCGGTTGGAGATCCCGGCGAACATCTCGGCCAACGAGCTCAGCCGGAGGCCGTCCACCGTGATGGTGTTGCCGTCGTTGTGCACGGTGGCCTCGCCGACCGAGACCGGCCCCAGCGAGGCCTTGACCTTGCCCGGCCCGCCGTACGACAGGCTCAGCCGGGAGTTGCCGCCGACCGGCAGCGAGGCGCCGCCCAGCAGTTGGGAGGCCGGGGGCAGCAACTGGGCGAGGTCCTGGTAGGTGATCACGCCGCTGCCGGTGCCGGTGTCCACCGTGGCGCTGTTCAGGTTGTCGCTCACCTCGACCCCGGAGAGCTTGGCCTTGAAGGAGTGCAGCGCCACCTGCTGGCCGTTGTCGCGCACGGTCAGTCCGTCCGAGGAGATCCGGACGTCGTCGAGCTTCTTCGACACCACCTGAGTGAGGAACGGGAAGCCCTCGATCGTGACGTCCGGCCGCTTGCTCATCCGGCCGCTCTTCACCAGCTGGTCGGCGGCCTCGTCCTCGGCCACGCCGACCGCGATCCGGTCCGCGCCCAGCAGCAGCCCGAAGAGCACCGCCACGCCGATCGTCGCCTTCAGCCATCCGCGCATCGTGTCCCCCGTCGTCACCGGTCGCCGTCGTCGCCCGCCGCGGTCCGCCGCCGTCCCGTCCCTGGACCGTCCCGGACGCGGCCCCTACCGCACGACCGTACGACGTCCCGCCCCGGAAGGTGGTTCCGGGGCGGGACGCGGTCGCGGCGGACCGGGCTCAGCCGGCCAGCGGGCCGGTGGCCATCCAGATCAGCGGCGCGGCCACCGCCAGCGGCAGCGCCACGCCCGCCGTCATGTGCACGAAGCGGGACGGGAAGTCGTACGCCGCGACCCGGCGGCCGACCAGCGCACCCAGCCCGGCCAGCGCACCCAGCGCCACCGGCGCGCCCACCAGGAAGCCCAGCAGCACCGCCGCGACCAGGCCCAGCACCGGGCCCAGCTGCTTCGGCCCGGGCAGCGGCGCCGCCGCCAGCACGGTGGCCAGCGCCACCGCGCCCACCCCGGCCGGCACCCAGTCGGCCAGCAGCAGCGTGGTGCACAGCGCCGTCACCACGGTGGCCGAACCCAGCACGGTCAGCGCGTAGAACCGCTCCTTCGGGTCCGACGGCCGGAACGTCTGCAGCACCAGCACCAGCAGGAAGAACCCGCCCAGGGTGCCCACCACGGCCGCCACGCCGCCGTCCGAGTCCGCCAGCAGCACCGCCGCGTCGGCCACGAACCCGGACAGCGCCGCCAGCAGGATGCCCTGCCGGGCCGGCCACATGCCGTTCAGCCGGAACCAGCCGGCCGCCGTCAGCAGCTGCAGCAGCGCCACCACCAGGGCCAGCGCCACCTGCCCCAGCGCCGCGCCGCCGGCCAGCAGCGCGGCCGCGCCGGCCGTGATCAGGGCGGGCTGGAGGCCCGGGTCGATGATCGGCGAACCGGTCCGGCCCTGCGGGGCCGCGGCCCCCGGGGCGGCCGGCACCGGCTGCGCCGGCCGGGCGCCGTACGGCGGGGCGGCGTGCGGCGGGGCGGCGGGGGCGTCCGGGCGCTTGAGCGTCATGGTCGGCGGGTCGAAGCCGAGCCCGGCGGCGGGCGGCATCCCGGCCGCGGGGTGGCCGACGGGCGCGGCCTGCTGCGGGGCGGGCTGCGGCACCGGGGCCGCGTGCCGTGCCCGGGACGGCTGCTGCGGCTGCTGCGGCATCACCGGCTGCGGCATCGGCTGATGCCGCATCGGGGGCTGCATCGGGGGCTGCTGCACCGGCTGCCGCGGCGGCCGGCCGGCGTGCTGCGGCGGGGCGACCGGCATCGCACCGGAGACCCGCACCGGCGGCAGCAGGGTGGTGGCCGCCGCGTCGTCCATCGGCGGGACGGGCGGCAGCAGCGTGGTCGCCGCGTCGTCCATCGGGGGCACCGGCGGCAGCAGCGTGGTCGCGGCCGGGTCGTCCATCGGCGGGACGGGCGGCAGCACCGTGGTCGCCGCGTCGTCGTCCACCGGATAGCCGTACGGGTGCTGCGCGTGCTGCGGCGGGTACGGCGCCTGCTGCTGCGGATGCGGATGGGGCTGCCGGGGCTGCTGCGGCCAGTCGCCGTAGCCGCCGCCGTCGTTCGGGTAGTTCATGTCCGTCACGCCGCTCAGCCTCCCGCGAACGGCGGGAGGACCTCGACCGTCCCGCCCTCGGTCAGGGCCACGGTCGCGTGGTCCCGGCCGCCCACCTGCGCCCCGTCGACCAGGTACGAGCAGTGCCCGAGCAGCCCGACGAACTTCGGCCGGTCGGCGTGCCGTTCCTTGGCCGCCGCCAGCGCCTCCGCCAGGGTCGCCGCCTCGTACGGCTCCTCGGCCAGCCCGGCCTCGGACTTCGCCGCCGCCCAGTAGCGGATCGTCCCGCGCACCCGGGCGCCGCTGGCGGGCTCGGTGGTCGCGCCCATCGGGCCACCCCTTCCGTTCGTCCTCGCCCGGCCCCGGTGACCCGGTCCGGCTCGCCACCGCAGCGCCGTCCGACCACCCGAACGATGGACCCCGACATCGCCGCCGATGTGGGTCCCATGATGGCGTGTCCGCCGGTCCCAGCGGCAATCGCCCCGGTCGGACGGGCCCGCGGCGGCGCTCGAAGCTGTGTCCAGGCTCACCCGGCGTGCGCCCGGATTGGGCGAACCGCCGGATTCGCGCACTCCCGGCGCGGAAGGCGGTCGGCTATCCTCATGGACCAAGAGGGATCCGGGCAGAGTCGCCCCCGGGTCCTTTTGTGCTTTCAGGACGCCAGTACGGACGTTCGTGCGATTCGCCGGCCCACCCCCGGCGCGCCGCAGGGACCGCCCCGCCTCTCGCGGCACAAGGACGTGCCGGGTCGGCGGGGTGACGCCACCCGGCGCCGGGCCGCCACCCGGGACCGGACCAGACCGGAGGGTTCGCGGGATGAGCAGGGCAGGAACGGTGCACCAGGGGTTGCGGGACCCCCGGCCCGTCGAGCGCTCCCCCGACCCCGCCCGGGCGTCCTTCCCCCTCCCCTCAGCACTTGCGCCCTCCGGCTGCGGCGGCAACCGTGGCGCTACCGCGACGACCCGGAAAGGGGACCACCGGGTATGAGTTCACTCCTCCTCCTCACCAACGCACTGCAGCCGTCCGCCGAAGTGCTGCCGGCCCTCGGCCTGCTGCTGCACAACGTCCGGGTGGCCCCCGCCGAGGGAGCGGCCCTGGTGGACACCCCCAGCGCGGACGTCATCCTGGTCGACGGGCGGCGCGACCTGCCGCAGATCCGCAGCCTGTGCCAGCTGCTGCGCTCCACCGGCATCGGCTGCCCGCTGATCCTGGTGGTCACCGAGGGCGGCCTGGCCGCCGTGACCGCCGAGTGGGGCATCGACGACGTCCTGCTGGACACCGCCGGCCCGGCCGAGGTCGAGGCCCGGCTTCGGCTGGCGCTCGGCCGCCTCCAGGTCGTCACCGACGACAGCCCGATGGAGATCCGCAACGGCGACCTCTCGGTCGACGAGGCCACCTACTCCGCCAAGCTCAAGGGCCGGGCACTCGACCTCACCTTCAAGGAGTTCGAGCTGCTCAAATACCTCGCCCAGCACCCCGGCCGGGTCTTCACCCGGGCCCAGCTGCTGCAGGAGGTCTGGGGCTACGACTACTTCGGCGGCACCCGCACGGTGGACGTGCACGTCCGCCGGCTGCGCGCCAAGCTCGGCGTCGAGAACGAGCAGCTGATCGGCACCGTGCGCAACGTCGGCTACCGCTTCGTCGTCCCGGAGAAGGCCGAGAAGAGCGAGCGCCCGGAGCGCGCCCAGCGCCCCGCGACCCCGCTGGAGGCCTGACCTCCCCGCCCGACGAGCCGGGCGGGCCGTCCCCCGCCCGGCTCGTCCGGATTGCTCCCGGTGCGCCCCCGGAGCGGCCCCGCTCCCACTGCCGCCCCGGGGGCCACACGCGTAGACTCCCCCCGTGGCCAAGGTGACGCGCGACGATGTAGCCCGACTGGCTGGGACCTCGACCGCGGTCGTCAGCTACGTGATCAACAACGGTCCGCGCCCGGTCGCGCCCGCGACCCGGGAGAAGGTCCTCGCGGCGATCGAGCAGCTCGGCTACCGGCCGAACAGCGTCGCCCAGGCGATGGCCTCCCGGCGGACCAACCTGATCGGCATGGTCGTCCCGGACGCCCGCCAGCCCTTCTTCGCCGAGATGGCGCACGCCGTCGAACGGGCCGCCTCCGAGCGCGGCAAGCTCGTGCTGATCGGCAACTCCGACTACGTCGACGACCGCGAGGTGCACTACGTCCGCGCCTTCCTCGGCATGCGGGTCTCCGGCCTGATCCTGGTCAGCCAGGGCCCCTCGCAGCGCGCCGCCGAGGAGTTCGCCGCGATGGAGGGGGCGAAGGTCGTCCTGCTGCACCGCCGTCCCGAGGCGATCGACGACGTCGCGGTGGTCACCGACGACGTCGGCGGCGCCGAGGCCGTCGTCCGCCACCTGCTGGAGGAGCACGGACACCCGTACGTGGCCTGCTTCGGCGGCCCGGTGGAGTCCCCCGCGCCCGGCGACCCGGTCATCGACCACGTCGAGGGCTGGCAGCGCGCCATGGACGCCCACGGCATCCCCACCGAACCACACCTGATCGACGCGCCCTTCCACCGCTACGGCGCCTACGAGGTCGCGCTCGAACTGCTGCGCTCCCCCGAGCGGCCGCGGGCGGTCTTCTGCTCCACCGACGACCAGGCCATCGGCGTGCTGCGGGCCGCCCGCGAGGTCGGCCTGCGCGTCCCCGAGGACCTCGCGGTGGCCGGCTTCGACGACGTGCCCGAGGCCGCGCTCGCCGACCCGCCGCTGACCACAGTCGCCTCCGACCGCGACGCGATGGCCCGGGCCGCCGTGGACCTGGTGCTGGACGACTCCCTGATGGTGCCCGGATCGGACACCGAACGGGTCCGCAAGTTCCCGTCCCGCCTGGTCATCCGCCGTTCCTGCGGCTGCGACGGCGCCGCCCCCGGCCGGGCCGCCCAGGAGTAACCGGAGCGGAACTGCCGGTTCCGCTCCATCGGCGGCCTGACCAGGCTTTATGAGAACCCAACGGGGTTCTCGGCACGTTCTGAGCCGCTTCTCATCCCGTCCTCATCCACCAGGCGGAGCTTGGTCGGCATGAGCGAACAGCGGCACAACCCCAGCGAGCAGTACGGCCAGTACGAGCCCCGCGTCATCGAGGGCACCGTGCTGGGCTCCGACACCGGCGGCACCGACCCGCACGCCGGGTACGGCCACCGCGAGGGCGGCACCGACCCGTACGCCGGGTACGGCCACCACGAGGACCACTCCGGCGGCGCCTTCGGCGCGACGCCGCCCCCGCCGCCCATGCCGCCCGAGCCGCCCACCCTGCTCGGTCACCCCTCGGGCCCCGAGGGCCCCGGCGACCACGGCGACCACGGCGGCCGGGCCCGGCGCGGACTGCTGCGCGGGCGGATCGCCCTGGTGACCGCCGTCGCCGCGATCGCCGCCGTGATCGGCGGGGTCACCGGCGGGGTCATCGCCGCCGACCGGCAGTCCGCCGACACCCGGGTCGGCACCATCGCCAGCCCCGTCTCGGCCCGTACCGACGGCACCGCCAACGTGCCCGCCGTCGCCGCCGCCGTCTCGCCCAGCGTCGTGCAGATCACCGTCAAGGACCGCACCGGCACCGCCACCGGCACCGGCGTCGTCCTGAACACCGACGGCCGGATCCTCACCAACTTCCACGTGATCGCCACCGCCTCCGACGGCGGACAGATCACCGTCACCTTCAAGGACGGCTCCACCGCCTCCGCCACCGTCACCGGCACCGACAAGAAGCTCGACGTCGCCGTGATCACCGCGAGCGGCGCCAAGAACCTCACCCCCGCCGTCCTCGGCGACTCCTCCACCACGGCCATCGGCGACCCGGTCGTCGCCATCGGCAACCCCGACGGCCTCACCGGCACCGTCACCTCCGGCATCATCAGCGCCGAGAACCGCGACGTCACCGTCCAGCTCGACGAGGGCTCCACCAGCGGCAACGGCGGCTTCGGCCTCCCGTTCCTGCCCGGCCTGCCCGGTACCCGCGGCGGCGGCGCCCAGCAGCAGCAGAGCAACGGCGACACCACCACCTACAAGGCCTTCCAGACCGACGCGGCCCTCAACCCCGGCAACTCGGGCGGCCCGCTGATCAACGCCAACGGGCAGGTCATCGCCATCAACTCGGCGATGTACGCGCCCGGCGGATCCAGCTCCTCCGGCAGCAGCGGCGCCGGCAGCGTCGGCCTCGGCTTCGCCATCCCGATCAACGACATCAAGCAGGTCCTGCCGAAGCTCGAATCCGGCCAGAGCCTGTGAGCCACAATCCGTAGGAACCGGTAGGCGTCCGCGAGGCGGACAATTACCTCCAGCAGACCCAGCAGAGCGACCCAGCACGCCCTCCACCCGACGAGAAAGGGCACCAGCCCATGACCCCGTCCGCCGACGACCGCAGCACCGCCGAGGCCGGTCACCCCTCCGCCCGGCTCCTCGTGGTCGACGACGAACCCGCCCTCCGGGACGCCCTGGAGAGCAGCCTCGCCTTCGAGGGCTACGAGGTCGCCACCGCCACCGACGGCTACGAGGCCCTGGAGTCCGTCGAACGCGACAAGCCCGACCTCGTCCTGCTGGACATCATGATGCCCCGGATGGACGGCCTCACCGCCGTCCGCCGGATGCGCTCCCGCGGCGACACCGTCCCCGTGCTGATGCTCACCGCCCGCGACGCCGTCGGCGACCGCGTCACCGGCCTCGACGTCGGCGCCGACGACTACCTCGCCAAGCCGTTCGAACTCGACGAACTCCTCGCCCGCGTCCGCGCCCTGCTGCGCCGCAACGCCCTCGCCGCCGAGGCCGCCGCCCGCGCCGTCGTCGAGGACGACAGCGAGGTCCTCGCCTTCGCCGACCTGCGGATGAACACCGCCACCCGCGAGGTCACCCGGGCCGGCAAGTCCGTCGAACTCACCCGCACCGAGTTCATGCTGCTGGAGATGTTCCTCTCCCACCCCCGCCAGGTCCTCACCCGCGAGCAGATCCTCAAGGCGGTCTGGGGCTTCGACTTCGAGCCGTCCTCCAACTCCCTGGACGTGTACGTGATGTACCTGCGCCGCAAGACCGAGCAGGGCGGCATGCCGCGCCTCATCCAGACCGTACGAGGCGTCGGCTACGCCCTGCGCCCGGCCACCGGCACCAGCGCGTGAGCACTGTTCCGCCTCCCCCGCCGCTGGCGCCGCCACGTGTGGTGCCCGGTAGACGCCGGCGCCTCGTCGGCTGGTACCGCTCCCGCTCGCTGCGCGGCCGCCTCACCTTCCTGAGCGCGGCCGCGGTGGCGGTGGCCATCGCCCTGTCGGCACTGGCCTGCTGGTTCATCGTGGACAAGCAGTTGTACGGCCAGGTCCGGACCGACCTGGTCAGTGCGCCCCCCGCCATGGTCGGGAAGAACCTCAACCTGTACGACGGCCCGGAAGCTGCCCTGGCAGCCAACCAACCTCGTACCACCACACCGGAGTTCAGCGGGGCGGCTCCCCGGGACACTCAGTTCGTGACACCGAGCGGCGTGGGCCTGCCCCCCGGCTCGACCCGAGCGATTGTGATCAAGCCGGAGGACGCGGCCGCGTTCCGACTCAAGCCCGGTCAATACATCATCCGTGACGGGCGCTACACGAACGGCGACCCGGCACTCGTGCGGCTCACCTCCGTGCCGCACTACTCGCAGCCCACCGTCGCGATGGTCGCGACCCCCACCCAGCCCATCGAGGACTCCCTCCAGGGCCTCGCCATCCTCCTCGGCGCCGTCTCCCTCGGCGGCATCCTGCTCGCCGCCGTCGCCGGCCGTCTCGTCGCCCACTCCTCCCTCAAGCCCGTCGACCAACTCACCGACGCCGTCGAGCACATCGCCCGCACCGAGGAGGTCGGCACCACCATCCCGGTCAACGGCGACGACGAGATCGCTCGCCTGTCCACCTCCTTCAACTCGATGAGCACCGCCCTGGCCAACTCCCGCGAGCGCCAGACCCGGCTGATCGCCGACGCGGGCCACGAGCTGCGCACGCCCCTCACCTCGCTGCGGACCAACGTCGACCTGCTGATCCGCAGCAACGACACCGGCCGCCCGCTGCCCCCGGCGACCAAGACCAAGCTGCTGGGCAACATGAAGGCCCAGATGCAGGAACTCACCGTGCTGATCGGCGACCTGCTGCAGCTCTCCCGCCCCGACACCCCCAAGGCCGGGCCGAACCTCACCGTGGTCGCCCTGCACGAGATCGCCGGACGGGCGGTCGAACGGGCCAAGCTCCGCGGCCCCGGGCTGGTCTTCGAGACGAGCACCGAGCCCTGGTACGCGCACGGTGACGCGGCCGGCCTGGAGCGGGCCGTGATCAACCTGCTGGACAACGCGGTGAAGTACAGCCCGCCCGGCGGCACCATCGACGTCCGGCTCCGGCACGGCGTGCTGACCGTCCGCGACCACGGCCCGGGCATCCCGCCGGACGAACTCCAGTACGTCTTCGACCGGTTCTGGCGTTCCCCGTCCTCACGTCAACTCCCCGGCTCCGGCCTGGGGTTGTCGATCGTCGCGCAGAGCGTCCGGGAGGCCGGCGGCGAGGTCACGCTCGGCCCGGCCGCGGACGGCGGCCCCGGCGCGCTGGCGACCGTACGACTTCCCGGCGGCCCCGCCCCCGAGTAGCCGCCGGGAGAACAGGAGGGGCGGGGCGCCCCGACAGCGCCCCGCCCCTCCTCATGTCCGGCTCACGGGTCAGTCGATGTCGCTGCCCGGGCCGAGGACCTTGATCCGGTCCTGCGCCGGCGGCTTCAGCGGCGAGCCCGCCGTGCTGTGGGCCGTCAGGTAGGCCGTGAAGACGTCCAGGTCGGACGCGCCGACGAGCTTGTCGGTGCCGGCCGCGAAGGCCGGGAAGCCGTCACCGCCGCCGGCCAGGAACTCGTTGGCCGCGACCCGGTAGGTGGCGGCCGGGTCGACCGGCGCGCCGTTCAGCCGGATCGAGTCCAGCACGACGCGGTCCGCGCCGGTCTTGCGCATGTCCAGGGTGTAGTGGAGGTTCGAGGACACCTGGAGGATCTTCGGCGCCGCGTCGTTGAATCCGCTCACCTGCTGCTGGAGCACCTGGACGAGCTGGGCGCCGGTCAGCGTCTTGACCTGCATCATGTTGGTGAACGGCTGGACGGTGAACGCCTCGCCGTAGGTCACCACCCCGTCGCCCTCACCGCCGGAGGCCTTGTGGACCAGGTCGGAGCGCAGGCCCCCCGGGTTCATGAAGGCGACCTGGGCCCCGCCCTTGCCGGCCGGGGCGAGCCCCTCCAGCTGGGCGTCGGCGATCACGTCGCCGAGCGGCTTCTCCAGGTCGGCGCTGCCGCGGCCGTTGATGTCCGCGGAGATGTAGCCGACCGGGCGGTTGGCCTTCGGCGCGGCCAGCTTGGAGTAGTGGTCGATCAGCGCCGTCATGTCCGGGGCCTTCTCGACGGTGCGGCGCACCACGTGGTTCTCGGCCTTGACCGACGGGCGGACGATCTCGCCGGTGGTCTTGTCCAGCTTCATGTCGATCTCGGTGAACAGCCGGCCGAAGGAGGCGGCACTGGTCACCGAGCGCGGCACGCCGGCGGGGTCGGGGATGGTGCAGGCGTACGCGTTGTGGGTGTGGCCGGTGACGATGGCGCCGACCGCCGGGTCGATCTGCTCGGCGATGTCGACGATCGGGCCGGAGATGCCCTGGCCGGCCGCGCCGCAGTCGTAGTTGTAGACGCTGCTGGCCGGGTACCCGCCCTCGTGGATCAGCGCGACGATCGAGTTGACGCCCTTGGCCTTCAGCTCCGCGGCGTACTTGTTGATCGTGGTGACCTCGTTGGCGAACTTCAGGCCCTTGACGCCCTCGGCGGTCACGATGTTCGGCGTGCCCTCCAGGGTGACGCCGATGAAGCCGATCTTCACGCCCTGCGACTTGGTCACCCAGTACGGCGGCAGCAGCGGCTTGCCGGACTTCTCGTCGGTGACGTTGGCCGACAGGTAGTTGAAGTTGGCGCCCTTGAAGGTGCGGCCGGGCTCGTAGCAGCCGTCGGTCGGGTGGCAGCCGCCCTCCTGCTTGCGCAGCAGCTCCGCCGCGCCCTGGTCGAACTCGTGGTTGCCGACCGAGGTGACGTCCAGGCCGAGCTTGTCCATCGCCTCGATGGTCGGCTCGTCGTGGAACAGCGCCGAGGTGAGGGGGCTGGCACCGACGATGTCGCCGGCCGCGACGGTGATCGAGTCGTCGGCCGGGATCCGCGCCTTGCGCAGCTCGGTGGCCAGGTACTCGATGCCGCCGGCCGGGGTCGAGACGACCTGCCCGGTGGCCGGGTCGACCTCCTTGATCGTGCCGGAGGAGCCGGCCGGCGGCTCCAGGTTGCCGTGGAAGTCGTTGATCGCCAACAGCTGGAGGTTGACGGTCTTGTGACGCTTGGCGTTGGCGTCGGCGGCCTGGGCGGCCGTCGGCACGACCACCGTGCCGAACAGACCTGCGGCGGCGACGACGGCGAACGCCGACCGTCGGGATCTGACGGTGAGCATGAGAGGTTCCCCTGCACCTTGGAGGAGCACGCGGCAGCGGAGCGCAGCGGCGTGCGGGCGATGTGTTGCGCGAGTGCAGCCTAGGGTCAACGCGCGTAGCTGTCAGGAGGTCGGACGTAACGAGAGGATTACCTGCTGACGAACCATCGCCGCCGGAGCCGGACGGGCAGCCTGCGCACCAATTCCCCGGCCCGGCTCAGACCCCCGGCTCGGCCGCCAACTGCCGCTCGGCCCGGGTGCGTTCGGCCACCGCGTCCTCGGTCATCGCGCGGTCGGTGTAGACCAGCGGCCGCTCGGTGTCGGTGATGATGTGTTTGACCACCTGGACGTTGCCGTTGACGTCCCACACCGCGATGCCCGGCGACAGCGTCGGGATGATCTCCACCGCCCAGCGCGGCAGGCCCAGCACCCGGCCGGTGGCCCGCGCCTCATCGGCCTTCTGCATGTAGATCGTCCGGGTGGAGGCCATCTTCAGGATCGCCGACGCCTCCTTGGCCGCCGCGCCGTCCACCACGTCCGACAGGTGGTGCACCACCGCCACGAACGAGAGCCCGAGCCGGCGGCCGAACTTCAGCAACCGTTGGAACAGCTGGGCCACGAACGGACTGTTGATGATGTGCCAGGCCTCCTCGACCAGGAAGATGCGCTTCCTCCGGTCCGGCCGGATCCAGGTGTGCTCCAGCCACACCCCGACGATCGCCATCAGGATCGGCATCGCGATCGAGTTGCGGTCGATGTGCGAGAGGTCGAAGACGATCAGCGGCGCGTCAAGGTCGATGCCGTCGCTGGTCGGGCCGTCGAACATGCCGCGCAGGTCACCGTCGACCAGCCGGTCCAGCACCAGCGCCACGTCCAGGCCCCAGGACTGCACCTCGTCCACCGCCACGCCCAGCGACTCCACCGAGGACAGCTCGGGGCTGCGCAGGGTGTCGATGATGTCGTCCAGCACCGGCTGGCGGTCCTTCACCGTGGCCACCACATGGGCGTGCGCGGCCTTCAGCGCGAAGCCCGCCCGCTCCTCCAGACCGCGCCCCATCGCCACCTCGATGATGGTGCGCAGCAGCGACAGCTGGCCGGTCTGGGTGATCGCCGGATCCAGCGGATTGAGCTTCACCCCGCCGTCCCGGGCCGCCATCGGGTCGAGCCGGATCGACTTTATGCCCAGCGCGTTCGCGATCAGGTTCCACTCGCCGACGCCGTCCTCGCCCTGCGCGTCGAGCACCACGACCTGCCGGTCACGGAACCTCAACTGCCGCAGCACGTACGTCTTCTCCAACGCCGACTTGCCGTTGCCGGACTCACCCAGCACCAGCCAGTGCGGGGCCGGCAGCTGCTGCCCGTACAACTGGAACGGGTCGTAGACGTAGCCCTTGCCGCTGTACACCTCGCGCCCGATGATCACTCCGGAATCGCCCAACCCCGGTGCGGCGGTGGGCAGGTAGACCGCCTGCGCCTGGCCGGTGGAGGTGCGCACCGGCAGCCGGGTGGTCTCCACCTTGCCGAACATCAGGCTGGTGAACGCGTCGGTGAGGTTGCCGAGCGCCATGGGCGGCCTCCTGGTGCCAGCGGTAGGGGTGGACGAGCGCGGTCCGGGGCGGACCGGCGCGACGGTCAGCGGCGGATGCCGGTGGCGAACGGCAGGGTGTTGACGAACGCCCGGTGGTGCTCCCGGTCGCACCACTCCAGCTTGAGGTAGCTCTTGCCGGCCGAGGCCCGGATGGTCCGCTTGTCGCGGGCCAGCGCTTCGGGGTTGCGCGAGGAGACCGTGATGTAGCCGACCAGGTTCACCCCGGCCGCGCCGGAGGCCAGGTCGTCACCGCGCTGGTCCACCCGGCCGGTGTGGGCCAGGTCGCGCGGGTCGACCGTACGGTTCATCTTGGCCGCGCGGCTGGCCTCCGCCTCGTCGTTGGTCTTCTCGGTCAGCATCCGCTCGATCGCGACGTCCGTGGGCTCCAGGTCCATCGTCACCGCGACCGTCCGGATCACGTCCGGGGTGTGCACCAGCAGCGGCGCCAGGAAGTTGACGCCCACCGGGGTGAGCGGCCACTCCTTGACCCACGCGGTGGCGTGGCACCACGGCTCCCGGGTCGCCGACTCGCGGGTCTTCGCGGTCAAGTACTGCGGGTGGGTCGCGTCCAGCTCGGCCGGCCAGGCGTTGCGCCGGGACATCGCCTGGATGTGGTCGATCGGGTGGTCCGGGTCGTACATCGAGTGCAGCAGCGAGGACAGCCGGGCCTGGCCCAGCGGCTGGCGCACCCGGATGTCCGCCTCCGCCAGCCGGGCGCAGATGTCGGTCAGCTCGCGGGCCATCACGGCCGCCAGCCCGTCGTCGTCCCGGGCCCGCCCGCCGGTGGCCGTGCGACCCATCGCGTGCGCCTCGGCGGCCAGGTCCCGGGTGTAGTGCATGCAGGCCACCAGGTACGCCCGGTGCTGCTCCGAGGAGGTCGACACCATCGACTGCAGCTGGTCGTACGACTCCTGCAGCCAGCGCGGCGCGTCGTGGTCGCCGCGCCGCTCGACGTCCTTGGCGTGGGCGTCCGGGTCAGCGGGCAGGGTGCGGGCCAGGATCTGCAGCCGGGTCACGAAGCCGTCCCCGTTGGCGACGTGCTTGAGCAGCGTGCCGAAGCGGTCGACCAGCGCCTCCTGGTCCTCCGAGTCCCGCAGCCCGACGCCCGGACCCTCGATCTCGATCGCGGCCGTCACCGTCCGCCGCTCCAGGTGCATCAGCACCCCGACCTCGTCCGGCCCGAACGGCGCGGTCAGCCAGCGCAGCCGACCCACCCCCGGCGGCGGGCCGATCTCCACCTCGCGGCCGTCCATCCGGGTGCCCGAGTCCATCGCCTCCGAACGCCACACCGCGCGCCCGCTGCGGATCGTCCGGCGGTAGGTGCGGTTGATCTCCACCCACTTGTAGAACGTCCGCTTGCGGTACGGCACGTAGACCGCCGCGATGGCCAGCAGCGGCAGGCCGATCAGACCGGCGATCCGCAGCGGCAGGACGGGCATCAGCAGACCCCAGAGCATCCCGAGGAACGCCCCGAAGATGATCAGTATGATCTCGCCGGACTCCCGGTTCCGGCCGATCGGCGCGTTCGGGCGGGCCTTGCCGATCAGGTAGGTGCGGCGCTGGTGCACGTACGGCTGGGCGTACTGGGCACCGTACTGACCGAGCGGTTCGCTGCTCACTTACCCGTCACCCTCCCTTCGCTGGATTGCTGTCGCGGATCGGAACCGGGGCGGCCTGCGGCGGCCCGGCCTGCGGCGGTGGGGCCGGCGTCCGGCCGGCGTGCGCGGCGATGCCGGGCGCCACCGAGCCACCCCCCGCACCGCCGCCCCCGCCGACCGCCGGCGCACCGCGGTCGCCGTGGGTGCTGATGCCCTGCTTCATCAGGTTCGCGGTGCCGTTGATCATCGCCGAACCGGCCTGCACCGCGCTGGCCCGGGCCCGGCGCATGTTCAGCATCTCGTCGCCGAAGGTCGGGACGAAGCGGTACACCGCGGCACTCGCGAAGATCGACAGGAACAGGATCGCCAGCCCGGACAGCACCCGGGCGAAGTCGTCGTTGGCCCCGGCCCCGGTCGCCACCGCGCCCGCCAGCCCCATGATGATCACGATGATCGGCTTCGCCAGGTCCACCGCCAGCATCATCCCGGCCCAGCGGCGCACGTGCTTCCACAACTGCCGGTCCACCAGCCCCGCGTACACCGCCGTCCCCAGCAGCGCCCCGACGTACAGCATCGCCGCGCGGATCACCAGCTCGATCCAGAGCACCGCCGCCGCCAGCACCGCGACCAGCGACACGATCACCAGGATCAGCGGCCCGCCACCGACGTCCCCCTTCTCCAGGGTGTCCGCGAACCCGCCCAGGTACGTCCCGGTGTCCGACTTCGTCCCGACCGCGATCGCCTTCGTCAGCCCGTCCGTCACGCTCACCACGGTGAACAGGATCAACGGCGTGAACGCGGAGGCCACCACCGTCAGCCACAGGAAGCCGACCGCCTCCGAGATCGCCGTCGTCAACGGCGCCCCCCGCACCGCCCGCTTGGTCACCGCCAGCAGCCACAGCACCAGCGTGATCACCGTCGACACCGCGAACACCACGGCGTACTGCTGCAGGAACGACTGGTTGGTGAAGTCCACCGCCGTCGTCCCGTCGATCGCCCCCGACAACTTCCGCACCACCCAAGCCGCCGCCTGGGCACACCCCTTGGCCAACGACCCGAGCGGATCGGTCACGGTCCCGACGGTCCCACTGCCGGGGATGACGACGGCTCCGTTGGGAGCACATCCGGCATCGCTGCCCGGGATCGGAAGGTCGACCTTCTGACAGGTCGGCGTCGCGGTCGGCGACGGGTCGGCGACCACCCGCTGGGCCGCCAGCATCGCGACCACCTGCAAGGTGGCCAGGACACCGGCCAGTGCGCCCGCGCGGCGTGCGGTCGTACGGCGTGCGGTCTGGTCAACGGGCATAGCGGAACCCCCCGAACTGCTGGACGGCGCCGGTGATCTCCTCGGCGGTGGCGGCCTGCTGGTCTCCGGGCATCGGCGCGGGGCCCTGCCTGCTGGTGAAGTCGCTGAGTTTCCAGTCGCTCCCCGTCCAGTGGAGCGAGAGCGCGAGGGTGAACCAGTTGGCGGTCACCGGCTGGACGGAGCGTTCGCCGGCGAGGCCGGTGAGGCCGGTGCACCACACCTCGACCTTGGCGTCCCCGTCGCCGTAGGCCGTCGACTTGGTGCCGACCGGGACGGTGCGGCTGACGAAGGTGAGCCCCTTGGGTGCACGGCCCTGGGCGTCGAGGCCGTAGCGGGCGGCGGTGTCGCCGCCGAACCCCTGGTCCAGTCGGCTCTGCAGGGCCCCCGCCGCGCCCGGGTCGGCGATGGTGGCGACGATGGTGTGGCGGCTGTCGGTGCGGAACATGTCCGCGGAGCCGATGGCCACCGCGTAGTTGGCGGCGGCGGACTGGGCGCCCTGGTCACTGTGCGGGAAGCCGGAGGCGATGCCGTTGACGGTGGTGCCGACGGGCTGGTCGCCGCTGGGCGCCGGGCCGGCGCCGGTGCCAGTGGTGGGGGCGGCGCGGTCGGCGGAGCTGCCGTTGCCGCCGGGGCCGGGCTTGCCGCGGTTGGCGATGGAGATGGCGACGACGAGCAGGGTGACGACCACGAGGACCGTCAGCAGGGTTCTCACTGGCCGGGACTGACGGGCGGTCGCCGGAGCGGAGGGCTGTTCGTCGACCGGCAGCCGCGTACGGGTGTGCGGCTGGTCGTCGGACAACGGCACGGCGGCCCTCCTGGTGCGGGGAGCCGGGGCGGCTCCGGGGGCCCTCCGGCCGGGGGCGGGCGCGGACGGAGGGTGGGAACGGGGGTGGACTCCTGGCGGTCGGCCCGCTGGGGAGGTCCGGGCGGGAACCTGCCCTCAGGAGGGCCGGGTCGCTGCTGTCCGATCGTCAGATAGCCATGCCGTAGACAATGGTGAACAGAGTGCCGAGTGATCCAATGATGAACACGCCGGTCAGGCCGGCGACGATCAGCCCCTTGCCCTGTTCGGCTCCGAAGCTGTCGCGCATCGCGGTCGCGCCGATCCGCTGTTTGGCCGCACCCCAGACCGCGAGGCCGAGGCAGACGAGGATGGCGACGGCCATGATGACCTCGACCATCACCCGGGCCTCCGACCCGAGGCTCGCGAACGGGCCCCAGTCCGGGGCGATCCCGCCGATGATGGTGTCGATATTCGGCTTCTTGGGGGGGTCCTCGGCCAGGTGGCCGACCGCATAGCTGTGCACGCTGCTCAGGTTCATTTCCATCTCACCGCCCGATCAGGCAAATTCAAGGGCCCGGACCCCGTCCGCGCGAAGGGCCGGTGCCTATTCTTGGCCAGATCTGATGTCGACTTGGCTACTTCTCGCGGATTGGTCGTGAGGCATCGGACACGTACGCGAGGATGTCCACCGTACGAAGGATAGCGCTCACTCTTTGTATCTCTGATGATTGCGGTGAGCAACGCCTTCCGGGACACTTCGACTGACGATTCGTCGGGATGGTGCTGATGGTACTCCGGAAGGGCGGTACGGCCGCCGCTGCTGCGGGAGTTGTTGCGTTCGGGTTCCTCGGTCTGGTGACCATGGGGACGTTTGCGGCGAGTGGGGCGCCGCAGCAGTCGGCGAATCGTTCCGCCCTCTCTCCGGGGACGGTGCCGGCGGCCTACCAGGACGCGATCCAGAAGTGGGGCTCGCTCTGCCCGGAGATCTCCCCGCCGATGCTCGCGGCGCAGCTGTACCAGGAAAGCGGTTTCGATCCCAAGGCCCAATCCGGCGTCGGGGCCCAGGGAATGGCGCAGTTCATGCCGGGCACCTGGCCGGGGTACGCCACGGACGGTGACGGGGACGGCAAGAAGGACGTCTGGAACCCGTACGACGCGATCGCCACGGCGGCGGTCTACGACTGCGCCCTCGCCAAGGACGTGGCGGGGGTGCCGGGCGATCCGCAGGCCAACATGCTGGCCGCCTACAACGCCGGCCCGTACGCGGTGACGACGAACCGGGGCATCCCGCCGTACAAGGAGACCCAGGGGTACGTGCGGAACATCCAGGCGATGGCCCGCAGTTTCACCGCGCCGACCGCGCCGGTGGCGGTGTCCGCGCAGTCGGCCGCCGCGATCTACTTCGCGCAGACCAAGCTCGGCACCCCGTACCTGTGGGGCGGTGACGGGGCGGCCTGGCAGAACGGGCGGTTCGACTGCTCCGGGCTCACCGTGGCCGCGTTCGGCACCGTGGGCATCACCCTGCCCCGGGTGGCCAACGACCAGTGGTATGCCGGGCCGCACCCGTCGCGGGATCAGTTGCGGCCGGGTGACCTGGTGTTCTTCGCGACGGACCTGAGCGATCCGCGGACCATCCACCACGTGGGGATCTACGTCGGCGGCGGCTACATGATCAACGCGCCGCACACCGGAGCGGTGATCCGCTACGACAAGATCGACACCAAGGAGTACATCGGGGCGACCCGGGTCACCACGGACGGCGCCCAGGCGCTGCCGACCCGCAACGACAACAGCGGCGCGGTCAACGCCCCGAGCCGCCCGGGCACGACGGCGCCGACCACCCCGGCGGCCCCGGCCCAGCCCGCGCTCGCCGCCCCTCCCGCCCCGACCGCCCCGGGGCGGACCGGCTGAGGCGGCGGGACCGGCGGGACCGGCGGAACCGGTGGGACCGGCCGAAACGTCCGTGCACCTGTGTGCGGCCTGTGGACGCTGAGTCAAGTTTCCATAACCGCGCGTTTCCGTGGAACGCTGTGTCCCGGCGATGACGTTGGGTCCGGTGGCCCCTCGTCAGCTTCACGCGTCGGGGGCCCCGGCGGGAACGAACAGGTGCAGCGGACCAGAAGAAGGAGGTACGGCGTGTCGACGCCGCTTGCCGACACGACCAACCCCGACCTCGGCCTGCTCTACGCCGTCAACGGCCTGGCCAAGCGCGCCCCCCAGTGGCTGGACCACCTGGTCTCGTGGACAGGCGAGTACGGCATCCTGATCGGCCTCGCGATGCTCGGGCTGGTGGGGTGGCTGCAGGCCAGACGCCGCCCGGACGCGCCGGTGGCGATCGCCGGGCTGCTCTGGGTGCCGCTCTCGGTGGCCATCGCCGAGCTGGCCAATCTGCCGATCGCCGCGATCGTGGACCGGCCGCGGCCCTTCGTCGACCACCCGGGCCTGCTGGTGCTGGTGGACGGCAAGGCGGGCACCCACTCCTTCGTCAGCGACCACTCGACCATGACGATGGCCGTGGCGGTGTCGCTGTTCCTGGTGAACCGGAGACTGGGCTGGATCGCCGGCGGGCTGGCCCTGTTGCAGGGCTTCTGCCGGATGTTCATGGGCGTCCACTACCCGACCGACGTGATCGGCGGCTTCGCGCTCGCCGTGGCCGTGGTGCTGCTGCTGGCGCCGATCGCGATGGCGGTGCTGGTCCCGTTCTGCCACGCGCTGAGCCGGACGGCGGTCGCCCCGCTGATCCGGGCCCCGGAGCGCGGCGGCACCGGCGGGGCCAGTGGGGTCGGCCGTGGCGGCGCCCAGCGCGGCCGCCGACGCGGGCGGGGGGCGGTGCGCTCCGAGGAGCAGCCGCCGGAGTCCGACCTCGCGGCCTGATCCGACCGGATCCGCCGGACCGAAGCTAGTCCGGCGCCCCGCCGCCGGATTCGGTGAGGTGGTCGGCCGCCTCACGACGGGCCAGGTCGCGGGAGCGGCGGGCCGCAGAGTACCAGCCGCAGCTGCAGGCCGCGAAGGCGAAGGAGCCGCGCTCGCTGACCGCGACGCGGTGCTCGGGCATCGGGGTGGTGCCGGGGGCCACCGGCAGCTCACTGTGCACGGGATTCACCGTAACGTGCCGGACGCCCCGGGCGCGACGCCGCCGGTTTCCGCCGGGCCCGTAACCCCTGGCGGCCCAACTCGTTTGCCCGGAAAGAGCTCTGCCCGCCCGGTGGTGGCCGGCGGGGCAGTCGGGCCCGAGGGGGTTGTCGCGAGGATGAAGATGACCGACCAGCAGCGAACCGGGCGGCCAGCGCGCCGCCCGGGGCCGCACCTGCGCTCGGCGGCCGGGGCCGCCCTGCTCGCCGCCGCCCTGGCCGCGGGGGCCGCCGGGTGCTCCGGTGGTTCCGGTGGCGGCTCCTCCGACCAGCAGTCGAGCGCCCCGGACCAGCTGGCCGGCGACCCGGTGACGGCGGTGCGCAACGCCGCCGACATCACGGGTCGGACGGGTTCCGCGCACGCCGCCACCGAGCTGGTCACGGAGTCCGCCGACAAGAAGGCCTCCTTCTCCGGAGCCGGCGGCTACGACTACGTGAAGCGGATCGGCCGGCTGGAGGTCCAGGTGCCGCCGGGGGCGGCGACCACCGGGAAGATCGTCGAGGTGGTCCTGCCGGGCACCGTCTACCTGCAGAACAGCGGCGCCAAGGTGCCCGAGGGCAAGTGGGTCAAGCTGGACGTGCGCCAGCTGCCGGACGGCAACCTGGTCAGCAGCGGCGCTACCGATCCGGCCACCGCGGCGGGTGCGCTGCGCGGGGTCCAGAAGGCCGACCTGGTCGGCACCGAGACCGTGGACGGCACCCCGCTGCACCACTACCGGGGCACCCTGGACCTGGCCAAGGCGGCCGACGCCACCGGCGGCCGGGGCGGGGACGGTCTGCGGATGGGCGGGCAGACCTTCACCGTCAAGGAGGTCCCGTACGACGCCTGGCTGGACGACCAGGGCCGGCTGCACAAGGTGGTGGAGGTGTTCACCTTCGCCGGGGTGGCCGGTTCGAAGGAGGCCAAGGACCAGGTGAAGGTCACCTCGACGACCGCGCTGTCGGACTTCGGCAAGCCGGTCGAGGCGGCCGAGCCGCCGTCCTCGGACATCTATCAGATGAAGCCCTCGGAGAGCCCGAAGTAGAGCTGCTCGAACACGCCCCGGGGCCGCCGGGGGGCAGCGCTCCGGCGCCGGGGCGTAACGGGGCGCCGCCGGGGCGGGTGGCCGTCCGGGGAGCGACGGCCACCCGTTTCGGCGGCGCCGAGATGGCCCGTCCGTGCCATGTGGACGGGCCCCGGAGTGCCTAGGCTGGACGCCGGGTGGCTGCCGCCCGGGCTGGCGAGGCACTGAAGGGGTGGTGCAGGTGGTGTCGTCCACGGGCGGCCGCAACGGCGGCCACGACGACGCGGCCCTCGACGAGATCGAGCTGGCCGGCGAGCTGATGATCGCCGCGACGGCCAGCAGCGGGGACCGGCTGCCGACCGAGCGGATCGACGAGGTGCTGCTGGACCGGGTGGACCCGGCCCGGGTCGAGCGGGAGGGCGACGGCTGACGGGAGCCCCGGGCCGCCCCGGGGCCGGGTCAGCTTCGCAGCAGTCGGCCGATCGCGGCCGAGGCCTCCGCCACCTTGGCGTCCAGTTCGACGCCGCCCTGCTCGGCGGCCGCGGCGACGCAGTGCCGCAGGTGCTCCTCCAGCAGGGAGAGTGCGAAGGACTGGAGGGCCTTGGTGCTGGCCGAGACCTGGGTGAGCACGTCGATGCAGTAGACGTCCTCGTCGACCATCCGCTGGAGGCCGCGGATCTGGCCCTCGATCCGGCGCAGCCGCTTGAGGTGGGCGTCCTTCTGCGCGCTGTAGCCGTGCGGGCCGTGCCCGCCGCCGTGGCCCGCGGCGGCGGGGGCGCCGACCTGCGGGTCGGTGCCCGGCGCGTGGTCCGGCTCGGTGCGCGCTTGCGTCGTGGTCATCGGCCCGCCTTCGTCTGAGTGCCTGGTGGCTGCGTCGGCCACCAGTGTCCAACACCGGGGCCGTGTGTGGTGTTCCGACGGCTCACCCGGCATGTGCCGAACGGCCTGGTGGGGGTCGTGGCGGGGTTCACCCGTCTGAGCGGCGCCCCGGTCTTCCGCACGCGGGACGGGGCAATCCCGCCGAGGTTCCGTCAGACTGAGTCCTTGCGTCCGTACCTGGCGGTGCGGTCCGGGCAGCCGGCGTGACAGCCAAACGGAAGGGGAGGTTCCGCCTCCCCGGGCACCACCCCGTTTGCGCGATCGCGCTTGGTTGCACCTAGCATCGTTCAGTCCCTACCCCGCACATCGGAGAATTCCGTGCGTTTTAGCCTGACCCCGAAGGAGACGAGTTTCTACGACATGTTCGCCGCCGCCGCGGAGAACCTCGTCGTCGGATCGAAGCTCCTGCTGGAACTGCTGGGATCAGACGTGTCGGCCCGCGCGGAGATCGTCGAGCGCATGCGCGCCGCCGAGCACGCCGGGGACGACACCACCCATGCCGTCTTCCACCAGCTGAACTCCTCCTTCATCACGCCCTTCGACCGCGAGGACATCTACAGCCTCGCCTCGTCGCTGGACGACATCATGGACTTCATGGAGGAGGCCGTCGACCTGGTCGTCCTCTACGACGTCCAGACCCTGCCGAAGGGCGTCGAGCAGCAGATCGAGGTGCTCGCCCGGGCCGCGGAGCTCACCGCCGCGGCGATGCCGAACCTGCGCAGCATGTCGAACCTCACCGAGTACTGGATCGAGGTCAACCGGCTGGAGAACCAGGCCGACCAGATCCACCGCAAGCTCCTCGCCCACCTGTTCTCCGGTCAGTACGACGCCATCGAGGTCCTCAAGCTCAAGCAGATCGTGGACGTCCTTGAGGAGGCGGCGGACGCGTTCGAGCACGTCGCCAACACGGTGGAGACCATCGCCGTCAAGGAGTCCTGACCCTCGTGGACATGGCAGCACTCATCGCCGTCATCGGGGTTGCGTTCTTCTTCACGTACACCAACGGCTTCCACGACTCGGCGAACGCGATCGCCACGTCGGTCTCCACCCGGGCTCTGACCCCGAAGGCCGCGCTCGCGATGGCCGCCGTGATGAACCTGGCCGGCGCCTTCCTCGGCAGCGGCGTGGCACACACCGTCTCCAAGGGGATCATCGAGACGCCCACCGGCAACCAGGGGATGGCGATCCTGTTCGCGGCCCTGGTCGGCGCGATCGCGTGGAACCTGATCACCTGGTACTTCGGCCTGCCGTCCTCCTCCTCGCACGCGCTGTTCGGCGGCATGGTGGGCGCGGCCCTGGCCGGCGGCATCGACGTGATCTGGAGCGGGGTCCTCGACAAGATCGTCATCCCGATGATCGTCTCGCCGATCGTCGGCCTGATCGGCGGCTTCGCCGTGATGCTGGCGATCCTGTGGATCTTCCGCCGGGCCAACCCGCACCGCGCCAAGCGCAACTTCCGGGTCGCCCAGACCGCCTCGGCCGCCGCGATGGCGCTGGCACACGGCCTGCAGGACGCCCAGAAGACGATGGGCATCGTGGTCATGGCGCTCACCATCTCCGGTCACCAGACCACGGGCGACATCCCGGTCTGGGTGAAGATCTCCTGCGCGACCATGCTCTCGCTGGGCACCTACGCGGGCGGCTGGCGGATCATGCGGACCCTCGGCCGGAAGATCATCGAGCTGGACCCGCCGCAGGGCTTCGCGGCCGAGGCCACCTCCGCGGCGATCATGTACATCACGTCGTTCGTCTTCAAGGCGCCGATCTCCACCACCCACGTGATCACCGCGGCGATCATGGGCGCGGGGGCCACCAAGCGGATCCGCGCGGTGCGCTGGGGCGTCGCGAAGAACATCGTGCTCGGCTGGTTCATCACGATGCCGGCGGCCGCCATCGTCGCAGCGCTGGTGTACTGGTTCGTCCACCTGTTCTGGGGCTGACCCCGGAGCCTCAGCCCCGCCCCGGAGGCGAGCGGGCGAACAACCCGCCCCGAGCGCCCCGGAGGCGATCGGGCGAACAACTTCAGGGCCCGCCCCCACATCTCGGGGGCGGGCCCTTCTCATGTCCCACGGCGGCACCGCCATGCAGCACCGCGGGACAGCTGGGGTCGGGCTTAGCCGAAGCGGCCGGAGATGTAGTCCTCGGTCGCCTGCACCGACGGGTTGGAGAAGATCCGCTGGGTGTCGTCCAGCTCGATCAGCTTGCCCGGCTGGCCGACGCCGGCCAGGTTGAAGAAGGCGGTGCGGTCGCTGACGCGGGCCGCCTGCTGCATGTTGTGGGTCACGATGACGATGGTGAACTGCGCCTTCAGCTCGCCGATCAGGTCCTCGATGGCGAGGGTGGAGATCGGGTCGAGCGCCGAGCAGGGCTCGTCCATCAGCAGGACCTGCGGCTCGACCGCGATCGCGCGGGCGATGCACAGGCGCTGCTGCTGACCGCCGGAGAGGCCGGCCCCGGGCTTGTTCAGCCGGTTGTGGACCTCCTTCCAGAGGTTGGCGCCCTTCAGCGAGCGCTCCACCACCTCGTCCAGGACGGCCTTCTTCCGCACGCCGGCGAGCTTGAGCCCGGCGACCACGTTGTCGTAGATCGACATGGTCGGGAACGGGTTCGGGCGCTGGAAGACCATGCCGATGGAGCGGCGCACGGCGACCGGGTCGACGTTGGAGGCGTACAGGTTCTCGTCGTCCAGGAGGACCTTGCCCTCGACCCGGGCGCCGGGGATCACCTCGTGCATCCGGTTGAGGGTGCGCAGGAAGGTGGACTTGCCGCAGCCGGAGGGGCCGATGAAGGCCGTCACGGAGCGGGGCTCGATGCTCATCGAGATGTCCTCGATGGCCTTGGTGGTGCCGTAGTAGGCCGACAGTCCGCTGACGTCGATGCGCTTGGCCATGATCGTTGCTTCTCTCGTCTGTCTCGTACGTCAGTCGGTCGCTCAGTGTCCGGCCTTGGGCGAGCGCCAGCGTGCGATGCCCCGGGCGACGAGGTTGAGCCCCATCACGAAGGCGATCAGCACCAGCGCGGCGCCCCAGGCGCGGGCGTAGCCGAAGTCGTTGTTGACCACCGAGTACTGCTGCCAGATGTACATCGGCAGGGACTGCTGCGGTCCGTCGAACGGGTTGCTGTTGATGTAGTCGGCGCCGAACACCAGCATCATCACCGGGGCGGTCTCGCCGGTGATGCGGGCGACCGCGAGCATCACACCGGTGGTGATGCCGCCGATCGCGGTGGGGAGGACGATCCGCAGGATGGTCTTCCACTTCGGCACGCCGAGGGCGTACGAGGCTTCGCGCAGCTCGTTCGGGACGAGCTTGAGCATCTCCTCGGTGGAGCGGACCACGACCGGGATCATCAGGATCGCCAGCGCGAGACTGCCCGAGAAGCCGGAGTAGCCGAAGCCCAGGGCGAGGTTCCACAGCGAGAGGACGAACAGACCGGCGACGATCGACGGGACACCCGTCATGACGTCGACGAAGAAGGTGACGGCCTTGGCGAGCCGGCCGCGGCCGTACTCCACCAGGTAGACGGCGGTCAGCAGGCCCAGCGGGGCGGCCATCACGGTGGCCAGGCCGACCTGCTGGAGGGTGCCGAGCAGCGCGTGGTAGATGCCGCCGCCGGGGCCGGACTGGATGACGCCCTTCATCGAGTGGCTCAGGAAGTTCCCGTTCACCACGCCGATGCCCTGCTGGATCGTGTAGACGGTCAGCGAGACCAGCGGGACCACGGCCAGGATGAAGGCGACCCAGACCACCGAGGTGGCGAAGCGGTCCTTGGCCTGGCGGCGGCCCTCGACCTGGGCCGAGATCAGGTAGCTGCCGAGCAGGAACAGCAGCGCCGAGATCAGGCCCCACTGCAGGTGGCTCTCCAGCCCGCCGGCGGCGCCGATCGCGCAGCCGACCGCGATCGATCCGACGGCGACGACGGGCGGGGTCCACCGGGGCAGCCGGTTGGCGGTCAGCTTCGGGCCGACCTGCGGCCGGGCGTCCTCAGGGACGGTGACGGTGGTCATGCGTTGGCCCCCGAGTACTCCTTGCGGCGGGCGATGATCAGTCGCGCGGCACCGTTCACCAGCAGGGTGATGACGAACAGGACGAGGCCGGAGGCCATCAGCGCGTCGCGGCCGTTGTTGCCGGCCTCGGCGAACTTCAGCGCGATGTTCTGCGCGAAGGTGCCGCCGCCCGCGTCCAGGATGTGCAGCGACAGGACGCTGTTGGCGGAGAGCACCACGGCGACCGCGATGGTCTCGCCGAGTGCCCGGCCGAGGCCGAGCATCGAGGCCGAGATGATGCCGGGGCGGCCGAACGGCAGCACCGCGGTGCGGATCATCTCCCAGCGGGTCGCGCCGAGCGCGAGCGCCGCCTCCTCGTGCATCCGCGGCACCTGGCGGAACACCTCGCGGGAGACCGCGGTGATGATCGGCAGGATCATGATCGCCAGCAGGATGCCGACGGTGAACAGGTTGCGCGGGGTGCCGGTCTTGGTCTGGTCGAAGAGGTACGTCCAGCCCAGGTACTGGTTGAGCCAGCTGGTCAGCCCGTCCATGTGCGGGACGAGGAACAGCGCGCCCCAGAGGCCGTAGACGATGCTGGGGACGGCGGCGAGCAAGTCGACCAGGTAGGCGAACGGCTGGGCGATCCGCCGCGGCGCGTAGTGCGAGATGAACAGCGCGATCCCGATGGCCACCGGGACGGCGATCACCATCGCGATGAGGGCGCTGACGATGGTGCCGAAGGCCAGGACGGCGATGCCGAAGACCGGCTTCGGGGCGTCCGGCGTCCACTCGAAGGTGGTGAGGAAGTTGCCGTCGTTGTTGCTGAGGGCCTGACCCGAGCGCCAGGCCAGGAAGCCGGCGATCGCGGCCATGATGACCAGCAGCAGGATGCCCGCACCGCGGGCGAGGTTCATGAAGATCTTGTCGCCGACACGGCTGTCGCGCGCTCGGCGTTCCCTGCCTCGCGGGGCGGCAGGGGAGGATGAAGTCATTGGTCTACTCCGGTCTGGTGGTGCCGCCCCGGTAGGGGGTCGGCACCATGGCGGCGGTGCCCCGGACGTTGGTGCTGGATGGTCGTACTCCGGTGGGACGGCCCCTGCCCCCCTCGCTCACGGGGCCGTCCCACCGGGAGTCCTGTCGGGTCAGGCCAGGGTGCCGACGGCGGCCTTGACCTTGTCGCCGATCGCGGCCGGCATCGGGACGTAGCCCTTGTCGCCGATCGACTTCTGGGCGGCGTCGCTGATGGTGTAGGTCAGGAAGGACTTCAGGGTGTCCAGCGTCTCGGGCTTGTTGCCCTTGTCGCAGGCGATCTCGTAGGTCACCAGGACGATCGGGTAGGCGTTGTCGGCCTTGGTGCCGTAGTCCAGGGCGAGCGCGAGGTCACCGTCGGTGCCCGACACGGTGGAGGAGGCGATGGTGAGCGCGGCGTTGGCGGCGGTCGCCTCGACGGGCTTGGCGGCACCGGTGGCGATCTGGGCGCTCTTCAGGTTGTTGGTCTGGGCGTAGGACAGCTCGGCGTAGCCGATCGAGTTCTTGACCTGCTTGATCTGGGCGGAGACACCGGCGCTGCCGTTCGCGGACTGGCCGTTCTTGCCCTTCCACGACTTGCTCGGCTCCGCGGTCCAGGCGCCGCCCGAGGTCTTGGCGAAGTAGGAGGTCAGGTTGAAGGTGGTGCCGGAGTCGTCCGAGCGGTGGAAGCTCTGGATCTCGGCGTCCGGCAGCTTCGCGCTCGGGTTCAGCGCGACGATGGCCGGGTCGTTCCACTTGGTGATCTGCGAGTCGAAGATCTTGGCGGCGGTCGGGCCGTCCAGGACCAGGTTGTCGACGCCCTCGACGTTGTAGACCAGCGACACCAGGCCGGCCACCATCGGCAGGTCGATCGCCTTGCCACCGGTGCAGACGGCCTTGGAGGCGTCGACGTCGGCCGGCTTCAGCGCGAAGTCGGTACCGGCGAAGGCCACCTTGCCCTGGGTGAACTGCTGGACACCGGCACCGGAGCCGCCGCCGCTGTAGTTGACCGTGGTGCCGGAGCAGGACGAACCGAAGTTGGTCTTCCACACGTCGATGGCCGGGGCCTGCGCGGTCGAACCGGCGCCGAGCAGCGTGCCGGGCTTGCCACAGTTGACCGCGGCACCGGCCGCGGCGGAGCTGCCAGAGCCACCGGACGCCTTGGTGTTGTTGTTGTCGTCCGAACCGCAGGCGGCGAGCGACAGCGAGCTGACGAGCGCCATGGCACCGATGGCGAGGGCCTTGGAGCGGCCGTTCCGCTGGAGCTTCACAGGGGTGTCCCTTTCTGTGGCATTGCCCGTCGCGCAGACCGTGCGGACACGGCCGAGCGCGGGTTTTGCTGTGGTCCGGGGCCCGTCCGGCCCTCCGGTAGTCCCGAAGTTAGGCCGGGTAAGTGACACGTCAGCCGGTCGCAAGTGAACGGGGAGTGAACCTCGAACGGATGACAGGAAACTACGTCACGTAGTAACGGTTGCGTCACGCCCAGGACGCGAGAAGATCACTTCCACCGGTCCTTCGCCGGTGCTCGCCCGCCCGTGCGTACGGGCTTGGCACCCAGGATCACCAGCAGCGCGTCGATCAGCAACCGGTCCCGGTCATGGGTCAACCGCGCCCGAGCCTTGCCCGCCGGCAGCCACTCCAGGCGGTCGACCTCCCGGTTCGGCCGGAAGGCGCCCCCGGTCGGCACCGCGGCCCAGTAGCGGACCTCCTTCGGACGGCCCTGCGCCAGGTAGTGCTGGGCGGGCAGCTCCGGACCGAGCAGGCAGTGGAAGCCGGTCTCCTCCCGCACCTCGCGCAGCGCCGCCTCGACCACGCCCTCGCCCGGATCGAGCTTGCCCTTGGGCAGGCTCCAGTCGTCGTACTTCGGCCGGTGGATCACCGCGATCCGCGGCCGCCCCAGCCGGCCGCTGGGCTTCGGCCGTCCGGGCAGCCAGAGCACCCCGCCCGCCGCCAGGACCACCGGGGCGCGGCCCGCCCCGGTCGGATGCGCGTCCACCGGCTGCCCGGTGCTCAGGCGATCGTGCAAGTCAGGCCGTCCGTGGTGCGGGGGAATGCCCCCAGCCCTCGGCCGGGGGGATCTCCAGCCAGCCGTCCGGGCCTGGCGGGAGTTCGGGCCACCGGCGGCCGAAGGCGTACCGCGCCGCCTCCACCTCCAGTCGCTGATCAGCATGCACCACGCCCAGCACGTAGGCGGTCGCGGGGGTGATCCGCGGGGTGCGCGCCGCCGTCGCCGCGGTGACCGCGGCGTCCGCCGCCTCCTGGTGCCGGCCCAGCACCGCGTCCAGCTCGTCCAGCTCGGCGGACTGCCGGCCACACACCTCCAGTGCGTACCGGGCCCGCTTCACCAGGATCCGCAGCCGGGACCAGGGCGCGTCGTCCGCGGCCAGCGCGGTGTCCGCGTCCGCCGTACCGCGCGCCGCGGGCACCGCGCCCAGCCGGCGCAGCCCGTCCCCGCCGTACGGCGTCGCGGCCCGCCGCAACGGCAGCTGCTGGGCACTCGCCGACAGCGCGGTGAGCGCGGCCGCCGCCTGCGGCAGCAGCACCGCCGACGCCCGGCCGCCCGCCGCCTCCAGCAGCGGCGCCTCACCGACCAGCAGGGTCATCCGGTCCGCCAGGGCGTGCAGCCGGGCCGAGCGGAGCTCCTGGAGCACCGTGGAGTGCGCCCTGGTCCGGGCCAGGGTCAGCTGCCGGTCCAGCAGCGCCCGCGCCTTGGGGGCGCCGGCGTGCCCGGCCAGCATGCCCGTGCCCTCCGGGTCGGTGCCGCTCAGCGAGTCCACCGCGCCCAGCAGCCGGGCCGCGCGGCGGACGTAACCGGGCTCCAGCGCCAGCAGGTTGAGCAGCCAGCGCAGTTCGGTGCGCGACTCCTGCGCCCAGGTCTGTTCGAAGACCGTCCCGAAGGTGTGCAGCAGTCCGCCGACCCGCCGTACGGCCCGCAGCAGGTCGGCGGTGCCGTTCGCCGGGACGGCCGCGGCCGAGCCCGGTCTGGCGCCGACCTCGCCCACCGCGAGCGGCAGGGCGCGCAGGAACGCCCCGGCCTGGGCGGTGAGATGGCGGGAAAGGATGTCCCCGGCGGTCGCTGTGGAGGCCGCCTGGGCCGTCATCGGCGCATCGGTCATGGCGTGGTAGATCCCCGTTCCCCCGGGGCCCTTCCCCGGGGCTGGTGGCCGACCGCCGGAGCAGGTCCCCTCGGGGCCTCGGGGGCCCCGACCGCTCCGACGGCTCGCATCAGTGGACGCGTCAGCGCGAGGTGGCGGCCCGGCGGCGCTGGCGCGAGTCGATGAGCAGGTCCTGGACGTGCCGCAGCGGCCGGCCCTCGGCGTCCTGGGAGTGGCGCTCCCACGCGCCGTCCGGTCCCAGGTGCCAGGACTCGGTCTCGTCCGAGACACCGAGGTCGATCAGCCCGGACAGCTCGGCGCGGTGCGCCGGGTCGGTGATCCGCATCAGGGCCTCGATCCGGCGGTCCAGGTTGCGGTGCATCATGTCGGCGCTGCCGATCCACACCTCGGGATCGCCGTTGTTGCCGAACACGAAGACCCGGGAGTGCTCCAGGAAGCGACCCAGGATGCTGCGCACCCGGATGTTCTCGCTCAGCCCCGGCACCCCCGGCCGGATCGCGCAGATCCCGCGCACCCAGACGTCCACCGGCACCCCGGCCTGCGAGGCCCGGTAGAGCGCGTCGATCACGGCCTCGTCGACGATCGAGTTGACCTTGATCTTCACGAACGCGGGCCGGCCCGCCTGGTGGTGGGCGATCTCGTTGTGGATCCGCGAGACCAGCCCGTCGCGCAGGCCGCGCGGGGCGGTCAGCAGCCGGCGGTAGGACTCGCGGCGGGAGTAGCCGGACAGCCGGTTGAAGAGGTCCGAGAGGTCCGCGCCGACCTGCGGGTCGGAGGTGAGCAGACCGAGGTCCTCGTACAGCCGGGCCGTCTTCGGGTGGTAGTTGCCGGTGCCGACGTGCGAGTAGCGGCGCAGGGTGTCGCCCTCCTGGCGGACCACCAGCGACAGCTTGCAGTGGGTCTTCAGCCCGACCAGGCCGTAGACCACGTGGCAGCCGGACTCCTCCAGCTTGCGGGCCCACTTGATGTTGGCCTGCTCGTCGAAGCGCGCCTTGATCTCGACCAGCACCAGCACCTGCTTGCCGGACTCGGCCGCGTCGATCAGGGCGTCCACGATCGGCGAGTCGCCCGAGGTGCGGTAGAGGGTCTGCTTGATCGCCAGCACGTCCGGGTCGGCGGCGGCCTGCTCCAGGAAGGCCTGCACCGAGGTGGAGAAGCTGTCGTACGGGTGGTGCAGCAGCACGTCGCGCTCGCGCATCGCGGCGAAGATGTCCGGCTGGGAGGCGGACTCGACGTCGGTCAGCCCGCGGGCCGTACCGGCCACGAACTTCGGGTAGTTGAGCTCCGGCCGGTCCAGCTCGGCGATCCCGAACAGCCCGGTCAGGTCCAGCGGCCCGGGCAGCGGGAAGACCTCCGCCTCGGTGATGTTCAGCTCCCGCACCAGCAGGTCCAGGATGTAGGGGTCGATCGACTCCTCGACCTCCAGCCGGACCGGCGGGCCGAAGCGCCGCCGCATCAGCTCCTTCTCCAGGGCCTTGAGGATGTTCTCGGTGTCGTCCTCCTCCACCTCGAGGTCCTCGTTGCGGGTGACCCGGAAGGCGTGGTGGGCCAGCACCTCCATCCCCGGGAAGAGCTCCTCCAGGTGCGCGCCCATCACGTCCTCCAGCGGGACGTACCGCTGGGGCGAGGCCTCCAGGAAGCGGGCCAGCGACTGCGGCACCTTGACCCGGGCGAAGTGCTTGTGGCCGGACACCGGGTTGCGGACGACCACGGCCAGGTTGAGGGACAGGCCCGATATGTAGGGGAAGGGGTGCGCGGGATCGACCGCCAGCGGGGTCAGCACCGGGAAGATCTTCTGCCGGAAGAGGGTGTGCAGCCGGGCCTGCTCCTTCTCGGCCAGCTCCGGCCAGCGGACCACCTCGATGCCCTCGGCGGCGAGGTCCGGCAGCACCTCCTGCTGGAAGGCGGCGGCATGACGGGCCATCAGCTCGCGCGAGCGGGTCCAGATCAGGTCCAGCACCTCGCGCGGCTGGAGGCCGGACGCGCTGCGCTGGGCGACCCCGGTGGCGATCCGGCGCTTCAGGCCGGCCACCCGGACCATGAAGAACTCGTCCAGGTTGCTGGCGAAGATCGCCAGGAACTTGGTCCGTTCCAGCAGCGGGATCCCCGGGTCCTCCGCCAGCTCCAGGACGCGCTCGTTGAACGCGAGCCAGCTCCGCTCGCGGTCCAGGAAGCGGCCCTGCGGCAGTGCTTCGAACTCCTGCTCGTCCGTGGTCGACAGCTCCGGCGGAACGCCCAGCGCACCGGACATCCGGGCCGTGGGCGACGGCGGGGCAGAGACGGGGCGGGGGATGCTCATGGGTTCCAGCTCCTCCAGCAGGACGGCGTCCGGACGCGAATGGCTCTGCGGGCCGTCGTCCTCGCCCCGGGTCGACCCCGGGGACAGCGCCCACCCACCCGGCGCGGTCCGTACAGGACCGGCCGGCGAATGGCGGTCGACTCTGCACGAGCGAGACACTACGGACTTCATCCTGTGATCTTCGCGGCAGCAATTGAATCCACGGTAAACACCGCATGGCCGGGAGGAAAGCTGAGTCGGTCGGAGCAAGGGGCGGCGGCCCTCCCCGCCGCTCCCCCGCGACCTCTCCGTTACCGCCGGGCCGTCCGTGGCCTGCGGGCGGGGACGGCCCGGACGGGGCCGCGGATGCGGGCGGTGGCTTGGGCGGGCTGTGGGCTTGGGCGGGCCGTGGCCGGTGAGGCCGTGGCTAGCGGCGGGGGGCCGTTCGGTCCGCCTGGTACCGGGCGCGGTACATGAGGTCCACCTCGTGGATGGTGAATCCCAGTCGCTCGTACACCCGGACCGCGGCCGGATTGTCGGCGTCGACGTAGAGGAGGACGGTCGCCAGTCCGCGCTCGCCGTCACCTGACCCGGTCAGGTGACGCAGGCCGGCCGCGGTCAGCGCCCGACCCAGGCCGCTGCCCTGCTCGGCCGGGTCCACCCCGACCACGTAGACCTCGCCCAGCTCCGGCTCGGTGGCGGTGGCCGGGTGCACCTTCGTCCAGTGGAAACCAACCACCTTGCCGCCCCGCGTCGCCAGGAAGAAGCCGGCCGGGTCGAACCAGGGCTCGGCGATGCGCTCGGCCAGGTCCTGCTCCGTCCAGGAACCCTGCTCGGGGTGGTGGGCGAAGGCCAGGGCGTTCAGCCGCAACCACTCGGCGTCGTCCTCCCCCGGGCGGAAGGTCCGCAGCTCGATGCCCTCGGGGACGGGCACCGCCTCGGTCTGCGCACCGGTCCGGCGCATCTGCCGCAGCTCCCGGACCAGCTCGGCGCCGTACGCCTCGGCCAGGTGCCGGGCCGCCGGGTGTCCGCCGTGCACCCAGAAGTCCACCGCGTCGTGCCCGGCTCCGTGCGCCTGCGCCAGGACGGCGTCGACCAGCGGACGGGCCAGGCCGCGGCCCCGGGCGGCCGGGTCGACCACCAGCTCGGCAGCGGGGTTGGCGGGCGGGTTCGCGGTGGGGTTCGCGGCTGCGTTCTCCGGAACCTCGACCTGGCCGTAGCCGACAACGGATCCGCTCTCGCTCCCGATGATGTGGGTGACACCCGGCCGAGGCGTCTCGGCGTTCCGCAGCCGCAGCCGGCCCTGCTCGGAGACGGCGGCCCGGCCGTCGACCGCCTGGGCCTCCGCCAGAACACGCAGGGCGCCGTCGCGCTGCTCGGGGCGGAGCACGTTGTTCGCAATGACCGCTGTCTGATCGTCCATGTACCGACGATACGTCAACGGAAATGCGAAAAGCCCCTGATCCAAAGGATCAGGGGCTTTTCTGAAGAATTGTTCGGCGGCGTCCTACTCTCCCACAGGGTCCCCCCTGCAGTACCATCGGCGCTGTGAGGCTTAGCTTCCGGGTTC
>NZ_JBVIFM010000038.1:0-50155 GCF_055571335.1 Kitasatospora sp. NPDC030952
TGGCACGCTGTTGAGTTCTCAAGGAACGGACGCTTCCTTCGGACCGCCTTCCAGCGGGCCCTCCGGGCGCTTCGTTCTTTCGTGTTTCCAGCTTATCAGATGTTTTCCGCTCCGTTTTCCGGAGTTTCATTCATCCGATTTCCCGAACTGGCCGGGGCCGCTTTCTGCGACGACCACCACGTTAGCGCATTTCGAGAGTTACTCGAAATTCACGCTCACACCCTGTCGACGACAACGCCGACGAACCCAACCGAATGGGCTTCGAGGTGTGAGAGTGGGTCCTGCCGAGTGGGGCCGCCTCTCCGGCGACTGGAAGACAGTACCCCTCCCCGGCGCTCCGAACAAAACGCCCGGTCCGGGGCCGTACCCACGCGGCCCCGGACCGGGCTCTCACCGGCTGGGCTGTCACCGGATCAGCTGCCGGGCGCTCAGTGGAAGAGGCGGTCGCCGCTGTTGGCCATGCGGTGGGTGCCGCTGTGGCGGTTCACCCAGTCGCGGACGAGGTTGACGGCGTTGGCGCACTGCCAGCTGTCGTCGTACTCCCGCACGCCGGTGAAGGCGCCGTAGCCCGCGATGATGCCGTCGACCCGGGCGTCACCGAGCAGCTTGTCGACGTACCAGGGGTCGTTGTAGGTGGCCGTCCAGGACAGCGTGGCGGCGAGCTGGCCCGAGGCCCGGTCGGCTGCTCCCTTCTTCAGCTCGGCACAGGTGTTCCAGGTGGCCTCGGTGCAGTTGCCGAACCCGTTCTTGATGTCGGTGTCGCCGTAGTCCATCGCCCGGTGGCCGACGGGGATGCCGCCGCCGGAGCGGTTGAAGGCGCCGACGGCCTTGTCGCGGGTGCCGGTGGTGGTCATGCCCTCCAGCGGGCCGAGCCTGCCCTCCAGGCTCTTCCAGCCGCGGCCGCCGACGTCCGGGGTGTTGCCGCCGTGGTACTCGAAGAAGCCGTAGAGGACCTGGATGCCGGCGGCGGTCAGCCGCTGTGCCTTGTCGTGCAGTCCGGCGACGCTGCAGGTGCGGTTGGGCTCCTCGCCGCAGTAGTTCGGGTCCTTGATGTCCAGCCAGACCAGGGACAGCCGGCGTCCCGCGTTGGCATTGGAGAGGATGCGGTCGATCATGGCGTCGAAGCTGGGGCCGAGCCGGTTCTCCCCGGCGGAGGAACAGTCGTGGTAGGCGCGCCACTCGTTCGGGTTCCACCAGGCGCAGACGTCGATCTCGATGCCGTTGGCGCCGTGCTTGAGGGCCGCGTCCACGCCGTCCAGGGTGTCGACCCGGTGGGCGATGGCGTAGACCGGGTGGCGCTGGTCGGCCGCCTGGGCCGGGGACGTCCCGAGCGTGGTGCCGCCGATGATCCCGCACAGCGCCGCCGCCAGCGCGGGCAGCGCCCGCACGCCGTTCTTGAGGTGAGTGGTCAAGGAAGGGCACTCCTTCTGGTCGCTTCAGCGTCCTGAGGTGTACATGACTGGCCGCACCAACTGTACGTCCTCGAACGATGAACGGCGACCGAACGGAGCACGGACACGAGACTTCTGACGACCCGTATGGTCCGGACGGTTGCGGCGGGACGGGCTCGGCGGTCGCGGTGTCGCACCTGTTCCCCGGCCCGGCCCCGGTGTCGTACCGTGACCGCGTGACCACGATCCTCAACTCCCGGTACGACGTCGTGATCGTCGGCGGCGGGCACAACGGACTGGTGGCGGCGGCCTACCTGGCCCGGGCCGGCCGGCGGGTGCTGGTCCTCGAACGGCTGGCCCGGGTGGGCGGGGCCGCCGTCTCCGCCCGGGTGTTCCCCGGCGTGGACGCCCGGCTGTCGCGCTACTCCTACCTGGTCAGCCTGCTGCCGCGGAAGGTGGTCCGGGACCTCGGGCTGCGACTGGACCTGCGCCGGCGCCGGGTCTCCTCCTACACCCCCGCCGTCCGGGACGGGAAGCCCACCGGGCTCCTGGTGGACGCGGCAGACCCGGCCCGCACCCGGGAGAGCTTCCGGGCGCTGACCGGCGCCGACCGGGAGTGGCAGGCCTGGCAGCGCTTCTACGGGATGACCGGGGAGGTCGCCCGCCGGGTGTTCCCCTCCCTCACCGAACCGCTGCCCACCCGCGCCGAGCTTCGTCGGCGGGTCGGCGACGAGGCCGCTTGGCGCTCCCTGTTCGAGCGGCCGCTGGGCGAGGAGATCGAACGGAGCTTCACCGACGACCTGGTACGCGGCGTGGTCCTGACGGACGCGCTGATCGGCACCTTCACCCATGCCCACGACCCCGGGCTCCGGCAGAACCGCTGCTTCCTCTACCACGTGATCGGCAACGGCACCGGTGACTGGGACGTCCCGGTCGGCGGGATGGGCGCGGTCACGGACGCGCTGGCCGAGGCCGCGCTCGCGGCCGGGGCCGAGATCCGGACCGGCTGCGAGGTCACCGCCATCGCCACCGACGGCCGCGGCGACGCCGAGGTCTCCTACCGGCACCGGGACGGCGAGGCGACGGCGGCGGGCCGCCGAGTGCTGGTCAACGCCGCGCCGGCCGCCCTGGCCCGGCTGCTCGGCGAGGACCCGGGGCCGGCGCCGGAGGGCTCCCAGCTGAAGGTCAACATGGTGCTGCGCCGCCTGCCCCGGCTGCGGGACAGCGCCGCCGACCCGCGCGAGGCCTTCGCCGGGACGTTCCACATCGCCGAGGGCTACCGGCAGTTGGAGACCGCGTACACCGAGGCGCTGGCCGGCCGGCTGCCCTCGGCGCCGCCGTCCGAGATCTACTGCCACACCCTGACCGACCCGTCGATCCTCGGGCCGGAGGCCGTCCGGCAGGGGCTGCAGACGCTGACCCTGTTCGGGCTGCACATGCCGGCCCGGCTGTTCGGCGACCCGGCGGCCGAGGAGCGCGCGCTGGCCGCGAGCCTGGCACAGCTGGACGCGGTGCTGGCCGAGCCGATCGCCGACTGCCTGGCCGTCGACGCCGACGGGCGGCCCTGTGTCGAGGCCAGGACGCCGCCGGAACTGGAACGGGAGCTCGGGCTGCCGGGCGGGCACATCTTCCATCGCGACCTCGCCTTCCCCTTCACCGACGAGGCTGAGGACACGGTGCGGGGGCCGCAGGGCGTCGCCGCTCGGTGGGGGGTGGCCACGGCGCACCCGAACGTGCTGCTGTGCGGGGCGGGCGCCGTCCGCGGCGGCGGGGTCAGCGGCATCCCGGGGCACAACGCGGCGCAGGCCGTCCTGACCGACCCGGCCGTCCGATCCGCATGAGCTGCATGAGCTGCACGAGCTGCACGAGCAGCCGGATGAGCGGCGGGGCCGGGCCGGTCAGGGGGTCGAGGCGTCAGGCGCGGGCGAGCACCCAGCCGCCGAGGCCGTCACAGGCGCCGGCGTTGTAGAGGGTGGAGCGGAAGCCCGGCGGGACGGGCGAGCCCGGGCAGGTCCACAGGCCGACGCGGGCGGTGTTGTGGCGCCAGGCCCCGGCGCCGTCGCAGCCGGCCGCCAGGTGCCCGGTGATCACGTAGCCCGCCACCACCGGGGAGCCCGAGCAGGTCCAGATCCCGTCGTGCGGCAGGCCGTGCTGCCAGCCGCCGATGCCGCCGCAGCCGGCCCGCAGGTGGTTGGTGATGACGTAGCCGGGCACGACGGGCGAGCCGGAGCAGGTCCAGATGCCGTCGTGGACGAGGTTGTGGCGCCAGGCGCCGATGCCTCGGCAGCCGGTGGCCTGGTGGTCGGTGATCACGTAGCCGGCCACCACCGGCGAACCGGAGCAGGTCCAGATGCCGTCCTTGGCGGGCTGCTGGTACCAGGAGCCGTAGCCGTTGCAGCCGGCGCTGTCGTGGTCGGTGATGACGTTGCCGGCGGCGACGGGCTGCCCGGAGCAGCTCCAGCTGCCCGCGCCCCAGCCCGTCGTCCTGGCCTCCGCCGCGGACATGCCGGAGACGGTGCCGCCCAGGGCGACGGCCGCGATCAGGGCCACGGCCGCCGCGACGGCTCCGGCGCCCCGGCCGACGACCCGGGCGGCCGCGCGCTTCCATAATTGACGAAGCATCATGTTAGTTGTGCCCCAAAGGTGTTGAGGAAAGCTGACAGCCCCCGTGGGGCCGGTTCGCCCGGCCCGCCCCGCCCGTCCGGCGGCGGAGCGAGAGCCACCCTAGGTGGTGGTGAGGTGAAAGTTCAGGGGAGGAGCCGAGAATTCCGGCTCCGGGGCCCACCTTGTCCGAAAGCCGTCCTGCCGATCCCCCACCCTCCCCCGCCCTCCCGCTCGGTCCCGCCCCCTCCCCCAGGCCGGGCGCCCCCCGGTCCGGACGTCTCGGCTGACGGGACTTTCAGCAGACGTAGGGATCTTGGCCCGGCCCACGGGTAAGGTGGTCGATCGTGGCCAGTCGTAAAACGTCGATCATGGAAGCAGCCGCGCGGGTGATCGCCCGGCGCGGTGTGCGCGGACTGCGAGTGGAAGAGCTCGCCGCCGAGGCGGGGGTGTCCACCGCGCTGATCTACTACCACTTCAAGGACCGCACCGGGATCCTCCGGCAGACGCTGGAGTTCATCAACGACCGGGCCGAGCGCTACACGACCGAACGCGCGGCGGACGCACCGCCGCTGACGGCCCGCGAGGAGCTGGAGCAGACGCTGCTGCTGGAGCTCCAGGACAGCGTGGAGGTCCGCGAGAACAGCACCGCCTGGGGCGAGCTGCGGGCGAGCGCGGTGTTCGACGAGACGCTGCGCGAGGACCTGGCGCGCGCCACCCGGGTCTGGGTGCAGGAGATCGCCGAACTGCTCGGCACCGTGCAGCCGATGTCCTCGGCGGTCGCGCTGGCCGGCGCGGCGGAGCGGCTGACCGCGCTGCTGGAGGGACTGAGCACCCGCTGGCTCAGCGGCAGCCTGCCGCTGGCGCACGCCCGCACCCTGCTGCTGGACGCCATCGACGGCGAGGTCACCCGGCTCGGGTCCTGATTCGTCGATTCGTCGATTCGTCGATTCGTCACGCTCCGTACCGGCTTCCCAGCCGCGGAGTCATGGCGCGCCGATGAGTTTGACTGATTTTTCAGTCAGTGCGAGCCTGAACCCGCAGGCAGGGTGCTGCCGCCGGCCCGTCCCCGTGGTGCGCCGGTGCGTTGCGGCGCGAAGAGTGGTCCCGGCGGCCCCGCACCCTCCTCCGGCACCGTCGCACGAACTGGAGACCCTCATGACCAGCCACCACGACGCCCGCTCCGCCGAGACCTACCCCTGGGTGCCCGCGGACGACGTCCCGCACGCACGGACCTGGATGTCCTGGCCGTCCCGCCGGGGCGTGTGGGGACTGCGCCTGGGCGGCGTCCAGGAGGACATCGCGCTGATCGCCCGCACCGTCGCCCGGTTCGAGCCGGTGGTCATGTGCGCCCCCGACGACTGGACCGCCGACAAGGCCCGGGACCGCTGCGGCCCCGCCGTCGAGGTGATCACCGCCATCCCCACCGACGACCTGTGGATGCGCGACACCGCGCCGGTGTTCCGCCGGGACGGCTACGGCGGCCTGGACGCCGTGGTGCTCAACTTCAACGGCTGGGGCAACAAGCAGGTCCACTACGACGACGCCCGGGTCGCCGAGCGGATCGCCGCCCGCCGCGGCCTGCGCCACACCTACGCGGACTTCGTCGGCGAGGGCGGCGCGATCGAGACCGACGGCGACGGCACGGTGATGGCCACCGAGAGCAGCCTGGTCAACAAGAACCGCAACCGCGGCATGAGCCGGGACGAGATCGAGGAGTCCGTCCTGGAGGCCTACGGCGCGGACAAGATGATCTGGCTGCCCGGCATCAAGGGCCAGGACATCACCGACGACCACGTGGACGTCACCTCCCGGTTCATCCGGCCCGGCGTGGTGATGGTGCAGCTGCCGCCGGCCGACCGCGACGACGAGTGGGCCCGGGACGCCCGCGAGCAGTTCGCGATCCTGTCCGCCGCGACCGACGCCCGGGGCCGCCGGCTGCACGTCATGGTGGTGCACGGACCGGACACCGTCCGCTCGCGCAGCTCCAAGTTCGTGGACTCCTACCTCAACTTCCACCTCGTCAACGGCGGTGTCATCACCGCCCAGTTCGGCGACGCCCACAAGGACGCCGCCGCGCGCGAGGCGCTGGCCGCGGCCTTCCCCGGCCGCGAGGTGGTGCAGCTCGACGTCGACCGGCTGATGACCGGGGGCGGCGGCATCCACTGCTCGACCATGCACGAGCCGATGCCGTGACCCGCCCCCGCCCGTCCGTCCGTCCGCCCGTCCGCCTGCGCAGCACCGACCTCGACCGGAGTACCCGTATGACCAGTGCCCTGTCCCGCCGCGGCATGATCCGCACCCTCGCCGGCGTCGGCGCCGGGGTCGGCGCCCTCACCTTCGGCCTGACCGCCTGCGACCCCACCGGCGCCGAGGACCCGGACGGCGCCGTGCCGCCCTCCCAGCAGCCCGGCGCCCCCGGCGCCCGCCGGTTCGGCGCCGAGTGGGAGAAGCACCTGCGCACGGTGATGTCCTGGCCCGCCTCCGAGAACGTCTGGGGCGACCAGCTCCCGGACGTCCGCCGGGACGTCGCCGGCCTGGCCCAGGCCATCGCCGCCCGCGAACCCGTCGTGCTGATGGCCCGCCCCGAGCAGGCGGACGCCGCGCGGAAGGCCTGCGGCTCGGCCGTCGAGGTGGTGCCGATCGCCGTCGACGACCTGTGGGCCCGGGACACCCTGCCGGTGTTCGTGGAGGAGGGCGGCAAGGTCAAGGGCGTCGACTTCAACTTCAACGGCTGGGGCGGCAAGCAGCAGCGCGGCAACGATTCCAAGGTCGCCCGGACGGTACTGGCCAAGTACGGCGTGGAGCGGATCGAGACCCGGCTGGTCGGCGAGGGCGGCTCCTTCGAGACCGACGGCCAGGGCACCCTGCTGGTCACCGAGAGCTCCGTGGTCAACGGCAACCGCAACCCGGGGATGAGCCGGGACCACGTCGAGGCGGAGCTGAAGAAGGTGCTCGGCGTGACCAAGGTGATCTGGCTGGCCGGCGTCAAGGGCAAGGACATCACCGACGCCCACGTCGACTGCCTGACCCGCTTCGTCGCCCCCGGGGTCGTCCTGCTCGACCAGGCCTTCCCCGGCGGCCCGGCCGACGTGTGGTCCCGGGCGGCCGACCAGGCCCGCGGCGTCCTGACGAACGCCACCGACGCCACCGGCAAGAAGCTCCAGGTGATCGAGCTCCAGCAGCCCGACCCGGACCGGATCACCGGACGCGGGGACGCCTTCGTCTCCTCGTACATGAACTTCTACATCGGCTCCAAGGGCGTCTACCTGCCGAAGTTCGGCGACGCCCGGGCCGATGAGCGCGCCCAGCAGGTCCTCAAGCGGTACTTCCCGGGCCGGGAGATCGTCCCGGTGAGGATCGACGCGATCGCGGCCGGCGGTGGGGGCATCCACTGCGCCACCCACGACATCCCCGCCGTGGGCTGACCGGGGCGGCCGGTCCGGGTGCCCGCCGTGGGACGGGCCCCGGGCAGGCCGCCGTGTCGGACCAGGGCCTGTCCGACGGGCAGGCCCTAAGCGGCGGGCTGCTGCTGGGTGACGCAGTGGATGCCGCCGCCGCCCGCGCCGAGGTAGTCGATGTCGAGCTGCTCGACCGTACGGCCCGGGAACAACCGGGCGAGGGCGGCGCGGGCGGCGCTGTCGGCCCGGGTGTCGCCGAACTGGGCCGAGATCACCGCGTTGTTGCACAGGTAGTAGTTGGCGTAGGAGCCGACGAAGTCGGGGTCGGTCGAGCGGATCAGGTAGTAGTCGGGGCCCTGGACAGTGCTGACCGAGACCGGGGTGCCCTGGGCGCTGGTGGCGGAGCCGAGGATCGCGTACTGCTGGCGCTCGTCCTGGGACCACACGTCGGTGTCGGAGGACAGCGGCAGTTGGACGACGGCCCGGCCGGCGCCGAGGAAGCGCGAGGTGGCGTCCACGTGGTCGTCGGTGATGTCCTGGCCGGCGATGCCGGGGAACCAGATCACCTCGGTGGCACCGTAGGCGGCGCACATCGCGCTCTCGATCGCGGCCTGGGACATCCCGGGGTTGCGGTCGGCGTTGATGATGCTGCTCCGGGTGGCCATCAGGGTGCCGGAGCCGTCGGTCTCGATGGCGCCGCCCTCGGCGACCAGTCCGGCGGGGGTGAACGGCAGGCCGAGGTAGGCGGCGACGCGCTGGGCGACCAGGGCGTCGTTGCCGTGCGGGTTCTGGTGGTTGCCCCAGCCGTTGAAGTTGAGGCCGATGGTGTCGAGGCCCCCCGCGCCGTCGGTGCGGAAGACCGGGCCGGTGTCGCGCATCCAGCAGTCGTCGACCGGGATGTCCCCGATGACGGTGACGGACGAGCCGCACATCGAGCGCGCCTTGGCGACGCTGGCGGGGTTGGCGCACACGGTCACCGGCTCGTACGTGGCGATGGTCCGCGCGACCAGGGCGATGTTCGACTGGGCGCCGCCGAGCTTGCCGCGCCAGATGGTGCTGTTGTCCGGCCAGGCCATCCAGGTCCGGGTGTGCGGGACGGTGTCCGGCGGCACCCGGAGGGCACCCGCGGCGACCGGGCCGCTGGCACTGCGGGTGGTGCTGCCGCTGGTGGTGCCGCGGGTGCTGCCGTCGGCGGTGCCGCGGTACTGCGCAGCGCGGGCCGGTCCGCCGGTCGCGGCGGTCAGCGCGGTGCCGGCGGCGGCGAGCCCGGCGGCCGTCAGGAACCGGCGGCGGCCGAGCCTCGGGGCGTTCTCGGTGTACGGTCTGGTGCCTTCCTCCATCACTGCCTCCTTGTCAACGTCCTTCTGTGGTGGACGAGTTGAACGAACGGTAAAACTGGCCAAGCGCTCGGTCAATACTTTGTGCAGGCATCCGCCACCATTCCGCCCTGACGCCTGCCCCGGAGTGGCTACAGTGACGGCCATGGCGACACGGGAGACGGCACCGGCCCCGCGCACGGCCACCGGACCGGGCGGCGGCAGCGGCCGGGCGCGCGCCTCCGCCAAGGGCGAGCAGACCCGGGCCCGGCTGATCGCGGCGGCCCGCACCCTGCTCGCCGGCGACGGCGCCGGGCGGTTCACCACCCGCAACGTGGCCGCCCTGTGCGGGGTCTCGCACGGGATGTGCCACTACCACTTCGCCGACCGCACCGATCTGATCGTCGCCGTCGTGGCGGACATCCGGCCGGAGTGGATCACCCCGCTGGAGCAGGCCGTCGCCGGGCCCGGCGGCTACGCCGAACGCGCCGGGCGCGTCCTGGCCCTGCTCACCCGGCCCGAGAGCCCCGACCTGGCCCGGCTGCACGCGGCCCTGCACTGGCTGGCCCTCAACGACGACCGCGTCCGCACCGCCCTGGAGGCCGAGTACGCGCGCTGGCGGGCCGCCTTCGTCCGGCTCTTCCGCTGCCTGGTCGAGGAGCGCGGCACCGGCACCGACCCCGTCCCGCTCGGCGAGGCCTTCGCCGCCGCCGTCGACGGGCTCGCCGCCATCGGCTCGCTGGACGGGACGGTGGACGACGGACGGGTGCTGCGGACCCTGCTGGACTCGCTGGCCGCCACCGTCTGACCGACCGACGCCGTCTGCCCGACCGACACCGTCAAGGCGCAGCGGCCTCGGCGGCCTCGGCCCGGCGCTTGCGGTGCTCGACCCTGGTGCCCGCGACGACGGTGAAGGTCAGGCTCGCGGCGATGATCCCCTCCGCCCAGAAGAACGCCAGGTAGTCCATCAGCGAGCCGATCGGCGGCGAGCCGGGCGCCGCGTTGCGCATCCCGATCAGCGCGAACAGGGTCGCGGCCATCCAGCCGAGCGAGGGCCAGACCAGCCCCTGGCCGCCCCGGTAGAGCACTTCGGCCCCGGCCAGCACGGCCAGGGCGAGCGCCCACATCGCGGCGATCATGAACCAGGCCAGGATGAAGGTGCTGCGCCCCCGGGTGACCTTGCCCTCCAGCAGTCGCGCTCCGGAGGTGAGCGGGGTGCTGGTCGGCCGGACCACGAAGAACGGGTCGACGTCCGCGAAGACCAGGCCGACCGGCACCGGGCCCGCGTTGTCCGAGGCCGCGAAGCCGAGGGCGAAGTGGTAGCGGTCGAAGGGGTAGTCGGACTCGGTGCCCTCGTAGAGGTTCGCCTGGACGGCCTGCGGCGTGGCCGGCTCCCCCGGTGCGGCGCGCAGGTCGGTGCGGGCCGCCGACTGCGCCGTGACGTCGACCTGGCGGGTGAACGCCGTGGAGTCCGGGCCCTCGGCGAGGCTCCCGTGCGGGACGGGCACGACGTAGAGGGTGAGCTCGCCCGTCCCGGGGTCGATCTCCTGGGCGGTGAGGTCCAGTTCGATCCAGTCCCCGCTGGTCGGCAGGGCCAGTTCCCGGGTCTGCTGCCGGGTGTCGCGCTCGTTGAGGTAGAGCGCGATGCCGGCCGAGCAGAGCACCGCGAGGAGCAGCAGCGCGAGGGCGAAGCGGTTGCCGCGCAGCCGGGCGGGGCCCCTCATGCCGAGGCGGAGGGGCCGGACGAGGGGCCGGACGGGCCCACCGAGTGGGACGGGCCGGTCGAGGCGGACGGGCCGGTCGAGGCGCCGGCCGTCGCGACGGGCTGCTGCTGGGTGGCGCAGTGGATGCCGCCGCCGCCCGCGGCGATGTGGTTGATGGAGACCTGGGTGACCTTGCGGCCGGGGTGGAGGTCGCCGAGGATGCCGGCCGCGCGGTCGTCGGCGGCCTGGTCGCCGAAGCGCGGGACGATGACGCCGCCGTTGCAGACGTAGTAGTTGATGTAGGTGGCGAGGAAGTTCTTGCCGGCGCCCTGGATCAGGTCGACGTCGGGCTCCGGCAGGTCGACGATCTTGAGGCTGCGGCCCTTGGCGTCGGTCGCGGACCGCAGCACCTGGAGGGCCTGGGCGGAGGCGGTGGTCCAGACGTCCGGCGGGGTGTCGGCGGCCGGGCGGTGCAGGACGACGGTGCCGGGTTCGGCGAAGCGGGCGAGGGCGTCGACGTGGCAGTCGGTGATGTCCTGCCCGGCGACGCCCTTGAACCAGAGCACCTTCTCGACGCCGAGCAGTTCCTTGAGGCTCGCCTCGATCTGGTCGCGGGTCCTGCCGGGGTTGCGGTTGTCGTTGACCCAGGAGCTCTCGGTGGCCATCAGGGTGCCCTGGCCGTCCACCTCGATGGCGCCGCCCTCGCCGGTGATCGGCGCCTGGACGCGGGTGATGCCGTAGTGGTCGAGGAGAGTGCGGGCGACCTGGCCGTCGTTGGCGTGGGTCTGCTTGCCGCCCCAGCCGTTGAAGTCGAAGTCGACGCCGGCCAGGCCCTGGGGGCCGGTGACGAAGGTCGGGCCGGTGTCCCGGGCCCACAGGTCGTCGACCATCAGCTCCAGCACCTCGACCGAGGAGCCGCAGGCCTGGCGGGCCTGGTCGGCCTGGTCGGGGCGGGCCAGCAGGACGACCGGCTCGAAGCCGGCGACGGCGTGGGCGAGTGCGGCGATGTCCTGGCGCACGCCGGCGAGTTGGTCGCCCCACACCTCCTCCAGGGCCGGCCAGGCCATGAAGGTGCGGGTGTGCGGGCCGGACTCGGCGGGCATCGCCCGGCCGACCGCCGGGCCGGCGGCCGGCGCCGCGCCCGAGGCCGTGCCGCTCGGGCCGGACTGCGCCTCGGACGTGCCGTCGGAGGAGCAGCCGCCGGCCAGCGCGAGGGCGGCGAGGGCGGCCCCGGATCGCAGGAGCGCGCGGCGGGACGGCCGGGAGGGAGCCATGGGGCCTCGTTCCGGTAGGTGTCGGGTTCGGCTCCGCAGGCTACTGAAAGACCGGTCAGGATCCGGCGCGGCGCGGCTCCGCCGTCCGGGGGAATCCGCGCGGGCCAAGCCGACCTGCACGGTCGTCCTTTCCGCGGCGGGCGGAGCCGGCCGGCGGGGTCGCTGCCGGCCGGCGCCGTCCGCCGGTGGTGCTGGTTCGCCCGGGTCGCAGGTCCGACCACCTGCCGGGCCCGGGCCGTCCTACAGTGCGCGGCGCGCGGCGGCGATCCGGTCGGGATCCCAGCCGGGCCGGGGGACGGACTCCAGCAGCAGCCTGGTGTAGGCGTGCCGCGGGGAGTCCAGGACGTGGGCGGTGGGGCCGGATTCGACGATCCGTCCGTGCCGCATCACGACGACCTGGTCGGTGACGCAGCGGACCACGCCGAGGTCGTGGGTGATGAACAGGTAGCCGATACCGGTCTGTTCGCGGATGTCGGCGAGCAGGTTGAGCACCTGGGCCTGGACCGAGACGTCCAGGGCGGCGACCGCCTCGTCCAGGACCAGCACGGCCGGCCGTACGGCCAGCGCCCGGGCGATGGCGACGCGTTGGCGCTGGCCGCCGGAGAGCTGGCGGGGCAGGGCCTCGGCGGCCCGGGTGCCCAGGCCGACCTGGTCGAGGAGTTCCCGGATCCGGGCCGGGTGGTCGGTGTCGGGGAAGTGCAGCCGCAGGGTCTCGCGGAGCACGGCCTCGACGCCGGTGCGCGGGTCCAGGGAGAGGTACGGGTCCTGGAAGACCATCTGGACCTCGCGGGCCCGGGCGAGCCGTTCGGCCTTGCTCCGCGCCCGGCCGGTCCTGGCCCGGCCGTGCACCAGCACCTCGCCCGCGTCGGCCCGGTCGAGGCCGACGACGATGCGGGCGGTGGTGGTCTTGCCGGAGCCGGACTCGCCGACGATGCCGAGCGAGCCGCCGGCGTCGAGGGTGAAGGCGACGTCGTCGACGGCCTGCACGGTGCCGAAGGCGCGGTGCAGGCCGCTGACCCGCAGGACGGGCTCAGCCATCGGTACGGCTCCCTTCGAGCGGGTGGTGGCAGGCGGCCGGGTGCTCGCCGCGCTGGGCGGGCACCTGCTCGCGGCACGGGTCGGTCGCGTGGCGGCACCGCGCGGCGAACGCGCAGCCCGTCAACTCCTGGCGCAGGTCCGGTGGTTGGCCGTCGATGGCGGCGAGCCGGCCGGCCGGGGCGTCCAGTGCGGGGGTGGCCGCGAGCAGGGCGGCGGTGTACGGGTGCCGGGGCCGTTCGAACAGCGCGGCGGCGGGGCCGTGTTCGGCGATCCGCCCGGCGTACATCACGTAGACCCGGTCGCTGATGGCGGCGGCGAGGCCGAGGTCGTGGGTGACGAACAGCAGGCCGGTGCCGAAGCGTTCGCGCAGCCGGCCGAGCAGGGCGACCACCTCGGCCTGGCTGGTGACGTCGAGCGCGGTGGTGGGCTCGTCGGCGAGCAGCAGGACCGGGTCGCCCATCAGGGCGGCGGCGATCATCACGCGTTGCAGCATGCCGCCGGAGAGCTGGCCGGGGTAGCGGCGCAGCAGTTCCGGTCCGAGGCCGACGGCTTCGAGGAGTTCCACGGCGCGCCGGTCGGCGTCCACGGCGCTCATGGTGCCGGTGAGGCGGACGCTCTCGGTGAGGAAGTCCCCGATGCGGCGCAGCGGGTTGATGGCGGCCCGCGGGTCCTGGAAGATCATCGCGGCCCGGCCGGTGCGCAGGGCGCGCAGCCGGGCGGGGTCCATGGTCAGCACGTCCTGGCCGTCGACGAGGACCTTCCCCTCCGTCGTGGCGCCCGGTGGCAGCAGGCCGAGGGCGGCGCGGGAGGTGAGGGTCTTGCCGGAGCCGGACTCGCCGACCAGGGCGACGGTCTCGCCGGGGGCGACGGTGAGGTCGACCCCGTCCAGGACGGGGCGGGCGGTGCCGGGCAGGCGGAGCCGGAGGCCCTGGATGTCGAGGGCGTTCATGCGGTCCTCCGAGTCATGCGATCCTCCGAGTCATACGGCTCTCCGCTCCACGCGGTCGCCCGTTGTCAGCCGGTCCCCTGTCTCCACGCGGTCGCCCGTTGTCACGCGGTCCCCCGTTCACGCGCTCCTCCGGGCGACCTGGTCGGCCCAGCGCTCGCCGACGACGTTGAAGGCGACGACGGTCAGCACGATCAGGGCGCAGGGCAGGATCGCCGAGAGCGGGTAGCCGTGCTGGATCGCGGTCTGGCCGTCGAAGACCATCCGGCCCCAGTCGGGGGTGAGCGCGGGGACGCCGAGCCCGAGGAAGGAGAGGCCGGCGAGGTCCATCAGGGCGTAGCCGAAGTTGACGGCGGACTGGGCGAGGACGATCGGCGCGATGTTGGGCAGGACGTGCCGCAGGCAGATCTGCACCGCGGAGTGGCCCTGGACCTGGTACGCGGAGACGTACGGCCGGGTCCGTTCGGCCAGCACCAGGGAGCGGGTGAGGCGGGAGACGTACGGCAGGTAGGCGATCGCCAGGGCGACGACGGGGGCGAGCAGGCCCTCCCCGTACACCGAGACGATCAGGATGGCGAGCAGCATGCCGGGGAAGGCGAAGACCAGTTCGGTGCCGCGGGACAGGACGGAGTCGAGCCAGCCGCCGCGCCAGCCGGCCGCGAGGCCGACCGCGATGCCGGCGACGGTGGAGAAGGCCACCACGCCGAGCGGGCCGAGCAGCGAGGTGCGGGCGCCGAGCAGCAGCCGGGCGAGGGTGTCGCGCCCGGCCGGGTCGACGCCGAGCAGGTGCTCGGGCGAGGGCCCGGCGAGGGCGTTGCCGAGGTCGACGGCGTTCGGGTCGTACGGCGAGAGCCAGGGGGCGAGCAGTGCGGCGAGCACGACCAGGGCGGCGAAGCCGAGGCAGATCAGGTGGAGCGGGCCGCCGGCGGACTTGATCCGGGCGAGCCCGGGGCGGCGGGTGAGGCCCGACCGTTGGATGAGACCGGTACTCATGCGCCGGACCTCCTGGAGCCGAGGGTGATCCGGGGGTCGACCAGCGGGTGGATCAGGTCGACGACCAGGTTCACCGTCATGAACAGGGCCACGATGATCAGGGAGATGGCCTGGACGGTCGGGAAGTCCTTGGTGGTGGTGGACAGTTCGAGCAGCTGGCCGATGCCGCCGATGCTGAAGGCGGACTCCACCAGGACGGTGCAGACCAGCAGGGTGGAGACGATCAGGCCGCCGGTGGTCAGCACGGTGCCCAGCGAGTTGCGGAACACGTGGCGGCGGATCACCTCCCGCTCCGGGACGCCTCGGCTGCGGGCCACGGTGACGTGCTCGCCCTCCAGGGCCTCCAGCATGGCCGTGCGGGTGACCCGGGCGAGCATGCCGATGAGGTAGAGCGCGAGCGCGACCGCCGGCAGCGTGAGGTGCTGGAGCATGTCGCCGAGGCCGTCGCCGACGCCGCCGACCGGGAACCAGCCCAGCCTGACCGCGAACAGGCCCTGGAGCAGGACGGCGGCCACGAAGGACGGCGTACCGAGGGCGATCGTGGTGGTGACCAGGATCGTGGCGTCGGTGGCGCCGCCGCGCACCGCGCCGATCCGGCCGAGCGCCAGGCCGATGACGACCACGACCACCAGGGCCATCCCGACCAGCAGCAGGGTGGCGGGAAGCCGGTCGGCGAGCAGCTCGGAGACGTCGGTGCGGTAGGTGATGGAACGCCCGAAGTCGCCCTGGAGCACCTGGCCGAGCCAGCGGAAGTACCGGACCAGGAACGGGTCGTCGAGGTGGTACTGCTCGTTGATCGCCTGCAGGGCGGCCGGCGAGGCCGACCGGCCGGACAGCAGGAAACTGGCGGGGCTGCCCGGTGCCAGGTACATCGCGCCGAAGACCACGAAGGAGGCACCGAGCAGGGTCACCGCCATCTCGATCAGCCGCCGGGCGGCGAATCGGAGGAAGCTCACCGGGCAGCCCCCACATCGGCGGCCCACGGGTAGTACATGTACGAGATGGTGGTCGGGGCGCCGGTGATCCGCTTGTTGAGGAAGACGGCGGTGGGCCACTCGGCGACCGGGATCCACAGCAGCTGCTGGGAGGCGGCCTGTTGGAGCTTGGCCTCGACCGCGCCGCGCTCGGCCGGGTCGTACTCGGCGGTGGCCCGGTCGACCAGGTCGTCGTAGGCCTTGTCGCTGTAGCCCGCGAAGTTCTGGTAGGCGCCGGTGCGGAAGTTGACGAGCAGGTCGAGCGGGTCGGTGATGGAGTCGTAGTACGTCTCCGGGAACATGTCGACGCCCTCGCGCGCCTTGGCGTCGGTGAACAGCGCGGTGAAGGCGTTCGGGGCGATCGTCTTCAGCTGGATGTCGAGCCCGATCCTCGTCCCGGCGGCCTGGACGGCGGTGGCGAGCAGCGAGACGTCCTGGCCGATGGTGCTGGTGGCCATGACGAGCGTCTTGCCGCTCGCGCCGGCCTCCTTGACCAGGGCCTTGGCCTTGTCGATGTCCTGGGTGGTGGGGGTGAGGCCGTCGAAGGCGCTCTTGCGGACGTCGTCGGGGGCGCCGCCCCAGGCGGCCCGGGTGGTGAGGGAGCCGGTGACGGTGCCGGCGCCGGCCAGGCCGGTCCTGACGAAGCCGGAGCGGTCCAGGGCCAGCGACAGCGCCTGGCGCACCCGGACGTCGCCGAGCGCGCCCTTCATGGTGGTGACGTTGACGTTGACGGTGCTCAGGCCCTCGCCGAAGTAGAGCGTGCCCGGGCCGCTCTTCCGCAGCCGGTCGTAGCTCTCGGTGGGGATCAGGTAGCCGCCGTCGACGTCGCCGGTGAGCATCGCGTTGGTGCGGGCGGAGGAGTCGGTGAGGAAGCTGAACACGACCTTCTTGGACTTGGCCTTGGTGCCCCAGTAGTCGTCGAAGCGCTGGAGCTCCAGCGACTGGCCCTTGGCCCAGCTGCCGAGCCGGTACGGGCCGGTGCAGTCGAGGCTGCCGCTGGTGCCGTAGTCCTTGCCCGCGGCCTCCACCCCGGCCTTGGCGGCGACGACGCCGGCCGCGGTGGCCATGTACTGCGGGAACTGGGAGTCGGGCTGCTTGAGCTTGACGGTGACCTGCAGCGGTCCGGTCCTGGTGACGGTGTCGACGTTCTGGAACACCTGGGCCCAGGCCGCCGCGTTGTCCGGGTCGGTCTGCCGGCCGAGGCTGTACACCACGTCGTCGGCGGTCATCTCGGTGCCGTCGTGGAAGTGCACCCCGGAGCGCAGGTCGTAGACCCAGGTGGTCGGGTCGGGGTTGGTGGCCTTCTCCGCCAGGCCGGGCGCCAGGGTGAGCTGGGGGGTCCAGCGCATCAGGCTCTCGCACACGTTGGAGAGGATGGTGTTCTGCGGGTAGTCGAAGGCCTGGACGTAGTCGAGGGTCGGCGGCTCGGCGTAGGTGGCCCAGGTGAAGGAGTCCAGCTCGCCCTTGGCGGGCGGGGTGGTCGCGGAGAGCTGGACGCCCCCCTGGTCGGCGCCGGCGCCGTGCGGCGGGCCGGAGCAGGCGGCGACCAGCGCCGCGGCGGACAGCAGGGCGGTGGTGGCGAGGGCGAGCCGGCCCGGGGAGGCGGCTCGTCTCGCGGGGGTGAGGGTCATGAGGGTGGGCTTCCGGTCGGAGCGGGGAGAGGACGTGCGGTGCGCCGTGCGGACGGTGCGTCAGCCGCGGACGGCCGGGACCTGCTGGGTGATGCAGTGGATGCCGCCGCCGCCCCAGGCGATCACCCGGGAGCGGACGCCGACGACCTCGCGGTCCGGGTACGCCCCGGCGAGGACGGCGAGCGCGGCCTCGTCCTCGGGGTGGTCGGCCACCGGGACGACCACCGCGCCGTTGGCCAGGTAGTGGTTGAGGTAACCGACCTCGACCTCGCGGCCGTCGACCTCGACGAACGCGGCCTGCGGGACGTCGACGATCTCGAACGGGCGGCCCTGGGCGTCGGTGGAGTGCTCCAGCACGGCGCGGTTGGCCCGCATCCGGGCGTAGTCGGGGTGCTCCGGGTCGGCGGGGAGCTGGACGACGACCTTGCCGGGGGCGGCGAAGGCGCAGACGCCGTCCACGTGTCCGTCGGTCTCGGTGTCCAGCAGGCCGCCGTACGGCAGCCAGATCACCTTGGTCACGCCGAGGCACCGCTCGAGCTCGGCCTCGATCTCCTCGCGGCTCATCCCGGGGTTGCGGTTGGGGTGCAGCAGGCACTGCTCGGTGGTGATCAGGGTGCCCTCGCCGTCGACGGTGACGGCGCCGCCTTCGAGGATCATCTCGGAGCGGACCACCGGGGTGCCGAGGTGCTCCAGCAGCAGGGCGCTGATCCGGTCGTCGGCGTCCCACGGGTGGTGCTTGCGGCCCCAGGAGTTGAACCGGAAGTCCACGCCGGCCCGGCGGCCCTCGGCGTCGAGCACGAAGATCGGCGCGGAGTCACGGAACCAGGAGTCGTCCATGGGCAGTTCGACGACGGTGACGCCCTCGCCGCACCGGGCGCGCGCCTCCTCGCCGTGGCCGGGCGGGGCGGTCATCGTCACGGGCTCGAACCGGGCGATGGTGCGGGCGACTTCGGCGTACTCGCGCTTCGCCTCGGCGAGGGTGTCGCCCCACAGGTCCGCGCGGACGGGCCAGGCCATCAGGCAGCCCTCGTGTTCGGTCCACTCGGCGGGCATGCGGTACGTGACGGTCACGGGATACCTCTTCGGGATCGGGTGTGCGGGTGGACCGGTGGGCCCGGCGGCCCGCCTCCGTGGGGTTGGCCTGCGGGCCGCCGGGAGTCTCGGGGTGGTGCTCGGACGGCTCGGACGGCTCGGACGGCTCGGACGGCTCGGACGGCTCGGCTGATGAGACGGTCAGCCGATGAGGACCGTCAGCCGAGCGGCGGGACGCTGGGCTGGGACTGGGTGGCGCAGTGGATGCCACCGCCGCCGCTCGCGATGGTGTCGATGTCCAGCTGGACGACGTCGCGGTCCGGGTAGGCGGCCTGGAGGATCGCGTACGCCGTTCCGTCGGCCACGGTGTCGCCGAACCGCGGGACGAACACGGCACCGTTGGCGGTGTAGAAGTTGGTGTAGCTCGACAGGAAGTCCTTGCCCTTGCCGCGGATCAACTGGCGGTCGGGGCCCGGGAGTTCGGTGACGACCAGAGGGCGGCCCCGGGCGTCGGTGGCGCCGGCCAGGGCCTGCTTGGCCTGCTGGTGGACGTCGATCCAGATCTGGTCCGTGCCCGGGCCGGGCCGGTCCAGGACGACCTTGCCGGGTGCGGTGAAGCGGGCCAGGCAGTCCACGTGGTCGTCGGTGATGTCCTGGCCGGCCAGGCCGGGGAGCCAGATGACCTTGCTCAGGCCCAGGCTCGTCCTCAGCGCCTGCTCGACCTGGTCCTGGGACATCCCGGGGTTGCGGTTGGGGTTGACCAGCGAGCTGACGGTGGCCAGCAGGGTGCCCTGGCCGTCCGTCTCCAGTGCGCCGCCCTCGCCGGTGAACGGCGCGCGGACCCGGTTGACGCCGTACCGCTGGAGGAGGGTGGCCGCGACGGCGGCGTCCTCGGCGAAGGGCTGGTAGTAGGGCGTACCGCTCTTGCCCCAGCCGTTGAAGTTGGTGTCCAGCCCGGCGATCGCGCCGGGGGCGGTGAGCAAGGTCGGGCCGAAGTCCCGGATCCAGAGGTCGTCGTTGGGGATCTCCAGGACGGTGATGCCGTAGGCGCCGCCGCGGCCGAGCCGGTAGCGGGCGTCCGCGGCCTGGTCGGGGCGGGCCACCACGACGACCGGTTCGTAGCGGGAGATCGCGTAGGCGACCCGGGCGATGTCGTCGCGGACGGCCGACAGCTGGCTGCCCCAGATCGAGGACAGCGCGGGCCAGGCCATGAAGGTGCGGTCGTGCCGGTCGGTCTCGGCCGGCATCCGCAGCGTGGGGGTGGCTGCGGCCGCCCGGTCGGTGGCCGCCGGTTCGGTGGCGGCCGGCTCGATGGCAGCCGGCTCGGTGGCGGCCCGGGCGACGCCCGGCGGGGCCGCGCCGAGCGCCAGCGCCGGCAGGACCGCCGCGCCGAACCGGAGCAGTCTCCGACGGGAGGGAGTGGGGGTGGCCTCGGTGGGCGTGGGGGTGGTCATGAACGCTCCCTGCAAGAGGTGGGAGGTGTGGGGGTTGCCCCGCATCCTGTACCTCACTGAAAATCCAGTCAACCCTGCAAGCGACGTAAAGCGCGTCGACCTGACAAACTGATCAGGATTTCATCAAGTCCGCATCCAGGACGGGTAGGGTGAGCGTCCATGTCAGACCGCCGGACGGGGATACTCCAGGCCGCCACCCGCGTCATCGCCCGACGCGGCGTGCGTGGCCTGCGGATGGGCGAGCTGGCCGCCGAGGCCGGGGTGTCCACCGCGTTGATCTACTACCACTTCACCGACCGGGCGGGGATCCTGCGCCAGACGCTGGAGTTCATCAGCGACCGGGCCGACCGCTACACCGCCGAGGACCAGCCCACCCCCGCCACGGGCCCGCCCGCCCGGGGGCAGGCCCGGGACCCGGGCGCCGAACTCGAACAGGTCCTGCTGCTGGAACTCCAGGACACCACCGAGGTGCGGGAGAACAGCACCGCCTGGGGCGAGCTGCGGGCGACCGCCGTCTTCGAGCCGGACCTGCGCGAGGACCTGGCCCGGAACACCCACAGCTGGGTGCACGACGTCGCCGAGCTGCTCGCCCACGCCGACCCGACCGGCACCGCCCCGGCCCACGCGGCGGCCGCCGAACGGCTCACCGCCCTGGTCGAGGGCCTCAGCGTGCGCTGGCTGAGCGGATCGCTCCCGATCGAGCAGGCCCGCCGGCTGCTCCGCGGCGCGATCGAGGCGGAGCTGGACCGCGGCCGGCCGGGCGACCCCAGCGGCCCCGGCCTGGCCGGGGCCGACCGGCGGGGACCGACGTGACGAAAACGAGCCGGTCGCGAACCTGATCGACGGCTCCATCCCGCCCGTCGTTTCGCTGATCACCCAGACGAACCGGGTCGTCTCGGGGTGGTTCGAGTGGTTTCACCCTCAAGCTTGACTGATTTTTCAGTCAATGCCAGAGTTCAGTTCCGGCGAGGCCGGGCGACTGCGCCCGCCTCCGTACGCGGCACCCGTCGGCGCCCCGCCCACCGGACCGCCCCACCCTCGGCCCCACCGGAGTCCACCGTGTCCCAGACCTCCCTCGCGCGCCGCACGGTGCTGCGCACCCTCGCCGGCGCCGGCCTCATCGCGGCCGGCGCGACCGCCTGCGCGGCCACCGACGACCAGGCGGAGCCGGGCGGCCCGTCCTCCTCCGGCGCCCCCGCCGACCGGCCGGCCGAGCCCGCCACCGCGCCGCCCGCGACGGCCGCCCCCGCCCGCGGGCGCCGGCTCGGCGGCGAGTGGGAGAAGCACGAGCGGACCTTCATGGCCTGGCCCGCCTCCGAGAACGTCTGGGGCGAACAGCTCGGGCCGGTCCGCAAGGACATCGCCTCGGTGGCCCGGGCCATCGGCGGCCGCGAACCGCTGGTCCTGCTGGTCCGCCCCGGCCAGGAGGACTCGGCCCGCAACTCCTGCGGCAAGGACGTCGAGCTGCTGTCCGTCCCGGTCGACGACCTGTGGGCCCGCGACACCGTGCCGGTGTTCGTGGAGGAGGGCGGCAAGGTCAAGGGCGTCGACTTCAACTTCAGCGGCTGGGGCGGCAAGCAGCAGCACGACAGCGACGCCCGGATCGCCCGCGCCGTCCTGGACAGGTTCGGGGTCGAGCGGATCTCGACCCGACTGGTCGCCGAGGGCGGCTCGTTCGAGAGCGATGGCCAGGGCACCCTGATGGTCACCGAGAGCTCGATCGTCAACGCCAACCGCAACCCGGGGCGCGACCGCGACCAGATCGAGGCCGAGCTCAAGAAGGCCCTGGGCGTCACCAAGGTGATCTGGCTGGCGGGCGTCAAGGGCAAGGACATCACCGACGCCCACGTCGACTGCCTGGCCCGGTTCGCCGCCCCCGGCGTGGTCTTCCTGGACCGGGCCTTCCCCGGCTCCCCGGCGGACGTCTGGTCCCGCTCGGCCGACCAGGCCCGCGCCGTGCTGGCCGAGGCCACCGACGCCACCGGCAAGAAGCTCAAGGTGGTCGAGATCAGCCAGCCCGACCCGGACCGGATCACCGGGCGCGGCGACGCCTTCGTCTCCTCGTACATGAACTTCTACATCGGCAACAAGGGCGTCTACCTGCCGCAGTTCGGCGACTCCCGGGCCGACGGGCACGCCCAGGAGGTCTTCCGGGACCAGTTCCCGGGCCGCGAGATCGTCCCGCTGACGATCGACACCATCGCCTCCGGCGGCGGCGGCATCCACTGCTCCACCCACGACCAGCCGACCCTCTGACGCCCGCCGCGCCGCCGCCGGGGGGCCGGGGGCCGGGGCCTCCCCGAACGGCCCCTGCTCCCTCTGACCCCACGGCGGCGGGCACCGCTTCAGGTGCGTTTGAAGAACTCCACCTCGGCCAGCGCGATGGTGCGGCCCGGACCGGTGCCCGCGGCCTCGCGGACGGTCAGCTTCACCTGGACGACGTCGCTGATCCCCGTCCCCACGGTCTGCGGGCCCGGCTGGTCGTTGAGCGTCACCTGCTTGCGGTGCACCTCGCCGTCCGAGGCGGTCACCTCCAGGTCCAGCAGCACCGGCCGGGCCTGCTGCCGGAAGTGCTGCGGGTCGGCGGAGTCGCCGGTGTGGATGATCAGGTCCACCAGCCGGAACGGGCTGCGGAAGGTGAAGCTGACGGAGTCCCCGATCGCCGGCGCCCCCCAGTAGGTGTTGGAGAGGCCGTCGTCGGAGAAGGTCGCGGGATGGCCCTCGACGGCGGCGCTCGCCGTGGTCAGCGAGGGGGCGATCGGCGCGGTGCTGCCCAGCTTGTCCAGCACGTCCTGGTAGGCGCTCTTGCCGAGCGGCCACAGCAGGACCCCCGCCACCACCAGCGCCAGCAGCACGATCAGCGCGATGGCGCGGCGCAGCGCGTTGCCCGAACCGCCGATCCGTACCCGGCGGCGGAACGGCCACCGGGTGCGCCACCAGGGCAGCTCGGGCGCGGCCGCGGTGGCGGTCAGCGGCGCGGCGCAGCGGCGGCAGAACCGCCGCTCGGGCAGGTTGGGCGTGCCGCAGCGGGGGCAGGGCGGCCCGTCCTGGGCCTCGTCGACCGTGGCGGTCCGGACCACCGGGCGGGGCGCGATGGGCTTGGCGGGCTGCACCGCCACCGGGTCGGTCGGCGGCACGGGGGCCGGTTCGGGTGCCGGTGGGGACACCGGTCCGGGCGTCGCGGCCGGGGCCGGGGCGGGCTGGGGCGCCGGGGCGGGCCGGGCCCGGGTGGAGGTCGAGCGCGAGGTCGCCACCGCGGGCGGGGCCGGCGGCTCCTCGGCGGCCGGGGTCGGCGCCGCGGGTTCGGCCACGGGTTCGGGGGCGGGCGCCGGGGCGGGCGGCTGGGCGCGCCTGCTGCGGCTGGTCACCCGCCGGGAGACGTCGCGCCAGGTGGAGCCGGTGCGCGCGGTCCCGGGGGCGGCGGACTCGGCCTCGGCGGGCGAAGGCTCGACCCGCGCGGGCGAAGGCTCGGCAGGGGCGGCCGAGGGCGCCGCAGGGGCACCGGGCGCGGGAGCACCGGGCGCGGGAGCAGCGGGCGTAGGAACAGCAGACGTAGGAGTAGCAGGGGTAGAAGTAGCAGGCTCAGGAGCGGCAGGCGCGGCCGCCGGCGTACTGCGCGACCACCCCAGGTAGGCGCCGCAGTTGCCGCAGAAGTCGTCCCCCTCCGCATTGGCCGTTCCGCATTCGGGACACACCGGCATCCGTCAGCCCTCCGCTCGCCCGGGTGGACCGGGCAGGATCTCGATCCGGCAGTTCAGGTGGACCGGGCAGCCCGCCCGGACGGCGGACAGCAGCCGGTCCTCGTCCAGGGCCGAGCCGTCCAGCGGCCAGACCCGGATCAGCACCCCGCCGCCCGGTGCGGACGGCGGGGCCTCGCCGGGGGTGGTGGACCAGGAGACGCCGCCGCCGTCGCTGATCTCGCAGCCGGCGCCCAGCACCAGGCGCAGCCGCTCGGCGAGGCCGCGCCGGGTGCCGCGCCACCGGTGCAGTTCCACCGCGCGCCCGACCACTGCCCGGCGCACCTCCTCCGGCCAGTCCGGGTCGATGTCCACCGCGACCCAGGTCGCCAGCCAGTCCAGGAAGTCGACCGGCGCCAGGCGGGGCCGGAAGTAGGCGGGCAGGTTGTCCAGGGTGCTGAAGACCGGGGCGAGGACGGTGTCCAGGCCGGCCGTGAAGCGCTGGGCGAAGTCGTCCTCGGCGAAGAGGGCGGGCAGCAGCTCGCCGATCGGGTGCGGGCTGGGCAGCCCGGGTACGGCGGCGCGGGTCATGACGTGCCGCCGTCGGCGAGGGCGGTGACCACGACCTGGTGCTGGTGCGAGAAGACCAGGGCGTCCGGCGGGACGTCGACCCGCTCGGCGGGTGCGCCCCGGCGCCCGGTGATCGGGTCGGCCGGGAACAGCCGCAGCTCCTCCACCCCGGCGACGGCCGCCTCCCGCTGGAGCACGGCGAACACCTCCCCGTACTGCACCGCCCGGCCGAACGGCCAACCCGTGCCGTCGGCGCCGCCGCGCAGCGGGTTGAGGTAGCGGTACAGCGCCTGCAGCACCGCCTCGCGGACCCGGTCCGGGTCGGCGGCGCGGGTGGTGAGCCGGGCGACCACCGTGACGCCCTGGTAGGTGGGCGGCTGGACGAGCACCCGGGTGCCGATCAGCCGCCGCTCGTCCAGGGCGGTCGCAACGGCGGCCAACACCTGCTCGTCCGGGATGAGTTGCTCGAAGCGCAGCCGGTCGCCGTCGTCCGCGACCGCGTCCGGGACGACCAGCACCCGCACCGCCCCGGCCTCGCCACCGGCCGCCGGTACGCAGCTGACCCGGGCGGCGGAGGGCGCGGCCTGCCGGGCGATCAGCTCGAAGTCCCCGGCGGTGACGGCGCGTTCCTGCAGCCGCAGCTGGTGCGGGGCGCGCGCCTTGGCGTTGTCCACGGTCTCGCCGTCGACCCCGCCCCTGGCCGCCTCGCGGTTGTCCACCCGGGCGATGTACGGGACGGAGCTGCGCAGCACCGTGACGGTGTTCCGGGCGACGTTGCCCGCGATCCCGCCGCCGGTGCGGTACTGCGGGACGCGCAGCCGGGCGCCCTTGGGCGGCACCGCGCCGAACGCGCGCAGGCTGCCGTCCGCCTCCCGGACGGCGGGCGGGAACAGGAACTCGCCGTTGGTGGCGTCCAGCACCACGTGCCGGTCGGCGGGCGCGGAGTCGCCGAAGTGCTCGACGACCGTCCAGCGCTGCCAGCCCTCCCCGGCCGAGACCTCGACCACCGGCGGCCCGCCGTCGAGCAGCACCGGCGGCCGGGCGAGCCGGAACCGCTGGCCCGCGACGCCCTCCGAGCTGCCCAGCGGCGCATCGGTGACGGTCTGGGCGTGCGCCGCCGTGGCGGTGCCGCCGACGGTGAACACCTCGGCCCGCCGGACGGTCGGGGACTCGGAGTAGAACGGCTGGCCCGGCCGCGGCTCGGTGACCCGGCAGCGCAGCCAGCCGGCCCGGCGGCCGGCGACCACCGAGGCGGTGTGCCCGGCCGGCACGAACACCACCACCTCGCCGGGCCGGTTGAGCCCGCCGGTGGTGTCGCTGCCGGTCTCGCACTCGATCCAGCGCGCGCCGTCCCACACCTCCCAGGCCAGCGGCGGCTGGCGCGGGTCGACGCCGACGCCCTCCACCCGGCTGTCCAGCCGGACGGCCAGGATGCAGCGCGGCACCACGGCCGGCAGGGCGAACAGCATGGCGTCGCCGGCCACCGGGCGCGACTGGAAGCACGGCACGTCGGCGCCGTCGGCCAGCCGGGTGGTCACGTCGGACTGCTCCCCGGCGGCCGAGACGGTCACCAGCCGCTCCAGTGCGCTGGGCACGATCGGCAGGTCCTCGGCGGTGGCGAAGACCACCGCCTCGTCGGTCTCGGTGCGCAGGGTGGACACCTCGGTGCCGGCCCGCAGCAGCACCGTCTCGGGCTGCGGGGCGGAGAGCCAGAAGTCGACCTCGGCCCGGGCGGCGGCCGGCGGGAACAGCCGGATGCCCAGCAGGTCGAGGAAGGCGGAGTAGTTCTTCTCCGGCACCCGGTTCAGCCGGTAGAGCAGCTGGTCCACCAGGTAGGCGAAGGTCTCGATGAGGGTGACGCCCGGGTCGGAGACGTTGTGGTCGGTCCACTCCGGGGCGCGCTGCTGGACGTACCGCTTGGCCTCGTCGACGAGTTGCTGGAAGCGGCGGTCGTCCAGGTTCGGGGAGGGCAGGGCCATCAGCGCACACTCCCGTCCAGGGCGGCCGGGGATTCCGCGGACGGCGTCTCCGGGATGGTGTAGAAGGGGAAGACCAGGTTGCGGCGGTCGTTGGTGGCCCGCACGGTGTAGTGGACGTCGATGTAGAGGGTGCCCTCGTCGACCCGGTCGAAGGCGATCACCACGTCGTCCACGGTGATCCGCGGCTCCCAGCGCTCCAGCGCGATCCGCACCTCGCGGGCGATCCGCCCGGCGGTGGTGCTGTCGCCGGGGGCGAAGACGTACTCGTGGACGCCGCAGCCGAACTCCGGGCGCATCGGCCGCTCGCCGGGGGCGGTGCCGAGGATCAGCCGGATCGCCTCGGCGATCTCCCGGTCCCGCTCGACCATGCCGATGCCGCCGGTGGCGTTCACCCGCAGCGGGAAGGCCCAGCCGCGGCCGATGAAGCTGCTGGTCACACGGCACCCCCGATCAGTACGTTGAAGGCCCCGGCGATGATGGTGGCGCCGCAGGTGGTCTTGTCGCCCATCCGGGCCGCGGGCAGGCCGCCGATCAGCACCATGCCCCCGGTCATCCCGCCGAGTTGGGGCTCCACGAGGTTGGCGGGCCCCATCTCCACGTGTGGGACGCAGGCGTGCACGGTGCCGGTCACCGCGGCGGGCCGGCCGCCGATCAGCACCGTCGCGACCTTGAGGGCACCCGGCGGCGGGGTGGTGAGGGCGCCGCCGTGGTCGGTGGGGTCGCCGGTCCGGGCTGCGGGGGGCATGTACGGTCTCCATTCCGATGGCTCCTGCCGGAGCGCAGTGATCTTCCTTCCGTCATCTGACGTCACGTCAGTTGATGCGCACGAACGCCCCCTTGAGCACCGCCTCGACCCCGCCGTCCACGGTGACCGCCGTGGTGCCGCGGACGGTCACCGAGCCGCCGCGCACGTTCACCTCGCCGGTGCCCGCGTCCAGGGTGATGCCGGAGGGGGTGAGGCGCACCGTGCTGCCCGCCCCGCCGACCCCGCCGTGCACGGTCAGCACGATCTCCCCCTTCTGCTGGTCCAGCCGGACCTCCAGCTTGCCGTCGCCGCTGGCCAGCCGGACGCCGGAGCTGCCGCCCGGCACGTCCAGCAGTTCCATCCGGTGGCCCGAACGGGACACCACCGAACGGCGGTTGACCTTGCCGGCGGTCGCGTCGACCAGCGGCACGTCGTGCGGCGAGGGCCCGTCCACGCCGTTGTAGAGGCCGCCCAGCACATAGGGGCTGTCCAGGTCCCCCTGCTCGAAGCCCACCAGCACCTCGTCGTTGACCTCCGGGCTCACCACTCCGCCGCCGCCGTGGCCGCCCCACTGCACGGTGCGCACCCAGTCGGAGACGTAAGTGTCGTCCAGCCAGGGGAACTTGAGCTTCACCCAGCCGCGCTGCGCGCCGCCCGGCTCCCGGACGTCGGTGACCACCGCGACGGCCAGGCCGGGCATCCGCGGCCCGCGCGGCGGCGCGTTGCCGCCGGTCGCCAGCCCGGCCAGCGAGCGGTCCGGCGCCGCGCTGACCACCACCGTGGTGCGGTAGCCGCGGAACGGCTCCAGCAGGTGCCGCGCCCCGGTGACGGTGTAGCGGCCGGAGAAGGCCGCGCCGACGTTCCCCAGCGCGACGGCGGTGCCCGCCCGCAGCCGCGGATTGCCCTCCACCACCGCCTCCAGCTCCCCGAAGCCCGCGGCCACCGAGGCGGCCAGCGAGCGCGCCACCGCGGTGGTCTCCGCCTGGGTGCGGTACGGGGTGTCGGCGACGGTGAACCGGGCCTGGCCGGGGAAGGCCGAGGCCACCACCGAGGGGCTCATCCCCGGCAGCACGGTCGGCGAGGTCACCGAGGGCTCGGTGGCCACCAGGGCGCTCTTGGTGGTGACGTTCCAGCCGCGCGCCTCCACGGTGTCCGCACCGGCCGCGCCGGTCAGCACCCCGCGAAGCTCCAGCAGGTTGCGCCCGTACTCCAGCACCAGCGGGCTCTGCGGCGCGGGCGTGCTCGGGGCCGGAGCGGCCGAGGCGGGCTGCGGCCGGACGAACTCCAGCTTGCCGTCGTCGTCCACCCGCACCTGCGCACCGCTCTCCTGCGCCAGGAACTGCAGGAACTCCCAGTCCGGGACGTTCGCCTGGGACAGCTGCTGGTGGACCACCGGGAAGGAGTCCACCCGCCCGCAGGTCAGGCCCGCGCCCGCGGCGACCTGGCGGACGATGTCGGCGGTCGTCATGTTCCGGAAGGCCTTCACCCGGCGCCCGCGCATCAGCCGGTGGGTCACCGCCGAGGCGCGCACCACCGTGTACGAGCCCGTGGTGTCCACCTCCAGCTCCAGCGCCGTCACCTCCCCGGTGAACAGCCGCACCTGGGTGTGCCCCTGCACGGTGACCACGGACACCCGCAGCTCGGTGCCGATGGTGATGCCCGTCGCGGACAGGAAGGTGTGGTCCGCGTCCCGGAAGCTCAGCACCGCCGTGTCCGGCAGCCCCACGCTCTCCTCGATGTCGCAGGACACCAACTGGGCCGCCCACACCGGCGGTAGCGGCCCCGGCGCCTCGACGACGGGATCCGCGGCGAACGGCCGGCCGCCCCGGGCCTCGGGAGTGGTCACGGCCGGCCTCCTCGGGTGAGTTCGTCGATTCCCGGCACGATCAGCTCCGCGCCGGGCACCAGCACCAGCGGATCGTCGATGTCGTTCGCCTCCGCGATGGTCCGCCAGGCCGTCGCGTCCCCGTACGCGCGCCAGGCCAGCAGCGGCAGGCTGTCGCCCGCGATCACCCGGTGGGTGCTGCGGGCCTCCGGGGAGCCGGAGGTCGGGTTCTGCCCGGCCGGGTCGACGCTCGCCTCGTCGATGGACAGCGAGCAGACCGCGCGCAGCGGATTGCCGTCCACGTCGAACAGCGTGTAGGTGACGGACAGACCGGTCAGCACCCCGTTGAACGAGGTCGTCTTCAGGGTGCCCCAGTCCAGCCGGATCCACGGACTCGCCGGGGTCTTGCGCGCCAGGCTGGTCGGCGTCGGCACGCAGGCCTTCATCAGCTGCTCCACCGCCTGCTCCACCGAGTTGTCGTGCGTCGCCGTCGAATCCAGGAACACGTCGAGCGACAGCGAGCGAGGCCCGCTGCCGACGAACTCCGGCAGCGCCGACTCGCCCGCCATCCGGGACGGCGTACGCCGCCACTCGGTGGTCTTGCGCAGCACCAGGGTCGCCGGGTTGAACTGCAGCGGAAGCCGCGCGATCGCACCGCCGGGCTGGGCGCCGACCGTGGACGGGGGCTCCATGATGGTCAGTTGGGCCCGGGTGACGCTGGCGGGGACCGCCGAGGACATCCTGCTGCTCCTTGGGTGGTGGGTCGGTGGGTGGACGGGCGGGCGCGCGGGGCCGGTTCCTCAGGACGGGCGCAGGCCCGCGTGGGCGATCTCCAGGGACTCCATCGCCGGCTGCGAGCTCGACGGGTCGAAGGACGGGCCCTCCCAGCGCACCGGGACGATCCCCTGCACCTGCCAGCCGACGATCCGGCTCAGGTCGGGGCGCAGCGCCACGATCTCGCCGTCCTTCGGCTCGACCTTCCGGACGATCTCGTTCAGCCACCGGGCGATCTTGGCGGTGTCCGCGGTGACCGCGCGGGACAGCGTGATGTTCGACCAGGTGATGCGGCCCGGCAGCTGCCAGGCGAAGCCGTTGTTGCCGCCCTCCGCGTACTGCTCGATCTCGACCTGGGCGCCGAGCCCCGAACAGGTGGTGAACTCGCCCAGGTCGTTGCCGCCGATGGTCAGGCTGAAGAACACGCTGCTCGCGAAGATGTTGTCGGTCATCGGGGCCCCGCCTCCTGCTTGGTGCTCGGTACTCGCTGTTGCTGCTTGGTGCTTGGTGCTTGGTGCTGGTGCCTACTGCTTGGTGCCTGCTGTCCGCCGTCGTGCTCAGCGGCGCAGGTCGTACGGCCTCCCGGCGCGTTCCCGGCCCCTGCGCAGTTCGGTGCGCAGCAGCCGGCCGACCGGCTCGACCAGACGCCGGGCCAGTTCGTCCAGGTCGGCGGGCGCGGCGCTCTCGGGGTGCTCGGCGGTCTCGCGGGGCGCCGGGGCGCCCCCCTTGGACGGCGAGGCGTTCGGCGGGGCCGCCTGCACCGTGGTCGGCCTGCGTGCCGGGACGGCGGTCAGCGGGATCCCGGCCAGCCCCGCCTGCTCGGCCACCCGTTGCAGCACCTGGGCGGTGCCGGGCGGGGACTGGGCGGGCCGCGGCGCGGACGCACCGGACCGGGGGGTGACCGGCGAGGCCGCTGCGGGCGGCTGCGACCAGGACTGCGGCTGGGGTTGCCGGGGCTGCGCCGGTGGCTGAGGCGAGGGCCCGGACCCGGCGGGCAGCCGCTGGAGCGACCGGGCCGCCGGGGGCGCGGGCCGAACCACCGGCACGGACCGGGCCGCCGACCCCGGCACGGGCACCGGCGGGGCGGACAGCGGGGACCCGGCGGACCAAGCAGGCTCGGGCGGCGCGGAGGGAACGACGGGCGCGGCTCGCCCGGGGCCCCCGGGACGCGGCACGGCGGGCAGCCGCTGGAGCGACCGGGCCACCGGGGTGGCGGGCCGCACCACGGGCGCGGACGGTGCGGCAGGGCGGGCGCCGTGGCCCGGGCTCCCCGCGAACACCCCGGCGACCGGGAGACCTCGGGGCTCCGAGCGGCCGGCGCTCGTGTTCCCGCCGGGGCTCCCCGCGTTGGCGTTCTGGGCGTTCCTCGCCGCGCGGGCGCGAGCCGACCGGGCCGGACGGGCACGCGGTGGATCCGCAGGCGCGACCGTGGCCGGGGCGGCCCCGAACGGCACCGGGCTCCCCTCCCCGGACGGCTGCCCGTCCGCCGTGCGACCGTCCCCGCGCACCGGCGAACGCCGGGAGCGCGAGCGTTGCACGGCCGCCACGACCCCGCGCAGCACTCCCGTACCGGACGAAACACCTGTGCCGGACGAGACTCCCGTGCCGGACGAACGGCCGGGCGCCGCCACGGCACCCGGCGCGCCGGACGGCACCGGGCGGCTCTCCCCCGGCGCCGACGACCGGTGCGCCGCTGCCCGCTGCGGGACGGCCGCGCCCCCGTGCCGTCCGCCGGCTGCGGGCGCCGAGGCCGGCCCGGCGGCCGGTGCGTCGGCCGTGGGGCGCGCGAGCGAATTGGGCCAGACTGCCGGGACCACGGGCGGGGCGGCTGCCGCGCGAGGGGCCGTCGAGGCGGCGGCGCTGCCCGCGAAGGGCGCCGGCGGGGTGCCGAGGGCGACCGTCATCGGGCGTTCACCGATCAACCCACGCCTCGGAGCGGTGCGTTGGACGGCTCGCCGCACACCCAGGCCGCCGCCCGCCGGACGTACGAGCACCGTCGGCGGAACCACCGACCCGCTGCTGCTCCCGCTTCCACTCTGACGCGAAGTGCCGAGACCGGGCCCGGCCACGGGTGCGAGCGGCGGGGACGCGGCAGTGACCGCCGGGCGCCCAGACACCGACCTGCCGGGGCCTGGCTCAGCCGTCACACCGGAACCTGTTCCCGAGGGGGCGTCAGCTGTGGCTACGGGCAGCGAAGTTGAGTCCGCCGCGCGTTCGGCGGTCCGCTGTACGGGCAGCCCTCCACGGGCCTGCTCCGCCGTACTCCCGACGCTTCGGCCCGCGCCGCCCTCCGAGATCGGCCCGGTGATCCGCCGCACCGGTCGGCGCCCGCCGAGCAGCGGAGCGGTACGGCCGGGCGCTGCCGCCGTCGGGGGCAGCGCGTCGAGGGGCGCGCCCAGTCCGGTACGCGTGCGGGCGGGCGCCGGGTCGGGCTGCACCCGTGCGGGAAGTGAGGAGGGGGCCGGCGAGGACGCCGCGCGCTGAACGGGCGTGCCGCTGACGGGCCCCTGCCCGGAGCGGGACGGCGCCGGAGCACTCCGCCCGGCAGCCGCCTCGCGCACCCCGCCCTCGGTCTGCCGGGTGTCAGGGGTGACTCCTGCGTCGGCGCGAACGACGGGCATGGCCGGCGCCGCCGAGGCGGTCTCACCGGCCCTGGGCCCGGCCGGAGCCACCGGCGCGGCGCTCGCGGGCAGCGCGCTCAAGGGCGCGCCGAGGACCGGACGGGTGGCGGGTGGCGCAGCACCCGGCTCAACCGCACGCTGGACGACCGCGCCGGCGGGCGCACTCGCACCACCCGGCGCAGAAGCCGGACGCACCACGGGCTCGCCGCTCGCGGACGGCCGCACGGCGTCCACCGGGTTCTCCACCGCCACAGCGGACTGAGCCGGCGCCACGCCGCCCCGCACCGCAACGGCCGGGACCGGGCGCACGGACAGCAGCCGGGGACGCCGGGCCACGGTCAGCGGCGCACCGACGGCACGCGGCCGCACCGGACGTACCGGCGCCGGGCCCGCCGGGTCACTCCGGCGTGGCGACTGGGCGCCCGCACCGGACGTCACCGCATCGGACTTCGGCGCACCGGACTTCGGCGTACCGGCTTCCGGCACGCCGGAGGTAGGCGCCGTGGACACCGGCGCGGTGGATGTCGGCACCGGGCCGGTCCCGGCGCTGCTCGGCACGGCAGCAGCGGGCTTCGCCGCACGGGACGCCGACGCCGGCGGCGTCGCAGCAGAGGGCGTCGCCGCGCGGGACGTCCGCGCACTGCCGCTCCCCGAGCCGCGTGTCGCGGCAGCACCGGGCTTCATCGCACTTGACCTCTGCACGACGCCGGTCCCCGCCACGCGCGGCGTCCCGGTGGCAGAAGGCGTCGCCGTACCAGCCGAAGCAGACGCCGAATCGGACGCCGGACCAGCCGGCGAGTCCGCTGACGGACCAGTCGCCGAGCCGGCGCCCGCCGACCCGCCCCGCCGGTCGGCTCCGGCCGCACGCGCGGCACGCCCCGCACGCGGCCCCGACCGTACGGGCAACCGTCGTACCGGGAGGGCCCGTTGGACCGGCCGCGCCTGCCGCCGCTGCCCTGCTCCTCCCGACTCCCCTCCGCCTTCGAGCTGTTCCGGCTCCGCCGGCACCGCTCCCCCGGCTGCCGCCGGCAGGACGAGTGCCTCCCCGCCCCCGACCGCGACGGACGGAGCACCGGGCGAAACCACCGCCCGCAGGATCCCCACCGGGGCGGTCGGCAGCACGGCATGGCCGAGCGGTCCGCTCAGCGAAGGGTTCTGCCAGGAGGCGAGCCGGGAGCGGAACGCCAGGCCGTCGCTGACCCCGTGTGCCGCCCCGCCGCCCAGGGTGGGGACCAGCGGCGCCACCGCGCGCCAGCCCCCGTCCCCGGCCGTCGGCCGAGGCCGCGCCGAAGCTCCGGCACCGACACCGGCACCGGCCGTCCCGCCACCGGTCTCCACAGCACCGGAAGCGGCACCGGAAACGGCGCCGGAACCGGCACCGGGCTCGGCCCCGCCGCGCCGCCGCGCGATCCAGTCCCGCAGCCCCACCCGGCTCACCCACCCTCACTGACACGGGAGTTGATCCGCGCGATCTCGCGCACCCACTGCCCGCGTTCGCGGTGGGTCAGGTCGAGGAGGTCCTCGCGCGGCCAGTGGAAGTGGTAGGCGATGTACGCGATCTCCTCGTACAACCGAGCAGGCGCGTACGTCACGATTCCCCCAGGCGCCCACCGGCGAGGTCGACCTCGAAGGCGCCGTCGCAGTGCGGGCAGGTCACCGCGGCGCGCGTGTGGCCTTCGCTGTTGATCCGCTGGTAGAGGTCCTGGAGGAAGGCGACGTCGGTGGCGTACATCCGCTCGACGATGCCGGCGTGCACGTCGGTGAGGTCGCCCAGCCTGGTGATCACGTGGCTGAGCAGCACCACGCTGAGGTAGGCCGGGTTCTCCTTGACCCGCAGGTCGATCTGCGGCATCAGTTCATCGCGGGCGGTGGCCAGCCGCATGGCGCCGTGGCGGTGCACGGTGCCCTCGTCGTCGACGTAGCCGAGCGGCAGCTCGAACTCGAACTCGCTGTGCGGCGACTGCCGTCGGGGCGGCCCGGCCGGCCCCGGCTGTCCTGGGGCCTGCTGCTGCGGCGCGGTGCCCTGCGGGGCCGGGGCCGGGGCCCGTTCCAGCAGTTCGTCAAGGCCGATCTTCCGCCTCACTCGACGCTGATCTCCTCGAACACGATGGTCACGGTCTCGGTCGCGGCGCTGGATTCGCCGGCGCTGAGCGTGGGGCCCTCCCAGCGGCTGGCCCAGGCGTTGGTGAGCTGGATGCGGCGCAGGGTGGCACCGGTGGTGTCCTTGACCTCGATGGTGAGGTTCTGCCGCGCGGTGTTGATCGCCCCGTTGTTGAGGGTCTCCTTGATCCAGTCCGTGAAGGCGCCGCTCTTGTCCAGGCCGCGGGTGATGGTCACCTCGCCGGGGAGCCGGGCGCCGGGCTGCTTGCGGACGATCAGTTTGCCCTCTTGGGTCACCTGCTTGTACTCGACGACGTCCTGCTCGACCGTCAGGTTGCTGATCTCCTTGACGGACTCGACGTTGTAGCCGCCGAGTTGGACGCCGAATATGTGTGTGGAGAGCGGATCGCCTTCAGCCATGGCGTGCTGTCACCTTCCGTGCGATGGGGGCCGACCGTACGACGATCACTCGTTGACGAGGCTCGTGCTGTCGGAGAACTGGGCCAGTCGGAACACCACGAACTCGGCCGGCTTCACCGGCGAGACCCCGATCTCGCAGATCACCTGTCCGAGGTCGATGGACTCCGGCGGGTTGTTGTCGCGGTCGCACTTGACGTAGAAGGCCTCGGCCGCGGTCTGGCCGAACAGCGCCCCGCGCCGCCACTCCTCGGTGAGGAAGGCGGTGATGTTCCGGCGGATGCTGGACCACAGCCGGTCGTCGTTGGGCTCGAAGACGACCCACTGGGTCCCCAGGAGGATGGACTCCTCCAGGTAGTTGAAGAGCCGGCGCACGTTGAGGTAGCGCCAGGCCGGGTCGGAGGAGAGGGTGCGGGCGCCCCAGATCCGGATGCCGCGGCCGGGGAACGCCCGGACGCAGTTGACGCCGATCGGGTTCAGCAGGTCCTGCTCGCCCTTGCTGAGCCGCAGTTCCAGGTCGACGGCGCCGCGGATGACCTCGTTGGCCGGCGCCTTGTGGACGCCGCGCTCGGCGTCGCTGCGCGCCCACACCCCGGCGGCGTGCCCGCTCGGCGGGACCAGCACGTTGCGGCCGGTGGCCGGGTCGAAGACCTTGACCCACGGGTAGTACAGGGCGGCGTAGCGGGAGTCGTAGCCCGCCTCGTCCTGTCGCCAGGTGCGCATCCGCTGGGCGTTGAGGCCGGGCGGCGGGTCCAGGACGGCGATCCGGTCGCCCATCTGCTCGCAGTGCGAGATCACCGCGAGCTGGACGGTGCGCAGGCCCTCGTCGTCGAGGTCGCCGCGCTGGTAGGCGCTCATCAGGTCGGGCACGGCGACCATGGTGATCTCGTCGATCGCCTCCAGGCCCGCGAAGCCGGTGCGGGCGGCGGCGTCGCCGACGTACTCGGCGGGGTCGAGCCGGGCGGCGGGGGCCGGCACCGGGCCGGTCGCCGGCGCGGCTGCGGCGGCGAGGGCGTGGGTGCGGCGCTCGGGGCGGCTGGGCGCGGTGCCGGGCTGTTCGGTGACCGCGACGAGCTTGGACTCGCGCAGCTGGGTGACGACGTAGCCCTTGGTGTTCTTCCGGGTGGAGACGTCGTAGCTCTCCACGACCTCGGCACCGCGGCGGACCAGCAGCCGGAAGCGGTCGTCCGGGACGTTCTCGCCCTCGGCGTCGGCGATCTCGACGGACACGTCGCCGCCCGCGCCGGGCAGGGCGGAGATCAGGAAGCCCGAGACCTCGGCCGGCGGGGCCGCGGTGACGGCGGCGGGGGCGGGCGCGCCGCCGGGGGCCTGCCGGGCCGGGTCGCCGATCCGCACGACGTAGGCGGAGCCGCCGCCGTTGGCGAAGAAGCCGTAGACCGCGTGCGCGAGGTAGGTGCCCTCGATGAAGCCGCCGAACCGCTGGACGTACTGGTCCCAGTTGGTGACCAGTGTGGGCTCGTGGAAGGGTCCGGATCCGGCGAAGCCGACGAAGGCGGCCACGGCCGTGCCGACGCCCTCGATCGGCCGGGCACCGGACTGGACCTCCTCCACGTACACGCCCGGGGTCAGGTACGACGGCATTCGCGCTCCTTCGGATGACCGGTCATTCGCCTGGTTCTCCCCCGAGTCTGCGGCCGGGGCACCGTCCGGGGACATGTCCCCAGGTCCCGCGCCGGGGGCAGCACCGGCTGCCCCCGGCGGCTACTCCCAGGCGCCCCGAACGGCCGGTCCGTCCCCGCCGTCCCCGCCGGTCCTGCCACCCCCACGGCCCCACTCCCCCGGCCGCCGGTGCCCCACGCCCCGTCAGGCGCCGCCCCCGGCCGCCCGGTCAGCCGTGCCCGATGTCCCCGAGGACGCCCAGCCACGGCCCGAACTCGCTCTCCAGCACCAGCCGCCCCAGCTTCCGGTACTCGCCGACCACGGCCGCGATCAACTGGGCCATGCCCAGCGGGGTGCCCGTCCCGGCGGCCAGGTAGGCCGCGGAGACGGCGCAGGCCCGGATGGAGCCGCCGGTCAGCTCGAAGTGCCGGGCGCAGAAGTCCAGGTCGAGGTCGTCACCGCGGGGCAGCCGCGGGCCGAGCGAGCGGTCCCACAGCAGGCGGCGCTGCGCCTGGTCGGGCAGCGGGAAGTCGGCGATGACGTCCAGCCGTCGGGTGAACGCCTCGTCCAGGTTGGCGCGCAGGTTGGTGGTGAGCAGCGCGATGCCCGCGAAGGACTCCATCCGCTGGAGCAGGTAGGCGGTCTCCACGTTGGCGTGGCGGTCGTGGGCGTCCTTGACCTGCGAGCGCTTCCCGAACAGCGCGTCCGCCTCGTCGAACAGCAGGACGCCGTTGACCTGCGCGGCCTCGGTGAAGATCCGTTCCAGGTTCTTCTCGGTCTCGCCGATGTACTTGTCGACCACGGTGGAGAGGTCCACCACGTACAGCTCCATGCCGAGTTCGGCGGCGACCACCTCGGCCGACATGGTCTTGCCGGTGCCCGACTCGCCGGCGAACAGGGCGATCACCCCGTTGCCCCGGCCGCCGCCCGGCCGCATCCGCCACTGCCCGAGCACCTGGTCGCGGTGCCGGGCGCGCAGCACGAGTTCGCGCAGCCGGGTGGCGGTGGGGGCGGGCAGCACCAGGTCGTCCCAGCCGACCGCGGGCTCGATCCGCCGGGCGAGGCGGGCCAGGCCGGCCGCGTTCTGCGCCCGGACGGCGGTCCGGAGGTCCTCGGCGCGCACCGGGCGGCGCTCGGCGGTGGCCGTCCTGGCGGCGACCGCGGCGGCCCGCTCCAGCTTCTCCCGGTCGACCCGGTAGGCGGCCACCGTCTCGGCCAGGCCGTCCGTCAGCTCCTCGGCGAGCGGTGCCCCGGTGGTGGCCAGCGCGCGGGCCCACTGCCCGGCGCGGCCGGCGTCGTCCGGCGGCGGGGCGGTGACGACCACGGGGCTGTCCCGGGTCCAGGCCGGGTCCCACACCTGGGGGCCGTGCACGATCAGCGGGACGGCGGCGAGTGCGGCGACCAGCTCGCGCAGCAGGGCCGCCCGTTCGGGGCGTTCGGGTTCCAGTCGGTCCAGCGGGCCGAGCACCACCCCGGCCCCGCCGAGCCGGGCCTCGCGGGCGAGCACCCGGACCAGGCCCGGCGACGGCCGGGCGGCCAGCGCGGCGGCGTCCACGACCAGCGGCGCACGGCCGTCGGCGGCGAGGGCGGCGACGGCCAGCGGGCCGGCGTGCCCGTCGCGGTCGAGCAGGTGGACGGGGCCGGCGCCGGTCGCGGCCGCGCGCAGCCGTTCGACGGTCTCCCCGTCGGCCTCCGTCCCGGGGAGGGCCCGGTGGGCCAGGCCGGCCAGGGCGTCGTCCGGTTCGTCGTCGCCGAGCAGGTGGGCGGTCACCCGGTCCGGCACCCGCAGGGTGCGGGAGAGCAGCGGGCGCTCGGGCTCGGCGATCTCCAGCAGGCCGCCGGCGATCAGCGGGGCCCGCCCGGAGAACCGCAGCCGGCCGACGCCGGCACCCGGGAGTCCGCACAGTTCGAGGGCCAGGCCGACGGTCGCCCGGCGCCGGGTCAGGTCGTCGTTGAGGTAGCCGTAGAGCTGTTCGAAGCGGGTGTCGAGCTCGGGGGCGAGGGCGACCATCAGGAGGTCGAGGTCGACCGGGAGCAGCCCGAAGGCGGCGCCGAGCCGGGCGAGCCGCGAGCCGGGCGGCGGGGCGGGCTCGTCCCGGACGTCCGCACCGCTGCGGCCGGTGGCGGCGGCGGAGGCGAGGATGCGTTCCACCGCCTCCGGGCCGAGGTACTGGCCGCGGTACGGGTCGTCCGGGTCCGGGTCGTCGGCGCGGCGCTCGCGCACGGCGGTACGGACCCGCTGCTCGACCCGGTGCAGCCGCTCCCACAGGTGGTCGGGTTCGCGGCCGGGGTCGGGTTCGCGGGCGGGGCCGGGCGGTGCGCCGTCGAGCACCGTCCCGAGGTCCACGCTCACCGCTTCCCGCCCCTGGTCCGGCGGCCGGGCGGCAGCGTGCGGTCGCGCGGCGCGGCGAAGCCGTCCGCGCCGGGGTCGGTGGCGCCGCGGTAGCGCAGCCGGCGGCCGGGGCCGTCGAGGGGCGGCGCATCGTCCCCGGTGCTGCCGTCCCCGGTGCTGCCGTCCCCGGTGGTGTCGCCGCTGGCGTCCCTGGCGTGCACCACCAGGCCTTCGGTGACGGGCGGTCCGGCGGGGTCGAGCGCGCCGGCGAGCGGGGCGAGCACCCTGAGGTCGATCGAGGGCCGCAGTTCGCCGCCGAGCGCGGACCAGACGTCGGACACCGACGGCAGGCCGGTGTCGCGCCCGGCGATGTCCATCTCGACGGTCAGGCCGAGCCGGGCGAGCGTGCCGGTGAGCAGCCGGGCGGGCAGCGCGTCGACGGCGGTCAGGCACTGCAGCACCTCGGCGAGCAGCCGGTGTTCGTCCTGCGGGCGGTTGGTCCAGACGGTGACCAGGTAGGCCAGCTCGAACCAGCGCGGCGCGGGCCGGCGGCCGACCACCACGCCCTCGGCGTCGTACTCGGCGACGGCGCCGGCCTGCCGACGGCCGGTCTCCTCGCGGATGCCGTAGAGGAAGACGCTGACCGTCGGCGCGGTGCGCCGGGCCGCGAGGTCCCGGGTCGGCCCGTCGAACACCACCTCGACCCCGCGCTCCGGCAGTCCCGCCTCGCCGAGCAGCAGCCGCAGCGCCTCATCGACCTCGTGGATCACCGGCGCTCCACCTCCGCCGGCGGGCCGATGGTGCCCTTGACGACCAGGAACGGGGTGGTCACCGGGGAGAACCCGGGGCCGTCGGCCTTGATGGTGCGCGGGCCGGTCTCGTCCTTGGGGAGGATCAGCAGCTGGCCCGCGAAGGTCCCGTCGGCCTTGGGGTAGGTCGGGGCCGCGTCGGCGGTGATGCCGGGCTGCCAGGTGAACCGGACGGGTGCGCCGGGCGGGAAGTCCACGCCGCGTACGGAGGTCACGAAGCCGGGCTTGCCGATCGGCGGCACGGCGACGATGCGGGGCTGGAGGATCCGCAGCGGGGTGCTCGCCCGGTGCGGTCCGGGGGTGGCGTCGGTGCCGGTGGTGGTCAGTTCGGCGGTGATGGTGGTGTCCAGTGCGGCCACCGGTGACAGCACCACCCGGATCACCTGGCTGCGGCCGGGGGTGAGGTCGGCCAGCTCGCAGCTGCCGGCCCGGCAGCCGGGGGGCAGCGGCTCGGTGGGCACCCCGGCGGGCAGGCCGAGGGTGAGCCGCAGGCCGGTGGCGAGGGCCTGTCCGGTGTTGCGCACGGTGTAGCTGACGGTCACGTGGCCGCCGACGTAGCCGGGGGCGGGCTGGGCGCCGACGGTGACCGTGGGGCCGGCCTGCGGCGGTGCGGGTGCCGGCGGCGGGGGCGGCGCGGGGGTGGTCGGATCGGGGGTCGGGGTCGGTGTCGGGGTGGGGGTCGGCGAAGCGGTGGGCGTCGGGGTCGGGGTGGGCGTCGGCGCGGGCTTGTCCAGCACCGGCAGGACCGTCTCGGCGGAGTCGTTCTCCGGGTTCGGGTCGACCACCGCCCCGGTGACGGTCCAGCCGAAGGGCTGGTCACCGGTCCGGGTGCCGATCAGGGTGGCGGTCACCTTCACCTCGGCTCCCGGTGCCAGGGTGCCGAGTTCGCAGCGCAGCGCGCCGGCGTCGCAGGTCCCGACGGGCGTGGTCAGTTTGCCGAGCCGGGCGCCGGTCGGCACCGAGGCGGTGAGGACGGTGCCGGGCGAGGGCGCGGGGCCGTGGTTGGTGACGGTGACGGTGACGTCGGTGCCGCCGTCGACCTGGACGGCCGGGGTGCGGGGCGGCGCGCTCAGGGAGAGGTGGACGGACTGCTGGACGGCCGGTTCCTTCTGCCGTCCGGGCAGTCGCCAGTCCAGCGGGCTGAGCTTGCCGGTCGCGAAGTCGTAGGTGCCGAGCCCCTCCGGGGAGTTGGGCGGCAGGGCGCGGCGCGAGGTGAGCACCAGCCGGGCGCCGTCCGGCGTCCAGGCGACGTCCCGGGGCTGGTACGGGCCGGTTTCGGAGGTGTCGGGCAGCGGCCGGGTGCAGGCGCCCTTGTCGTCGGTGTGCCCGGCGGGCAGCAGCACCGTGCAGCCGGTGCCGGTGGGCGTGGTGACCAGCAGGGCGTCCCGGTGGTTGTTCCCGCCGTCGCCGGCCTTGCGGTTGAAGGCGATCCGCCGGCCGTCGGGCGAGAACACCGGGCTGTCGTCGATGACGTTGCAGTTGCCCGGGCAGGCCGTCCGGCTGAGGTCGGTCTGCCGGGTGAGGTCGTCGGCGGCGACCGTCCAGACGTGCAGGTTGCCGGTGTTGCCGTTGACCGCGGCGGTGCGGGAGAAGGCGATCAGCTTGCCGTCGGGGGACCAGAAGGGTTCGCCGTCGGCGGCGCCCGGCTGGTCGGCGGGCGGCTGGACGGTGCCGATGATCGCGCCGGTGGCCACCTCGGCGATCATGATCCGGCCGGGGCGGGCCGGGGTCCGGTCGCTGCCCGGGGTGCTGCGGCTGAACACCATGAGCCTGCCGTCCGGGGAGAGCGAGGGGTCGGTGTCCCGGTCGGTCGGGCCGCGGCCGGCGAGGTTCATCGGCTGCGGGCCGGAGCCGTCGGCGTCGGCCTGCCAGATCCGCTGGATCCGTCCGGCCGGGGAGTCCTCGTAGCGGGTGACCACGATCCGCCGGCCGTCGGGCGTGTAGGTCTGGCGCTCGTACCAGGGGTCGTAGCCGGGGCGGGGGTGGAAGAGCGGGTCGGCGGCCGGGTCGGGGTTGGTGTTGGTGTCGGCGGCCGGGTCCTCGGTGAGCACGCTGATGCCGAGGTCGCGCGGGTCGGTCCCGTCCTGGCGGACGTCCTGGACGTCGGCGATGTTGGCGGCGGCGGCGCTGGTCTGCTCGACCACCGGGCCGCCCTGGGCCTGGGTGCCGAGCCAGGTCGGCGTGGCGATCAACCGGTTGGTGCGGTAGAGCAGTTGGGGGTCGGTGCAGTCGCAGGTCGGCGCCCGGTAGAGGTTCACCACGGGCGGCTGGTTCGGGTCGGGCTGGGGCGCCGGGGAGGAGCCGGGCTGGTCGGCGCTCAGGAAGAGGACGCCGCTGCCGTCGGCCAGCCAGGAGGCGGAGCCGGACCGCCAGGTGGAGCCGGTGCCGGGGAAGAACGCCTTGTCGCCGCCGGTCGGCGAGGTGAGCATCAGGGTCCGGCCCTTGTCGCCCTGGTCCCAGGTGTAGACGATCTGGTTGCGGTGCGCGTCGTCGTTGACCGGGTTCCAGGTCGGGTCGACGGCGTCGCCGCTGGTCACGTTGGTGACCTTGACGGGTGCGCCGCCAGTGAACGGCCGCAGGTAGATCTGAATGTGCCCGGGCTCGCCGGTGCAGGCGTACGCGACCCAGCGGCCGTCGGGCGAGACGGTCGGGTGGGTCTCGTCGGCGGCGCCTTCGGTGATCCGGCGCAGCCCGGTGCCGTCCCGGTTGACCGCCCACAGCACGTGCTGGGTGCCGCCGGCCGCGGTGGGCTCCAGGGCCTCGAAGACGACGCCCTTGCCGTCCGGGGCGAGCGCGGGGTGGGCGGTGTCCATGCCGTTGGTGAGCCGGCGCACCGCACCGCTCGCGTCGCGCAGGTAGACCTGGGGCAGCGGGCCGTCCCGCAGGCTGGTGAAGACCAGTTCGTCGCCGCGGGCCGACGGCTCCCGGTCGAAGTGGATCGGGCCGGGTCCGAACAGCGGGGTGCTGGACGCCGCTCCGGTCACCCGGCCGAGGCCGCGGTGGTCGGTGCCGGCGTAGATCACCCGCCCGGCGGCCGGGTCCTCGGCGGTGGCGGCCGGGGCGGTGCGGCCGGCCGGCCCGGCGGGCGCGGAGCCCAGGGTCAGCATGGCGACGGCCAGCGCGAGCAGCACCGCGACGGCGGCCCGGGCCGGCCGCCGAACGGAGCGGGGATGGGCGGGGGCGCCGGTCACGCTCGACCTCACAGGGTGGCAGGGGCGGTCTCCCCCGCAGTCTCACCGGCCCGGGCGCCCGGGTACAGGGCCCGGGCGCCCGAGCCGGGGGTAACGAGCGGTGTCCGCAAAGGGCAGGCCGCCACGGTCGCGGGCGTTGGGGACGGCCGTCCGCGCCGTGGCTCGCCGTCCGCTCCGGAACGGCGCTGCCTCCTGCCCCTCCGGCCGGATCCTCGGGGACGCTCCGCCCCCTCCGGCCGGCCTCCTCAGATCAGCCCGCGCCGCATCGCGTACCCCACGGCGTGCGCCCGGTTGCGCAACCCGAGCCTGGTGATGATCTCGTGCAGCACGTTCTTGACGGTGCGTTCCGAGTAGGAGGTCTTGGCCGCGATCTCGCTGGTGTCGAAGCCCTCGGCGACCAGCCGGAGCATCTCCGCCTCCCGGGCCGTCAGGGTCGACAGCGTCAGGCCCTTGCCGTCCAGCATGGTGCGCTGGAGCGTCCCGATCCGGTCGAGCAGCTCGCCGAGCAGGTCGCCGGGCATCACGCCCTCGCCGTTGGCCAGCGCGGTGATGAGGTGCACCAGCCGGTCCTGGTCCGCCTCCGAGCGGCGCAGCACGGCGGCGACCCCGTGCTCGACGATCGCCTGCAGCCCCCCGGCCTCGAACTGGCCGACCACCAGGCCGATCCGGCCCGAGGTGGCGAGCCGCAGCCGGCGCAGGTGGTCGACGACCGCCTCGGTCAGGGCGTCCACCACCAGCAGGGAGACCTCGGCCCGGCCCGCGTCGGCCTCACTGAGCAGTTCCACCTCGGGCCGCTGGCGCAGTTGTTGGACCACTCCGGTCTGCAGGATGAGGTCCTCGGCGTACACCGCCACGGGTATCTGGGCGGGGCGGCCGCGCCCCTGGACCGGTATGCGTGCCCCGGCCGGCCGGACGCTGCCGGACAGCTGGGCCGTCGGCGTGCGCCGGATGGTGAGGGCTTCCCCGCGGGATGCCTCGGTCGACGTCATCGAACTCTCCAATTTCCAGTGACCTGCGGCGGTGGTGGCCGGGCGCCGCGGAGCGGAGCCGGCCGGGTGCCCGGTCGAGGGTCTGGTTGCTGTGGGGGCCGGGGTCGCGCGGTGGGCCGCGACGGCGCCGGGCAGGGTCGGTCGGTCCGCTCGGGCAAGGGGTGTGCCCACGGCTTGCCCGTACGGCCCTCTCCGCGGACGGTCCTCCGGACCTACCGTCGCACCATGACCACATCCGCCGAACTCGGCCTGCCCGCGCTGACGGTGGCGCCCGGTGGCGTGGCCACCACGACCCTGACGGTGCGCAACGACCTCGACATCGTCGAGGCGTACACGCTGGAGGTGGTCGGCGACTGCGCCGCGTGGACGACGGTCGAACCGGCCCGGGTCTCGCTCTTCCCCGGGACGTCCGAGACTGTGACGGTACGCCTCGCCCCACCGCGCTCGCCCGCCGCCCGGGCCGGCGAGTTCCCGCTCGGCATCCGGGTCCTGCCGACCGAGCGCCCCGAGCTGGTGACGGTCCCGGAGACCACGGTCACCGTGACGCCGTTCCAGGAGCTGCAGGCCGCGCTCGCACCCCGCCGCCGTCGTGGCTGGCTGCGCGGCCGCTACCGCGCCTCGGTGCGCAACCAGGGCAACGCCCCCACCACGGTGGTGCTCACCCCCGGACAGGCCGGTGAGGACCTGCGGTTCCGGGCCACTCCGGAGAAGCTGCGGCTTCAGCCCGGGGAGTCCGGTGAGCTGCGGCTCCAGGCGCGGGCCCGCAAGCTGATCTGGTTCGGCAAGCAGGCCTCCTGGCCGTTCGAGGTCACGGTGGGCCCCGAGCAGACCGCCGCGGCCAAGGGCGCCGACGCCACGGGCAAGGACGGGAAGACCGGCAACGACGGGAAGAGCGGAAAGGACGGAAAGAGCGGCGCCGAGGGCACGGGCACCGGCGGCGGGGACGCCGCAGGCGTGTCGGCCGTCACTCCGGAGGTCGTCCAACGCCCGCTGCTGGAGGGCGAGTTCCTCCAGCTGCCGATCTTCCCCAAGTGGCTGCTCGCCCTCCTGGCGGCACTGATCGCACTGCTGCTGGCCTGGTTCGCCCTGGTCCGCCCGGCGGTGCGCAGCTCCGCCAAGCAGGCCGCCGAGCAGGCCGTCGCCCAGCAGAGCGCCACCCCGGCCCCGAACCCGGCCGTCCCCGGCGGCGCGACCCCGGCCCCCGCGGGCGGGACCCCCGGCGGCCAGACCAAGCCCGGTGCCGGGCAGCCCAGCCCCGGCGGCAACGCCCCCGGTCCAGGAGGCCTGGCCCAGCCGGGCACCGGCCAGCAGAGCTCCGCCACGATCGACGTGCAGACGCCGAACGGCGGCGCCGCGACCGGCAGTTACCAGGTGCCGCACGGCAAGGTGTTCGACATGACCGACCTCGTGATCGCCAACTTCCAGGGCGACCAGGGCGTGGTGACCATCACGGCCGGCAAGCAGACGCTCATGACGATCGCACTGGAGACCTTCCGCAACCAGGACTACCACTGGGTGACTCCCATCCAGGTCCCCGCGGACCAGGCTGTGACGGCCAACGTGACCTGCGAGTCCCCGGGCACTCCGGCCTCGGGCAAGCAGGCACCCACGTGCCACGAACTCCTCAACATCAGCGGAACGCTGAGCGACATCCGGCAGGGACACTGACCCGGTTGCCCGGGCGGGCTTCCCCGCCCGGGCAACCGGACCGGAAAGGTGCACCCGACCCCCCAACGGTGTCAATGGGCCCCTTCCGCCGAAATCGCCCCGTTCGCCTCCGCGATCTTGCTCTTCCGTAATCTCCCCTTACGCCCCGTGACCATGTCAAACCCGTGGTGGTCACCACCCCCGGTTCGCACACCGACCGACAACCCGTTCGAACCCCACCAATACGGGCCACGTGCCCTTCCGGGGAACCCGGACCTACACTCCGAGGGCAACCGGTCCGTCCCCCACGGACCGTCGGTTCTGCCCCCCGCGCGATGCTGACGCCTCCTCAGTACAACATTGAATCCGCGTCGCCCCGGCGTCCGTGGCGCCCCTGAAGCCGTATACGCACCGAATCGTCACAAGGGAGCAGGGCCCCTCACCGAGCCCTCCCACGAACCGCGCCGGCGGTCCGACCGGGTCGGCGCCCCCGGACCGGTGGGCCCGCGACGGACGACCGACCACGGGCCCGCAGGGGCCCAGAACGACGAACGACGTGAGCACCGCCCTCGGGCGGTGCTCACGTCGTTCGTCGTCTCCTTCCGGCCGGGGCCCGGCCCGCCCGCTACCGGCGGGGGCCCGCCAGGGCGTACAGCACGGTTCCTGCCACCAGCAGGGCCCACGCCGTCCCGGAGGACACCGTCGTGGTCGGGGTGAAGGTCATCCAGTGCACCACCTTCCCCAGGGTGCCGGGCGGGGTCGGGCTGAGGACGGTGACCGCGAGCCAGCCGATCGGCAGGATCCAGGCGAGCTGCGCTCCGACCAGCGCCGCCCCGAGCGCGGCCAGGCCGGCCAGCCCGGCGGCGTCCCGGACGACGAACCCGGTGGGGCTGGTCTCCACCCCGATCAGTCCGAGCGCCAGCAGCGCCGCACCGGCGAACGCGCCGATCACCAGCACGTGCGCCGCCCGGCGGGGCATCCACCGGATCGCGGCCGTCCGCTCCAGCGCCGCGTCCTGCCCGCCGAGCCCGACGGAACCGGCCGCGACGCTCATGGTGAGGACCAGGACGGTCGTCCCCAGGTCCATCGGGCCCCGGCCGTCGTCCAGGGCCCACGCCGCCAGCACGACCAGCAGGATGACGGCCGCCGAGGCGGGCGCCTGCCGCGACCGCGCGTACAGGGTCAGCCACCTCATCGGGACGCCTCCCCCGTCAGCGGCGCCAGCACAGTCCCGCAGGACAGCGCGGCGGCACGGACCTGGGCCATCCGGGAGCGCTGCTCGGCCGCCGGCAGGGCGTTCAGCGTCTCCCAGGCGGTACGGGCGTTCGTCCATGCCTGCTGCGAGAACCGGTCGCCCTCCGGCTGCTGGAGCGGTACCAGCTGGTGATCGCCGAGGGCCCAGCTCGCGCCGACGCTCTGCGCCGGGATCGCGTTCTGCCCCCCGCCCTCCCAGATGGTGCGCGGCCGGCAGTTCGGCGCCAGGCCCTGGGCGACCAGCAGCCGGGTCAGGTCCGCGCCGCTCGCACCGGCGGCCAGCGGGTCGTCGAGGTCGATCAGCACCACGTCGCCGGAGAGCGTACGGTCCTCGCCGATCGCGCGCAGCGCGGTCTCCTCGTGCAGCGCGGCCGGCGCCTGGTCGCCCAGCGCCTCGTGCAGCACGCGCAGCGCCTCCTTGCCGCTCGGCGCGAGTGCGGGCAGCTGCGCCCGGTGCGCCCGGGTCACGCACACCGGGCCGTCGCAGACCAGGGCCGCGGCGGCCCGGTCGACGACGTAGGTGTCCTGCGGATCGGCCGGCAGGACCGTCAGGGCCAGCGCCGCACCGGCCAGTACGGGCGCCACCGCGAGCAGCCGGGCCCGTCGGGTCGAGGCCGCCACCAGCGCGAAGCCGGTGCCGAGCAGCCCGAGGAACCACAGCGCCTGCCCCAGGTCCACCGCCCCGGAGAGGGTCAGCAGCATCTCGCGCGGCATGTCGGTCACCGGCGACAGCTGGGAGAGCCTGTTCGGCGCCGCGCCGGACGGCAGTGCCCCGTCGGCGGTCTGCCGCAGGTACATGACCGTCACCAGGGAGCCCACCACCAGGATCGGCGGGACGAGCACCGAGGGCACGGTCCGCGCGACGCCCATCCCGAACACGGCGCCCGCGACCAGGGCCAGCGCCGCGACCAGCGAGATCGGCAGCCAGCCCGCCGGCAGGTAGTCGGCGTCGCCGAGGGCCACCTGCCCCGCGCCCCACAGGACGAGCAGGCCGAAGCCCGACGCCAGCGCGAGCGAGAGCGCGCCGGCCGTCAACGCCGCCCGGCGCCAGGCCGGCCGCGGCGTGCTCGCCAGCAGTTCGGCCATCCGCGAGCGGGAGTCGCGCAGTCCGTAGACCGCCCCGAAGCCCACCGAGAGCGGCCACAGGTAGGCCAGCAGGGAGCGGGTCGTCAGCGCCAACGACGTCCACTGCGAGGTCCATGCCGTGGCGCCCCGCCACCACAGTCCGTTGATCGCGTAGAGGATCGCCAGGCTGCCGCCCAGGACGACCAGACAGGCCCACGGGGCGACGGAGCGCCTCAGCTCGGTCCGCAGCACACGTCCGTTCACCAGTTGCCTCCCGGACGGCCGGAGTCGTGGAGGAGCGCCGAGTAGCCGCGCTCCAGCGGGCTGTCGCCCGGGTACTCGCTGCCGCCGGCGGCGGCCAGGTCGTCCGGGGTGCCCTGGAAGACCAGCCGGCCGTCGGCGAACAGCACCACGTCCGAGCAGGCCGCCGCGACGTCCTCCACCAGGTGGGTGGAGACCACCACACAGGTGTCCCGGCCCAGTTCCTGCAGCAGCTCGCGGAAGCGCAGCCGCTGCGCCGGGTCCAGGCCGGCCGTCGGCTCGTCCAGCAGCAGCACCGCGGGGTCGTTGACGATCGCCTGGGCGATGCCGGCCCGCCGCACCATGCCGCCGGACAGGGTCTTCATCCGGTGGTCGGCCCGGTCCGCCAGGCCCACCCGCTCGACGGCCCGTTGGACGGCCGCCGGGATGTCCGCCTTCGGCACCTCCTTCAGCCAGGCCATGTACTCCACGAACTCGCGCACCGTGAAGCGCTTGTAGTAGCCGAAGTCCTGCGGTAGGTAGCCGATCCGGCGCCGCAGCGCCCGGTGATCGCCCAGCCCTCCGACGGAGGTGCCGAGCAGCTCCAGCTCACCCCCGGCCGGCCGCAGCACCGTCGCCAGGGCCCGGATCAGGCTGGTCTTGCCCGCACCGTTGGGCCCCAGCAGGCCGTGGGCGCCGATGCCCAGGGAGAGGTCCAGTCCGTCGACGGCCATCTTGTTCCGGCCGACCCGCACTTTCAGGTCACTGGCCCGGATCTCCCAGGCGTAGGTCTTCGGCGCGGTCTCGGCCGCGCTCGTCATGGGCGCCATGCGGTAGTCCCTTTCGAGGGTCGATGGTCGTTTCACAGCGTTGGGTTTCGCAGCGTTGGGCTTCGCAGCGTTGGGCTTCGCAGCGGTGGGCTTCAGAGCGTCGCGTAGGAGTTCCGGCGCACGATCACGGCGCCGACGGCCAGTGCGAGCAGCAGTCCCCAACCGGGCAGCCCGCCCGGCTGGAGCGCGATCCGCACGGCGAGCGGGACCTGTCCGGTGGCCCCCGTGGGCACCACCACGGCGACGCCCCAGGCGGCCGCCAGCCCGGTGGCGGCCCGGGTCACCCCGATCACGCTGCCCAGTGCCAGGGCGGTGGAGGTGAAGGCCAGCGAGGGCAGCAGCCACTGAGCGGCCGTCACGCTCCCGGTCAGCCACCCCGTCAGCAGCAGCCCGGGCAGCACCACGGCGAGCACCGCCGTGGTGCGGCGGAGCAGCAGGGGCAGGCCCGCCCGGGCGGTCGAGGCCGTCAGCTCGTGCGCCGGGTCCAGCGCGCGCGACCAGGCCGCGGCGACACCGAGCAGCGGCAGCACGGGCGCCGCCAGCGACACCGGCGAGGCGCCGCCGAGCAGCGTCGCGGGCGCGAACGCGTCCAGCAGCAGTGCCGCCAGGGTGACGGCGGCGGTCATCGCCAGCCACGGCGTCATCACCGGGGTCAGCCAGGCCGACACCCAGCCCGGCCGGCGCCGCCGCGCGGGCGCCTGGGCGGCCGCGTCCAACTGCGGCTCCAGGCCGGCCCGGACGGTGTCGAGCAGCGCGGAGACGTCGGGCGCCTCCGCGGCCACCGAGGCGGCCAGCAGGCTCCGGCACGGCGCGCACGTCTCCAGGTGGGCCTCCAGGGCCCACACCGTGTCCGCCGCCATCGTGGCGTCACCCCGGGCGTAGTCGTCGATCAACCGCCTCGACGCGTGTTCCTCCCTCATGCCAGTGCCTCCCGCATCGCGATCCGGGCCCGGCGGGCACGGGTCTTGACCGTGCCTTCGGGCAGTCTGAGCAGCACGGCCGTCTCCCGGACGGAGAGCCCGTCGAGCACCGTGGCCTGCAATACCTCACGGAGTTCCGGCGCCAGTCGCCGCAGCGCGTCGCCGACGTCCCCGCCGACCGTCCCGGCCAGCGCCTCCTCCTCGGCGGCGGGCACCACGGCCCGTTCGGCGGCGGCGACCGGCGGCTCGGCGTGGTGGGCGCGACGCCGGAACGCGTCGATCAGCCGGCGCGCCGCGATCGTCCACAGCCACCCGACGGCCGAACCGCCGACCGCACTCCCGGCGAACGCGCCGGCCGCGCGCCACACCGCGAGATAGGTCTCCTGCATGACCTCGGCGACGATCTGCTCGTCCGAGCAGCGGCGGCGCAACCGCACCGCCAGCCACGGCGACGTCCGGCGGTACAGCTCGTCGAACGCCCCGCGATCGCCCCTGGCCACCAGCCGGAGGAGACGCTCCTCGTCAAGCTCGTCCAGTGCTCTCCTGCGTGATCTCACACCAGCCAGACGCCCGATCCAGCGCCCGGGTTCTGCATCCGGCGTGACCTGCGTCACAGTTCGGGGCCCCCTTCCAGGCGTTCGCATGCACGTGCGCGGCACGTGCGCGGCACGTGCGCGGCGAACCTTCCGAGCGTGCCGCCCGGAAACGCGAAAAGGCCCACCCGGAAACCCGGGTGGGCCTTTTCTGAAGAATTGTTCGGCGGCGTCCTACTCTCCCACAGGGTCCCCCCTGCAGT
>NZ_JBVIFM010000039.1:0-34323 GCF_055571335.1 Kitasatospora sp. NPDC030952
GAGAGCTACCTCGCCGGCCTCCACCTTCGTGGCGCGATGATCTGGATCAAGGACCTCACCAGAGCCGCTTGATCACGACCAAATACGCACCCTAGGACCGACCGGCTGGTTCTCGAAGCAGACGAGGGGCGCGCGGATCCAATCCGCGCGCCCCTCGGACGTGTGACGGAGCTCAGTCCTGCGGCGTGTAGTACGAGACCAGCTCGGCCACGCCGGGCTCGACGAGCTTCCAGGACCCGCTGAAGCTGAGCACCGCGATCGCCGCCGTCGGGAAGCCGCCGAGGCGCAGCCGCTCCAGCGCGTCCCGGTCCCCGGCGTCCCCGGCCAGCACCTGGGTCAGGCCCAGCACACCGGGGTTGTGGCCGACCAGCACCACGTCCGAGTACTCCTCCGGGGTCTCCTGGAGGACGGCGATGATCTCGCCCGGGCTGGCCTCGTAGATCCGGTCCTCGTACACCGTCTTCCGGGCCCGCTTGGGCAGCTCGTGTGCCGCCAGCTTCCAGGTCTCCCGGGTGCGCAGGGCGGTGGAGCAGAGCACGAAGTCGGGGTTGATGCCGGAGTCGACCAGCCAGCGGCCGGCGTCCGGGGCCTGGTGGCGGCCCCGGTCGGCCAGCGGCCGCTCGTGGTCGTCCACGCCGTTCGGCCAGTCGGCCTTGGCGTGACGGAGAACGATGATCCTGCGGGGCGTGTCGGCGCTCATACCCAGCAAGCTTGGCAGAAAAGCGGCCCGGCGGCGCGATGCTCCCGGTTGCCGCCACTCCCCCGGGTGGTGGGTGCCATCATGGCCCGTTCGCCGGGGCGTCACCGGGAGTACGGCGGTGGTACGGGCGGCGCCACGGGTGCGCGCCGGGCAGGCGCGGTGACGGGCGGCGATCAGCCGATCTGGGCGGCGACGGTGGCGATGATCGCCACCAGCACCACGATGCCGCCGATGGCGAGGGCGATGCGGCCGAGCTGCTTGCGGCCGCCGGTGGGGTTCGGGTCGAGAACGGGCATGCCGGGATTCTCCCACCCCGAACACACCCGTCCCGCGCTGGCCCCACCGCCTTGGCCAGGCCTTGACCTTCGACGTCAGGCCTTACCTTCGACGTCAGGCCTCACCTTCGACGCCAGGCCCTTCCCGGCCCGGTCCTCAGGCCCTGACCTGCCCGGCCGGCCCCGGGCCTTCCGCTCAGGCCTTGACCCGATCCGCCGGCAGGACCGCCTCGTCCTCGATGTGCCGGGCCCGCGCGGCCCGCAGGCCGAACAGCATCTGCGGCACCAGCAGCAGCGCCAGGAAGCCCAGCGGCAGGTACCACTGGCCGGTGGCCTGGTAGATCCGGCCGATCAGGATCGGGCCGGGGATGGAGATCAGGTAGCCGACGCCCTGGGCGAAGGCGGACAGCTGGGCCACCCCGCCGGCGGTCCGGGCGCGCAACCCGATCATCGTCAGCACCAGCGGGAAGGCGCAGTTGGCCAGGCCCACCAGGACGGCCCACACCCACGGCGCCGCGGCCGGGGCGAGCGCCAGCCCGGAGTACCCGGCGATGCCGCAGGAGGCCAGCACCACCACGAACAGCCGCTGGTCGCCGCGCCGGGCGGCCAGGTTGGGCAGCACGAAGGAGACCGGCACGCCGATCACCATGGTGACCGCGAGCAGCACCCCGGAGGTGCCCTTGTCGATGCCGGAGTCCTGGAAGATCTTCGGCAGCCAGCCCATCACCACGTACGCGCCGGTGGCCTGGAGGCCGAAGAAGCAGGACAGCGCCCAGGCGGTGCGGCTGCGGGTGATCGGCAGCTTGGCGGGGGCGGCGGCGCCGGCGGCCCGCTCTCCGCGCTCGCGCTTGGCGATCAGCACGGGCAGCCAGAGCACCAGGGCGAACGCCCCGAGGCCGGCCCAGACCCCGAGGCCGTAGCGCCAGTCGCCGCCGAGCGCGTTGGTCAGCGGCACGGTGACGGCGGCGGCCAGGGCGGTGCCGGCGGACAGCGCCATGGAGTACAGGCCGATCATCGGACCGACCTTCTCCGGGAAGTACCGCTTGATCACCACCGGCAGCAGCACGTTGGAGACCGCCACCCCGGCCAGGGCGAGCGCGGTGAGCAGCAGGAACACCGCCGTGCCGCCGGCGAAGGAGCGGGCCAGCACGCCGGCCGTGATCGCGCCCATGCCGGCCGTGATCACCGCGATCGGGCCGATCCGGCGGGCCGCGACGGGGGCCGCGAAGCCGAACAGCGCGAAGCACAGCGACGGGACGGCGGTGAGCAGCCCCGCCAGGGTCGGGTTCATGCCCAGGTCGGCGCGGACCTGGTCGAGCAGCGGCCCGAGGCTGGTGACCACGGGGCGCAGGTTGAAGGCGGCGGCGGCGATCGCGACGGCGAACAGCACGCCGAGGTACTTGGCGGAGCCGGCGAGCCGCTCGGTCTGCGGCCGGGCCTCGGTTCGGGGGGAGGCGGTGGTGTCTACTGCGGGAGGCATGGGCGCCATCATAGAATGATGGGATGAATTGATGCACCTTGGAATTGGCATGATGTCCCGACCGTTCATCCATCGGCCACCTCCCCTCTGGGCCCACCCACCCCGTAGTCGCAAGGAGTCCCCGTGGCGCTGTCCTCGCCGAGGCGCACCCCGCTGTCCGACCAGGTGATCGCGCAGCTGCGCGCCCAGATCACCTCCGGGGAGTGGCCCGTCGGCTCGCGCATCCCCACCGAGGCCGCCCTGGTCGAACAGCTCGGGGTGGCCCGCAACACCGTCCGGGAGGCCGTCCGCGCCCTCGCCCACAACGGGCTGCTCGACATCCGCCAGGGCTCCGGCACCTACGTGCTCGCCACCAGCGAGCTGGCCGGGGTGATGCACCGCCGCTTCGCCGACGCCGACCAGGCGCAGGTCGCCGAGCTGCGGGCGGCCCTGGAGACCTCCGCGGCCGGCCTGGCCGCACTGCGCCGCACCGAGCGGGACCTCGGCCTGCTGGACGCCGCGCTCGACCGGCGGGAGACCGCCTGGCGCTCCGGTGACGCCGAGGACTTCGTCCAGGCCGACGCCGCCTTCCACCACGCCGTGGTGGCCGCCGCCCACAACGACGTGCTGCTGGCCGTCTACTCCGACCTCGGCGAGGTCACCCGCGAACACCTGCGCAACGACGTCGGCCCCGAGCTGATCGCCGAGCGCTACATCGGCCACGACACCATCCGGGACGCCATCCGGGCCGGCGACGCCCAGCGCGCCTCGGTCGAGGCCGGCCGGGCCATCGGCGCCTGCGCGACCGCCGACGCGTAGCCGGGCCGCCGGGCGGTCCCGCCCCGGCCCCGGTGCGTGACCCGGACCCCGGCCCCGACGCGCGGCCCGACGCGAACGCACCGCTGCCCGGCACCCCCAGGGCGGGGCGCCGGGCAGCGGTGGAGCCAGCCGGTCAGGCGCCGATGGCGTGCAGCCCGCCGTCGACGTGGATGATCTCGCCGGTGGTCTTCGGGAACCAGTCCGACAGCAGCGCGACGACACCGCGGCCGGCCGGCTCCGGGTCGCTCAGGTCCCACTTCAGCGGGGAGCGCTGGTTCCAGGTGTCGGCCAGGTCGCCGAAGCCCGGGATGGACTTGGCGGCCATCGAGCCGATCGGGCCCGCCGAGATCAGGTTGCAGCGGATGTCCCGCTCGCCCAGGTAGCGGGCCAGGTAGCGGTTGGTCGACTCCAGGGCGGCCTTGGCCGGGCCCATCCAGTCGTACTGCGGCCAGGCGTACTGGGCGTCGAAGGTCAGGCCGACGACCGAGCCGCCGTCCTGCATCAGCGGCAGCAGCGCCATGGTGAGCGACTTCAGCGAGTACGCCGAGACGTGCATCGCGGTGGCCACGGACTCCCACGGGGTGTCCAGGAAGTTGCCGCCCAGGGCGTCCTGCGGGGCGAAGCCGATCGAGTGGACGATGCCGTCCAGGGTCGGCAGCGTCTCGCGGACCTGGTCGGCGATGCCGGCCAGGTCCTCCGGGCTGGAGACGTCCAGCGACAGCACCTTGACCGGCTTCGGCAGCTTCTTGGCGATGCGCTCGGTCAGGCTCGGACGGGGGAAGGCGGTGAGGATGATCTCGGCGCCCTGCTCCTGGGCGAGCCGCGCGGTGTGGAAGGCGATGGAGGACTCCATCAGCACACCCGTGATCAGGATCCGCTTGCCCTCGAGGATTCCACTCATGCTCAGTGACCCATGCCCAATCCGCCGTCGACGGGAATGACGGCTCCGGTGATGTACGCGGCCTCGTCCGAACCGAGGAACCGCACGGTGGACGCGACCTCGGCGGGCGCCGCGTAACGGCCCAGCGGGACCTCCGCGACGATCTCCGCGCGGCGCTCGTCGCTGAGCACGGCGGTCATGTCGGTGTCGACGAAGCCGGGGGCGACCACGTTGACGGTGATGTTGCGCGGGCCGAGCTCGCGCGCCAGGGAGCGGGCGAAGCCGACCAGGCCGGCCTTGGAGGCGGCGTAGTTGGCCTGGCCCGGCGAGCCGGAGAGGCCCACCACCGAGGAGATCAGCACGACGCGGCCCTTCTTGGCGCGCATCATCAGCTTCGACGCGCGCTTGACCACCCGGAAGGTGCCGGTCAGGTTGGTGTCCACCACGGAGGTGAAGTCGTCCTCGGACATCCGCAGCAGCAGGGTGTCCTTGGTGATGCCCGCGTTGGCGACCAGCACCTGGACCGCGCCGTGCTTCTGCTCGATCTCCGTGAAGGCGGCGTCGACCTGCGCGGCGTCCGTGATGTCGCAGCGCACCGCGAGGACGTCGTACTTCTCCAGGGCCTCGGGCACCTCACCCGAACGGCTGGTGATGGCCACCTTGTCGCCCGCTTCGGCGAAGGCCTGGGCGATCGCGAGGCCGATGCCCCGGTTTCCTCCGGTGACGAGAACCGAGCGGCTCAACGATCCACCTCTCTCCGTACATGAGCGCGTACGTCGGAATGCGTACGCAGTGTGACGCTATCGGGCGGTCGGCGGCGGCGGCGAATCGGGCTCCCACAGCGCCGCACCGGCGGAACTGTCGCAATCCGACAATCCGCAGCCGCTGCTCCGGGCCGTTCCCGGCAGCCCCCCGCAGGCCCGGGAACCGTCCGCGAAAGGGGCCACTGTGCGGGAACAACACGGGCGGGCGTGCCCGTTGCCCCCGTGGTGCGGGCCGCCCCGGGGCCGGACGTACCCTTCCCCGAAGAGTCCCGGCGAGGAAACGAAGGCAGGGCGCATGACCAAGGCACGGCCCGGGAGCACCTCCCGACGCGGACGACTGCTCGCCCTCACCGCCCTGGCGGCGGGCCTGGGCGCCACCGCCTGGTCGCTGCGCGACCTGCCCGCGGCGTTCGGACGCCGCCCGGACGGCGAGCGCGAGGAGCGGGTGCGAGACTCCCCGCAGTACCGCGACGGCGTCTTCCACAACGCGCCCTCCACCCTCGCCCGGGCCGGGAGCACCCCGGACATCGACCGCGACACCGTCCGCCGGATGCTGTTCCAGCGCGAGGGCCGTGTCCCGGTCGGCCCGGTGCCCACCGTCCGCCCCGCCACCGCGGCCGGCCCGGCCGCCGAGGGCGTGGAGATCACCTGGTACGGGCACGCCTCCGCACTGGTCGAGATCGAGGGCTCGCGCGTCCTGCTCGACCCGATCTGGAGCGACCGCTGCTCCCCCGCCGCCCACATCGGCCCCAAGCGCCTGCACCCGGTCCCGGTCGAGCTGGAGGAGCTGCCGCCGGTCGACGCGGTGCTGATCTCCCACGACCACTACGACCACCTCGACATGGCGACGGTCAAGCGCCTGGTGCGCAGCCAGTCCGCGCCCTTCGCGGTGCCGCTCGGCATCGGCGGCCACCTGCGCCGCTGGGGCGTCCCCGAGCACCGGATCATCGAGCTGGACTGGGACGAGACCTGCACCCTGGGCGAGCTGGTGCTCACCCTCACCTCCGCCCACCACTTCTCCGGCCGCGGCCTGACCCGCAACACCACCCTGTGGGGCTCCTGGGTGATCGCCGGCCCCAGCCGCAAGGTCTTCTACACCGGCGACTCCGGCTACTTCGAGGGCTACGCCCGGATCGGCGAGCGGCACGGCCCCTTCGACGCCGCGCTGGTGCAGATCGGCGCCTACGACGCGGCCTGGTCGGACATCCACATGACCCCCGAGGACGCCGTCCTCGCCCACCGCGACCTCCGGGCCGGACTGCTGGTGCCGGTCCACTGGTGCACCTTCAACCTGGGCCTGCACCCCTGGGCCGAACCGGTCGAGCGGCTGCTCGCGGAGGCCAAGGTCCAGGCCGTCCCGCTGGCCGTCCCCCGCCCCGGCGAGCGGGTCGACGTGGACAACCCGCCGGAGCTGGACGGCTGGTGGGAGTCCGTCTCCTGACGGCGCCCCGCCCGGCCGCAGCCCGCTGGCCGAAACCGCAACGCACCGGGCGAAATGCGCTGGCCGGGAACCCGGTGGACGGGCAATGATGCGGTGCGGGCGCCCCTGTGGCCCCGCATCGCCACCCCCGCGACCTGGGAGCCCGATTGCCTCCGATCCCTCCGGCCGACGCCACCGGCGCCCCGCACGGGCGCGCCGTCGACCCGCTGTTCCTCGCCCTCCCGCTGCGCACCCTCGCCGACGCCGCCCTCGGCCGGGCCCGCCAACTCGGCGCGAGCCACGCCGACTTCCGGCTGGAGCGGGTCCGCAGCGCCTCCCGCCGGCTGCGCGACGCCCGTCCGGCCGGCACCTCCGACAGCGTGCAGCTGGGCTTCGCCGTCCGGGTGCTGCTGGACGGCGCCTGGGGCTTCGCCGCCGGGGTGGACCTCACGCCCGACGCCGCGGCGCAGGTCGCCGCCCAGGCCGTCGCGGTGGCCCGGCTCTCCGGCGGGATCAGCCGGGCGGCCGGCTCCACCGAGCGGGTCGAGCTGGCCGACGAGCCCGTCCACCGGGACGTCACCTGGGTCTCCTCGTACGAGATCAACCCCTTTGAGGTGCCGGACGCCGACAAGACCGCCCTGCTCGCCGACCGCAGCGCCCGACTGCTGGCCGCCCAGGGGGTCTCGCACGTCGAGGCCGTCCTGCTGACGGTGCAGGAGAACAAGTTCTACGCGGACACCGCCGGCACCGTGACGACCCAGCAGCGGATCCGCACCTACTCCGACCTGACGGCCACCTCGGTCGACGAGCGCACCGGCGCCTTCGACTCGATGCGCACCCTGGCCCCGCCGGTCGGCCGCGGCTACGAATTCGTCACGGGGGTCCGGGGGCCGTCCCCCGATGGACGGAGCCTGACCGGCGCCGGGTGGGACTGGGACGCCGAGCTCGCCGAACTGCCCGTCCTGCTGGCCGAGAAGATGAAGGCCCCGAGCGTCGAGGCGGGCCGCTACGACCTGGTCATCGACCCGTCCAACCTCTGGCTGACCATCCACGAGTCGATCGGCCACGCCACCGAGCTGGACCGCGCGCTCGGCTACGAGGCCGCCTACGCCGGCACCTCCTTCGCCACCTTCGACCAGCTCGGCACCCTGAAGTACGGCTCCGAGCTGATGCACGTGACCGGCGACCGCACCGTCGAGCACGGCCTGTCCACCATCGGCTACGACGACGAGGGCGTCGCCACCCAGTCCTGGGACCTGGTCCGGGACGGCGTCCTGGTCGGCTACCAACTCGACCGCGGCATGGCCAGGTTGAAGGGCTTCGAGCGCTCCAACGGCTGCGCCTTCGCGGACTCCCCCGGGCACGTCCCGGTGCAGCGGATGGCCAACGTCTCGCTCCAGCCCGCCGCCGACGGCCCGGACACCGAGGGCCTGTTCGCCGGAGTGGAGAAGGGCCTGTACATCGTCGGCGACCGTTCGTGGTCGATCGACCAGCAGCGCTACAACTTCCAGTTCACCGGACAGCGCGCCTATGCCATCAAGAACGGCGAACTCGCCGGCCAGGTCAAGGACTTCGCCTACCAGGCCACCACCACCGACTTCTGGGGCTCGATGGCGGCGGTCGGCGGCCCGCAGACCTACGTCCTCGGCGGCGCCTTCAACTGCGGCAAGGCGCAGCCCGGCCAGATCGCGGCGGTCAGCCACGGCTGCCCGTCGGCGCTGTTCCGCAACGTCAACGTGCTCAACACCCAGCAGGAGGCGGGTCACTGATGACCGCGACGCAGCCCCACGAACTCGTCGAGCTGGCACTCGGCCTCTCCCGCGCCGACGGCTGCGTGGTGATCGCCGACGAGGAGTCCACCGCCAACCTGCGCTGGGCCGCCCCTCCCCATGGACTGGGGGGCGCCCTGACCACCAACGGCGTCACCCGCGGCCGCCGCCTCACCGTGATCGCCACCGTGGCCGGCGCCGAGGGCACCGCCTCCGGCGTGGTCTCCCGCGAGGCCGTCACCGCCGAGGACGTCGAGGCCCTGGTCCGGGCCGCCGAGGACGCCGCCCGCGCGGCCGGCCCGGCCGAGGACGCCCAGCCGCTGATCGACGGCCGGCCGGCCTCCCCGGACTTCACCCAGCCGCCCGCCGAGACCTCCATCGAGGTGTTCGAGGCCTTCGGCCCGGCCCTCGGCGAGGCCTTCGCCCGCGCCGCCGCCCAGGGCGAGCTGCTCTACGGCTTCGCCCGGCACGAGGTCACCACCAGCTACCTGGGCAGCTCCACCGGCCTGCGGCTGCGCCACGACCAGCCCACCGGCATGGTCGAGATCAACGGCAAGACCGCCGACCTCACCGGTTCGGCCTGGGTCGGCGCCGCCACCCGGGACTTCACCGACATCGACGTCGAGGCCCTGCACGGCGAGCTCACCAAGCGGCTCGGCTGGGGCGCCCGCCGGATCGACCTGCCGGCCGGGCGGTACGAGACGCTGCTGCCGCCCTCGGCCGTCGCCGACCTGATGATCAACCTCCACTGGTCCGCCGGCGGCCGGGACGCCGCCGAGGGCCGGACGGTCTTCTCCCGGCCCGGCGGAGGCACCCGGCTCGGCGACAAGCTCGCCGCCCTGCCGCTGACCCTGCGCGCCGACCCGGACGAACCCGGCCTGGAGGCCGCCCCGTTCGTCCTGGCGCACAGCACCGGCGGCGACGTCTCGGTCTTCGACAACGGCGCGCCGATCACCGCCACCGAGTGGATCCGCGAGGGCGTGCTGACCGACCTGGTCACCAGCCGCCACGCGGCCGGCCTCACCGGTCTGCCGCTGCGCCCGGCGATCGACAACCTGGTGCTGGAGACCGCCGGCCAGGAGTCGGCGCCGACCCTGGACGAGATGATCGCCCGCACCGAGCGCGGCCTGCTGCTCACCTGCCTCTGGTACATCCGCGAGGTGGACCCGGCGACGCTGCTGCTCACCGGCCTCACCCGGGACGGCGTCTACCTGATCGAGAACGGTGAAGTGGTCGGCGCCGTCAACAACTTCCGGTTCAACGAGTCCCCGGTCGACCTGCTCGGCCGGATCACCGAGGCGGGCCGCACCGAGCGCTGCCTGCCCCGCGAGTGGAGCGACTACTTCACCCGCGCCGCGATGCCACCCGTGCGTGTCGCGGACTTCAACATGAGTTCGGTCAGCCAGGCCTCATAGCCGCTGACCAACGGGGGGATATGAACACCATGATGGACGAGAAGCGGCTGGTCAGATCGAGCAAGATGCTGTCGCGCATCCTGCGGCACGAGCCGGAGCTGGTGGGGATCACGCTGGACTCCTCCGGCTGGGTCCGGGTCGACGTCCTGCTCGGCGCCCTCGCGGCGAAGGGCCGGCCGCTCACCAGGACCGAACTGGACCACGTCGTGGCCACCAACAACAAGCGCCGCTTCGGCTACTCCGCGGACGGCCTCTCGATCCGCGCCAACCAGGGCCACACGGTGGCGGTCGACCTCGGTCTGACCGCCACCGCGCCGCCCCACGTGCTCTACCACGGCACCGCCGACCGCCATCTGGCGTCGATCTTCCGCGAGGGCCTGCGCCCGATGGCCCGGCAGGACGTGCACCTGTCGGCGGAGACCGAGACGGCCACCCGGGTCGGCGCCCGGCACGGCCGCCCGGTCGTGCTCACCGTGAACGCGGCCGCGATGGCGGCGGCCGGCCACGAGTTCCGGCTCAGCGAGAACGGCGTCTGGCTCACCGACGCCGTCCCCCCGCAGTACCTCTCCCGCCGCTCCTAGCCGCCCCTGCCGCCGTACGGCTCCCTATCACGCCCGACCGGGTGGGCTCCGCCCACCCGGTCTCGTCGTCCCCGGCTCCCCGGCGTACCGTGAGGAGGTCGTGCGGATCGGCGCGCGGGTGCGTGGACGAGGGCGGTAGGACACATGGGCAAGAGCGCCGAGGGCGGACGGGTCTACCGGATCACGGGGGCGCGCAGCAGCCTCTCCGAGGACGTCCGGGGACGCCAGCGCCGCTACGTCATCTCGATGCTGATCCGCACCGCCTGTGTCCTGCTCGCTGTGGTGCTGTGGGACGTCGAGCGCTGGCTGGCCTTCGCAGCCCTGGGCGGCGGCGTGCTGCTGCCGTACTTCGCGGTGCTGATCGCCAACGCCGGCCGGGAGCAGGCGCCCGGGCTGCCGAGCACCTTCGACTTCCCAGCCGACACCCAGCTGATGCTCGGCCCGGGTGGTACGGGTGGGGCTGGTGCGCCTGCTGGTACAGGACAGGCAAAGCCCGCTGGCACCGAAACTTCACAGGGCACCGACTGACCGTCCCGTTTAAGGGGATTGAGCCTGAATCGGCTCGGTGAAAGCTCAAAAGAAGCTCAGATTAATCATGCAAGACCTCCCCAACCGAGCCCTCCGGCGTGACATACTGCGTACGCGCTCCGCATCCCCCGTCGGAGCGACGGACCGACGCCGGGCAGCTCCCCCCGTGGCTGCCCGGCGTCGCCATGCCCGGATCCGGGCGGGCCGGGCCGGCGTGACAGACTGGCGGTGACGACGCACCCGCCGAACACCGAGGACGGCCCCCGATGGACACCCCGCAGACCCCGATCTGCTCCGCCAAGGGCTGCCGGGCGGACGCCCACTGGGTGCTGGTGTGGAACAACCCCAAGCTGCACACCCCGGACCGTCGCAAGACCTGGCTCGCCTGCGAGGAGCACCGCGAGCACCTGTCCCAGTTCCTGGGCGTGCGCGGCTTCCTCAAGGAGGTCGTCGCCTTCGCCGACTGGACTCCTACGGACGGCTAGGCCCTGTCCGGCCGATCTTGCCGGGCCCGCGACGCCAAGATCGGCCGGACAGGGCCGAGCGCCTAACCGCCGATCGCCGACATCGGCCGATCGGGCTGGTGGAACTCCGGGTCGTCGATCCCGGCCCCGGCCTTCTTCCCCCACATCGCCGCCCGCCAGAGTGCGGCCAGCTCCGCATCGTCCGCCCCCGAGCGCAGCGCGGTGCGCAGGTCGGTCTCCCCGGTGGCGAACAGGCAGTTGCGCACCTGGCCGTCGGCGGTCAGCCGGGTCCGGTCGCAGGCCCGGCAGAACGGCCGGGTGACGGAGGCGATCACCCCGACCCGGCCCGCACCGCCGTCCACCACCCAGCGCTCGGCGGGCGCCGCGCCCCGGCGGGCGGACGGCTCGGGGGTGAGCGCGAAGCGAGCCTGGAGCAGTTCCAGGATCTCCCCCGCGGTGATCATCGACGAGCGGTCCCAGCCGTGCTGGGCGTCCAGTGGCATCTGCTCGATGAAGCGCAGCTCGTAGCCCCGCTCCAGGCACCAGGCCAGCAGGTCGGCCGCCTCGTGGTCGTTGACCCCGCGCATCAGCACCGCGTTCAGCTTCACCGGCGCCAGCCCGGCCGCCTCGGCGGCGGCCAGCCCGTCCAGCACGTCCTGGTGGCGCCGGCGGCGGGTGAGGGTGAAGAACACCTCGGGGTCGAGGGTGTCCAGCGAGACGTTGACCCGGTCCAGTCCGGCCTCGCGCAGCGCCGTCGCGGTCCGGGCCAGCCCGATGCCGTTGGTGGTCAGCGACAGTTCGGGGCGCGGCTCCAGGTCGGCGCAGGCGGCCACGATCGCGACCAGTCCGGGGCGCAGCAGCGGTTCGCCGCCGGTGAAGCGGACCTCGCGCACGCCCAGGTCGCACACGGCCAGGGTGACCAGTCGGACGATCTCCTCGTCGGTCAGCAGATCGGGCTTGGCCAGCCACTGCAGCCCTTCCTCGGGCATGCAGTAGGTGCAGCGGAGGTTGCACCGGTCGGTCAGGGAGACCCGCAGGTCGACGGCGCGTCGTCCGAAGGTATCGAGCAGCACGTGCGTCCCTTCCCGAAAAGCAGCCGGCCCGGCCACCGTCGCGGCGGGGGGCCGGGCCAGCATAGTCATGCCGGAACGATCAGTGGGCGCCCAGCCCGGTCAGCGATCGGACCTCCAGTTCAGCGTACTTCGCCGGGTCGGAAGGTTCCTTGGCCAGGAGGGTGCCCAGCCAGCCGGCCAGGAATCCGATCGGGATGGAGACCAGGCCTGGGTTCTCGAGCGGGAACCAGTGGAAGTCGGAGTCCGGGAACAGCGAGGTCTTGGCGCCCGAGACCACCGGGGAGAAGACCACCAGCAGCAGCGAGCTGACCAGGCCGGCGTAGACCGAGCTGACCGCGCCGGCGGTGGTGAAGCGCTTCCAGAACAGCGAGTAGAGCAGGGTGGGCAGGTTCGCCGAGGCCGCCACCGCGAAGGCCAGCGCCACCAGGGCGGCGGTGTTGAGCTTGTCCGCGAAGAGGCTGAGCACGATCGAGACCGCTCCGATCCCCACGGCCGCCCACTTCGCCGAGCGCACCTCCTCCCGTTCGCTCGCTTTCCCGCGCCGGATCACATTGGCGTAGAGGTCATGGGCGAAGGAGGCCGAGGAGGCCAGGGTGAGCCCGGCGACCACGGCCAGGATGGTGGCGAAGGCGACCGCCGAGATCACCGCGAGCAGGATCGCCCCGCCGGTGCTGCCGCTGCCGCCGCCGAGCGCCTCGGCCAGCTGAGGGGCGGCCGTGTTGCCGGCCGCGTTGGCCGCCTTGATCTCCTTGGAGCCGACCAGGGCCGCGGCGCCGAAGCCGAGCGCCAGGGTCATCAGGTAGAACACGCCGATGATGCCGATCGCCCAGAGCACCGACTTACGGGCCGCCTTGGCGGTGGGCACGGTGTAGAAGCGGACCAGGATGTGCGGCAGGCCGGCGGTGCCGAGCACCAGCGCGATGCCGAGGCTGATGAAGTCGAGCTTCGCGGTGCCGGTGCCGTACTTCTGCCCGGGTTGCAGGAAGGCCTCGCCCTTGCCGCTGGCGCTGGCCGCCGCGCCGAGCAGCTCGGAGGGGTTGAAGTGGTACTTGGCCAGCACCAGGACGGTCATCAGCGCGGCGCCGGCGATCAGCAGCACGGCCTTGACGATCTGCACCCAGGTGGTGCCCTTCATACCCCCTATCACCACGTAGACGATCATCAGGGCGCCGACGCCGACGATGGTCCAACGCTTGGCGGCGTTCCCCTCGGCCCCGAGCAGCAGCGCCACCAGCGTCCCGGCGCCGACCATCTGGGCCAGCAGGTAGAAGATCGACACCACGATGGTGGACACGCCCGCGGCGGTGCGCACCGGGCGCTGGCGCATCCGGAAGGCGAGCACGTCCGCCATGGTGAACCGGCCCGAGTTGCGCAGCGGTTCGGCGATCAGCAGCAGCGCGACCAGCCAGGCGACCAGGAAGCCGATCGAGTACAGGAAGCCGTCGTAGCCGGCCAGTGCGATGGTGCCGGCGATGCCGAGGAAGGAGGCGGCGGACATGTAGTCGCCGGAGATGGCCAGGCCGTTCTGGAATCCGGTGAAGCCGCGGCCGCCGGCGTAGAAGTCGGCCGCGCTGCGGTTCTGCCGCCCGGCCCACACGGTGATGGCCAGGGTCGTCAGCACGAAGAGCCCGAACAGGGCCATCGTCAGGCCGCGGTGATCGGTGGCGGAACTGGCGAGCAGTGTCATTCGGCGGACTCCCGGGGGGCGTGGAGGACTGCGCCGTGGGCCTCGCGGATCGCGGCGGCGGGCGGGTCGATCCGCCGGTCCGCGTAGCGGGCGTACCAGCCGGCGATGACGAAGGTGGTGACGAACTGCAACAGCCCGAGCACCAGGGCCACGTTGATGTGCCCGACGACCTTGGTGCCCATCAGCCCGGGGGCGTAGCAGGAGAGCAGGACGTAGAGCAGGTACCAGAGCACGAAGCCGATGGTGACCGGGAAGGCGAAGCTCCGGAACGAGCGCCGCAGAGTACGGAACTCCTCGCTGTCGTCGATGAGTTGGACTTCCGTAGCGGTAGTGGTGATCGGCGGCGAATCCACTCTGTCTCCTCACTCCTTCGGCGTAGCGGTCACACGAGGGGACCAATCGAACGTGAGGGACGTCACATTCCTCGTGTGCGCCGCGCAATGCTAGGAGCGTCGTGCCCACCCCGGAAGGGGTTGACCGCGATCAGCCAGTCGTTCACCCCCTCGCACCATCCAAATGGCCGAAAACAGCCACTCACGCCCCTCTCGAATCGGGCCGCGACAACCGAAAGGGGCGACACCGTCCAACGGTGCCGCCCCTGTTGACGGAGCATCAGAACGCGATGCGGACCTTCAGCGCGGAACGGTCGTCCATCGCCCGGTAGCCGTCCGGCACGCCGTCCAGGTCCACCGTCCGGTCGAAGACCAGGCCCGGCTCGATCGCACCCGAGAGCACGTCCGGCAGCAGCTCGGGGATGTATGCGCGGGCCGGGGCGACGCCGCCGTTGAGCGAAACGTTTCGGCCGAACATCTGACCGATGTCGACGCCCGCGCTGCCGCCGTGCGGCACACCCACGTAACCGACCGCGCCGCCGTCCCGGGCGATCGAGATCGCCGTCCGCATCGACTCCTCGGTACCGACCGCCTCGAGCACCGCCTGGGCGCCCAGCCCGCCGGTCAGCTCCTTCACGGCCTCGATCGCGGCGTCGCCGCGCTCGGCCACCACGTCGGTGGCCCCGAAGCGCCGGGCCAGCTCCGTCCGGGCGGGGTGCCGGCCCAGCGCGATGATCCGGCCCGCGCCCAGCCGGTGCGCCGCCAGCACGCCGCACAGGCCCACCGCCCCGTCGCCGACCACCGCGACCGTCGCACCCGGGCGCACCCGGGCCGACACCGCCGCGTGGTGCCCGGTGGACATCACGTCGGACAGCGCCAGCAGCCCCGGCAGCAGCTTCTCGTCGCCCGCCGCCTCGTTCGGCAGCTTCACCAGCGTCCCGTCCGCGAACGGCACCCGGACCGCCTCGCCCTGGCCGCCGTCCGAACCGACCTCGCCCCAGAACCCGCCGTGCGGGCAGGAGGTCTGCAGGCCCTCGCGACAGAACTCGCAGACGCCGTCCGACCAGACGAAGGGGGCGACCACCAGGTCGCCCTTCGCGAAGCCCCGGACCTCCGCGCCGGCCTCCTCGACCACGCCCAGGAACTCGTGCCCGATCCGCTGCCCGGCCACCCGCTGGGCCACCCCGCGGTAGGCCCACAGGTCACTGCCGCAGATGCAGGCGTTCACCACCCGGACCACGGCGTCCGTCGGGTGCTTGATCACCGGGTCCGGTACCTCTTCGATCCGGATGTCGTTCGGTCCGTGGATCACCGTGGCGCGCATGCGTTCTTCCTCACACAAATCCGGCCGGACGGCCGGAAACGAACTCGACCAGGTGTACGACACCCCCGTCACTCACTCTATTCCGGCCCTGGGATCGGAACATTTCGACCGGACCCGACCACTGCGCCCCTTATCCTGTTGGACCATGCAACCGATCCAGCCCGAGACGTACGGCGCGCAGCGGACCGCCCCGGTCCCCGCCCAGCGCTCCGCCGCCCCCGCCGAGGGCTTCGCGGTGGTCGACGTCGAGACCACCGGTCTCGGCCGCTCCGACCGCGTCATCTCGGCGGGCGTCTACCAGCTGGACGGCGACGGCGAGGTGACCGACCACTGGTACACCCTGGTCAACCCCGAGCGGGACCCCGGCCCGGTCTGGATCCACGGCCTCACCGCCGAACTGCTCTCCGGCGCCCCGACCTTCCCCGAGATCGCCGACGAGTTCGCCGGGCTCCTGCGCAACCGCGTCCTGGTCGCGCACAACGCCCTCTTCGACTGGAACATGATCTCCCGCGAGTTCTCCCGGGCCGGCCGCAGCGCCCCGGTCGAGCAGCGGCTGTGCACCATGGTCCTCTCCCGCGACCTGCGCCTCCCGCTGCCCAACGGCAAGCTCTCCTCGCTCGCCGCCCACTTCGGCGTCCAGCAGCGCCACGCCCACAACGCCCTGGACGACGCCCGGGTGCTCGCCGAGGCCTTCCGCCCCAGCCTGCGCCTGGCCCGGCTGGCCGGCCTCCCGCTCCCGCTGCAGACCTGCGTCGCGGTCACCGACCTCGGCGAGGACGAGCCCGCCACCCCCGGCCGCGGCAACTGGACCGGCTCCCAGTACCGCCAGGCCAAGAAGCGCCCGCCCTGCCCGTACCCCAACCCGGGACGCTGGGAGGACGGCAAGCCGCTGGTCCAGGGCATGCGGGTGGCCTTCACCGGCGACACCGCCACCGACCGCGAGGTCCTGGAGGACCGCGCCGCCGAGGCCGGCCTGCACATCGCCACCTCGGTCAGCCGGCTCACCAGCCTGCTGGTCACCAACGAGCCGACCAGCTGGAGCGGCAAGGCCCGCAAGGCCCGCGACGTCGGCACCCCGGTGGTCACCGAGGACGCCTTCCTCCAACTGCTGCGCGAGGTCGCCCCGCACCCCGGTGCGTGAGCCGGTTGTGAGGTCGGCGTACCGTTCCCATGTGTACCGTTTTCTGCTGACCCGACAGTGGCTGATCACCATGCTGATCGCGCTGCTGCTGATCCCCGCGACGATCAAGCTGGGCTTCTGGCAGCTGCACCGCCACGAGGCGCGGGTGGCCCGGAACGAGCTGATCGGCAGGGCCCTCACGGCCTCGCCGGTGCCCTTCGACAGCCTGTCCGCGACCCCCGGCGCCGCGGTGCCGTCCGCCCTCACCTGGCACGCCGTGACGGCCACCGGACAGTACGACCCGGCACACGAGTTCGTGGTCCGCAAGCGGACCGACTCCAACGGAACACTCGGCTACTTCGTCGTCACCCCGCTGAAGCTCTCCGACGGCAAGGGCACCGTCCTGATCAACCGTGGCTGGGTGCCCTCCGGCGACGCCGCCACCCAGTACCCGCCCGTCCCGGCCGCCCCGGCCGGCGAGGTCACCCTCACCGGCCGGCTGCGCTCCGACGAGACCACCGGCAGCAGCGGCGGCTGGGTCAAGGACCGGGCCGGCCTCCCCGACCGCCAGTTCAACCTGATCAACTCCGAGCAGCAGGCCAAGGAGAGCGGCACCCCCCTCCTCGGCGGCTACCTGGAACTCACCGCCACCACCCCGGCCCCGGCCGACCAGCCCGAGCTGATCCCCGAGCCGAACCACTCCGACATCGGCCCGCACATGGCCTACGCGATCCAGTGGTGGCTGTTCACCGCGATGATCCCGGTCGGCGTCTGGGTGCTGATCCGCCGCGAGGCCAAGGACCGCGCCAAGCAGGCCGCCGAACCCGAGGTCGCCCTCGACGCCCTGCCGGCCTGAGGACTCGACGCCCCCGGCCTGAGGACTCGACGCCCCGCCGACCCCGGGGACGCACCCTCTAGAGCACGTCCGCCAACTCCCGCAACAGCCGGGCCTTCGCCCGCGCCCCCACCACCGACCGCACCGGCAGGCCGTCCCGGAACAGCATCAGCGTCGGCATCGAGAGCACCCCGTACGCCGCCTGGGTCCGGGGGTTGCGGTCCACGTCGACGCTCACCACCCGCATCCGGTGCGCCTCCTCCCGCGCGACGTCCGCCAGCACCGGCGCCATCATCCGGCACGGCGGGCACCAGTCCGCCGTGAAGTCGACCAGCACCGGCCCCTCGGCCGCCAGCACCTCCGCCGCGAACGTCTCGTCCGTCACGGCCGGCACACCCACGATCTCCACCATCGTCTACTCCTCCGCGAGTTCACACTGGGGCGGCTGCTCGGCGGCCGCGAGGTCGTCCCGCGCCCGGACGGCCCGCTCGAACTGCCCGGCCACCTGCACCCGGACGTCCTGGAGGCGCGCGATGCACTCGTCCAGCTCGGCCAGCTTCCGCCGGTACACCTCCAACGAGGCCGGGCAGGAGTCCCCTTCGGGGTGCCCCGCCCGCAGGCACTCCACGAACGGCCGGGTCTCCTCCAGTCCGAACCCGAAGTCCTGCAGCATCCGGATCTCCCGCAACAGCCGCAGGTCCTCCTCGCCGTACGCCCGGTACCCGTTGCCCGCCCGCCGGGCCGGCAACAATCCCAACTGCTCGTAGTACCGCAACGCCCGCGTGGTCGTCCCCGCCCGCTCCGCCAACTCCCCGATCCGCACGCCGACCCACTTCCTTCCGAACAACCGCCACCGACGCTAAACCTTCCCCCCGACGTCAACGCCAGTGCGAACGCGCGGGTCGGCTCCCGGCAAGATGTCCCCATGGATCTCGGACTCACCAACAAGGCCTACATCGTCACCGGCGCCACCCGGGGCCTGGGCCTCGCCGCCGCCCGCGAACTCGTCGCCGACGGCGCCCACGTGCTCATCAGCGGCCGCACCCGGCAGGCCGTCGACGCCGCCGTCACCGAGCTCGGCGCCCTCGGCTCCGGCACCGCCCACGGCCTGGTCGCCGACAACGCCGCCCCCGACACCGCCGAGCGCCTGATCGCCGAGGCCACCACCCGGTTCGGCCGCTTCGACGGCATCCTGATCAGCGTCGGCGGCCCCCAGGCCGGTCCCGTCGAGACCACCCCCGAGTCCGCCTGGCGCGACGCCTTCGAGTCCGTCTTCCTGGGCGCCCTGCGCCTGGCCCGCGCCGCGGCCGCCGCCCTGCCCTCCGGCGGCGTGATCGGCTTCGTGCTCTCCAGCTCGGTCCGCCAGCCGATCCCCGGCCTCGGCATCTCCAACGGCCTGCGCCCCGGCCTCGCGATGGCCGCCAAGGCCCTCGCCGACGAGCTCGGCCCCCGTGGCATCCGGGTGCTCGGCCTGCTCCCCGCCCGGATCGACACCGACCGGGTCCGCGAACTCGACGCCCTGGCCGCCGACCCCGAGGCCGCCCGCGCCCAGCACAGCGCCGGCATCCCGCTGGGCCGCTACGGCACCCCCGAGGAGTTCGGCAAGGTCGCCGCCTTCCTGCTCTCCCCCGCCGCCTCCTACCTGACCGGCCTGATGGTCCCCGTCGACGGCGGCGCCCTCCGTTCGCTCTGAGCCCCCTACTCCAGCTGACGACGCTCCCGCCGGCCGCGGCGCCGCCGCCCGGCGGGGGCCTCCTGCAGCACCCGGATCCGCAGGTCCGCGGGCAGCTCCGCCAGGCCCAGGCTCCGTACGGCGTCCGCCCGCGGCCCGTCCTCGAAGTGCTCCACCAGCCCGACCGGGTCTCCGCCCGGTGTCAGCCGTACGGCGCCGCGCAGCCGCGGATGCCCGGGTGCCCGCACCAGCCGCACCCCCGCCCGCTCGACCTCCGGCAGCACCGCCGTGCCGTGCTCCAGTGCCTCCTCCAGCGCCCGCGAGTTCACCCGCATCCGCAGTCCGCCCACCCCGGGCGTCGGCACCGCGATGTGGGCCAGCCCGGTCCGCCGCAGCTGGGCCACCAGCCACCAGGCCATCCCGAGGACCAGCACCGAGAGCCCGCCGATCACCGTCGGCCACCACCACGAGGAGCCGACCCAGCGCGCCCGGGAGCGCGCACTGACCACCGGCTGGTCCGGGGAGGTCAGCGGCCACCGGCTCGGCGGGTGGACCCCGAGCCGCCGGTACAGGTCCAGCCCGCCCGCCAGCACCAGCACCCCGACGCCCAGCAGCACCGCGCCCACCAGCCCCAGCAGCACCCGGTTGACGACCGTCCGCCTCATCCCGACGCCTCCCCCGCCCGATCCGGCCCACCGTCGGCCACCGCGCCGTCCGCCACCACACCGGCCGACCCCCGCCAGGACCGCACGTCCAGCCGCAGCGGCCGCGCCAGCCCCACCCGCGCCAGTTCCTCCCGCAGCTGCCGCTGCACCGCCGCCGGATCCACCGGCCCGTTCACCGACACCCGCACCCGCCGCCGCCCGACCCGGATCCGCAGCCGGTCGACGCCCTCCAGCCCGGCGGCCCGGTCCGCCAACAGGTGCCCGATCCCGGCCCGCTCGATCGCCGCCGCCGTCCCCCCGTACGGCCGCAGCACCAGCCACCGCCGCAGCCCGGGCGCGAACGCCAGCCACAGCAGCCACCCCCCGGCGAGGGCCGACACCCCGGCCCCCACCAGCACCCACAGGTCGTCCAGGTGCCGCGTGGCCAGCTCGTCGGCGATCTGCGCCCGCCACCGCCGGGCCGGCTGCCCGGCCCGCACCGCGACCGCGTCGTACAGCAGCGCCCCGGCCACCACCAGCACCACCGTGGCGACCAGCGCCGCCGTGGCCGCCCGCCCCGCCCGCAGCCGGGGCACCTTGCCCGGCCGCTCGGCCGCAACCGGCGCGGGGGCCTCCAGGTCCGTACTCACCACGCTCCCCCGGGGATCAACTTCTCGACCACCACGACCACTTCGGACACCTTCGTCCCGGTCAGCCCGACCACCTGCGCCGACACCCGGTCCCGTACGCCCCGGGCGAGGCCCGCGAGGTCGGCGGGGAAGGGCAGCTCGACGGCCACCCGGACGGTCACGGTGCTGCCCGGCCGGGCCACCGACACCCGGGGCGGCGCCCCCTTCACCGACCGTCCGGCCCAGGCCTGGGCGAGCACCTCCCGGGCCGCCTGTGCGGCGATCCGCTCGTACACCCGGTCGGCGACCCGCAACCGCCCCCGGCGCGCGGCACCGGGGGCAGGGGCGGGGGCCGGGACGACGGCCCCCATCAGCGCCGCCGGTCGCGGCCGCGGAGCAGGTCCCCGAGGTCGCCGAGGTCGATGTCACCCTCCAGCAGTCGCCCTGCCACGAAGCCGACCAGTCCGAGCGCCGCCACCAGCAGGAACGCCGCGAACCCGCCGAAGTACCCGGCAAAGCCGAGGGCCATGCCCACCACCAGGCCGACGATGGCCAGGTTCATCCGCTACTCCCTCGTCCTCCGCCGGAAGCCGGCGCCGAAAGCCCCGGGCGGCCCCGCGGCCGGGTGCTACTTGAGCTTGGGCCGCTGCCCCGGTGCCGGCACCGGCTCCTCTTCCTCCTCGAACTCCGGTTCGTCCGGGAGGTGGACGTCGTTGACCGCGATGTTGACCTCGACGACCTCCAGGCCGGTCATCCGCTCGACCGCGTCGATGATGTTCTCCCGTACCTGGCGGGCGAGTTCGGGGATCACCACGCCGTACTCGACCACCAGGGCGATGTCGATGGCGGTCTGCTTCTCGCCGACCTCGGCCTTGATCCCGCGCCCGACGCTGGACTTGCCGCCGGGCACCCGGTCCCGCATCGCACCGAAGGTACGGGCCAGCCCGGAGCCCAGCGCGTGGATGCCGGTGACCTCGCGGGCGGCCATCCCGGCGATCTTCTCCACCACGCCGACCGCCAGCGCCGTACGGCCGCGCTCGGAGGGCGGCCGGCCGCCCTCCCCGCCCGCGCCGGAGGCGGGCCTGGCGCCGGTGTGCGGGCCGGGCGTCGGCGCACCGGCGGGGTTCTTGTGCATGGTCGCGGGCGTCGGAGTGTCAGGCATGGGGCGCATCTCCCTCGTAGCGGCTCCAGCTATATCGCAAACCTCCCCAACTCTGGCATTTCGCCACGGACCCCGCCCGCCGAGCGCACCCCGGGAACGCCGGAGGCCCGGCCCCGGGGCTTTCCCCTGGGCCGGGCCTCCGGACGGAGACGCGGAGGTCAGTCGCCGATACCGGCGAGTTCCCGCAGCCGTCGGGCCTGGGCCGCCCGTTCGGCCGAACGCTGCTCGTCGTACGACCGTCCGGAGGCTCCCTGCAGCAGCGCCTTGGTCTCGATCACGGCCCCGCGCGGCGCGGCCAGCAGCGCGGCGGCGAGGTCCCGGGCGGTGGCGTCCAGCTCGGCGCCGGGCACGGCCAGGTTGGCCAGCCCGGTCGCGACGGCCTCCTCCGCGCCGACCCAGCGGCCGGTCGCGCAGATCTCCAGCGCCCGGGCGTAGCCGACGAGTTCGACCAGCGGCTTGGTGCCGGCCAGGTCGGGGACGAGCCCGAGCGAGGTCTCCTTCATCGCGAACTGCACGTCGTCGGCGACCACTCGCAGGTCACAGCCGAGGGCGAGCTGGAAGCCCGCGCCCACGGCATGGCCCTGGACGACGGCGATGGTGACCAGGTCGGCACGGCGCCACCAGGTGAAGGCCTCCTGGTAGGCGGCGATGGCGTCGTCCAGCTCCCGGTCGGCGGAGCCGGCCAGCTGCAGGAAGGTGGGCTCGCCGGGGATGCCCTCGGGGGTGAACATGGCCCGGTCCAGTCCGGCCGAGAAGGACACCCCCTCGGCGCGCAGCAGCACCACCCGCACGGTGCCGGGCAGCTCACGGCCGGCCTGGGCGAGGGCGCGCCAGAGCGCGGGCGACTGGGCGTTGCGCCGCTTGGGCTGACAGAGGGTGACGACGGCGAGCTCGCCGTCGATCTCCAGCCGGACGCCGTCCCGCTCCCAGCTCGGGGCCTGCGGGTCGATGGCGGGGGCGGTCATGCGGGAACCTCCGGTGGCGGGGGACGTGGCTACCGGAGAGTAACAAACCTGGGCGCGGACGGGCAGGGCCCCGGCCCGGAAAGATCGGAACGGGCCCAGGGGCCCCGCTCCGGACATGACGATCGGCGGCCGGTCCGCTCGGACCGAGGGCGGACGCCCAGCCGCGGTCAGCTGTCGTCTCCTCGGCCGGCGCCCTGCCGCCGCGCCATCCAGCTCAGAGCTGACGAGCCGTCAGGAACCGGCCCCGGCAGTCGCCTTGTTCTTGCCCCGCGTGGCACCACCGCGGCCCCGGAGGATCACTCCGGACTCGCTCAGCATCCGGTGCACGAAGCCGTACGAACGACCGGTCTCCTCCGCGAGAGCGCGAATGCTCGCCCCGGAGTCGTACTTCTTCTTGAGATCGGCCGCGAGCTTCTCACGCGCGGCACCGGTCACCCGGCTGCCCTTTTTCAGAGTCTCGGCCACCCGTGCCTCCTCGTAGCGTTGCTCGGTCAGATTCCCATGATCACCCATCCACCGCGTCCTGGCCACCCATTCGACAAGGTCGATGTCGCAAATGCGTGGTCCTGCGGTGGTGATCCGAGCGCACCAGGGCGCTCACGCAGAGTGCACGCCCCCGGGCGGATGCCGCCGGATGCCGAGAAAGAGCTGATCAGCAGCGTCGGCCCGACCACGATCAAGTGGCGGGCCGACGGGAAGTGCTTAAACGGAATCCGGGTCTTCTTCATTCCCGGACACGCCGAAAGGACTAGATTTTCTGGTCCGAAAAGCGGAGGCGACGTCTACTTTCCGGTCAGGCCAACGAGACCAGATCGGCGTACGACGGGTTCCACAGGTCCTCGACCCCGTCCGGCAGCAGGATGATCCGCTCCGGGTCGAGCGCCTCGACCGCGCCCTCGTCGTGGGTGACCAGCACGACCGCGCCGGAGAACTCACGCAGCGCGCCCAGGATCTCCTCGCGGCTGGCCGGGTCGAGGTTGTTGGTGGGCTCGTCCAGCAGCAGCACGTTGGCGGAGGAGACCACCAGGGTGGCCAGGGCCAGTCGGGTCTTCTCACCACCGGAGAGCACTCCGGCCGGCTTGTCCACGTCGTCACCGGAGAACAGGAAGGACCCGAGGATCTTGCGGATCTGGACGAGGTCGGTGTCCGGCGCGGCCGAGCGCATGTTCTCCAGGACGCTGCGGTCCGGGTCGAGCGTCTCGTGCTCCTGGGCGTAGTAGCCGATCTTCAGGCCGTGGCCCGGGATCACCTCGCCGGTGTCCGGCGCCTCCACCCCGGCCAGCATCCGCAGCAGGGTGGTCTTGCCGGCGCCGTTGAAGCCCAGCACGACGACCCGGGAGCCCCGGTCGATCGCCAGGTCGACGTCGGTGAAGATCTCCAGCGAGCCGTAGGACTTGGACAGGCCGCTGGCCGTCAGCGGGGTCTTGCCGCAGGGGGCCGGGTCCGGGAAGCGCAGCTTGGCGACCTTGTCGTTCATCCGGACCTGCTCCAGCCCGGAGAGCAGCTTGTCGGCGCGGCGGGCCATGTTCTGCGCGGCGACCGTCTTGGTGGCCTTGGCGCGCATCTTGTCGGCCTGGGCGTTCAGGGTGGCGGCCTTCTTCTCGGCGTTCGCCCGCTCGCGCTTGCGGCGCTTCTCGTCGTCCTCGCGCTGCTGCTGGTACTGCTTCCAGCCCATGTTGTAGACATCGATCGCGGAGCGGTTGGCGTCCAGGTAGAAGACCTTGTTGACGACCGTCTCGACCAGGTCGACGTCGTGCGAGATGACGATGAAGCCGCCCCGGTACGTCTTCAGGAAGTCCCGCAGCCAGACGATCGAGTCCGCGTCCAGGTGGTTGGTGGGCTCGTCGAGCAGCAGCACGTCGGAGTCCGAGAACAGGATCCGGGCGAGCTCGACACGGCGGCGCTGACCGCCGGAGAGGGTGTGCAGCGGCTGGCCGAGGATGCGGTCCGGCAGTCCCAGCGCGGCGGCGATGGTGGCGGCCTCGGCCTCGGCGGCGTACCCGCCCTTGGTGAGGAACTCGGTCTCCAGGCGCGCGTACTTCTTCATCGCGTTGTCCCGGGTGGCGCCCTTGCCGTTGGCCATCCGCTCCTCGTTCTCGCGCATCTTCTTCAGCACGGTGTCGAGGCCGCGGGCGGAGAGGATGCGGTCCTTGGCGAGGACGTCCAGGTCGCCGGTGCGCGGGTCCTGCGGGAGGTAGCCGACCTCGCCCGAACGGGTGACCGTACCGGCGGCGGGCAGGCCCTCGCCGGCCAGCACCTTGGTGAGCGTGGTCTTGCCGGCGCCGTTGCGCCCGACCAGACCGATCCGGTCGCCGGCGGCGACCTTGAAGTTCGCGGACTCGATCAGGATCCGGGCACCGGCGCGCAGCTCTAGGGCGTTGGCGGAAATCATGGCTGGAACTACTCCTGGGACGTGGGCGGGCGGCCGGGTACGGGCCCGGGCGGGAAGCGGGAACGGGGCTTCATCGGCGGTCGGCGCGGTGGAACTCGGCGCCGCCGCCCGCTATTGCCCGGAGAAGATAGCCATGACGGCCAGTCTACCGGGCCACGCGGAACGCCCCGGGGGCGTACCGCCCTGGGGTACCCGCGGGCCCTCCGCTACGGCTGGGGCGCCGTCTGGTCGCCCGCGGAGGCCGTCGCGGCCGTCTGGCCCGCCGGGTCCACCGGGGCCGTCGTCGGGCTCGCCGACGGGTCGGTGCAGCCGTCCTTCGGCCGGACCGCCGCGAACGGCGCGTCCGGGTTGGCGCAGGCCGTCTCGGGGGCGGCCGCCTTGGTGTCGAAGACCTTGGGCGGCACGATCGGGCCGTCGGCGATCTCCACCCGGCTGTTGTCCAGCACCTTCACCGTCGCCGTCGGCCCGGTGATCATCGACCAGCCGTTGCTGTCCAGCCGGTAGCCGGTGATGCCGCCGGAGACGGGCACCCCGCCGCCGTTGGTGCAGGTGCGCGGGATGAGCACGGCGTAGCCGGTGTGCACGGTGCGCAGCGGGTCGAAGAGGCAGCCGTTGGACGGCCGGTCGTTGTACCGCAGGTCGCCGTCGACGTCCCGCAGGCCCATGGTCAGGCTGGGCGTCACCACGGCCAGCCAGGGCGAGCCGTCCCGCTGGACGGTGTGCAGCGCGGCCGCGGCCCGCTGGACGGCGGTCTCCTTGCGCTGGGCGTCGGTGCGCTTGTCCGCGCCCGGCTCGCCGTCGGCGCGCAGGTAGTCCGCGAGGCCCGGCACGGCGCGGTGCCAGCGCACCTCGTGGTCGCCCGGGCGCACCGAGGTGACCAGGCCGTCGTCCCAGACCACGATCGCGTTGTCCCCGGCCATCGCCAGGTAGAGCGCCTCGGCGCCCTCCCGGCGGTACGACCAGGCCCGCTCGCCGGTCTGCTTGTGGTACGCCTCCAGGCCGGGGCCGACCACCTTGAGGTCCAGGTCGGCCGAGCTGACCGACTGCGAGTTCACCGGCGTCGCCTCCGCGTCGCCCGGCCCCGCCACCCGGTCGCCGAACGGCACCGGCTTGTTCGCGTGCGCCGCCGCACCGGCCGCAAGGACCAGCATCACCGCCAGGGCAGGCAGGATCGACCGGGGGGTGAGTACACGCGGCGGCTTCCAGGACACGGCCGGAGCGTACCTTTCGTCGGCCGCGCGAGTCAGCCCGGAATCGCCGCCCGGGAGTCCCGGCCATCGCACGCCGGACGGTGCGCGTCCGTCCCGTACGCCCGCCCGCCCACCTGCGCCGTCGGCCCCCCGGCCGATCGGCGGAGCCCTCCGCGACGGGCGTCGTCAGCCCCGCCGGACCGTTACAGAGCTGATACACGGGCCGGGCCGGACGGGTGTTGCGGCAGACGGCGTTCGAATATCGCCCACTTTAGGGTGACATTCGGCTTCTCCCTCCCCTGCCGGGCCTACTGTCGGCGAGCGTGGCGCGACCGTCCGTCGACGTCGTCACCGCCCGCCCCGCTCCCGCGACGTCCGAGGAGAGACCATGCGCATCGGCCGCCTGACGCTGGCCGCCGCCGCTCTGCTGCTGATGGCCACGGCCAGCGTCCCGGCCGGGACGCCGCTCAGCCAGACCGACCGGCACAGCCTCTCCTCGGACGCCTTCGAGCCGCGCGGCGCGGCCCCCCGCCCGCCCGTCCAGCGGCCCGCGCACGAGCCCCCGTTCGGCGCCTTCGTCGGCTCCTGGGACGACTACATCCCGCAGATCGGCAAGTACGCCCAGTGGCTGGGCGACGCCAACATGCAGGTCGGCCACACCTACCTGGCCGGCAACGGCTGGGCGGACATCGAGGGCGAGCCGGTGGTGCTCGGCCTGTGGTCGCAGTGGCGGCTGGCCGACCCGTCCCGGCTGCTGGTGCTCGGGGTGCCGATGCTGGTGCCCAACGAGGCGAACGTGCCGGACGGCGAGGTCGCCAGGCTGCTCGGCCAGGGCGCGCGGGGGGACTTCGACAGCCACTTCCTCCGGCTCGCCCGCCGGCTGGTGGCGCTCGGCGGCGCGGACACCGTGATCACCCTCGGCTGGGAGATGAACGGCGTCACCTACACCCACCGCTGCAAGCCCGATCCGACGGCGTGGAAGGCGTACTGGCGGCGGATCGTCGGGGTGATGCGCTCGGTGCCCGGGCAGCGGTTCCGCTTCGACTTCACCCCCAACCGGGGCCTGGACGCCATCCCGTGGACCAAGTGCTACCCCGGCGACGACGTGGTCGACATCATCGGCATGGACAGCTACGACCAGCCGGCCGGGAGCACCTTCGACGACTACGTGCGCGAGCCGTACGGCCTCCAGGACCAGGTGGAGTTCGCGGCCAAGCGCGGCAAGCCGGTCTCGTACCCGGAGTGGGGGCTGTTCCGCAACGGCGACAATCCCGAGTTCGTCCGGCGGATGGTCGACTGGATGCGCACCCACGACACCGCCTACCAGACCGTCACCGACTACTGCCCGCACGGCTTCTTCCAGTGCCGGAGCAATCCGCGCTCGGCGGCGGCGTTCAAGCAGCTGATGGCCGGTTCGGTGGGGGCGCCGACGGCGGTGCCGACGGTGCCCCCGACCCCGATCGTGCCGGTGGTACCGGTGGTGCCGAGCGTCCCCGCCGTACCGACCCCGCCCGGCGCGACGGCGAGCCCCTCGGCCGGTACGTCGCCCGCTCCGTCCGCGACCGCCACCCCCTCGCGGCGCTGACCGCTCGGCCACGACCGGGCGTCAGGCCCGGCGGCGGGCCAGCAGGGCCTCCTTGAGCCGGGGGAAGCGGGTGCGCAGCTGGTGCGCAGCCGCCTGCCGGGCGAGCACCGCACCGGCCCGGGCGGCGGCCGCCGGGGCCGCACCCGCGGGGCCCAGCAGCAGACGCTGGTTGGGCAGCCGGTCCGGCCGCCAGCGCTGCTTGTACGGTTCCTGGCCGCGCAGCAGGCCGAGCACCGGGATGCCCGCGCCGACCGTCTCGTCCAGGGCGGCGCTGAACAGCAGCCCGGCGATGTCCAGCCGTTCGCGCAGCACCGGGTGCGCGCCGTACAGGTACAGCCCGCCGAAGGAGGGGCAGAGCAGCAGCAGGTTGACCGCGACCAGCTCGCCGTCCAGGTGGAACTGGTGGACGGCCGCCCGGCCGGTGGCGACCAGGCCGGTGGTGGACTCGGTCAGGTGCCGGGCGAAGCGCTCGGTGCGGTGCTCGGCGGTGACCCCGCGCTCCTGCCACTGCAGGAAGTGCAGCCGCAGCAGCCCCTCCAGCGCGGCCGGCACCTCGTCCACCGGCGTGCTGCGGACCCGCACCCCGGCCTCGGCGATCTTGCGCAGCTTCACCCGGCTGCGCTGGGCGGTCTTGCCGGGCACCCGCTTGAGCAGCCGCTCCATCGAGACGGCCGGGAGGTACTGGCAGAGCGAGTCCTGGTAGCGGCGGCGGGCTCCGCGCCAGTGCTCGTACACCCGCTGGACCGCCGCCTCGGGATGCACCTCGCGCAGCTCCAGCCAGTGCCAGGGGCGGGTCAGCGGGAGGGCGGCGGCGAACTCGGCGGCGGCCCGGTCGGCGCAGTCGTCGTCCAGCAGGACGTCGCCGTAGTCGACCAGCCCGGCCCCGAGGCCGGTGAGGCCGCCGAACGGGCCGCCGCGCCGCATGAACGCGCCGGCGCCGACCAGCCGGCCGTCCCGGCGGACCAGCACCAGCACCAGCGCGCCCGGGCGGCCGTAGTGGCGCCACCAGGAGCGCTGCCAGGCGGCGGCCTGGAAGAAGGTGGCGGTGCGGCACCGGGCGGCCAGCTCGTCCCACTCCTCGGCGACGGTGTCCAGGGCGTCGTCCTCGCGCCGCAGCTCGGTGGTCCAGACGGGCGCGGCCGACTGGGCCGGGAGGCCGGCGGCGCGGGCCTCGGTGCTCATCGTCCGCTCCCGGCGGCGCTCTTCTCCTTGGCCGGGGGCTTGGGCTCGGCTCCGGTCCCGGCCTTCGCGGCGGCCTTCGCGTCGCTCTTCGGCTCGGCCTTCGCGTCGCTCTTCGGCTCGGCCTTCGGCTCGGTCTTCGCGTCTGTCTTCGGCTCGGCCTTCGCGCCGGCCTTCGGCTCGCTCTTCGGCCGGGCCTTGCTGCCCGGCTCCTCGCTGCGCGGGCGGGGCGCGGCCGGGGCCGCGCTCGCCACGGCCGCCGCGGTCTCCACGGCGGCCTCGGCCCCGCTCGGCCCGCTCGGTTCGGGCGCCGCGGTCTCCGCGCCGCCGCGCCGGCGGGTCATCAGCACCAGCGACCCGAGCAGCAGCCCGGCCGCGGCACCGACCGCGACGTCCAGCTTGGCGGAGGGCGTGGTCGGCTTGTCCGGCTCGGCGGCCGGGGCCAGCGTCACCAGCCGGACGTTGGTGTCCTTGCTGCTGGTGTTGGCGAAGGCGACCAGCGAGCGGGCCACCGCGTCGGCGGTCTGGGCGGCCTCCTGGGCGCGCCGGCCGGTCCCGGTGATCTCGATCATCGGGGCGTCCGGGGAGGTCGTCCCGGCCACCTGGGCCTCCAGCTCGGAGCGGGTGCGGCCGGTCTCGGCGGCCGCGACCGCGAGCACCTGCGGCTGGCCCGCGAGCCGCCCGTACGCCTGGGCGAAGTTGGTCGCGGTCGACGCCTCCCCCGGGTTCTGCGGCACCACGAGGACGTAGGCGCTGGCGGAGTACGAGGGGTGCGAGACGACGGCGTACCCGGCGCCGGCCGCGGCGCCCAGCGGCACCGCGAGCGCCACCGGCCACCAGCGGCGGACCAGGTGGCGGGCGCTTCGGCGCGGTGTGGTCATGGGTGTGGCTCCTTGGGTCTGGTACGGCGGTTCCGGCGGCGGGCGGTCAGACGCGGGCCAGCCGGTCGTATAGGGCGCCCAGGTCGGCGGCGACCCGGGCGATGTCGTAGTGGCCGACGGCCGGGGGGTGCGGCAGCGGGTCGGCGGTGTGGCCGCTCAGCTGTCGCAGGTCGCGCAGCGCGGCGGCGTACGCGGCGGGCTCGGAGGGGATCCGGCGGGCCTGCGGGGCGGCGCTGGGCGGCAGTTCGTCCAGCGCCGGGCAGGCGCTGTGCCGCACCGGCAGCCCGGCCGCGAGGCCCTCCAGCACGCCGAGGCCGAAGGTCTCCGCGGTGGACGGCGCGGCCAGCACGTCCATGGCGGCCAGCAGGTCGGGGACGTCGTCGCGCTCGCCGGTGAGCACCAGCCGTTCCCGGAGGCCGAGTTCGGCCGCCCGGCGCTCCAGTCCGGCCCGCTCGGGGCCCTCACCGACCAGCATCAGCCTGGTCCCCCGGTCGAGGTCGACGAGCGCCTCCAGCAGCACCTCGAAGTGCTTGCCGGGGACCAGCCGGCCGACCCCGCCGACCACCCAACTGCCCTCCGGCAGGCCGAGTTCGGCCCGGATCCGGCGGCGGGCGGCGGCCCGCTCGGCGGGCGGGCGGCGGTAGCCGGCGGTGTCGATGCCGTTGGGAATCAGCTCGATCCGGGCCGGCGGGACCCCCCAGGACCGCAGGGTCTGGGAGACCTGTCGGGAGACCGCGACGGTGGTGCTGCCAAGCCGTTCGGCCGCCAGGTAGAGGCCCTTGACGCCCCGGGTGACCGGCCGGCCCTCGATCACCCCGGCGTGCAGCGAGTGCTCGGTGGAGACCACCGCCCGCACCCCGGCGAGCCGCGCGGCCAGCCGGCCGTACAGCTGCGCCCGGTAGAGGTGGGTGTGCACCAGGTCGTAGCGGCCGGCCCGGACCAGCCGGACCAGCCGGGGCAGCGCCCCGAGGTCCCGGTTGCCGCGCATGCCGAGGTGGTGGACGGTCACGCCGTCGGCGCGCAGCGCGTCGGCGACCGTGCCGGGGTTGGTCAGCGCGAGCACCTCGCAGCGCTGGTGCGGCGGCAAGTGGCGCAGCAGCAGGTGGAGTTGGCGCTCGGCCCCGCCGGAGGCGAGCCCGGTGACGATGTGCAGCACCTTCACGGCCGACGCTCCCTGCGGCTGCGCTGCAGCTCGGTGACGGCGTCCCGCAACCGGTGCCGGCCCTTCTTGGCGCGCAGCCGCCAGGCGCCGTCCCGGTCGCCGACGTAGCAGCGGGGCAGGGCGTAGCGGCCGGTGAGCGGGGAGTGGGCGATGGCGCAGGCGTAGTCGTACCCGGCGTCGCGCACGGCGGCGGTGGCGGGCAGGTCGACGGCGCCGTACGGGTAGCAGAAACCGGTGACCGGGCCGCCGACGACCTCCTCCAGCAGGCGCCGACTCTCCCGGGTCTGCACCGCGAGGGCCTCGGCGGGCAGGCCGGGCAGCGCCTGGTGGCCGAGGCCGTGCGAGCCGATCTCCCAACCGGCCGCGGCGAGTTCGGTGACCTCCTCGACGGTGAGCAGCTTCTTGCGCGGACCCTCGGTGTCCCAGCCGTTGTCCTGGCCGAGGAGGTCGGCGACCACGTAGGCGGTGGCGGTGAAGCCGTACGCCTGCAGAATCGGTACGGCGTACCGGGCGAAGTCCGCGTAGCCGTCGTCGAAGGTGAGGCCGACCAGCTTGTCGTCCCGCCCCTGGGCGCGGGCCCGCATCAGCTCGCGGACGGAGACGCCGCGCCGGCCGCGCCGGTGCAGCCAGGCGATCTGTTCGGCGAACCGCTCGGGGCTGACGGTGAGTTGGTACGGGTCCTCCTTCTCCACCGCCACCGAGTGGTACATCAGGATCCACGGCGAGGAGGAGCCGGGCAGCGCGGGTTCGCCGGTCGGGCGGCGGCTCCTGGGCAGTCGTGCCCGGTGGGGCGGGGCGTTGGTGACCCCCGCCTGGGCTGAACGGACGATTCCCCGTTCACTGTCCATGGGGAAACTTCCCTTCATCGGCGACGGTTGACGGGCGCGGACGCCCGGTGAGTCCCACGGCCCGGGCCGCGGCGAGGACCGGGCCGCGCACCTCATGGGCACCGAGCCCGGTGCCCAGGGCGGCGAAGACCAGCGCCACGGTGAGGCCCCCGGAGAGGGTCGAGAGCAGCGGATCGGCGGCCAGGCCGGCGGCGGCGGCGCCCAGCACGGTGGCCCCGGCGGCGGCGCCGACCAGCCGGCCGTGGCCGCCGAGCACCCGGCGCAGCCGCAACGGGATGCCGCGCAGCACCAGGCCGCGCAGCAGCAGTGCGGCGGCGGTGGTGATCCCGGTCGCGTTGCCGGCGGCCAGGCCGAGGGCGCCGAAGCGCGGTGTGGCGAGCAGTCCGACGGTGACGGTCACCCCGAGGCCGAGCAGCATCGCGGCGACCGGGTACCAGTCCAGCAGCCGGCGCCCGCCGTCCTCGGTGCGCGGGTCGTCGGCCCGGCGGACCACCGGCCGCAGCGAGAAGTACGGGCGGATCATCACGCCGATCAGCGCCTGGGCGGGCAGGCCGAAGCTGTACACCCGGATGACGGCGGCGGTGGCGGCGGTGTCGCCGGGGCCGAAGGCGCCGCGCTGGAACAGCAGCGAGACCGTCGAGGGCGCGCAGGCCATCAGGAAGGCGGTACCGAGCAGGACGACCGCCGCGGCCTGGCCGAGGTCCTTCTCGACCCGGTCGCGGGCGGCGGTGAGGTCCCCGGCCGCGAGCGCCCGGGCCACCAGCGGGAAGGTGACGGTGCAGATCAGGATGCCCGCCGTCATGGCGAGTTGGGAGACCTTGGCGGCGTAGTTGAGGTGCGAGATGGTGCCGGGCGGCAGCGCCGAGCCGAGGTAGCGCTCGACGAACACCTGGGACTGCCGGGTCAGGGTGAAGGCCGCCACCGGCAGCAGCGCCAGCGGCATCAGCACCAGCGTGTTGCGGCTGCGCCGGCTGCGGCCGGTGGCGGCCTGGCCGGACCGCAGGTACCGCAGGAACGGGCCGACCAGCAGACCGGCCATCAGCAGACTGCCGAGCGCCACGCCCAGGGCGGCGGAGCGGACGCCGAGGAGGCCGTGGAAGCCGAACAGCAGGGCCAGGATGCCCAGGTTGTAGGCGACGTAGATGCCGGCCGGGGCGGTGAAGCTGTGGTGGGCGCGCAGGGCGGCGGCCAGGTAGCCGGCCACCCCGAAGGGCAGCACGGTGACCGCGGTGATCCGGGTGCAGGCCACGGCCAGGCCCGGGTCGGGCAGCCCGGGGGCGAGCACCTCGACGAGCTGGGGCGCGCCCAGGGCGGCGGCCAGGGCGAGCCCGCTGAGGGCGAGCAGCAGCCAGGGCAGGGTGGCGCGGACCAGGTGGCGGACCGGGTCGGGGGCGTCCGGGTCCTCCTCGCGCAGCACCAGGGCGAGGGCGAAGGCGGGCACCATGAGGAAGGACATGGCGTCCTCGATCAGCAGCGGTGCGGCCGTCTCCGGGACGGTCCAGGCGACCAGGAACGCGTCGGTGCCCTGGCTGGCGCCGAAGTAGCGGGCCAGCAGGAGGTCGCGCAGCAGGCCGAGGCCGGAGCCGGCCGCGCTGAGCACGGCGGTGATGCCGAAGGCCTTGGCGAGGAAGCCGCGCCGGGGCGCCGGATCCGGTCCGGGGGCGGGGGCCTGGAGGGGGGCGCTGCGCGGGGCCGGGAGGGGCGAGGCGAGGGCGGCGGGCCGGTCGGTGGTCACAGGGCCATCGCCCGCCCGTCGGCGGCGGCACCGGCGGGCCCGGTCGGCTCGGGACGGGCCGCCCCCTGGGCGGCGGCCCGGGCGGCCAGACCCAGGACGACGGAGGTCAGCACGGTGGTGGTGCCGCCGATGTCGGCGTACAGGAAGTCCACCAGCACCCAGGTGAGCAGGGCGAGGGCGGCCAGGGTGGTGCCGCGGCGGTTGCGCAGGCAGCCGAGCAGCAGGCCGAGGAAGAGCGCGGCGTAGGCGGTGATGCCGATCAGGCCCTGCTCGCTGAGCACCAGGAAGTACATGTTGTGCGGGGAGAGCAGCGGTTCGCGCTGGAAGCCGATGGTGGAGTCGGCGGCGTCGCTGCCGGAGGACAGCCGCAGCGGGGCGTGGCTGTCGCGCAGCTTGGGGAAGGCCTTCGGTCCGGCGCCGTGGACGGGGTGGTCCTGCCAGATCCGCCCGGCGGTGGACCACAGGTCGTAGCGGTCGGAGACGGACTGGTCGGGCGCGGCGGAGACCGAGCCGATCGAGCTGAGCCGCTCGGTGACGCCGGAGGTGCCCAGGCCGAGGCCGCCGACCAGGACGACCGCGGCGGCCAGGCTCAGGACGGCGCTGCGGACCAGCAGCCGGGCGTCGGCGCGCAGCAGCAGCACGGTGGCGGCGACGCCGGTGGCGATCCAGCTGCCGCGGCTGAAGGAAACGGCGAGCGGGAAGGCGAGGAAGGCGGCGGCGGCGAACATCGCCCGGCGGAGGCGGACGCTGCCGCCGGGGGCCGGGGGGGGGGGGGGGGGGGGGGGGGGAAGGGGGGAACCAAACCCAAGCAAGCAACGCCCCCATGACAAGAAG
>NZ_JBVIFM010000039.1:34333-48180 GCF_055571335.1 Kitasatospora sp. NPDC030952
TGTGCTCCCGCCGCCAGTTCCGGCTCCAGCCTACCCGCAGTTCCTGCTCTTAGCTGTGCCACCGGCCCCACCTCCCCCCCCCCCCCCCCCTCCCCCCCTACCCCCCCCCCCCCCCCCCCCCCCCCCCCCCCCCCCCCCAGCCCCCGGGACCGCGTTCGCCGAGGGCCAGGGCTAGGGCGGCGAGCAGCCCGTAGCTGACCACGGTGGACATCGCCATGATGTCCAGCGCGCCGAAGGTGCCGACGGCCCGGATCGGCTGGCCGGTGTACGAGGCGCCGGTGCGGGTGAGGTACTGGTTCGCGCCGACCACGCCCTGGATCAGCGCGGCGAGCACGAAGGAGCCGAGGACGAGCCGCTGGTCGGTGCGGTCGCGCAGCGAGCAGAGCACGGCGGCCGGGACCAGGACGAACACCTGGGTGAGCCGGACGAAGCCGGTGATGCTGGTGGCCGGGTCGATGGAGCCGGCCGTCGCGACGGCGGCGGCGACCACGATGCCGCCGAACAGCGCGCAGGTGGTGCGGGTGATCGCGGGCAGCCGTCCGCGCAGCAGGTTGAGCGCGGTGAGGGCGACCAGCGCGAGCGAGGCGACGTCGGCGGCGGTGACGTGGACGGCCGCAGTGACGTCCTTCTCCCCCGTGGGCACGCAGACCAGCAGCACGGTGGCCGCGGCCAGCACGCTGGGCCGGTCCGCGAGGGCGGGCAGGGCCCGCCGTAATACCGGCCGCGGAAGGGCCGTGAGGGTCAGTGCCACGCCGGGTCAGCTCCCGTCCGGGTGGAGCATCAGGGCCGCGGTGCGGCACAGGATCTTGACGTCCTGCCAGAGGCTCCAGCTCTCGATGTAGCGGTTGTCGAAGCGGGCCCGCTCCTCGATCGAGGTGTCCCCGCGCAGGCCGTTGACCTGGGCGAGGCCGGTGAGGCCGACCGGGACCCGGTGGCGGTCGGCGTACTCGGGGTAGGCCTGGCTGAACCGCATGACGAAGTACGGGCGTTCGGGGCGCGGGCCGACCAGGCTCATGTCGCCGCGCAGGACGTTCCACAGCTGCGGCAGCTCGTCCAGCGAACTCTTGCGCAGCAGGCGGCCGACGGCGCCCATCCGGTGGTCCTGGGAGATGTTCCAGCGGGTCGCCGACTCGTGCTCGTTGCTGGGGCGCAGGGTGCGGAACTTCAGCACGGTGAAGACCCGTCCGTCCAGGCCGGTGCGCTGCTGGCGGAAGAGCACGCCGGGGCCGGTGTCGAAGCGGACGGCCAGGGCGCACAGCACCAGGACGGGGGCGAGCAGCAGCAGCCCGAGGGCGGCGGCGGTGACGTCCAGCGCGCGCTTGGCGGCCCAGCCGGGGCGGCGCATGGCCGGGCTGCCGAGCCGCAGGCAGGGGAAGCCCCACAGGTGGTCCCCACCGGCGATCGGCGCGGTGGGCAGCGAGCCGTACTCGCGCAGGGCGGGCACCAGCCAGACCTGGCAGCCGAGCCGGACGGCGTCCCGCAGGGCGGCGGCGGTCTCGGCCTCGTCGGCCGCGCCGGCGGTGGCGATCACGTGGTGGATCCGGAGTCGGCGGACCTCGCGCTCCAGGACCTCGCGGCCGCCCAGGACGGGCAGATCGGTGTCCTCGGCGAGCAGCGGCGGGTCGGCGTCCAGGAAGCCCACCGGGCGCATCCCGTACTCGCCGTGCTCGCTGAGCGCGGCGGCGACCTTGCGGCCGAGCCGGCCGGCGCCGAGCACCAGGACGGGGCTGGGGCGGCCCCGGCGGATCCGCCGGACCAGGTGGTAGAGGACGGCCCGGCCGACGGTGGCGATCAGCAGTTGGGCGCCGAGCAGGACGGTGAGCCGGGCCGGGGTGGCCGGGCCGCAGTCGGGCCAGCGGCCGTCCAGGCAGCCGGCCAGGGTGACGGCGAAGGCGGTGGCGACCACGGCCCGGACGGCCAGGGCGGGCAGTTCGTCCAGGACGGACAGGGTGAGCCTGGTGCGGTAGAGCCCGCCGGCCAGGTAGAGCAGCAGGAGCAGGGGCAGGACGGCGGCGACGCCGAGCAGTGGGGCGAGCGGCACGCTGGGGTCGATCGCCCGGTTGGCGACGCCGGCGGCGGTGCAGAGCGCGATCGCGTCGACCTGGACCAGCGCGAGCGGCAGGGCGAGCCGGGACCGGGGAGCCCGGCGGTGCCGCCGGGACGACGGCACCGCCCGGCTGTACGTCGCCCCGGTCGGCCGGTCGAGCACCCCGGCGCCGGGCAGACGCGGTCCGGACAGGGGCCCGCCGGATCGCGGCACACTGTCGTGGTCAATGGTCATCAGCGCACGAACTCCCCTGCTGTGTGCCCGGGGTGGCGTGCCCCGGCACCGATAGGCAGGGGGCGGCCGTCCCGGCCCGTTGGGCGCGGTCCTGACAGCACCTGCTATCGCTGGCGGCTTTCGGTTCTCCTGCGAGGGGGCTGATCGCGGTACCGCTGGTCACCGTGGAAGCGGCCGCGAAGAGCCCGGACGCGAATTTCCGGGATGAAATCGAAGCGAAGCAGGCAAAATCCGACAATACCGAACCTGACCATGTGGGCTGGAAGTTGACTTGCCGTTTCATTCCAGCCGCCCATTAATAGGTATTTCGGATTTGACGCCTCGTCCTTATCCGGTTGAGGGTGCGAATGCGCCAGCGCCGGAACGGCGGGGATTCACGGCATGTGAAACGATCAGATCCGCTCTGGGACACGGGCCCGGCGCCGCCCGGCCGCCGGTCCGGCCCCCAGCAGATGGCGGTACAGGGCGTCCACCTGTTCGACCACGGTGCGAACGTCATGCCGGGCGACCACGTGGTCACGCAGCCGGGCACCGCGCCGCTCGCACTCGATCGGATCGGACAACCCTTCCGCCATCCGGGTGGCGAGCGCCTCCGCGTCCTCGGGCGGCACCACCGACCGCGCGCGCTCCGACTGCGGCAGGCACTCCCGGGCCCCCGGCACGTCGGTCAGCAGCACCGGACGGGCCGCCGCCATCGCCTCCAGCGGGGCCAGCGCCATGCCCTCCCAGCGCGAGGGCAGCACCACCAGGTCGGCCGCCGCCAGCCACGGGCGCGGATCCGGCACGTCCCCGACCAGCCGGATCCGGCAGGGCTCGGCCGACTCCCGGACGGCCTCCGCCAGCCGCTGCTCCTCCGACCCGCCGCCGACCAGCGCCAGCCGGGCCCGCGGCACCCGGCGCAGCACCTCCGGCCAGGCGGCCAGCAGCACGTCCTGGCCCTTCTGCCGGCACAGCCGCCCGACGCAGACCGCGAGCGGGGCGTCCAGGTCCAGCCCCAGGGCGATCCGGGCGGCCCGGCGGTCGGCGGGCGCGTAGTGGCGCACGTCCACGCCGTTGGGCACCACCGCCCAGTCCGCGTGCACCCCGGCGGCCACGCCGTCCGCCCGCTCCTGGACGCTGACGCACAGCAGCCGGTGCGCCCAGCGGCTCGCGAAGCGCTCCCAGCGCAGGGTGGCGGCGGCCATCGCACCGTCCACGGCGGCGAAGGACCAGGCGTGCGGCTGGAAGACGGTCGGCACCGCGCCGCGCACGGCCAGCCGGCCGGCCAGCCCGGCCTTGGCGCTGTGCAGGTGGACCACGTCCGGTCCGGCCGCCCGGACGATCCGGCGCAGCCGCCAGGCCTCGGCGGCGGTGGCCGGGCCGGGCGAGCGGTCGGCGGGCCAGTCCTGGACCAGCGCGCCCACCGCGGCGGCCTCCTCGGCCAGCCGGCCGCCGCGCGGGCAGGCGACCAGCACCCGGTGCCCGGCCTCGCGCTGCCCCCGGACCAGATCGACGACGACGCGGGCGACTCCGCCGTCCACCGGCTGCGAAATGTGAAGGATCGTCATATGCACGGCGGCGAGCCTAGGATGGCTCCCCCGCGCCGGGCGGCCCTCGTCACCCGCAGGTGGCGGGCCGTCCACCCGTACGGCTTTCGGCTCGTACGGGCGGACGAGCCGCTCGAAAGTCCGGACGATTCGGTCGACCGATCCGGATCAGCGGATCGGGACCGGGATCCGGGACGGGATCCGGGTCAGCGGACCTCGTCGGCCAGGTTGGCCAGCACCTGGTCGTGGATCCGGTTCAGGCCCTTGGGGGCGAAGGTGCGCTCGAAGAAGCCGCCGATGCCGGTCGCGCCCTGCCAGGTGGCGGTGACGGTGACCCTGGCGCGGCCCTCGCCGGCGGCCGCGACGGTCCAGGTGATCACCATGCTGGAGTTGGCGTCCTTCTCCACCAGCTGGTCCGGCGAGGGCGCCGAGACGGTGAACAGGCAGTCGCGCACCCGCTTCTCGGTGGCCTGCAGCTTCCAGTGCACCTGGGTGCCGGCGCCGGTGCCGCCGACCCGGACCTCGTACTCGCTGTACTGCGCGGGCAGCAGCTTCGGGCGGGTCACCTGGTAGTCGGCCAGCGCCTCGTACACCCGCTCGGGGGCCGCGTCGTAGACCCGCTCGGTGGTGGCCTGCACCTGTCCCATGCCGTGCTCTCCTCGTCTGGTGGGTACCGCTTCGCCGTACCGTTCGCACCGGCAAGCCAATCACAGGGCCGCGCCCGCGACGCCCTGGGCCCGACCCGTCGGCAGGCTCCCGTCGTCCGCCCGGAGGGCGGGAGTCCGCCGACGGGCCCAAGGGATAGGGTGACGGTTGTGCTCGATCTGGTGACTGCGCTGCGCTACGTGGACCCGCTGCGGGCCGGGGGCTCGGTGCCGGGCGTCGTGGAGACCGACGACCTGGGGACGTACGTGGTGAAGTTCACCGGCGCCGCCCAGGGGCGCAAGGCGCTGGTGGCCGAGGTGATCGTCGGCGAGCTGGCCCGGCGGCTCGGGCTGCGGGTGCCGGAGCTGCGGCTGGTGGACTTCGATCCGGCGGTGGCCGCGGACGAACCGGACACCGAGATCCAGGACATGCTCAAGGCCAGCGCCGGCCTCAACCTCGGGATGGACCTGCTGCCCGGGGCCGCGGACTACCGGCCCGGGATGATCCCGGTGGACTCCGCCGAGGCCGGGCGGGTGGTCTGGCTGGACGCCCTCACCGGCAACGTCGACCGCACCGTCCACAACCCCAACCTGGTGGTCTGGCACCGGCGGCTCTGGCTGATCGACAACGGCGCCGCGCTGATCTTCCACCACCGCTGGGCCACCGCCGGGGCGTCCGTCGGCAAGCGGTACGACCTCAGCGCCCACGCGCTGGGCGGCTGCGCCCCGGACGTCCGGCTGGCCGACGAGGACCTCGGGCCGCTGGTCACGGTCGAACTGCTGGAGCAGGTGCTGGCGCTGGTCCCGGACGAGTGGCTGGCCGACGAGCCCGGCTTCGACTCGGTGGACGCCGTCCGGCACGCCTACGTCACCCACCTGGCCGCCCGGGCGGTGCTCTCCGCGGAGTGGCTGCCGGAGGGCTTCGCCACCCCCGAGCAGCTGCGCGAGGCGGAGCTGCGGCGGGCGGCCCGCACCCGGGCCGGTCGGCCGGCCTGGCTGCAGGAGGTGCCGGACCTGCACGGCAAGCCGTCGGTGGAGACGGTCTGGGAGCACCACTTCGAGAGTTAGGGCCGGTCCGGCGGATCGTGCCGGGCGCCCGAACGCCGCTGGGGAGCGGGGCCCGTGGCCCCGCTCCCCAGCTCGTCGTCCGATGCTCAGCGCTCAGTGGTCAGCAGCGCGTCAGCGCCACCACTGGACCGCCTTCTCGGCGTTGATGATGCCCGCGCCGTAGAAGCCGTTGTCGTCGGCGCCGCCCTCGCAGGTGGCCTTGAACTGGCCGGTGCCGCCCGGGTTGTACTCGCCGGTCGGGCAGGCGTGGGACTCGGCCTGGTTGGTCAGCAGCTCGGTGAGCTCGTCCGGGCTGGCCCACGGGAAGGTGCCGGCGAGCAGCGCGACCACGCCGGTGACGTGCGGGGTGGCCATCGAAGTGCCCTGCATGTACCCGTACTTGCCGCCGCGGATGGTCGACAGGATGCGACCGTTCTTGTCCGGGGTGTCCGGGATCTGGTAGCGGGCGTCACCGCCCGGCGCGGCGACGGTGACGACGCCCTTGCCGTAGCTGGAGTAGTACGACTTGTCGCCGTTGACGCCGACCGCGGAGACCGCGACCACGCCGGGCAGCTCGGTCGGCAGCGACAGGCAGTCGTTGGTGACCGGGCGGGTGCCGGGGGTGGTGTCGTCCGGGCTGGAGACGTCGGTGGTCTTGTGCGCCAGGTCGATGTTCTCGTTGCCCGCGGCGGCGATGTTGAGGACGCCCTTGCGCTGCGAGAAGGCGACGGCCTTGCGGATGGCCTCGGAGACCGCGGCCTGGTCCTTGTCGTTCGGGCAGTTGAACATCCACGGGTCGACGTAGTAGCTGTTGTTCGTCACCTTGAAGCCGTGCTCGCCGGCCCAGACGAAGCCGCAGACCGCGTTCTCCGGGTAGATGAAGCCGCCGTCGTCGACGACCTTGACCGCGGCCAGCTTCACGTTCGGGGCGATGCCGATGATGCCCTTGCCGTTCTTGGCGGCGGCGATGGTGCCGGCGACGTGGGTGCCGTGGTCGCTGTTGGTCGGCTGCCAGGCCTTCCAGTCGGTGTTGGTCTTGCCGTCGATGCAGGACACCGACTGCGAGGCGTCCACGTTGGCGGCCAGGTCCTCGTGGGTGGCGTCGATGCCGGAGTCCAGCACGCCGACCGTGACGTTGCGGCTGCCGAGCGAGAGCTTGTGGGCCTTGTCGACGCCGATCTGGCGCATGTCCCACTGGTTGGGCTCGTACGGCTCCTGGCCGGCGGCGGCGGCGCCGGCCGGCTCGGCGGCGGCCTCCGCGGTGCCCTGGTCGGCGGCGAGGATGCCCTTGGTGCGGCTGGCGCCGACCGAGTCGACGCCCTTGGCCAGCCGCAGCTTGTCGGCGAACTTGGTGTCGTTCGAGCGGGCGACCACGACGCCGACCTGCTCGTAGGACTGGACGACGGTGCCGCCGAGGCCGGCGATGGCCTTCTCCACCTTCTGCACCTGGCCGTGGTTGGCCTTGGTGTTGACGACGTAGCTCATCAGCGGACCGGTCGTCGGGTCACCACTGGGGGCCGCGACGGCGCTGCCGGCCGGGAGTGCGAGGGCTCCGGCGGTGGCGAGCACGACGCCCACTGCCGCGTACCGGGTCCGGCTGATCCGAGGAACTCTCATAGGGGTTGGCCCTCCCGAGTCGTCATCCGGCAACTGCGTGGGGCAGGTGCGCTGGGATGGTCGGGACGTTAATGAATATTCGCTGATATGCGCAAGAGGTAGTCATCTAATCGTCACATCTAGACCAACAACGGAGGTTAATGCTCCGCTGGTCAACAGCCGCAACAGAGCTGGAGATTGTTAAAAAGTGATGGTTCGCCGACGAGCCGTCGATCGTGGGCATGTACGCGAAAAACCGGCCCGGCGGTTACCGCAGCCCGTACAGCCGGCGCGCGTTGTCGGCGGCGACCAGCTGCGCCAGCCGCCGGGCGTCCGGGCCCGAACAGGCGCCGTCCGCCTGCCAGTCGGCGAGCAGCGTACCCAGTCCGTGCCGGAACTGTGCGGCGCCCACCAGGAACAGTTCGGGAAGTCCGTAGGCGTCCGTGGAGAACAGCAGTTTTCCGAACGGCGCCAGTTCCAGCATCTCGCCGAGCACCGCCGCCACCCGCGGCCCGGTGTAGGACGCCGTCAGCCCGAGGTCGGTGTACACGGTGGGGAAGGCCTGGGCCAGCCAGGCGGCCTGCCGGTGGTACGGATAGCCGTGCAGCAGCACCAGCGGGACGCCGCTCGGCTCGGCGGCCCGGACGAAGTCCGTCAGCAGGGACGGGTCGGCGCGGTGCAGGGTGAGGTCGGGATCGCCGAAGCCGGTGTGGAGTTGGAGCGGCAGGCCCAGCTCGGCGCAGACGTCCACGGCCGTCCAGAGCAGGTGGTGCAGCAGCACCGGATCGGTCAGCCGACCGCGCCCGGCGCGCAGCCGGGCTCCGGCGGCGGCCACCACGGCCGCCGCCGCGGGCCGTTCGGCCGGGGCGGCCAGACCGTGCCGGTAGGCGAGCACCGACTTGACCGCGACGGCGCCCCCGGCGGCCGCCGCCAACGCCTCGGCGACGGCCCGGGGCCACTCCTCGGCGCCGCAGGCCACCGTTTCGGCCACCGACTCCAGCCGGACCACCTCGCGCACCACCGCCCCGGCGGCCCCGGCGAGTTCGGCGAGCGGCAGCAGGTCGCGGCCCGCGGCGGCGGTCAGCCCGGTGTCCACCAGGCAGGTGTCCAGCCCGGCGGCCGCGAGCAGCCGGCGGGTGGCCTCGGCGGCGCCCACCTCGCGCCGCCGGGCCAGGTAGTCGGCGGCCGGGGTGTGCGCGGGCAGGCCGAGGGCCGGCGGGCACCAGCGCCGTACGGCCAGGCCGATCGCGCTGTCGAAGGGGGAACAGCCGGGTGCGGGCGGGCGGTCGGACTCGGTGAGCAGCCCGGCGAGGGCGTCGTCGGCGAGCTCGGCCGCCACCACGCTGTGGCAGTGGTGGTCGACCAGCGCGGGCACCGGGGCATCCACTCAGTACCGCCAGCGCGTCGCCGTGACCGCCTCCTCGGGGCCGAGCGCCGCGAACTGCTCGGCCTCGGCCCGGCGCACCGCCAGCACGGCCTGGTGGAGCGGCTCGCCGAGCGCCTCGCGCAGCACCGCCGAGCGCTCGTACGCGGCGATCGCCTCGGCCGGGCCCTGCGGCAGCCGGGGCACCGTACCGGGCTCGGCGGCGGCCGGATCCCCGGTGAACTCCGGCGGCAGCGCGCGGCGTTGCTCCAGCCCGGCGAGGCCGGCCGCGATCACCGCGCCGACCGCGAGGTACGGATTGGCGCTGGCGTCGAAGCACTTGACCTCGGCGTTGGCGGTGGCGGCGCGCTCCCCGGTGGAGCCGGTGACCAGCCGCAGCGCGGCCTCCCGGTTCTCCAGGCCCCAGCACTGGTAGGCCCCGGCCCAGTGCTGGGGCACCAGCCGCAGGTACCCGGTGGGGCTGGAGCAGCCCAGCACCAGGAGCTCGGGCAGCGCCTGGAGCACCCCGGCGAGGAAGCCCTCGGCCTCGGCCGTCAGTCCGTGCGGGCCGGAGCCGCCGTGCCCGAGGTTGCGGCCGTCCCGCCAGAGGCTGAGGTGCAGGTGCCCGCCGTTGCCGACGCCGTCGGGCTCGACCACGGGGGCGAAGGAGGCCCGCAGGCCGTGCCGGGCGGAGACGGCCCGGACGGTGTGCCGGACCAGGACGGAGGTGTCGGCGGCGGCGACCGGGCCCTCGGCGGCCACCGAGACCTCGAACTGGCCCGGGGAGTACTCGGGGTGGATCTGCAGCACGGCCAGCCCCTGCTCGCCGAGGGCGCGCAGGACCTCCCGCAGGTAGTCGGAGAGGTCGGTGAGCCGCTGCATGCCGTACGCGGGCCCGTGCGTCGGGTACTGCGGCGGTTCGTGCGGGGACCCGGCCAGGGCGACCACCCACTCGACCTCGATGCCAGCCTTGAGGCTCAGCCCGCGGGCTGCGGCGGCGGCCTCCATCCGGCGGGCGAACAGCCGCTGGCAGCCGGGGTGCGGGCCGCCGGCCTGGGTGTGGCGGTCCCCCGGGGCCCAGGCCCAGCCGGGCTGGGCGGCCAGCGGGACGATCCGGTCGAGGTCGGGATAGAGCCGGAGGTCCCCGGTGGGGCCGCCGATGAGCGGGCTGGTGGTGATGGCGTCGTCGGCGAGGAACACGTCGAAGCAGGGCGCGGTGCCGAGGCCCCACTGGGCCGCCTGCACCAGGCCGGTCAGCGGCACGGCCTTGACCCGGGCGATGCCGGCGTTGTCCACCCAGGTGACGGCGACCGCCTCGACGGCGGCGGTGCGCAGCCGGTCGGCGGCGCGCTCGGCCCGCTCGGCGCGTTCGGCCCGCGGGGGCAGCGCGACGGCGGCCGCGAGGGCGGCGGGGCCGAGCGGCTCGGCGGGTTCGGCGGCCTGGGAGGCGGTGGCGCTGCTCATGCCGCCATGCTGCCCCGCGGACCGGGTGCCGGTAACTCCCCTATCGAGTGGAACAAACGGACGCTCGTCCACCCGTTCACTCGTTCGGGGCGGCGGCGGGCGCGCGCCGCGGCAGCCGCTCCCCGCCTGGACGGTTTTCCACCTCCGACCCCTTCCTACCGGTGAGTAGCTTCGCTACAGTGGCCGGACGCACCACTGCCGGGCTTCGGGAGCCGCACCGGCGGGCGGTCGCGGTCGCCGTGTCTTCGGCGCCCGCGCGGTGCGCCTTCACCGGTCGGTGCCGCGAACCGCGGCGGACCGGGTCTCTCCTCGTGTCAGAGCCGCTTCCTTCACCGTCGAGCGCCTGAGCACCACGGCACACCCGCAGTTCGGCCGGAGCGGACCGGCCGCTGCCCTGGTCTGCCGGAAACCCGTCACTCCCCGAGCCCCCGCGCGTGGACCCTCCTCCGGCGGCGGCCGCCCCCGTCCCCCACCGGTGCGGCGGCCCGCCCGCCGGAGCACGCGCGGGCCCTTCATGACTAGGAGTCAGGACAAATGGAGCGTCCCTTCCCCACCGTGGCCGTCGTCGGCCTCGGCACGATGGGTGCCGGCGTCGCGGTGGCGGTCGCCAGGAGCGGCCGCCGGGTGATCGGCATCGAGGCCACCGAGGACTCCGCCGCCCGGGCCCTGGCCCGGATCGAGGAGGCGACCGCCCACGCGGTCGACCGGGAGCGGTTCACCGCCGAGGAGCGCACCGCGCTGCTGGCCCGGATCTCGGTCGGACACGCGCTGGCGGCCGCCGCCGAGGCGGACCTGGTGATCGAGGAGGTCCCCGAGCAGCTGGAGCTGAAGCGGGAGGTCTTCGCCGAGCTGGACCGGATCTGCCCGGAGACCACCGTGCTGGCCACCGGCACCACCGCCCTGTCGGTGACCCGGATCGCGGCCGCGACCGCCCGCCCGGAGCGGGTGCTCGGCCTGCACTTCTTCAACCCGGTGCACACCATGAAGCTGGTCGAGGTGGTCCGCACCGTGCTGACCTCCCCGCAGACCGCCGAGGACGCCGCCGCCTTCGCCCGCGACCTGGGCAAGGAGCCGGTGGCGGCCGGCGACCGGGCCGGCTTCGTGGTGAACGGCCTGCTGTTCGCCTACCTGAACCAGGCCGCCGCGATGTACGAGTCCAAGTACGCCTCCCGGGAGGACATCGACGCCGCGATGCGGCTCGGCTGCGGCCTGCCGATGGGCCCGCTGGCGCTGCTCGACCTGATCGGCGTCGACACCGCCCGCACCGTGCTGGAGGCGATGTACGAGCAGTCCCGGGACCGGCTGCACGCGCCCGCGCCGATCCTCGGCCAGCTGGTCTCGGCCGGGCTGCTGGGCCGCAAGTCCGGGCGCGGCTTCTACACCTACGAGGCGCCGGGCTCCTCCCGGGCCGTGGACGCGGCGACCGGCCCGGCCCGGCCGAAGGTGCCCGGGCGCACGGTGCGCACCGTCGGCGTCTGCGGCTCCGGGACGATGGCCACCGGCATCGCCGAGGTGTTCGCCAAGGCCGGGCACCCGGTGCTGCTGGCCGCCCGCAGCCAGGAGAAGGCCGAGCGGGCCAAGGCGCAGCTGGCGAAGTCGCTGGAGCGCTCGGTGGCCAAGGGCCGGCTGAGCGCGGAGCAGCGGGACGCCGCGCTGGCGCTGGTCACCCCGGTCGGCCAGTACGCGGAGCTGGCCGAGGTGGACCTGGTGGTCGAGGCGGTCGCCGAGGACCTGGCGGTCAAGCGGGAGCTGTTCGCCACCCTGGACAAGATCGTCCGCCCGGGCGCGGTGCTCGCCACCACCACCTCCTCGCTGCCGGTGATCAGCTGCGCGACCGCCACCTCGCGGCCGCAGGACGTGATCGGCATGCACTTCTTCAACCCGGCCCCGGCGATGAAGCTGGTCGAGGTGGTCTCCACCGTGCTGACCGCCCCGGACGTCACCGCGACGGTGCTGGAGCTGACCGCGAAGGTGCGCAAGCACCCGGTGGAATGCGGCGACCGGGCCGGCTTCATCGTCAACGCGCTGCTGTTCCCGTACCTGAACGACGCGGTGCGGATGCTCCAGGAGCACTACGCGACGGTGGACGACATCGACACCGCGATGAAGCTGGGCTGCGGCTACCCGATGGGCCCGTTCGAGCTGCTGGACGTGGTCGGACTGGACGTCTCGCTGACCATCGAGCAGGTGCTGCACCAGGAGTTCCGCGAGCCGGGCCTGGCCGCGGCCCCGCTGCTGGAGCACCTCGTCGCGGCCGGCTGCCTGGGCCGCAAGACCGGCCGCGGCTTCCGCGACCACGCGCGCCGGTGAGCACTTCACGGGCCGGGGACGGCCGGCTGCCGTACGACGCGGGGACGGAGCCGTACGGCGCCGGTGCGGTCGGCCGCACCGGCTGGACCCCGGGGGCGGTGTCCGCGCGCTGGCCCAGACCGGCCGTGACCGGCCCGGTCGCGCCGGTGCACCGGGGAAGGGCCGCGGGCGCGCCACCCGGGCCGTGTAGCGTTCCGGACATGGATCGGGTTCAGTCAGCCACCCCGCAGCAATCCGCCGGACCGCGCGGCACCGACCGGACGGCCGGCTCGTCCGCGGGCGCCGGCCCGGAGGCCGGGCCGGGCAGCCGCCGGGCGGCGGCGCAGCGCCAGCAGATGCGTCAGGACCTGGCCACGGCCGCGATGGAGCTGTTCGCGTCGCAGGGCTACGAGGAGACCACGGTCGACCAGATCGCCGCGGCCGCCGGGGTGGCCCGGCGCACCTTCTTCCGGTACTTCCGGTCGAAGGAGGAGGCGATCTTCCCCGACCACGACGACACCCTGGTCCGGGTGGCCGACCTGCTGGCCAGCGCCGAGCCGGAGGAGCACCCGCTGGACGTGGTGTGCCGCGGCATCAAGGAGGTGCTGCGGATGTACGCCTCCACCCCGGGGGTGTCGGTCGCGCGGTACCAGCTGATCCGTCAGGTCCCGGCGCTGCGCGAGCGGGAGATCGCGGTGGTGGCCCGGTACGAGCGGCTGTTCACCCGCTACCTGCTGGGCCGCTTCGACACCGGCGAGCCCATCCCGTCGGGCTGGCAGCGCGGCGGTGAGGACGACTCGATGCTGGCCGAGGTGTCGGCGGCGGCGGTCGTCGCGGCGCACAACCACGTGCTGCGGCGCTGGCTGCGGGCCGGTGGCCGCGGTGACGTGGAGGCGCAGCTGGACCACTCCTTCGAGGTGATCCGGCGGACCTTCTGGGCGGCCAGCGAGCCGGGTGCCAGACGCCGGGGTTCGGTGGTGGCACCGGGTGCCAGTGGGGCGCCAGGGGACGGGGTAGCGGAGAGCGCACTGAGTGCCAGCCCTGGAGGTGAGGTGCTCATCACAGTCGCCCGGACGGACGCTCCGTTGGATGTCGTGGTGGACAGCATCCGGGCCGCACTGAGCAGCGCCCGGGATCACTGAGGGGCCAATAACCGCAGGTCAGAGGCAGAGAGAGGGCCCGCGTCGAACCATCGGCGCGGGCCCTCCGCATACCCGCTCCACGCGCGTCACGCGCCGTTCCGGAGCGCCGGAATTCCTGACACCCGGTGTCTTTACGAGTGGCACAGGGTGCCACTACCTTGTTACTCACCAGTCGCGGCGCCGCGGCTCCCCACCTCGGCGCGCCGTCGTCCGGCGTTCCCACACCCCGGGAGCTGTGCCAGACCAGCAGTGCAGACCCGCCCGGACCACCCCCGGGTGACCGACTGACAACCAACCACCCACCTCAGCGAAGCCGGTGTCCGCTCCCGGCTCCCCCAGACGCCCTGTGACCCTCACACAGGTACGCCTTCGGAGGCAGCCATGCAGGAAATCCTCGACGCGATCCTCAGCTCCGACGCCACGTCGGCGGACTTCGCGGCGATCAAGCTCCCCGAGTCCTACCGGGCGGTCACGCTCCACAAGGACGAGGAGCAG
>NZ_JBVIFM010000040.1:0-43893 GCF_055571335.1 Kitasatospora sp. NPDC030952
CCCTCGCCCACCACCGCCACACCCAAGGACTCCCCGCCACCAGCCTCGCCTGGGGACTCTGGACCGACACCAGCACCATGACCAACACCCTCACCCACACCGACCACCAACGCCTCAACACCACCGGACTCACCCCCCTCACCACCCCCACCGCACTCACCCTCTTCGACACCACCCTCCACACCCCCCACCCCCACCTCCTCCTCACCCCCACCGACCGAACCGCCCTACGCCGCCACGCACGCAACGGCACGCTCCCGCCGCTCTTCGACCGGCTGGTCCCCGCCCCCGCCCGGCAGGCGGCGGCATCCGCCGGCAGCGCGGCGCTGGCCGAACGCCTCAGCGGCCTGGACGAGAACAAGCGGGGACAGGTCCTGCTCGACCTGGTGCGCACGCACGTCGCGACGGTACTGGGCCACGAATCGGCCGCCGGCATCGTGCCGGGCCAGGCGCTCAAGGACCTCGGCTTCGACTCGCTCACCGCCGTCAGCCTGCGCAACCAGCTGTCCGCCGCGACGGGCCTCCGGCTGCCGACCACGCTGGTCTTCGACCACCCCAGCGCGGCGGCCATCGCGAGCCATCTCGGCGAGCAGTTCGACAACGGCGGTGCGGGTCGGCAGGCGCCGGTCCAGGCGGAACTGGAGCGTCTCGAAGCAGCCGTGGCCGCCACGGACCTGGACGACGCGGGCCGGGACCGGCTCGGTGCCCGGCTGCAGGCCCTGCTGCTACGGGTCACCGAGACGCGGGGGGCGGCAACGGCCACCGCGGACGGCGACGATCTCGCGTCGGTGACCGACAACGAACTCTTCGACGTCCTCGACCAGGAGCTCGGGCTGGCAGGGCTGGAGGACCGATGACCGGAGGACCTGCCCAGATGGACGCGGTGAAGGAACAGAAGGTCGTCGACTACCTCAGGTGGACGACCGCGGAGCTGCAGGACACCCGGCGGCGGCTCGCCGAGGTCGAGGCCGCCCAGCGCGAGCCGATCGCCATCGTGGCGATGGGCTGCCGCTACCCCGGCGGAGTGCGGTCGCCCGAGGACCTGTGGCAGCTGGTGGCGGACGGCGTCGACGCGGTCTCGTCCTTCCCGCGCGACCGCGGCTGGGACCTCGACGCCCTCTACGACCCGGACCCGGAGAAGGCCGGCACCTGCTACACCCAGGAGGGCGGGTTCCTCTACGACGCCGCCGACTTCGACCCCGAGTTCTTCGGGATCAGCCCCCGCGAGGCGATGGCCGTCGACCCGCAGCAGCGGCTGCTGCTGGAGACGAGCTGGGAGGTGTTCGAGAACGCCGGGATCGACCCCGCCACCCTGCGCGGCAGCCGGACCGGTGTCTTCGCCGGCGTCCTGTACGACGACTACGCCGCCCGCCTGATGGAGCGGACGCCGGAGGGCTTCGAAGGCTTCCTCGGGACCGGGAGCGCGAGCAGCGTGGCGTCCGGGCGGATCGCGTACACCCTCGGCCTGGAGGGCCCGGCCGTCACGGTGGACACGGCGTGCTCCTCCTCGCTGGTCGCCCTGCACCTGGCGGCCCGGGCGCTGCGCGCCGGGGACTGCGAGCTGGCGCTGGCGGGCGGGGTGACCGTGATGGCGACACCCGGCGTCTTCGTCGACTTCAGCCGCCAGCGCGGCCTGTCACCGGACGGGCGCTGCAAGTCGTTCGCGGCCGGCGCGGACGGCACGGGCTGGGGCGAGGGCGTCGGCCTGCTGCTGCTGGAGCGGCTCTCCGACGCCCGCCGCAACGGGCACCCCGTCCTCGCCGTGGTGCGCGGCTCGGCGGTGAACCAGGACGGCGCCTCCAACGGGCTCACCGCGCCCAACGGCCCGGCCCAGCAGCGGGTGATCCGCCAGGCCCTCGCCGACGCGCGGCTGGGACCGTCGGACGTGGACGTGGTGGAGGGGCACGGCACCGGCACCGTCCTGGGCGACCCGATCGAGGCGCAGGCCCTGCTGGCCACCTACGGGCAGGACCGGCCCGCCGAACGGCCGCTCTGGCTCGGCTCGGTGAAGTCCAACATCGGCCACACCCAGGGCGCCGCCGGCGTCGCCGGGGTGATCAAGATGGTGCAGGCCATCCGGCACGGGGTGCTGCCCAGGACCCTGCACGCCGCCGAGCCGAGCCCGCACGTGGACTGGACGGCCGGCAGCGTCGCGCTGCTGGCCGAGGCCCGCCCCTGGCCGCACGAGCACCGGCCGCACCGCGCCGCCGTCTCCTCCTTCGGGGTCAGCGGCACCAACGCGCACGTCATCGTGGAGGAGGCGCCCGGCCCCGCCGACGCGACACCGGAGGGCGCCTCGGCGAACGGCACTTCGGTGCACGGCACCACGCCGAACGGCACTTCGCTGGACGGCACTTCGCCGAACGGCACTCCGGTGCAGGGCACTTCGGTGCAGGGCACGGCAGCGGACGACACCGCGGCCCGGCCGGTCCCGCTGGTGCTGTCGGCCCGGAACGAACCGGCCCTGCGCGATGCCGCCCGCGAGCTGGCCGTCCGGCTCGCCGCCGACCCGGCGCCGCGCCCCGTGGACGTGGCGTTCTCGCTCGCCACCACCCGCACCGCCATGGCGCAGCGCGCGGTGGTCGTCGGCACGGACCGGGCCGAACTGACCCGCGGCCTGGACGCGTTGGCCCGGGGCGACCTGCTGCCCGGCAACGTGGTGGTGGGCCGCGCCGAGCCCGGGCCGGGCGGGCTCGCCTACCTGTTCACCGGCCAGGGCAGCCAGCGCGCCGGGATGGGACGGGCCCTCGCCGCGGCCCACCCGGTGTTCGCCGACGCCCTGGACGAGGTGTGCGCCGAGCTGGACCGGCACCTCGACCGCCCGTTGCGCCCACTGCTCTTCGGCACCAAGGACCACCCGGACGCCGCGCTGCTGCACCGGACGCAGTACGCGCAGCCGGCGATCTTCGCCGTGGAGACGGCGCTGTTCCGGCTGCTCGGGCACTGGGGGCTGCGGCCCGACTTCCTGTTGGGCCACTCGGTCGGCGAGCTGACCGCCGCGCACGTGGCCGGGGTCCTCGGCCTGTCCGACGCGGCCGGGCTGGTCGCCGCCCGGGCGCGCGCCATGCAGCGGGCCCGGCCGGACGGCGCGATGGTCGCCGTCGAGGCGGCGGAGGAGGAGGTGCTCGCCACCCTGGTCGGCCGCGAGGCCCAGGTGTCGGTGGCGGCCGTCAACGGGCCGTCGGCGACGGTGGTCTCCGGGGGCGAGGAGGCGGTCCTGGAGGTCGCCGCCCACTGGCGCGCCGAGGGCCGACGGGTCCGGCGGCTCGCTGTCAGCCACGCCTTCCACTCCCCGCACATGGACGGTGTGCTGGCCGAGTTCGGGGAGGCCCTGGCCAGGGTGACGTTCGCCGAGCCGACCGTCCCGCTCGTCTCCAACGTCACCGGCGGGCTCGCGGACCCGGCCGAACTGCGCTCCGCCGGCTACTGGTTGGGGCACGCCCGGCAGCCGGTCCGGTTCGCCGACGGCATCCGCACGCTGCGCGCGGCCGGGGTGACCTGCTTCGTCGAACTCGGGCCGGACGCGGTGCTGACCGCACTGGCGCGCGAGTGCCTGCGCGACCGGGGGGACGGCGGGCCGGCGGACACCGACGGGACGAACGGCGGGCCGGCGGCCGGCGGGCGGACGCCCACGCTGGTGCCCGTGCTGAGCGCCCGCCGGCCCGAGCCGCAGACCGCGCTGACGGCGCTGGCCGCGGTCCACGCGACGGGCCGCCCGGTCGACTGGGCGACCCTTCTCGCCGGCACGGGGGCCGCGCGCGTCCCGCTGCCGACCTACCCGTTCCAGCGCCGGAGCTACTGGCTCAACCCCGTCGCCGACCCGGCCGGGGCCGCCTCCGGGCCGGGGCAGCGATCCCTGGAGTCCCGGTTCTGGGCGGCCGTCGACGAGCAGGACGCCGAGTCGCTCGGCCGGTCCCTGCGGCTGTCGGATGCCCAACTCGCCTCACTGGCCGAGGTCCTGCCCCTGCTGGCCGTCCATCGGCGGCGCGCCGGCTGGCATCACCGGACGCTCTGGCAGCCCGTCGCGGAGGGCCCGGCGGCGGCCGCCCGGCGGCTGCTCCTGCTGATGCCCGACGGTCCGGACGACGACGGCCCGGCGGCCCGGCTGGCCGCCGGGCTCGGCGACGCCGCCGACCGTCTCGTGGTGCCCGCCTCGTTCGGGAGCACCGGGGCTGCCGCGGACGCCGACGGCCTCGCCGCACTGGTCGGCGCCGGACGCCCGGACGGAACGCCCGGCGCGGTCGTGTCGCTGCTCGCCTTCGCACCGGAGCCCGGCCGGGGCCTGGCGCTGACCGCCGCCCTGCCGCAGGCGCTGGACCGGGCCGGGGTGGACGCTCCGCTGTGGGTGCTGACCAGCGGCGCGGTCACGGTCGGCCGGCTCGACCCGCCGGTCTCGCCGGACCACGCCGCGGTCCGGGGCCTCGGCGAGGCCCTCGTCGGCGCGCACCCGCACCGCGCGATCGGCCTGCTCGACCTGGAGGTCCCGCCCGCGCGGCCCGGAGCGCATGCCCCGGCCGCCCCGCGCCGCCCGGACGAGGGGGGATCCGACCGGTCCGCACGGCGGCTGGCCGGCCTGCTCTCCGCGCCTCCGGCCGACCCGCGCCTCGCACTGCGCGGTCCCGGGCTCTTCGCCCGGCGGCTGGCCCGGGTCGCCCCGCCCGAGGACGGCCGCGACCTCCCCCGGTGGCCGGAGGGACCGGTCCTGGTCACCGGAGCCGATCCGGTGCTCGGCGGCCACGCGGTCCGCTGGCTCGCCGAGCACGGCGCCACCCGGTTGGTCCTGGCCGGCCCGGCGGACCCCGCGGCCGGCGCCGCCGGGGCGGCCGATCTCATCGGGACGGCGGAGGACTCGGGCGCCGAGGTGACGGTGGCGCACTGCCCGGCCGGCGACCGCGAGGCGCTCGCCCGGGTGGTCGCGCAGTGGCCGCCCAGGGCCGTGGTGCACCTCGCCCACGCCGGCGGCGCGTCCCCGTGGGCGGCGGTCGACGCCGCGCTCGCGGTCGACGAGGCCACCGCGCACCTCGACCTGGCGGCGTTCGTGGTGTGCTCCTCGGGGCCGGGCGCGCTCGCCGCCCCCGGCGAGGACGGGCCGGCCCCCGTGCACGCCGCCCTGGCGGCGGTGGCCCGGCGACGGCGGGAACGCGGGGGGCGCGCACTGTCCCTCGCCTTCGGACCGCTCGCCCCCGACCCCGCCGACACCCCCGGCACCAACGACGCCCCCGACCCCGCCGGTGCCGCCGCCGTCCCCACCGACGGCGAGCACCCCGTCTCCCCCGCCGGCCTCCGGCCGCTGCCGGCGGCCCTCGCCGTCGAGGCGCTCGGCTACGCCGTGCAGCCCGGCGCCGGGGACGTGACGGTGGCCGACCTGGATCGGAGGGCCGAGCCCTGGCCCGGGTCCGACCCGCTCTTCGCCGGCCTGCCCGGCTTCGCCTCCGCCGCCTCGGCCGCGTCCGCACCTGGCTCCGCCGCCAACTCCCCCGCCCCGGCCGTGGATCCGGCGCTGTCGGCCCGGCTCGCCGCCGCGGATCCTGCCGAACGCGCCGCGATCGTGCTGGAGCTGGTCCGCGCCAAGGCGGCGGAGGTCCTGGGCATCGACGCCGCCGAGGGCGTCGGCCCGGACGCCGATCTGCCCACTCTGGGCCTGTCGTCCCTGGCCGCCCTCGACCTGAGTGCCCAGATGCGCGCCGCAGGACTGGACGTGACACCGCAACAGGTCTTCGACAACCCGACACCCGCCAAGCTCGCCGCGTCCGCGTACCCGGCCCGCTAGAAACCCCGGAGGACACCTCCATGCACCACGACATCGTCATCGCCGGCGCCGGACCGGTCGGGCTCATGCTCGCGTGCGAGCTGCGGCTGGCCGGCGCGGAGGTCGTCGTCCTCGACGGCCGACCCGGCCCCGAGGCCCACTCGCCGGGCGTGGCCGTCAATCCCGGGGTCATCGAACTCCTGGAGATGCGCGGGCTGATGAAGGCCTGCCGCCCGGACGGCTTCGAGTTCCCGATGGCCCACTTCGCGCACATCTGGCTGGACCCGTCCGCGCTCGCCGACCGCTACCCGTACAACTTCTCGCTGCCGCACGGCAAGCTGGTCCACCACCTGGTGGAGCGGGCGCGGGCGCTGGGGGCGGACCTGCGGTTCGGGCACCGGGTGGTCGGCGTCGAACAGGACGAGCACCTGGTCGAGACACGGGTCGAGGGCCCGACGGGCGGGCAGACCCTGCGCAGCCGCCACCTGGTCGGCTGCGACGGGGTGGACAGCGTGGTGCGCCGGGCGGCCGGCATCGCGTTCCCGGGCGACGAAGAGCCCTTCCACGGCACGGTCTCCGACTTCTCGGTGACGTCGGACAGCATCCTCCTCCAGCACCTGGGCGCCCGCGAGTACCCGGCGGGACTGCTGGCGGTCAGCCCGCTGGGGCCGGACACGGTCCGGGTGCTGACGGCCGAGTTCGGCGTGCAGCCGCCCGGCGGGGACGACGCGCCGGGACTGACGGAGGTCCAGGGCGCGGTGAGCCGCCTCGCGGGCGTCGCGTTCGCCGGTGAGCCGCCGCTCTGGTCGGCCCGCTGGTCCCATGCGACCCGGCTCGCCGAGCGGTACCGTGCCGGGCGGGTGTTCCTCGCGGGGGACGCCGCGCACCGGCACTTCCCGCTCGGCGGGCAGGCGCTCAGCACCGGCCTGGACGACGCGGTGAACCTGGGCTGGAAGCTCGCGGCGGACCTCGCCGGCCGGGCGCCGGACGGCCTGCTCGACAGCTACCACGACGAACGGCACCCGGTGGGGGCCCGGGCCTGTCTGACGACCCGTGCGCAGGCGGCGCTGCTGCACCCGCTGACGCCGTTGCGGGAGGTCTTCGCCGAGCTCATCCGGTTCCCGGACGTCAACGAGTACCTGGTCACCATGGTCGGCGGCACCGACACCCGCTATCCGCTGGGGCAGGCCGGAACGAACGCCGATCCGCTGCTCGGCCGCCGGCTGCCGGGGGTGGCGGCGGCCGCGCGGGCGGTGCCGGGGCTGGCGGCGGCCTGGGAGGCCGGCCACGCGGTGCTGCTCGACCTCCGCGACGGAAGCGACGGAGGCGACGGAGGCGGCGCCGACAGCACCGGTTCCGGTACCGGTACCGGCACCGGCCTGGCCGGCCAACTCGCGGGCCGGGAGGGCCTGGTGGACCTCGTCACGGCGAAGCCGCTGCCCGGCGTGGACGCCGAGGCGGTACTGCTGCGGCCGGACGGCCGGGTCGCCTGGACGCTGCGGGCGGAGGGGGACTCCACGGGCCTCGCCGCCGCCCTCACCGCCCTGTTCGGCGAGCCCGCCGCTTCCTAGGCCCGGTCCGGCCGGCCCCGGAAAGCACCACCGAAGAGCACCCCGGACCACGCCCCGGGCCGAGCCGCACCGGCGCCGGCCCGCCGGCCCGCCGGCCCGCCGGCCCTTAGGACCGATTAAGCGCCACGGCACAGCATGACGGTGGCAGGCGAAAGGACGAACATGGACGTGTACGTGCACTCCGCCGGGACGGTGCTGCCCGGCGCGCCGGTGGACATCCCGGCCCTGGCCCGACGGTTCAAACTGCCCCAGGTCTGGGAGCAGTGGGTCGACACCTTCATCGGCACCCCCCTCCGGCACTACTCGGTGGACCTGGACTCCGGCGAGGTCCGCTTCTCCCTGGCCGATCTCGCGGTGACCGCGGCGCAGCGCGCGCTGACGGCCGCCGGGATCACGGCGGCCGAGGTCGACCTGGTCGTGATGGGCACCTCCTCGCCGGACATGCTGATGCCGGCCACGGTCAACGTGGTCGCCGACCGGCTGGGCATCGACGGGGTGCCCGGCTACCAGCTCCAGTCGGGGTGCGCGGGCGCGGTGCAGGCCCTCGACGTGGCCCGGCACATGCTGGGTTCGGGGGCGTTCCGCACCGCGCTGGTGATCGGCGCCGACTCCTGTGCCAAGCACTTCGACCTGACGTTGGACGTCAGCGCGCTGCCGCCCGGCGAGCAGGTCAACGGTGTGCTGTTCGGGGACGGCGCCGGGGCGGCGGTGCTGAGCACGGAGCCGTCGGCGGAGCCGGTCGCGCTGCGCTGGACGCAGGTGCGGTGCGTGGGCCGGAACCGGCCGCCGGGGCAGACCCTGGACTGGTTCGGCGCGGCGGACCGGCACCTCGACCGGCCCGCGGCGGTCGAGGACTACCAGGCGGTCCGCGATTGCGTTCCCCCGCTGGCGGTGGCCACCCTCGACGAGGTGCTCTCGGAACTCGGCTGGGACCGGGACGAGTTGGACTACATCCTGCCGCCGCAGCTGTCCGGCCGGATGACCGCCGAGATCCATGCCCGGCTGGACGTGCCGGACGCCCGGGAGGTCAGCTGCATCCGCGAGACCGGCAACACCGGCAACGCGCTGCCGTTCTTCCAGCTGGAGCGGCTGCTGCCGCGCATGATCGCCGGTGACCGGGCGGTCGGGGTGGCGATCGAGTCGAGCAAGTGGATCAAGGCCGGGTACGCCCTGGAGAGGGTCGAGCGATGACCTCCGCCCCCGCCGCCCCCTCCGCCCCCTCCGCCCCCTCGGCCCGCGCGGTGGCCGAGCTGCACGCGGCCGGCCGGCTCGCCGACGACTACCCGCGGGTCCGCGGGCTGCTCGCGGACCTGCCGGACGCCGAACTGGCCAGGGCGGGCCAGGTGCTGGCCCGGCTCGACCCCGACGAGGTGCTGCGCGCGCACCCGTCCGCCCCGGTGGTCGGGGTCGCGGTCACCGGGCACCGCACGCTGGGCACCCTGGTCCCCCCGCTGACCGCCGAACTGGCCCGCCACGGCCTGCTGGCACGAACGCACCTGTCCGCTTTCGACGGATGGGTCTTCGACCTCGGCGACCTCGGCAGCGGCCTGTACGCGGCGCGGCCGGACGTCGTGCTGTGCGTGCTGGACCCGGAGGTGGTCTTCGACGAGGTGCCGCTGCCGTGGACGGCCGCGGACGTCGAACGGGTCCTGGACGAGAAGGTCGCGCTGGTGCGCGGCCTGGCGGCCGCGTTCGGCCGCCAGGGCGCCGGCACCCTGGTGCTCAACACGCTGCCGCTGCCGAGGCGCTTCACCGCGCAGCTGGTCGACTACCGCTCCCGGGCCCGGCTGGGCGCGGCCTGGCGCACCGCCAACGCCCGGCTGCTGGCGCTGGGCGAGGAACTCCCCTCGGTGGTCACCCTGGACCTGGACCCGCTGCTCGCCGAGGGGATCCCCGCGGAGGACGCCCGGCTGGGCCGCTACGCCGGGGTCGGCCTGTCGCCGGCCCTGCTGGCCCGGTACGCCCGCGAGGTCGGGCACCTGGCACGGCACCTCACCGGGCGGACCCGGAAGGCGCTGGTGTGCGACCTGGACGGGACGCTGTGGGGCGGGGTGCTGGGGGACGACGGCGCGGAGGGCGTGGAACTGGGCGAGACCCCCCGGGGGGAGGCGTTCGCCGCGTTCCAGCGGGTGGTCCGGCAGCTCGGCTCGCAGGGCGTCCTGCTGGCGGTGGCGAGCAAGAACGACCCGGAGCCGGTCGCCGCGGCGCTGCGCGACCACCCGGGCATGGTCCTGCGGCCGGACGACTTCGTCCGGGTCGCGGCGAACTGGCGGCCGAAGCCGGAGAACCTCGCCGAGCTGGCGAAGGCCCTCAACATCGGTGTGGACTCCTTCGTCTTCGTCGACGACAGCGCCTTCGAGTGCGGGATGGTCCGGCACGCGCTGCCCGATGTCGCGGTGGTCCGGCTGGACGAGGAGCCCGCCCGGCACGTCGAACGCCTGCTGTCCGACGGCTGGTTCGACACCCGCGAGCTGAACGCGGACGACCGCGCCCGGTCCGCCCGCTACCGGGAGGAGCTGGACCGGCAGAGCTTCCTGGCCTCGTTCGACTCCGTCGCCGACTACCTGCGCGGGCTAGGGGTGCGGGTGCGGCTCGCGCCCGTGACGGAGGCCGAGGTGGCCCGGGCCTCGCAACTCACGCTGCGGACCAACCAGTTCAACATGACCGGCCGGCGGCTCCAGCCGCCCGAGCTGCGGGCGGCCGCGGACGGCGCCGGGAGCCGGGTGCTCGCCATCCGCTCCGCGGACCGGTTCGGCGACAACGGCATGGTCGGCGTGGTCCTCACCCGGGCCGAGGCCGGCGTCGTGCACATCGACAACTTCGTGCTCAGCTGCCGGGTGTTCTCCCGGGGCATCGAGACGGCCTGCCTGAGTGCCGTGCTGGCGGACGCGAAGGCCGCCGGGGCGCACGCGGTGGAGGCCGTGTTCCGACCGGGCCCGAAGAACGCCGGAGCGCGGGACTTCTATCCGGAGCACGGCTTCACCCGGGCCGGCGAGGCGGACGGCGGTGGCGTGGTCTACCGCCACGACCTGTCCGCCATCGCGGCGCCGCCCGCGCACATCGAGTTCACCGAGTCCCAGGAGGAGAGCAGTTGACGACCATCGAGGACTTCATGGTGCTGGTCCGCGACGAGATCGGGCTGCCGCTCGGGCCCGAGGACGCGGGCCTGCCGCTCGACCGGCTCCCGGGCTGGGACTCGGTGCACCTGCTGACCCTGCTGACCGCCCTGGAGCGGGAGACCGGGCGGCCGGTCTCGCTGCCGGACGTCCTGGCGGCGGGCAGCCTGCGGGAGATCCACCGCGTGGCGGTGGGCGCATGAGCGCCGGGCCGTCCGTGCCGGTCGGGCCGGTCGCCAGGGAGCGGCGCCCCACCCTGTACTTCCTCCGGGAGATCCGGTCGTTCGCGCCGGTGCACCTCGACACCGAGGTCGACATGACCCGGGTCGGGGCGCTCCGCGCGGCCGCGCTCGCCGAGGGCCGCCGCTCGTCGTGGCTGAGCTACGTGCTGTTCGCGGCGGGGCGCGCCCTCGCGGCCCACCCGGCGGCCAACGCCGCGATCGCCGGCCGGGTACGGCCCAAGGTGGCCCGGTTCGCCTCGGTGAACGGCAAGTTCACGATGGACCACACCACGAACGGGCAGCGGGTGGTGCTGTCGGCGGTCGTCCCCGACCTGCAGACGGCGGGCCTGGAGGAGATCCAGCGGCAGGTCGACCACTACACGGGCGGCGACGCCGAACAGCTGCCGGAGTTCGCCGGCGCCCGGCTGCTGCGCCGCCTCCCGTGGGTGCTCGGCGAGGCGGCGTACCGCTCGCGGGTCCGCCCGCTGCGCGGCCGGGCCGCCGCCGTCGGCACCGTCGCGGTGACCTCGCTGTCCCACCGCGCGGTGGACGGGTTCCACTCGGTCGGCGGGACCACGGTCACGATCGGCCTCGGGCGGATCACCGACCGGCCCGTGGTGCGCGACGGCGCGGTGACGGTGGCGCCCGTGATGCGGCTGAACCTTACCTTCGACCACCGGGTGATCGACGGCGCGGAGGCCGCCGACCTGCTGACCGACCTCAAGCGCCTGCTGGAGGAGTTCGAGGACGAGCCGCCCCGGGCGGGCGGCACCAACGATGTCGGCGAGTTGAAGCAGTTCGTGCTGGCGCACACCCGGGGGCAGAAGGTCGCGGACCACGAGCAGGTGCTGGCCCGGATCCGCGACGACGCGGACGGCGAGGGCTCGTGGGCCGCCGAGTGGACCCGCTCGGCGAAGCGGCTGGAGCTCGAGGGCCGACTGCTGGACGCGTGCCGCCACTACTCGATGGCCCGGTTCCCGTTCGTGGACGGGGCCGCACGCCGCCGAGCACTGGACGAGACGGTGCGGACCTTCGACGAGTGGCGCCGGAAGGACCCGGACATCGAGCGCTTGGAGGTGGAGCTGCCGAACGGGCGGGTCGCCGCCTGGGCGACCGGGATGTCCGACGGCGTCCGGCGGCCGCTGCTGATCGTCAGCGGCGGCATCGTCACCGTCAAGGAGCAGTGGGGGCCCACGCTGGCCGCGATCCGGCGCCTGGGCATGGCCGGCATCGTCACCGAGATGCCCGGCGTCGGCGAGAACACCCTGCCCTACGACCGGGACGCCTGGCGGATGCTGCCCGGGCTGCTCGACCACGTGGCCGACCGGGCCGACGTGGCCGACTCGTACGCGCTGGCCCTGAGCTTCAGCGGCCACCTGGCGCTGCGCGCCGCGATGGACGACCGCCGGATCAGGGCGGTGCTGACGGCCGGGGCGCCGGTCAACGGCTTCTTCACCGACCGGGACTGGCAGGCCACCCTGCCGCGGATCACCGTGGACACCCTGGCGCACCTGATGGACCGCAAGCCCGACGCCGCGCTCGACGAGCTGCGGGAGTGGGCGCTGCGGCCCGAGCAGCTCGCCGCGCTGGACATCCCGGTCCGCTACGTCGCCTGCGCGCGCGACGAGATCATCCCGGGCTCGGACGTGTCCCTGCTCCACACCCACGTGCGGGACTTCCGGAGCCTGGTCCACGACGACGTGCACGGCGCGCCCGCACACTCCGTGGAGACGCAGCTGTGGCTGATCCGGTCGCTGCTGGGGATCCGCGGCGGGAACGTTCCCGCGGCGCTGACCATCGGCCTGCTCTACCGGCTGGCCCGGCTGCGCGGCGGCGCGGCGCGCTGACGGCTCCGGGCCGGGCCGCCGGGACCCCGGGCCGGGGTCCCGGCGGTCGGTGCCGCTATGCGGTGGGCGCGGGGAGCGCGGGGGCGATCCGTTCCAGGGTGGACCGGATGGCCTCCGACAGCGGGACGTTCTGCGGTTCGTCGACCCAGAACTCGATCGCGACCCGGACCGCGTTGACCACCATGGTGGCCAGCAGCCGCGGGTAGACGTCGGCCTGCGGGTCGACGCCGAGCCGCTCGGCGATCCCGGCGGCGAGGGCGGCCTCCCGGGCGGCGTGCGCCTTGAGGTACTCGCCGCCGAGCGGCGAGGTCGCGACGGCCAGCCGCACCTTGGTGACGAGGTCGCGGTCCACGTTGTCGCCGGCCAGGAAGGCGGCGAGCATGGCGTTGACGACCGCTTCGAGCAGCGGTTCGTCGGCCGGCCGGTCCCGCAGGTGCTCGCGGATCGCCGCCGACCGGTCGAGGTCGACCGCGTACAGGGCCTCGTTCTTGCTGCGGAAGTAGTTGCCGAACGAGCGGGTGGACATGCCGGCCCTGGCCGCGATGTCCTCGACCCGGACGTTCTCCCAGCCCCGTTCGACCGCCAGGCCGAGCGAGACCTCGCTGAGCGCGCGGCGGACGGCGGCCACCTTGCTGTCCCGAACCGTTGGCGTCACGGCCCCAGCGTCGCACGCGGGTTCCGGCCGGGCAAGTTCCGACACCGCAGGGAATTGCCGAGTCGGCAAGAAGTGCCGGGCCGGGCCCGGGCCACCTGGGCCGCCTCCGAGCGCTTTCAGGGCCTCTTTAGGCGGGTCGGATGGACTAGGTCCTGTCCGGGCCTAGGCCCGTCCGGCCGCACAGACCCCCGGGAGTCCATATGCGCGTCCTGTTCACCCCGCTCCCCGTCGGGAGCCACCTCTACCACCAGGTGCCGCTGGCGTGGGCTTTCCGCGCCGCCGGGCACGAGGTGCGGGTCGCCTCGCAGGCGTCCCTCACCACGACGACCCTCAGCACCGGACTGACCCCGGTCGAGGTGGGCGACGACTACGACTTCATGGCCAGCATGTCGGACATGCCCGAGGCCCACCGGATCTCCGCGGCCGCCCTGATGGTGCTGTCCGAGGACGAGCGGCGCGCGATGGGACAGCGGCGGTCCGGCCCGCTGGTCGAGCTGAACAAGCGGCTGGCGCCGGACCTGCTGCGGTTCGCCGAGCAGTGGCGGCCCGACCTGCTGGTCACCGACCCGACGCTGTTCGCCTCGTCGCTGGCCAGCGCCGTCCTCGGCATCCCGATCGTCCGGAACATCTGGGGCCCCGACATCCTCTACGGCCACCCGTTGCAGGGGCAGCCCAACACCGGCTCCGAGCGCGAGCAGTGGCACCCCGAGCTGGTCGAGCTGTTCGACCGGTTCGGGGCGGAGGTCCGCAACGACTACGTCACGCAGACCCTCGACCCCTGGCCGGCCAGCCTGCGCACCTTCGGGCCGGCCAAGCCGATGCCCCGCCGCTACGTGGCCTACAACGGCGCGGGCACGGCACCGGACTGGGTGCTCGAGCGCACCGGCCGGCCGCGGGTCTGCGTCACCTGGGGGACGACCACCAGCGCACTCGGCGGCCGCAGCACCGTTCTCCCGCGCGTCGTCGACGCGCTCGCCGGGCTCGACGTCGAACTCGTGGTCACGGTCAGCAGCATCGACCGGAAGAGCCTCCGGGACCTGCCGGACAACGTGCGGGTCGTCGAGAACCTGCCGCTCCACCTGCTGATGCCCAGCTGCGACGCCATCGTCAACCAGGGCGGCACCGGCTCGGTGCTCACGGCCGCCGCGGCCGGGGTCCCGCAGGTGCTCGTGCCGGAGAACTCCGAGACACCGACCAACTCCATCAGCTTCACCGCCAGCGGCGCGTCCGTCCTGCTGGAGCCGGCCGACCTCACCGCCGAATCCGTCACCGCCGCGGTGACGACCGTCCTGACCGACGACGCGGTCCGGACGTCGGCCGACCGGATCCGCGAGGAGATCGCCGCCATGCCGTCGCCCGCCTCGGTGGTCTCCTCCATCGAGGCCCTGGTCGCCGCCTGACGGCGGGACACCGGTGCGCGGTCCGCCCGGCAGCACCCCACCGGGCGGACCCCACCCGCTCCGCGGCACCCCCTCTCATCCGTGACGCATCTCATCCGTGACGCCAGTGACGCCCGCGACGCCCCAGGAGGGCACCTTGCGCATCCTCTTTCTGCCGGTCGCCGCGACGACCACACCGCTGTTCCACATGGTCCCGCTGGCCTGGGCCTTCCGGGCGGCCGGCCACGAGGTGCGGGTCGCCGCCCTGCCGGACCTCACCCCGGCCGTCACCGGCGTCGGCCTGCCCGCCGTCGAGGTCGGGCACGGATACGAGCTGATGGACGGCGTGATCCGCTCGCGCGGCGGCCACCGGGTGATCGAGGCCCCGGCGAAGGACTGGGACCGGACCGGGCTGGCCGCCCCGGGCGGCCCGCACGGCGGACCGCCCGCCCCCGGTGACCCGGAGGCCGCCCGGCTGGCCGCGCTCCGCAACGCCACCATGGCCCCGCTCGTCGAGGCCGCCGTCCGGATGGCGCCCGACCTGCTGCGGTTCGCCGAACGCTGGCGGCCGGACCTGGTGGTGGCCGACACGATGGTGTTCGCCGCGCCGCTGGTCGCCTCGGCCCTCGGGATCCCACTGGTCCGCCAGACCTGGGGGCCGGACGTCATGCGGGTGATCAGCCAGCCGCTGCAGGGCCTGCCCGGCGCGGGCGACGAGGTCCGCCCGTACTGGCCCACCGGGCTCCCCGAACTGTTCGACCGGTACGGGGCGGAGGTCCGCAACGACTACCCGGTCCGCACCGTCGACCCGTGGCCCACCAGCCTCCAGCTGCCGGGCATCCCCGGGCGGCTGCCGATGCGGTTCGTCCCCTACAACGGTTCGGCGGCCGCACCGGACTGGGTGCTCGACCGCCCCGAGCGGCCCCGGATCTGCGTCACCTGGGGCACCTCCACCTCCGCGCTGGCCGGCGACGAGGCGTTCGTCCTGCCGCAGGTGGTGGCCGGGCTCGCCGACCTGGACGTGGAGGTCACGCTGGCGATCAGCGCCGGCGACCGGGCCAAGATCGGGCCGCTGCCCGGCAACGCCCGGATCGCCGAGAACGTGCCGCTCCACCTGTTCCTCCCGAGCTGCACCGCCATCGTCAACCAGGGCGGGACGAGTTCGCTGCTCACGGCGGCCCTGCACGGCCTGCCGCAGGTGATGATGCCGCAGACGGCCGACAACCCGTTCAACGCGGCCAACTTCGCCGCCGGCGGCGCGAGCATCACCCTGGACCCGACCGAGGCGGGCCCGGCGGAGATCGGGGCGGCCGTCGGCCGAGTGCTCACCGAGGACTCCTTCCGGGCGTCGGCACGGAAGGTGCGCGAGGAGATCATGAGCGCGCCGACGCCGGCCGAGATCGTCCACTCCCTCGTGGCGCTGGTCTGACCGCCGAACGCGCCGAACGCGAAACACCCGAGCACCCGAGCACCCGGTACGACCGAGGGGCCCGGCACCGAAGCCCCGGACGAGGGGCCCTGGTGCCGGGCCCCTCGTCCGGGGCGGGTGGCCGCCGGAGCGTCAGCAGCCGATGCTCTGCTCGAAGGAGAAGAACCCGTGCGGGTCGTAGGCGTTCTTCGCCGCTACCAGCCGCGGATAGTTCTCGGCGTAGTACGACTGGCGCCAGTCCGGCAGCGCGGGGTCGATGTAGTTCTGGTAGGTCTCGTGCGCGGAGTACCGGTCGGTGACGGCGAAGCCGTGATCGATCCACGCCCGGGCGGCCGCCTGCTCCTCGTCGGTGGCCTTGTCGGGCGCCACCACGGTCGCCCAGTCCACCGAGAACCGGGCGTCGCGGTGGACGTAGGCGGTCGCGGTCCGGGAGATGTCGGCGGAGACCCCGCCCAGCGCGAAGACGTGCACCATCCGGGCGTGGCCGGCCCGGCGGTCGGCCTCGAAGGCCCCGAGCACATCGGTCACCCCGGTGGGCGGCAGGTTGTCCCGGAACAGCCGTGACCGGCTCAGCTGGAACCCGGTGCGGGGCAGGTCCGCCTGCGGGTTGTTGCCGACCCGGTGGCACTGGGCGACCGAACTGGTCGAGCACTTGAACCAGGACATCATGCCGCCGCGGAAGCCCAGGTCCTGCACGTTCCGGTAGGGCGGCGTGTGGCCGATCGCCGCGGCCAGCGCGTTCAGGTGCGGCGTGAGCTCCTCGGGCGAGCCGAGGAAGGTGCCGTCGGTGAGCAGGAACGGCGCGGCGCCCGGGGAGGCGTCGAGCAGGCCGAGCAGGCAGCGGGCGCCGATCGTGTGGGGCGCCGAGTCGGCCAGCCAGCGCTGCCAGCCGTCCAGCACGTCCGCGGCGATGTCCCAGGGCCAGGCGAGCGTGTAGTTGACCATCCGCGGGACGGTGGTGTGGCGCCGCTCGTAGCGGGTGACGATGCCGAAGTTGCCGCCACCGCCTCCGCGCAGCGCCCAGAACAGGTCGGGCTGCTCCTCTTCGGAGGCGGTCACCACCTTCCCGTCGGCGAGCACGACCTGCGCCGACACCAGCGAGTCGGCGCCGAGGCCGAGCGCCCTGGTCTGCCAGCCGATGCCGCCGCCCTGCAGGTATCCGCCCATGGCCACGGTCGGACAGATCCCGCCCGCGAGTGCCACGCCGTTGGCGGAGGCCTGGTCGACGACGTCCACCAGCTGGGCGCCGGGGCCCAGGACGGCGTTCTGCGGGCCGACCTGGATGCCGTTGAGTTGCGACACGTCGATGATCAGGCCGGTGGTGGTCGAGTAGCCGCCGTAGCTGTGCCCGCCGCTGCGCGGGACGGCCGGTATGCCGTGGTGGTGGGCGAAGGACAGGCAGGTCCGGACGTCCTCGACGTCCGCGCAGTAGGCGATGCCGGCCGGGTTCACTGCGTCGAACGCCATGAAGTTCAGCTGCTTGGCGAGCGCGTAGCCGGGGTCCTGCGGCCGGACCAGGCGGCCCTTCAGCCGGTTCCCCAGCCGGCTCCAGTCGGTCGCCTCGGCCAGGCTGGCCGGGGCGGCGCCCATCGAGCCGAGGCCCGCCGCGGCCAGCGCCACCGCGCCGCCCTTCAGCAGTGATCTACGAGTGGGCACGCGTTCATCTCCTTGGTCGTCGTTCAGCTTGGTCGTCGTTCGGCTTCGTCATCGTTCGGCTTCCGTCGTTCGGCTTCCGTCGTTCGACTGCGTCGTCGTTCAGCGCCGGGCCGTTCAGCGCCGGGCCGTTCAGCGCGGGGCCGTGTGCGCGGCCAGCCGCTCGGTCATCAGGTCCACGATCGGCTGCCGGTGCTCGGCCGGGAAGAAGTGGCCGCCGGGGTAGACGTGCAGGTCGAAGTCGGCCGTCGTGTGCCGCTCCCAGGCGCGGACGTCGTCCAGCGAGGTCTTGGGGTCGGCGTCGCCGGCGAGGGCGGTGATCGGGCAGCCCAACGCCACCTCGCCGACGGGCCGGTAGGACTCGGCGGCCTTGTAGTCGGCCCGGATCGCCGGCAGTGCCGCGCGCATCAGCTCGTCGTCGGCCAGGACGCGGCTGTCGGTGCCGCTGAGCCGGGCCACCTCGGCGAGGAGGCGGTCGTCGTCGAAGGTGTGCACCAGCTCGCCGCCCGCCCGGGAGGGCGCGCGGCGCCCGGAGGCGAACAGCCGCACCAGGGACGCCCCCGGGGCGGCTTCGATCCGGCGCGCCAGCTCGAACCCGAGGGTGGCGCCCATGCTGTGGCCGAACAGCGCCACCGGCCGGTCCAGGAACGGGCGCAGCGCGGCGAAGGCGGCGTCGGCGAGGGACCCGATGTCGTCGATGCAGGGTTCCTGCCGGCGGTCCTGGCGGCCGGGGTACTGCGCCGCCAGGACGTCCGCACGCTCCCCGACCGCCTGGGCGAACGGGAAGAAGTAGCTGGCCGAGCCGCCCGCGTGCGGCAGGCAGACCAGCCGCACCGGCGCCTCCCGGGCCTCCGGGACGTACCGTCGGAACCAGCGGGCACCCTCGTCCGAGACCGTCGTCATCGGTTCCCCTCCTGTCTCTGCGGCCGTCTCCGCGGCCGTCCCGTCCACCGGCCCGCGGAGTGCCCGGCGCTCCCCTCCGCCATCACCGGAATGATCGTACGACCTTCCTACCAAAGCGAGTTGAGGCAGGCGAGCAGGGTCCGCGCCTGGACGTTGACGCAGTTGCGGTGCTGCACCCAGGTCAGCAATTGACGCACCGTCATCCAGCGGAAGTCGGGGTGGGGCTCCATGGCCTCCGGCAGGTCGTCGCAGTCGACGACCAGGTAGCGGCACTCGGCGTGGTAGAAGCGGCCGCCCTCCTCGGAGAGCACCACGTCGTAGCGGACGTTGTCGGTCGCGCCGAGCACGTAGTCGTAGAAGCGCGGCCGCCGCTCCGGCGGAGCGTCCGCGTAACTGGCGGGGCTGCACTGGACGGTGGGGCCGAGCTCCACGACGTCCAGGAAGCCGGGTTCGACCGCGGCGCGCATCAGGACGTGCAGGACCCCGTCGATCCGGCGGGTCAGGAAGGCGACGACGCCGACGTCGACGGGGGCCAGCAGGGGCTGGTGCCACGCGTCGACCTCGCGCTGGCCGCGCACCGAGACGCCGATGATGCGGAAGTGCTTGCCCTGCCGGTGTGCGATGTCACCGTCCGACACCCGCCATTCCCGCAGCTCGGTCAGTTCGACCGGTCCGACCGCGAGATCGGTGTCGACCCGCACGTCGTTGAGCCAGCCGGAGATCTCGGCGTCGGTGTGGCGGCCGTCGGTGTCGGCGGCCCGCAGGGAGCGCCACAGGTCGGCGGCGAACTCCGGGTCGGGCGCGCCCGCCGACGGGCCGCCCGCCTGCTCGCCCACCCGGTCACCGGCCGGCCCGCCCGGCCCATACGGACCGTCAGACGGTCCGTACGGGGCGATCGGCAGGCAGGCGAGCACCGTCCGGGAGTCCATGTTGACCAGGTTCGGCACGGCCAGCAGCCGCCGGATCTGACCGTACGTCAGCCAGCGGAAGTTGTCCCTGACTTCGACCTCGTCGGTGGTCTCCACGACCATGTTGCGGTTGCGCTTGCCCAGGAACCAGGCACCCTGCTCGGACTGGAGCACATCGGCGAGCACCCGGCCCCGGCCGGCCCGCAGGAAGTGGTCCAGGTACGGGATGGCCGCTCCGCCGTGCACCTTGGTGTAGTTGCTCCGGGTGGCCTGCACGGTCGGCGACAGCTGGAGCTGTCGGCGGTTTCCCGGCTCGATCTTGGCCTGCACCAGGAAGTGCAGGACGCCCCCGAACTCCTTGGCCAGCAAGCCGAGTATGCCGACCTCGGGCTGGTGGATGAGCGGCTGCTGCCAGGCCTGCCGGTCGGGCCCGGCCGACGTGACGTCCGCCCCCTGGATGCTGAAGAACTTCCCGCTGTCGTGGACGAGCGAGGCCTTGCCCTCGGTGAAGTGCCAGCCCTTGAGCTCGGCCAGCGGGACCCGCTCGACCGTCATCCGGTCGGTCCGCTCGCGCTCGCCGAGCCAGGCCGCGAACTCCTCGTTCGTCGTCAGTACACCCTCGGTGGCCAGCCCCGACCGCGTGACGCGCGGACCGTCGGGCAGGACCTCGGCCGACGCGGACGGCCGACTGAGAATCTCGCTCATTATTCACCCCTCTGCAGAAGCGCCGGCACATATTGTCCCGCCCTGCTTTAAATTGACGCTAAAATCGGCCGAATTCCCACCGGATCCCGCCGTTCCGGTGCCCGGCTTTAGCATCGGCCAAGGCCCCCGTTAGCGTCCGGTGCGATTCTCGGCGGCAATTCCTATTGACCGATGCGAGGCGGGGAAAGCGGATGAATTCCGACTCGGCTGATCTGGGCCCGACGGCCAACGAGGCGAAGCTGCGCGACTATCTGAATCGGACGACCGCCGGTCTCCGTCAGGTGCGCCGACGCCTCGCGGAGGTCGAGGACCGGGAGCACGAGCCCATCGCGGTGGTGTCCATGGGCTGCCGCTTCCCCGGCGGGGTGGACTCGCCGGAGGCGCTCTGGGAGCTGCTGCTGTCCGAGCGGGACGCCGTGGCCCGCGTCCCCGGCGACCGCGGCTGGGACATCGACGACATCTACGACCCCGACCCCGACGCCCCGGGCAAGAGCTACACCCGGGACGGCTCGTTCCTGGAGGGCGCCGACCGGTTCGACGCCGACTTCTTCGGGATCAGCCCCCGCGAGGCCCTCGCGATGGACCCGCAGCAGCGCCAGCTGCTGGAGGTCGCGTGGGAGACCTTCGAGCGGGCCGGGATCCCGCCCGCGGCGCTGCGCGGGACCCGTACCGGGGTGTTCGTCGGCAGCATCGGCCAGACCTACGACCAGAGCCTGGCGCCGGCCGTCGACCAGGTCGAGGGCTACGTCCTGACCGGCACCCAGAGCAGCATCATGTCCGGGCGGATCGCCTACGCGTACGGGCTGGAGGGCCCGGCGCTCACGGTGGACACCGCGTGCTCCTCCTCCGCGGCGGCCCTGCACCTGGCGATCCGGGCGCTGCGCGGCGGCGAGTGCGACCGGGCGCTGACCGGCGGGGTCACCGTCATGGCCACCTCCGCCTGGTACACCGAGTTCAGCCGCCAGCGCGGCCTGGCGCCGGACGGGCGCTGCAAGCCGTTCGCCGCCGCCGCCGACGGCCTGGGCTGGGGCGAGGGCGTCGGCCTGCTGATGCTGCGGCGGCTGTCGGACGCCCACCGGGACGGCGACCGCGTGCTGGCCGTGCTGCGCGGTTCGGCGGTCAACTCGGACGGCGCCAGCAACGGCCTGACCTCGCCCAACGGACCGTCCCAGCAGCGGGTGATCGAGCTGGCACTGGCCGATGCCCGGCTGACCGCCGGGGACGTCGACGCCGTCGAGGCGCACGGCACCGGCACCACACTCGGCGACCCGATCGAGGCGCAGGCGCTGCTCGCCACGTACGGGCAGGACCGGCCCGGCGGCGAGCCGCTCTGGCTCGGCTCGGTGAAGTCCAACATCGGCCACCCGCAGGGCGCCGCCGGGGTGGCGGGCGTCATCAAGATGGTGCTGGCGCTGCAGCACGGGCTGCTCCCGAAGACCCTGCACGTCGACGCCCCGACGCCGCACGTGAACTGGGACGCGGGCAACGTCCGGCTGCTGACCTCCGCGCGGCCGTGGCCGGAGAGCGGGCGGCCGCGCCGCGCCGCCGTCTCCTCGTTCGGTGTCGGCGGGACCAACGCGCACATCGTCCTGGAGGCCGCACCGCCGCGCCCGGACCCGGCCGCCGGCCCGGGCCCGACCACACCGGGGGCGGCCGCCCCCGGATCCCCGCCCGACGCCGCCCCCGAGGCCGCGCCCGCCGAGGCCGCCGCCCCGCCCCTGCTGACCGAGGGCGCCCTCCCCTGGCTGGTGTCGGCCCGCAGCGAACGCTCCCTGCGCGGCCAGGCCCAGCGGCTGCTGGACTTCGCGACCGCCCGCCCCGAGCTCCCGTCCGCCGACGCCGCCCACGCGCTGGCCGTCGAGCGCGAGCACCACGAGCACCGCGCGGCGGTCGTCGCCGGCACCCGTGAGGAGCTGTTGGAGGGCCTGCGGGCGCTGGCCGACGGCAAGCCCGGCGCCCACGTCGTACGCGGCCGGGGTACCGCCGCCCGAACGGTGTTCGTGTTCCCCGGGCAGGGTTCCCAGTGGGCGCGCATGGCGGTCGACCTGCTCGACGACTCCGCGGTCTTCCGCGAGCACCTGTACGCCTGCGCCGACGCCCTCGCCCCGTACACCGACTGGTCGCTCCTCGACGTGCTGCACGACGCACCGGGCGCACCGACGCTGGACCGGGTCGACGTGGTGCAGCCGGCGCTGTTCGCCGTGATGGTCTCGCTGGCACGTGTGTGGCAGGCCGCCGGGGTCCGGCCGGACGCGGTGGTGGGCCACTCCCAGGGCGAGATCGCGGCCGCCCACATCGCCGGGGCGCTGTCGCTGGACGCCGCCGCGCGGATCGTGGCGCTGCGCAGCCGCGCCCTGCTCGACCTGGCCGGTACCGGCGGCATGGCCTCCGTGCCGCTGCCGGCGGCGGAGACCGCACGGCTGCTGGACCGCCCGGACCGGCGGAGCCTGAGTGTCGCCGCGGTCAACGCGCCGGGCACCACGGTGGTGGCGGGCGCGCCGGAGGAGCTGCGGGAGCTGGTCGACACCTGCCGGGCCGACCGGGTCCCGGCCCGGCTGATCCCGGTCGACTACGCCTCGCACACCCCGTTCGTGGAGGCCGTCCGGGAGCGGATCGGGGAGGCGCTGGCCGGGATCGTGCCGCAGCCGGCCGGCATCCCGTTCTACTCCACCGTCACCGCGGCGCCGCTCGGCGCGGACGAAGCCCTCGACCCGGCGTACTGGTACCGCAACCTGCGGCAGCCGGTGCGGTTCGAGGAGACCACCCGGGCCCTGCTGGCCGACGGGCACACGCTGTTCATCGAGGTGAGCGCGCACCCGGTACTCACCGCCGCGATCCAGGAGACGATCGAGGACGGCGGCGCCGAGGCGGTCGCGCACGGCACGCTCCGGCGCGACCACGGCGGCCGGGCCCGGCTGCTGGAGTCCTTCGCCGAGGCCCACGTCAACGGCGCCCGCCCGGACTGGACGCGGATCGCGCCCGGCCGGCCGGCGACGCCCGTCGACCTGCCGACCTACGCCTTCGCCGGGGAGCGCTACTGGCCGGAGGCGGCCGGGGCGGCCGGCGACGTCCGGTCGGCCGGGCTGGGCTCGGCGGACCACCCGCTGCTGGCGGCCGAGACCGTACTGGCCGACGGCACCGGCCACCTGTTCTCCGGGCGGCTGTCGCTGCGCACCCATCCGTGGCTGGCCGACCACGCGGTGCACGGCTCGGTGATCGTGCCGGCCACCGCGTTCGCCGAACTCGCCCTGCACGCGGCGTTCCGGGTCGGCTGCGGCGAGCTGGCCGAGCTGACCCTGCACGCCCCGCTGGTCCTGCCCGGGCGGGACGCGGTCCGGATCCAGGTGATGGTCGGCGCGCCGGGGCCGGACGGCGAGCGCGCCGTCGGCATCCACTCGCGGCCCGAGGACGACGGCCCGGACTCCGAGGACGTCCCGTGGACCCGCCACGCGACCGGGGTGCTGGCCCCGTCGGCGCCGCCGGCGGAGCAGCCCGTCGAGGAGTGGCCACCGCCGGGGGCGACCCGGCTGGAGACGGCGGAGGTGTATCCGCGGCTCGGCGCCCTCGGCCTGGAGTACGGCCCGGTCTTCCGGGGGCTGCGGGCCGCCTGGCGGCTGGGTGACGACCTGTTCGCGGAGGTCGAGCTGCCCTCGGGCGCGGACGTCCGGGGGTTCGCCCTGCATCCGGCGCTGTTCGACGCCGCGCTGCACGTGACGGCGCTGAACGGCGCCGAGCACGACGGCCGGACCAGGTTGCCGTTCGCCTGGCGCGGGGTGGCCGTGCACGCCGTCGGGGCGACGGCGGTGCGGGTGCGGCTCACCCTGTCCGGGCCGGACACCGTCGGGCTGTCGATCACGGACCGGAGCGGCGCTCCGGTGGCCTCGGTGGAGGCGCTGACCGTGCGGCCGCTCGCCGACGGGCAGGGCGCCGCGCCGGTCGTCCGCCGGGACGCGCTGTACCGCCTGTCCTGGCAGCCGGTGACGGCCACCGCCGAGCGGGAGGACCCGGCCGACTGGGCGGTGCTCGGCGCGTTCCCGCACCCCGTCGAGTGGCTCGGGGGGCGGCCGCGGGCGGCCGACGACCTCGCGGCGCTGCTGCGGGAGGCCGACGCGGGTGTGCCGCTCCCGGCGACGGTGGTCGCGTTCGCTGCGGCGGAGGACCGGGCCGGAGCCGGCGCCGGGGACCCGGTCGACGGCGCCCACGCCACCACCCATCGGATCCACCGCCTGGTCCGGCAGTGGCTCGCCGACGAGCGGCTGGAGGAGAGCCGACTGGTCGTGGTCACCGAGCACGCGGTCGCCGTCCGGGCCGGGGAGCACGTCACCGGCCTGGCCACCGCCCCCGCCTGGGGCTTCCTGCGGGTCGCCCAGCTGGAGCGGCCGGACCGGTTCGCCCTGGTGGACCTCGACGGCCGGGAGTCCTCCGTCCGGCGGCTGCCCGAGGCCCTCGCCGCGCAGGAGCCGCAGCTCGCCCTGCGCGACGGCTCCGCCTTCGCGGCCCGACTGGTCCACGCCGACACCGAGGCGCTGCTGACCCCGCCAGCGGACGCCACCGCCTGGCGGCTGTCGACCACCGCGGCGGGCACCGTCGACAATCTCGTCCTGGAGCCCTCCCCCGCCCTCGAACGGCCGCTGGCGGCCGGGGAGGTGCGGGTCGCCGTCCGGGCCGCCGGGGTGAACTTCCGCGACGTGCTCATCGCGCTCGGCCTGTACCCGGGCGAGGCGGCCATCGGCAGCGAGGCCGCCGGCGTGGTGCTGGAGATCGGCCCGGAGGTCACCGGCCTCGCGCCCGGCGACGCCGTCATGGGGCTGTTCCCGGAGGGCGCGGTCGGCCCGGTGGCGGTGGCCGACCGGCGCGCGCTGACCCGGGTGCCGTCCGGCTGGACGTTCGTCCAGGCCGCCGCGGCGCCGGTCGCGTTCCTGACCGCCTACTACGCGCTGCACGACCTGGCGGGGCTGCGGCCCGGACAGCGGCTGCTCGTGCACGCCGCCACCGGCGGGGTCGGCATGGCCGCCGTCCAGCTGGCCCGGCACTGGGGCGCGGAGGTCTTCGCGACCGCGAGCCGCCCCAAGTGGGACACGCTCCGCGCGGCGGGCTTCGACGACGCGCACATCGCCGACTCCCGGACGCTCGGCTTCGAGGAGGAGTTCCGGGCCGCGACCGGCGGGGAGGGCGTCGACGTCGTCCTGGACTCGCTGGCCGGCGAGTACGTGGACGCCTCGCTCCGCCTGCTGCCCCGCGGCGGGTCCTTCCTGGAGATGGGCAAGACCGACGTCCGCGACGCCGACGAGGTGGCGGCCCGGCACCCGGGCGTCGCCTACCGGGCGTTCGAGACGGTCGAGGCGGGCCCGGACCACGTCCGGGGGATGCTCGCGGAGCTCGGCCGGCTGTTCGACGAGGGGGTCCTGCGCCCCCTCCCGGTCAGCGCCTTCGACGTCCGCCAGGCGCCCCAGGCGTTCCGACTGATGAGCCAGGCCAAGCACACCGGCAAGCTCGTCCTCACCGTCCCCCGGCCGCTCGCCGCCGACGGCACCGTGCTGGTGACCGGCGGCACCGGCACGCTGGGCGCGGCGGTCGCCCGGCACCTGGTCGCCGAGCACGGCGTCCGGCACCTGCTGCTGGTGGGCCGGCGCGGCCCCGAGGCGGCCGGCGCCGCCGAACTCCGGGCCGAACTCGCCGGGGCGGGCGCCGAGGTGACCGTGCTGGCCTGCGACACGGCCGACCGGGAGGCGCTGCGCCGGGTGCTCGGCACGATCCCGCCCGAGCACCCGCTCACCGCCGTCGTGCACTCCGCGGGCGTCACCGACGACGCCGCCGTCACCGTCCTGGAGCCCGGTCAGCTCGACCCGGTGCTCCGCCCCAAGGTCGACGCCGCCTGGCACCTGCACGAGCTCACCCGCGACCTCGACCTCACCGCCTTCGTGCTGTTCTCCTCGCTCGCCGGCACCCTCGGCAACCCGGGCCAGGCCAACTACGCGGCGGGCAACACCTTCCTGGACGCGCTGGCCGCGCACCGGCACGCGCTGGGCCTGCCCGCGGTCTCGCTCGCCTGGGGCCTGTGGGAGAGCGCCAGCGGCATCACCGCCGACCTCTTCGCGGAGAAGCAGCACGCCGTCGCGCACAGCCTGCTCACCACCATGTCCGACGCCGAGGCGCTCGCGCTGTTCGACGCCGGACTCGCCGGGGGCCGCGCCGACCTGGTCCCGGCCGGCATCAACCTGGCCGCGGTCCGGGCGGCCGCCGAGACCCGGGCGGCGCCCGCGGTGCTGCGCGGCTTCCTGCGCCCCGCCCGCCGCCGGGCCGGCGGCCGGACCGCCACGCAGGGCTCGCTGGCGCGGGAGCTCGCCGGCCGCTCCGAGGCCGAGCAGCGCGGCCTGCTGCTGGACCTGGTGCGCGGCAACGTCGGCGCCGTGCTCGGCCACCCCGCGCCGGAGACGATCGACCCCCGGCGCCCGTTCCAGGAGATCGGCTTCGACTCGCTGACCGCCGTCGAACTCCGCAACCGCCTGAACGCCGAGACCGGGCTGCGACTGCCCGCCACCCTGGTCTTCGACCACCCGAGCGCGGCCGCGCTCGCCGAGTACCTGCGCGAGCGGCTGGGCGGCCGGACCGAGGGCGCCGCCGTCCGCGTCCGGGCCGCGTCCGGCGGCGCCGACGACCCGGTCGTGATCGTCGCGATGGCCTGCCGCTACCCGGGCGGTGTCCGGTCCCCGGAGGAGCTGTGGGACGTCGTCGACACCGGCCGGGAGACGGTGGCGGGCTTCCCCGAGGACCGCGGCTGGGACTTGGACGGCCTCTTCGACCCCGACCCCGACCACCCCGGCACCTCGTACGTCGACCGGGGCGGCTTCCTGGAGGAGGCCGGGCACTTCGACGCCGAGTTCTTCGGCATGAGCCCGCGTGAGGCGCTGGGCACCGACCCGCAGCAGCGCGTCCTGCTGGAGACCGCCTGGGAGGCCCTGGAGCGGGCCGGCATCCCCGCCGGGACGCTGCGGCGCAGCCGCACCGGCGTCTTCGTCGGCATGACGTCCTATGGGTACCCGGCCAGCGCGTCCCGGGAGGCGGAGGCGGTCGAGGGCTACCTGCTGACCGGCGCGGCCAGCAGCGTCGCGTCCGGCCGGATCGCCTACGCCCTCGGCCTGGAGGGCCCGGCGATGACCGTCGACACGGCCTGCTCGTCGTCGCTGGTGGCGCTGCACCTGGCCGCGCAGTCGCTGCGCAACGGCGAGTGCGACCTCGCGCTGGCCGGCGGCGTCACCGTGATGCCCTCGCCGAGCGTCTTCGTCGGCTTCAGCCGCCAGCGCGGCCTGGCGCCGGACGGGCACTGCAAGCCGTTCGGAGCCGGCGCCGACGGCACCGTCTTCTCCGAGGGCGTCGGCCTGCTCCTGGTCGAACGGCTGTCGGACGCCCGGCGCAACGGGCACCAGGTGCTCGCGGTGGTGCGCGGCTCGGCCGTGAACTCCGACGGCACCAGCAACGGCCTGACCGCCCCCAACGGCCCCTCCCAGCAGCGGGTGATCGAGCAGGCCCTCGCCAACGCGGGCATCACCCCGGCGGACGTGGACGCGGTCGAGGCGCACGGCACCGGCACCACGCTCGGCGACCCGATCGAGGCCCAGGCACTGCTGGCCACCTACGGGCAGGACCGGCCCGCCGACCGACCGCTCTGGATCGGCTCGGTCAAGTCCAACATCGGCCACACCCAGCAGGCGGCCGGCGTGGCGAGCGTGATCAAGACGGTCCAGGCGATGCGGCACGGCCGGCTGCCGGCGATCCTGCACGTCGACGAGCCGACGCCGCACGTCGACTGGGAGTCCGGAGCCGTCTCGGTGCTCACCGGGACGGTGCCGTGGCCGGAGACCGGGCGGGCCCGGCGGGCGGGCGTGTCCGCGTTCGGCATCAGCGGCACCAACGCCCACATCATCCTGGAGCAGCCGGCCGCCGCCGACCGCGCCACCGCGCCGGCACCCGCCGCCGCCGGCCCGGCCGTCCTGGTACCGGACCCGCGGGGCGCAGCCGCGCTGCCCTGGCCGGTGTCGGGCAGGACGCCGGCGGCGCTGCGCGGCCAGGCCGCCCGGCTCGCCGGGTACGCGGCGGGCGGCGCGGCCGAACCGGCCGACACCGCCTGGGCGCTGGCCACCGGCCGGGAGGCGTTCGAGCACCGCGCCGTCGTCCTCGGCCGCGACCGCGACGACCTGGCCGCGGCGCTGGCGGCCCTCGCCGCCGACCGGCCGCACCCGGCACTGGTCCACGGCCCGGACGCCGCCTCCGGGCCGGGCCGAACCGTTCTGGTCTTCCCCGGCCAGGGCTCGCAGTGGGACGGCATGGCGCTCGACCTGCTGGAGCGCTCACCGGTGTTCGCCGCACACCTGACCGCCTGCGCCGAGGCGATCGACCGCCACACCGACTGGTCGCTGCTGGACACCCTGCGCGGCGGCCCGGGCGCGGCCGACCTGTCCCGGGTGGACGTGGTCCAGCCCGCGCTGTTCGCGGTGATGACCTCGCTGGCCGAGCTCTGGAAGTCCGCCGGTGTCGTCCCGGACGCGGTCGTCGGCCACTCCCAGGGGGAGATCGCCGCGGCCTACGTGGCGGGGGCGCTGTCGCTGGACGACGCGGCGCGCGTGGTCGCGCTCCGCAGCAAGGTCCTGACCCGGCTCGCCGGGACGGGCACCATGGCCTCGGTGCCGCTGCCCGCCGAGGAGGTCTCCGCCCGCCTGGCCGAGGCCGACGACGTCCACCTGGCCGCGGTCAACGGGCCGGACAGCACGGTCGTCGCGGGCGGCGCGGACGCCGTCCGGGCGTTCGTCGAGCGGTACCGGGCCGACGGCGTCCGGGCCCGGCTGATCCCCGTCGACTACGCCTCGCACACCCCGCACATCGACGCCCTGCGCGACGAGCTGCTGGAGGTGCTGGCCCCCGTCAGCCCGCGGACCGGCACCGTGCCGTTCTACTCCACCCTCACCGGCGCGATCATCGACACCGCCGAACTGGACGCCGACTACTGGTACCGCAACCTGCGGCACACCGTCCGGTTCGCCGAGGCCACCGAGGCGCTGCTCGACAGCGGCCACCGGCTGTTCGTCGAGTCCGCGCCGCATCCGGTGCTGACCGTCGGCATGCGGCAGACCATCGAACGCGCCGACGTCCCGGCGCAGGCCCTCGGCACGCTGCGGCGCGACGAGGACGGCGGCCGCGAGCTGCTGGCCGCCCTCGCCCGGGCCTACACGCACGGCGCCCCGGTCGACTGGACGACGGTGCTCGCCCCCGCCGCCGCCCGGCCCGACCTGCCGACGTACGCGTTCCAGCGCGTCCCGTACTGGCTCAAGCCCTCGGCGGTGGCGGGCGACGTCACGTCCGCCGGGCTGGCCGACACCGGGCACCCGCTGGTCTCGGCCGGACTGTCGGTCGCCGCCGACGGCCGGCGGATCCTCAGCGGGCGGGTCTCGCTGCGCACCCACCCGTGGCTGTCCGACCACCGGGTGGAGGACGCCGCCCTGGTGCCCGGCACCGCCTTCGTCGAACTGGCGCTGTACGCGGCGCGCGAGACCGGCTGCGCGGCGGTGGACGAGATCACCCTGCTCGCGCCGCTGGTGCTGCCCGAGCAGGGCGGCGTCCAACTGCAGGTCGTCGTCCTGGCCGAGGAGGACGGCGCGCGCCCCGTCACGGTGCACTCGCGCCCCGAGTCCGACGACCCCGACGCGGAGTGGACGCTCCACGCCACCGGGTCGCTGACCGCGGCCGCGGGCCCGGCGGCGGAGCCGCTGACCGTGTGGCCGCCGGACGGGGCCGAACGGCTCGACGCCGGCGCCGCGTACGACCGCTTCACCGCCAAGGGCCAGGTCTACGGGCCGGTGTTCCAGGGGCTGCGGGCGGTCTGGCGGCGGGACGGTGACCTCTACGCCGAGGTCGCCCTCCCCGAGGACGTCGACCAGGAGGGGTTCGGCGTCCACCCCGCACTGCTCGACGCCGCCCTGCACGCCCTGATGGCGGTGCCGCCCGCACCGGGCGACGCGGCCGACGGGTCGGCGGTGCTGCTGCCGTTCTCGTGGACCGGTCTCTCGCTGGAGGCGGCCGCCGGCCGCACGCTGCGCGTCCGGGTGCGGTCCGGCGCCGACCGCTCCGTGGGCCTGGACCTGGCCGACGGCGCCGGCCGGCCGCTCGGGCGGATCGGGGCGCTGCGGCTGCGGCCGCTCGTCCAGGGCCCGGGCGGGCTCGGGGCCGGCCGCGGCCGGGGGCCGCTGTTGGCCACCCGGTGGGTCGAGGCCGGCCGGGCCGCAGACGCCGCGCCGTCGCTCGTCCTGGTCGGCGAGACCGGCATCACCGGCGGCAGCTCCCCCCGGTACCCCGATCTGGAGGCGCTGCGCGCGGCCGTCGCGGACGGCGCCCCGGCACCGCGCGCCGTCGTGGTGGACTGCGGCGCCGCGCAGGCGGGGTCGGGCGACCCGGCCGAGCGGACGCACCGGGCGACCCGCCACGCGCTGGAACTGGTCCAGCGGTGGCCGGCCGAGGAGGCGTTCGCCGGGGCGACGCTGGTCCTGCTCTCGCGCGGCGCGGTCGCCGTCACGGACCGGGACGACACACCCGTCACCGCGCACGAGGACGTGCCGGACCTCGCGGCGGCCGCCGTCTGGGGGCTGGTCCGCAGCGCCCAGTCGGAGAACCCGTTCGGCTTCCAGCTCGTCGACGTGGACGCGGACACCACCGAGGACGCGCTCGCCGCGGCGATCGCCGCCGGGGAGCCGCAGGCCGCGGTGCGCGCGGGCAGGGCCTACCTGCCGCGGCTGGCCCGGCCGGCGGCCGCGGCTCCGCCCGTACCCGCGCCCTCGACCGCGCCCGTGCCGGTGTCGGTGCCGGTGTCGGTGCCCTCGTCCTTCGGGCCGGGCGGCACGGTCCTGGTGACCGGCGGCACCGGCACCCTGGGCGGCCTCGTCGCCCGGCACCTGGTGACCGCGCACGGCGTCGACCACCTGCTGCTGGTCAGCCGCGGCGGCCCGCTGGCGGACGGCGCCGGTGAACTGGCCGCCGAACTCGGCGGCCTCGGCGCCACCGTCACCGTCACCGCCTGCGACACGGCGGACCGCGAGGCACTCGCCGCGGTGCTCGCGGCGATCCCCGGCGAGCACCCGCTGACCGCCGTGGTCCACGCCGCCGGGACGCTGGACGACGCGACGGTGGCCGGGCTGACCCCGGAGCGGCTGGACGGCGTGCTGCGCCCGAAGGCCGACGCCGCATGGCACCTGCACGCCCTGACCGAGCACCTCGGGCTGTCGGCGTTCGTGCTGTTCTCCTCCGCCGCGGGCGTCCTCGGCGCCCCCGGCCAGGCCAACTACGCCGCCGCCAACAGCTTCCTCGACGCGCTCGCCGCCCACCGGCGGGCCCGGGGGCTGCCCGCGGTGTCCCTGGCCTGGGGCCCGTGGGAGCAGACCAGCGCGCTCACCGCGCGGACGGAGGGTGCCAGGGAGACCGGCGCGGCCCGCCGCGGCCTCGTCCGGCTCACCACGCCGGACGCGCTCGACCGGTTCGACGCCGCCCTCGACGCGGGCCCCGCCGCCCTGGTCCTGGCCGAACTCGACCTGCGGGCACTGCGCGCCCAGGCGGCCGCGGACGCCTTGCCGCCGGTCCTGCGCGGGCTGGTCCGGGTGCCGCCGCGCCGGGCGGACGACACCGGCCCCGCCCTCGCCGAGCGGCTCACCGGCCGGGACCCGGCCGATCAGCAGGCCCTGGTGGTCGAGGTGGTGCGCGGCCACACGGCCGCCGTCCTGGGCCACGGCTCACCGGCCGGCCTCGCCACCGACCGCGCCTTCCAGGAGCTGGGCTTCGACTCGCTGACCGCGATCGAGCTGCGCAACCGGCTCAACCGGGCGACCGGGCTCACCCTGCCGGCCACCCTGGTCTTCGACTACCCGACGGTGGGGGCGCTGGCCGCGTACCTGAGGGAGCGCCTCGCCCCGCCGGAGCAGTCGCCGGCCGAGGCGGTACTCGCCCACCTCGACCAACTGGAGGCGGCGTTGGCGGCGTTGCCCCAGGAGGACTCGGACGCGTCGATCGACCAGCGCCTGCGGCTGCTGGCCTTCCGTCCGAGGACGGCATCCGGCGGTCCGAAGGATGCGGGCGCGGCGAACGGATCCGGGAACGGATCCGCGGGCGGACCTGCGGACGGGTCCTCGAACGGTGCCGCCGACGGCACGGCGGATGGCGCGCCGGACGGCGCGCCGGACGGCGCGCCGGGCGGCGCCGGGATCGGGACGGCCTCGGCCGACGAGCTGATGGACCTGATCGACCGCGAGTTCCGCCAGGGGTGACCGTGGCCAGGGGGCGCGGTTCCGGCCGCGCCCCCTGGCACGGAACCGTCACCGGCCTCACGGGTCGGAACACCAACGGACCCCCCTCGGCGAGGATCATGTCCTCGCCGAGGGGGGTCCGTTGGTGCCCGGCCGGGGCCGCCCGGGCGGTGTCGCGTCCTCAGCCCGCCAGTTCGGCCAGGTCCTCGGGGGTCAGCCGCAGGCCGGCCGCGGCGACGTTCTCCTCCAGGTGCCCCAGGACGCTGGTGCCCGGGATCGCCAGCACCGCCGGCGAGTGGGCGAGCAGCCAGGCCAGCGCCACCTGCTGGGTGGTCGCGCCGTGGCGGGCGGCGACGGCCGCCACCCGGGCCGGGTCGATCTTCTCGCCGCCCCCGCCGAGCGGGAAGAACGGCACGTAGGCGATGCCCTCCTTCTCACAGATCGCGAGGAGGTCGGCGTCGGCCCTGCGGTGCACGTGGAACTGGTTCTGCACGGCGGCGACCGGGGCGATGGCCCGGGCCTCGGCGAGCTGGACCGCGTCGACGTTGCTGACGCCCAGGTGCCGGATCAGCCCCTCGGCGCGCAGCTCGGCCAGGGCCTTGAAGCGGTCGCCGACCGACTCTCCGCCCGGCTCGCCCATACCGCCGACCCGCAGGTAGACCAGGTCGAGGCGGTCCACGCCGAGCCGGCGAAGGTCCTCCTCGACCAGGCCGCGCAGTTGCTCGGGGGTGGCCTCGGCGGTGGGCATCACCCCGCCCTCCAGCATGGGGCCGACCTTGGTGGCGATCACCAGGTCGTCGCGGTACGGGGAGAGCGCCTGACGGATCGTCTCGTGCGACTGGAGGTCGCCGAAGCCGTAGAAGCCCGCGGTGTCGATGTGGTTCACGCCGAGTTCGACGGCGCGGCGCAGAACGGCGGCGGCCGACTCGGGGTCGCGCACCGAGCCGCCGAGGGCGATCCGCATCGCTCCGAAGCCGAGCCGGTTGACCCGCAGGTCACCGCCGAGCAGGAAGTCTCCGGCGGAGGCGGCCGTGGTGGTGGTCATGTGTGTGCATCCTCGGGTTGTCGGTTGGACGTGTCAGGTCGGAGCTGGTCGGAGCAGTCGGAGCAGGTCGGAGCTGGTCGGGTCCGAAGAGCTGGGCCGGTACCGGTCCGGGGGCGCCCGCCCGGAGCGCGCCGAGCGGCGCGGACGCGGTCGGCCCGGCGGTGCGGACACCGCCGGGCCGCCGCACGGGCCGGTCAGGCTCCCTGCGGCTGGGCGACCTCGGTCTCCTTCTTCGGCGCCGGCGCGGGCGCCAGCACCGTCTTCGGCAGGAACAGGGTCGGCACGACCGCGAGCGCCAGGAAGCCGACGCTCCACCAGAAGGTGGTGCTGTAGGCGTCCGCCAGACCGGCCGGGCCAACGGTGCCGTCGGGCGCCTTGGCCTGGTCGGACAGCTGGATCTGGAGCACCACACTGATCACGGCGGTGCCCGCCGACAGGCCGAGCTGCTGGAAGATCCGCGAGGCACCGGTCGCCCGGGCGATCTGCTGCGGCGGCAGCCCGACGTAGAGCGCGGTCGACATGGTCAGCACCACCATCGCCAGGCCCACACCGGAGACCAGCATGGCGGTGAGGATGAGGACCCGCGAGGTGCCCGCGTCGAACTGCGTGAAGAAGGCGGAGCCCGCGATGGCGATGACGATGCCCACCGCGCCGACGAGCCGCGGGCCGAGCTTGTTGAACACCCGGCCGAGCAGGACGGAGGTGACCACCGAGCCCACCCCGAAGGCGACCAGCAGCAGACCGGTGCTCATCGGGCTCTCGCCGTGGACCTGCTGCAGGAACAGCGGCTGGATGATGCCGGCACCCATGGTGAGCCCGACCAGCAGCAGCAGGGTGCAGGACGTCGCGAAGCCCCGGTACTTGAACATCTGCATCGACACCAACGCGTCGACGTTCGGCCGCGCGGCGTGCACGCCGAACCCGGCGAGCAGCGCTCCGCCGACCGCGAGCAGCGCGATCACCTGGCCGCTGCCGAACCCGAGCGTGCCCGCCCGGGAGAAGCCGTAGACGACGGCCACCAGACCGGGGACGAGCAGCAGCACCCCGAGCACGTCCAGCTTGGCGGCGGTCTCCGCCCTCATGTTCGGCAGGTTGCGGCCCGCCACCAGGAAGGCGATCGCGCCGATCGGGATGTTGATGAAGAACATCCACCGCCAGTCGAAGCCGTCGACGATGACCCCGCCGAGGACCGGGCCGAGTGTCGGGCCGATCATGCCGGGGATCGCCATCAGGGCGACCAGCTTCGCCCGGTGCTCCATGCCGGCGAGCCGCATCAGCATCGCCTGGCCGACCGGGACTATCATCCCGCCGCCGAGGCCCTGCACCACGCGGGCCACCACCAGCATCCAGATCGAGCTGGACAGGCCGCACAGGACCGATCCGACCAGGAAGACGGCCATCGAGACGATCCACATCGTCCGGGGCCCGAAGCGGTCCGCCGCCCAACCGGCGAGTGGCATGCCGACCATCAGGGCGAGCAGGTAGGCGGTCACCACCCACTGCAGGGTCGCCACCGAGACCGACAGGTCGTGGGAGAGCGTGTTCAGCGCCACGCTGACCATGGTCCCGTCGAGCTGCATCACCAGCAGGCCGAGCAGGACGACCCCGGCGACCCTCAACAGCTCGGGTGGTAACCCCTGGCTCTTGCCGGCGGGCTGGGCGTCACTCGAACTCTGCGCCATCAGACTCCCTCGCGAACGTCCGCATATCCGGGCCTTTCGATCACGGCAACAGGCTCCCACAAGCTTGCGTGACACGCAACCAATTGCCGATTCTGCAGAAATCTGCTGATCAGCTGGAGGTGTCCACCCGGGACCGGACCGCCCGCCCGGACAGCCGGACCGCCCGGACAGCCCGCCCGGACCGCCCGCCCGGCGGGTCCGGAGGGTTCAGCCCTCCTTTAGCGCGCCGGGCTTCCATGGGCCACCAGCATCCCGAGAGGTGACCCCGTGCGTATCCTTTTCGCCCCGCTCCCCAGGGCTCCCCACCTGTACTTCGTCGCGCCGCTGGCCTGGGCCTGCCGGGCGGCCGGGCACGAGGTGCGGATCGCGGCGCCACCGGACCTCACCGAGGCGGTGGTCCGGGCCGGGCTCACCCCGGCCGAAATCGGCGCCGGACCGCGCGCGGCGGAGCCCGCGGCGCCCACCGCCCCCGGCGGCCGGCCCGCCACGCCCGCCACGCCCGGCCTCCTCGCCGAGGCGTCCGACGACGAGCGGCGCAGGCTCCTCGACCTCAGGTTCGCCCCCCTGGTCGACACGGCCGTCCGGACCGCCCCCGACCTGGTGCGGTTCGCCGAACACTGGCGCCCCCGGCTCGTCGTCGCCGATCCGATGGCCTTCGCGGCCCCGCTGGCCGCGGCGGCCCTGGACATCCCGCTGCTGCGCCACCTCACCGGGCCCGACATCATGCACCGCACCCACAATCCGATGCACGGGCCGACGACCGGCGACGAGTACACCCCCAACTGGCCCACCGGGCTGGCCGAGCTCTACGCGCAGTTCGGCGCGGCGATCCGCGACGACTACGCGTCGGGCAGCATCGACCCCTGGCCGGGCAGCGTGCAGGTACCGGACGCGCCCGCCCGCATCCCCGTGCGCTTCGTCCCGTACGACGGCGCCGCCGCCGCGCCCGACCGGACCCCGGAGCCGAGCGGCCGCCCGCGGGTCTGCGTCAGCTGGGGCGAGCGGGGCGAGCCCGACGGCGGGGCCGGCGAGGCGCCCGTCCTCACCCGGGTCCTCGACGCGCTCGCCGCCCGGGACGTCGACGTCGTCCTCACCGGCAGCGGGATCGACCGGGTCCGGCACCGCCCGCTCCCGGACCGGATCCGCCTCGCCGATGACCTGCCCCTGCACGCGGTGGTGCCCGCCTGCGGCGCCGTGATCAGCGAGGGCGGCACCAACACCATCCTCACCGCCGCCTCGCTCGGCGTCCCGCAGGTCCTGCTCCCCCTGGTGGAACGGCCGCCCAACGCGGCCAACTTCTGCGAGAGCGGCGCGGGCATCACCCTGAGCGGCACCGGAGCCGACGCCGAGGCCATCGGCGCCGCGGTCGACTCGGTACTCGCCGACGGCGGGATCCGGGCCGCCGCCCGGAAGATGCGCGACGAGATCGCCGCCGCCCCGTCGCCCGCCGACCTGGTGCGCACCCTGGAGGAGCTGGCCTGACCGCACCTGCCGGCACCGGCCCGGCGGGACGCCTCCCGAGGCCGGGAGGCGTCCCGCCCGCCGGTCGCCGTTCACGACCGCCGAGCGGACACGGTCATCTTCTTGACGCCGTAGAACTCCGAGTCGTGGAACACCGCGTCGCCCGTGGGCCGCAGCTCGCTGAATGCGTCCAGGAGTCCGTTGAGGGCGATCTCGGTCTCCAGCCGGGCCAGCGGGGCACCGAGGCAGAAGTGGATGCCGTGGCCGAACCCGACGTGGCGGTTCGGGTCGCGGTCGATGTCGAACCGCTCCGGCTCCCGGAACTGCCGCTCGTCGTGGTTGGCCGAGAGGATCGACGGCATGACGATCCCGTTGGCCGGGATGACGCCGCCGGCCAACTCCAGTTCCCCGGTGGCGATCCGCAGCGCCCGGGGGAACGGCGGGCGCCACCGGACGACCTCCTCCAGCGCCGCGGGCACCAGGGACCGGTCGGCCCGGATCCGGGCCTCGGCCTCCGGGGTGTCCCCCAGGCAGAGCAGGGTGTTGCCGAGCAGCAGTGTGGTGGTGATGTGGCCGGTGTTGAGCAGCAGGGCCGCGAAGGTGGCCACCTGGAGGTCGGTCAGCCGCTCCCCGTCGAGCTCCGCCGCGGCCAGCGCGCCGAGCACGTCCCCGGTGGACCGGTCCGAGCGCCGGCGCCGGACCTCGGCCAGCAGGTACTCGTCGAGCTCCTTGGTGGTGTCCGCGATGGCCTTGGCCGCGGCCTCGTCGGACTCCGAGTCGTCGGCCCGGATGCCGAGCAGCCGGTCGGCGCACTCCCGGAAGAACGCCCGGTCGGCCGGGGAGATGCCGAGAAGTTCGGCGATCACGATGACCGGCAGCGGGTAGGCCAGGTACTCGACGAAGTCGAAGGTGTCGTCCGGGGCGGCGGCCAGCAGCTCCCCGACGATCTCCTGGATGCGTGGCCGCAGGGCGGCGACGGTCTTCGGCGTGAACGCCTGGCTGACCAGCTGCCGCAGCTTCCGGTGGTCCGGCGGATCCTGCCAGGGCAGGTTCGCGCTGAGCTTCTCCTCGCCGAAGACCGGCATGAGCCGGCCGATGTTCGACGAGAAGCGCGCCGGGTCGGAGAACACCTCTTGGACGTCGGCGTACCGGAAGACGAAATAGTGGCCGCGCTCGTCCTGCCAGAGCGGCTGCTCGTCGCGCATGCGCCGCATCCATTCCAGGAGTTCGGCGCCACCGTCGGTGAACAGCGGCATCCGGACGGTTTCGCCCGTGCTCATCACACCTCCCGTATCGGGCCGCGGGATTCCGGCGAATTCCGTTTCGCGGCCCGCGACAGCGGCCCAATTTATCAACGAAGCGGCGGCCTGTCTCGGGTCGGAATACCCCGGATCGAATATTAGTGAGATTTTAGATTTCACCGTTAGCCTGGCACCCGCCATGGACCAACGAATTCCGACGCACCCGCGGCACCGGTAGTCCCAGGATGCCGGTATTCCCGCGATGTCGGTAATCCCGCGGCGCCGGAAATCCGACGACTCCGGCCGTGCCGCACCGCCGCCGAAACAGGAGCTGCCATGACCGAGGCCACGTCGGCACCGCACAGTGGCGACCTTCCCCAGGTGCCCGACTTCCCGATGTCGCGCGGCTGCCCGCTCGACCCGGCGCCGATGTACGCGCGGCTGCGCACCGAGCGGCCGGTCACCCAGGTCGCGCTGCCGAGCGGGCAGAAGGCCTGGCTGGTCACGAGCTACGCGCACGTGCGCGCGCTGGTGACCGATCCGAGGATCAGCTCGGACCACCACCACCCCAACCTGCCGCTGCTCGTCCCGCTCGGCCCCGCCGAGGGGGGCTCCCAGGGCGGGGAGTCCCACGGAATGGGCAACACCCTGGTGGGGCTCGACCCGCCGGAGCACTCCGCGCCGCGGCGGATGGTCATCTCCGAGTTCACCGTCCGGCGCGTCCAGGAACTGCGGCCCCGCATCACGGAGATCGTGGAGAGCTGCATCGACGACCTGATCGCCGCCGGCCCCGGCGCCGACCTGGTGGCCATGGTGGCGGTGCGCGTGCCCTCGATGGTGCTGTCCGAACTGCTCGGCGTCCACCCGCCCGAGCGCGAGTTCTTCCACACCCGCACCTCGGCGATGCTCAGCCGCGCGAGCACCCCCGAGGAACGCCGGACCGCCATGATCGAACTGGCCACCTTCATCGACGGCCTGATCCGGGAGAAGGAGCAGGAGCCGACCGACGACGTGCTCGGCCGGCTCATCGTGAACAACCGGGAGACCGGGGTGTTCACGCACATGGGCCTGCTCCAGATGGCCTACCTGCTGCTGGTCGCCGGCAACGAGACGACGGCGAACATGATCGCGCTGGGCACCACCGGCCTGCTGGAGAACCCGGAGGTCGTGGCCGAGCTGATCGCGGACCCGAGCCGGATCGGCCGGACCGTCGAAGAACTGCTCCGGTACTTCACCATCTCGGACGTGCTGCTCCGGACCGCCCGCGAGGACATCGAGATCGACGGCGTGACGATCCGCAAGGACGACGGCGTCCTGCTCGGGCTGGGCTCGGCCAACCGGGACGAGACGGTCTTCGACAGCCCCGACCGGCTGGACATCCACCGGGGCGCGCGGCACCACATGGCGTTCGGCTACGGCATCCACCAGTGCCTGGGCCAGAACCTCGCCCGGGCGGAGCTGGAGATCGTCTTCACCACGCTGTTCGCGCGGCTGCCGGGCCTGCGGCTGGCCGTACCCGTGTCGGAGCTTCCGTTCAAGCAGGACTCCAACACCTACGGCCTGCACGAGCTGCCCGTCACCTGGTGACCGCCTACCCGGCGCCGGCCGAACCGGGCAGCGCCGGGCAGGCCACCGACGGACCCTGCAGCCCCGACCACCCCCGCCATCCGACCGGAAAGGACACCCCCGTGCGCATCGTCGTCGACCGCGACGTCTGCATCGGCGCCGGCCAGTGCGTGCTCACCGAGCCCCGCGTCTTCCAGCAGAACGACGAGGACGGCATGGTCGAGCTGCGGACCGACCGTCCCGACACCGACACGGCCGAGACCGTGCGGACCGCCGTCACCCTGTGCCCGTCCCGGGCGCTGTCGATCGAGGCCTGACCGCCCGCAGCGAGGAGGCCGCCGGTCCCGGCGGCCTCCTCCGACGTCTGCCCCGGCGCCCGCCGGTCGTCGCCGGCCGTGCGCCGACCTCCCCCGACGGGCCGTCGGACACCGATGACGGGAGAAGCCATGGAGACCGAGCAGCAGTCCCCCCTGGCCGGCACCGGCCTGCGCGGCCTGGTCGGCGACCGGGCCGCCGAGCTCGGCGGCCGGCACCGCTGGCACCAGCTGGAGTGCGACCTCACGGACGCCGCCGCGGTGGACCGGGCGGTCGCCGAGAGCCCCGCCGAGGTGGTCGCGCACTTCGCCGCGTTCACCGACCTCGACGCGGCGGCGGCGCAGACCGGCGACCGCGGGGGCCCCTGCTACCGGGTGAACGTCGACGGGACCGCGAACCTCGCCGCCGCGTGCCGCCGGCACGGTCGCTACCTGATCCACGTCTCCACCGACTACGTCTTCAGCGGCGACCAGGAGGAGCCGTACCGGGAGACCGACCCGCCCGATCCGCTGGACTGGTACAGCCGGACCAAGCTCTGGGCCGAACGCGAGGTGCAGGAATCCGGCTGCGCGTTCTCCGTCCTCCGCCCCTCCTTCCCGTTCCGAGCCCGCTACCGGCGCAAGGGGGACCTGGTCCGCACGCTGGTCGGCCGGCTCGCCGCCGGGCGGATCCCACCGATGTTCGACGACACCCTGGTGACCCCCACCTTCGTCGACGAGTTCGCCGCGGCCGTCGAGCGGGTGGCGGAACTCCGCCCGCCCGACGGGCTGTTCCACTGCGCGGGCGGCAGCTCGCTGTCCCCCTACGACCTCACGATGACGGTGGCCCGCACCTTCGGCCTCGACGCCGCCCCCGCCGCCCGCGGCCGCCTCGCGGACTACCTGCGCGACGCCGGACGCCCCTACCCGCGCTGGCTGAACGTGTCCAACGAGCACGCGACCCGGGTGCTCGGGGTGCGGTTCTCCCGCATCGAGGACGCCCTGGCCACCATGCGGGACCAACTCGCCCTCAGCGGGGAGCTCCCGCGAACTCCCTGATCGAGCCGACCACGTAGTCGATCATCTCGGGGGTGATCCCGGGGTACACCCCGATCCAGAAGGTGTCCTCGGTGACGATGTCGCTGACCGACAGGTCCCCCGACACCCGGAACGTGACGCCCGCGTACGCCGGGTGACGCGTCAGGTTGCCGCCGAAGAGCCGGCGGGTCGCGATCCGCCGCTCCTCCAGGAACGCCACCAACTCGCGGCGGGTGTACGGCGCGTCCCGCTCGACGGTCAGCACGAAACCGAACCAGCTCGGGTCGGAGTCCGGGGTCGGCTCCGGCAGCAGCAGGCCGGGGACCCCGTCCAGCCCCTCCCGCAGCAGCCTCCAGTTGCGGCGCCGCGCCGCGCCGAACTCCTCGATGCGGCGCAGCTGGGTCACGCCCATCGACGCCTGCAGGTCGGTGCTCTTCAGGTTGTAACCGACGTGGGAGAAGATGTACTTGTGGTCGTAGCCCTGCGGGAGGGTGCCGAGCCCCTGGTCGAACCGCTTCAGGCACCGGTCGTCCTCGCCCGGCTCGCACCAGCAGTCCCGGCCCCAGTCGCGGATCGACTCCACCAGTCGCGCGAGCGCCAGGTCGTTGGTGACCACACAGCCGCCCTCGCCGACCGTGATGTGGTGGGCCGGGTAGAAGCTCACCGTCGACAGGTCACCGAACGTGCCGGTGAGCTTGCCCCGGTAGCGCGAGCCGACCGCGTCGCAGTTGTCCTCGATCAGGAACAGGTCGTGCCGGCGGGCCAGTTCGGCGACCTCCTCGGCGGCGAACGGGTTGCCGAGCGCGTGCGCGGTCATGATCGCCCGGGTGCGCGGTCCGATCGCGGCGGCGATGGCCTCCGGCGTCGGGTTGTAGGTGCCGAGTTCGACGTCGACGAAGACCGGCACGAGCCCGTTCTGGAGGACCGGGTTGACCGTGGTGGGGAAGCCCGAGGCTGCGGTGATCACCTCGTCGCCGGGGCGCAGCCGCAGGTCCCCCAACTGCGGTGAGGTCAGCGCGGTCAGCGCGAGCAGGTTCGCCGACGACCCCGAGTTGGTCAGGTGGGCCTTGCGCCGCTTGAAGTACCTGGCGAGGTCGCGCTCGAAGCGGCGCGCGCTCGGCCCCGCCGCGATCCGCATGTCCAACGCCGCCTCGACCAGCGCCGCCCGGTCCTCCTCGTCCAGGACCGCGCCGGAGGTGAGCACCGGGGTCTTCCCCGGGACGAACTCTCCGTCGGTCCGGCTGTGGTGGTAGTCCCTGACCAGCTTCAGGATCGCTTCCTTGTCCTCACCCATGTGGTGGTACCTCCGTAGCCGTTGTCGGTGCGGCGCGTTCCCGCCGGGCGGATCGAGGGCGTGGCTCGGGTCCGCCGGGGCTCCCGGCAGACCGGGTACAGGTGTTCCAACCGGCCGGGCCGGCCGGAGCTCCGCTCCGCTCCGGGCCTGTCCGGGCAGCGGGCACCGGCGGCGGGACCGATCGGCCGGGCGCTCCCCAGTGCAGCCGCGCGGGCTAAAGGACGGCTGAAGGGCGGTCGCCGGGGTCGCCATGGTCGCCATGGTCGCCGGGGTCGCCGGGGCCGATCGCCAGGGCGTGGCGCAGGGCCTCGCGCAGCACCTCGGCGAACGACGGGGCGTTGGTGCTGCTGAGCCAGTACCGGCCGGCCACCCGGACCGCCCCGGCGACCACGGCTGCCGTCACCGCCGGGGCCAGTTCCCAGCGTTCGGCGCCGGTGCGCTCGGCGATCGCGTCGGCCAGCGGCTCCTCGGCCATGCTGAACGCCTTCAGCGCCTCACCCTGCAGCGCCGGCGTGGACATGATCATGGCGAGCCCGGCCCGGTCGGGTTCGGGATCGGCGAAGACCTCGACCACCACCGCGATGATGGCCTCACCGAGCGGCTCCTCCGCGGGTCTGGCCCGCAGCGCCCCGCCGAGACGGCGGGACTGGTCGGTCTGGGCGGCACAGATCGCCTCCTCCCGACTGGAGAAGTAGTTGTTGTACGTCCGGGGGGCGACTCCGGCGGCCTCGGCGATGTCGCGCACCCGGACCAGGGCCAGACCGTCGGGGCCCTTCTCCACCGCCAGCCGGAGCGCGGCGGCACCGATCGCCTCGCGGGTGGCCTGCTTGGTGCGGGCCCGCATGTCCAGGGGTTCGTCTGCGGTCATGGCTGGTCAGGGGGCTGGCCGGAACGTGCCGGACGATCAGCCGACCCCCGTCCTCCTCTCGTCGCCCGAAGCCTACGCACTGGCCCGGCCCGCGCGGGCACCCGCTCTCCCTCCGGGCCGGTGCCCGAGCCCCGTCACCAGGACGCCCTCGGGCACGCTCACGACGGGGCCTCCGCGGCGGCGTCGACCGGCGCCGGGGCGACCGCGGTGAACCGCCCGTAGCCGCCGCGGAACAGCACCAGCGGCCCGGCCTCGGAGGTGTCCCCGGCCTTGGCCAGCCGGTGCACCCGAGCGACCACGATCATGTGGTCGCCCGCCGGGTGCTCGGCCTCCACCGAGCACTCCAGCCAGGCCAGCGCACCGTCGAGGACCGGCATCCCCGAGGGCGACGCCGACCAGGCCACCCCGTGGAACTTGGAGTCCCCGCTGGCGGTGGCCAGCCGCCGGGCCTGCCCGTACTGGCCGGCCGCCAGGAAGCAGATGCCGTGCTGCCGCCCGCCCCGCACCCGGGGCCAGCTGGTACTGGTGTGCGCCACGCAGAACGCCACCAGCGGCGGGTCGAGCGAGACGGACGTGAACGAGCTCACCAACAGCCCGACCGGCACCCCGTCGTCCATCCCGGTCACCGCCACCACACCGGTGGCGAAGTGGCCCAGCACCCGCCGGAAGTCGGCCGGGTCGATCCCGTCGTCCCGGGGCTCGTCGAGCAGGTCGTTCAGTGCTTCGATACGGTTCGCTGCCATCCGGATCCTTCCACGGGTGCTCCCTGAACCGCCGTCCTGGCCGCTGTCCCGGCCATGTTCCCCGGCAGGGCTAATACCGGCCTTGCCTCCGGCTAGGGCGTGCCTGTCCGACTCGGAGCTTCCGCCCGTACGTCCGGGTGGTCGGTCTTAGACCGACCGGCACATGGTGGGTGGAGGAAGGAGCGGCGTCCGGGCCGAGCCTGGCAAGGCGGAGGAGGGAGTAGCAGCGGAGCTGCGGCGACCGA
>NZ_JBVIFM010000041.1:0-43364 GCF_055571335.1 Kitasatospora sp. NPDC030952
GTTGGCGGTCTGAAAATCACCCGTCACGCCCCTCTCCGCACCCACCCCCTCCACCGCCCCCTCCCGCAGCGCGTCCCTCTCGCCTGGGGCGGGTGAGGGGGAGGTGGGGGGTGGAGGGGGTGGAGGGGGTGGGTGGGTGCGGGTTGGGGGGTGGGTGGGTGCGGGTTGGGGGGTGGGTGGGTGCGGGTGATGGGGGTGTGGGGGTGGGGTCAGGTCTGGGTGGGGGTGGGGAGGGGGTCGGGGATGCCGGGGAAGGGGGTGTCGGGGGCGCCCCAGTGGTGGGCGCGGAGGGCGCAGTCGCGGAGGGCGGTGGCTGCGGTGGGGCGGTGGGGGGAGGGGAGGTCGGCGACCAGGTCGGCGTAGACGGTGGTGAGGCTGGTTTCCAGGTGGGCGGCGAGTTTGGTGGCGGTGGCGGGGTCGGTGACCAGGAAGGGGAGTTGGTAGCCGCCGGCGGCGGGGGTGGGGGTGGTGCCGAGGGTGGTGATGAGGCGTTGCCAGGCGTCGCGTTGGGCCTGGTGGGCGGCGTAGGTGGTGCGGGCGTCGGTGCGCTGCTGGTCCTCGGGGAGGTGGGCGCCGACGACGCCGTAGCCGTAGACGGCGGCGTGTTCGGCGCTCAGGGCCTTCTGGAGGGCGGGGAGTGCTGCTCCGGGGGTGGCGGTGGGGGTGGGGGTGCCGCTGGCCGTTGGGGTGGGCTGGTCGGCGGGGGCGCCGAGGGCGGCGGCGTGCAGGGTGTTGGCGGCGGCCACCGAGGCGAGCAGGCGGGCGAGGGGTGGGCGGGCTGCGCCGAGGTCGGCCAGCCGGGCCTGGGCGGTCTGGCGTTCCAGGGTGGCCAGGGCGGCGCTGGGGGGTGTGGTGGTGGGGGTCGGTGTGGTGGGGGCCGGGATGCCGTCGGCGAGGGCGGTGCGGTGCTGGGCGGTCTCGGCGCGGAGGGTCTTCAGCAGGGTGGTCTGGGCCCCGGGGGTGGCCAGGAGGGTGTCGTAGGCCGCCAGCAGGGTGTCGGTGGCGGCGACGGCGCGCAGGCGGACGGGGGTGTCCGGGTCGGGGCTCTTGTCGCCGGGTGTCACGTCGCCGTCGGGGCCGGTGCCGGAGCTGGTGCAGGCGGTGGTGAGGGTGATCAGTCCGAGGGCCAGGAAGGTCCTTCGGCTGGGCGGCTGCATCGGGGTCACTCCGGAGCGGGTACGGGAGGGCGGCCTCCCCGCCTGCCCTCGTTGGCGTGAATCTTCGCAGAATCCCCACCTTTGCGGGTGGTGTTCGAGGGTTCGGTGCGGTGGGTGGGGCGGTGTGAGCTTGCTCGCAGTGGGTGGCGTGCGGCTGGTCGGGGGAGGTCCGGAATCGGTGGTTCGCGGCTTCACCGGCTAGGCTTTGGGCCGAGCTGCCGTGACCCGGTGTGCGCCCGACGGGCGCGGAGGGCGCGGTGCGACCTCTGACAACAGCAGACGCGGCCGAGGAGTCCACCCGGATGAGCACCACCCACACCGACCGGCTGCGCGCGTTGCTGGAGCCGCTGGCCGTCCAGGCCGGACTGGACCTGGAGGACGTCAAGGTCACCAAGGCGGGCAACCGCCGGCAGGTGCAGATCGACGTCGACACCGACGGCGGCGTGGACATGGACGCCATCGCCGAGTTCAGCCGGGTGGTCGGCGAGGCCCTGGACGCCTCGGACGTGATGGGGGACGAGCCGTACCTGCTGGAGGTCGGCTCGCCGGGTGCGGAGCGTCCGCTGGTCCTGCCGCGGCACTGGCAGCGCGCCGAGGGCCGGCTCGCCAAGATCCACCTGGTCGACGGCGGGGAGCTGGTCGCCCGGGTGCTGGAGGCGGACGAGGCCGGCGCGCTGGTCGAGGTGCAGCCGGTGAAGGGGCGTGGCCGTCCGAAGGAGCGCCGCCTGGAGTACGTCGAGGTCGATCGCGCGCGGGTCCAGGTCGAGTTCAACCGCAAGGACGACGAGCAGCTCCTGGACGAGGCCGCCGACTTCGACGAGGGGGACGACGGCGCCGAGTGAGCCCCGGCCGCCGTACGACCATCATGAACGTGACGAAAGACGAGGAGGCGTAGCCGTGGACATCGACATGAGTGCCCTGCGCACGCTGGTCAACGAGAAGAACATCCCCTTCGACCTGCTGGTCGAGTCCATCGAGTCCGCCCTCCTCACCGCGTACCACCGCACCGAGGGCTCGCGCCGCCGCGCCCGGGTGAACCTGGACCGCAAGAGCGGCCACGTCACCGTGTGGGCCATGGAGGACCCGGCGGAGCTGGACGAGGGCGTCGAGCCGAAGGAGTTCGACGACACCCCGAACGGCTTCGGCCGGATCGCGTCCAGCATCGGCATCCAGGTGATGATGCAGCGCCTGCGCGACGCCGCCGACGACCAGACCTTCGGCGAGTACGCGGGCAAGGAGGGCGACATCGTCACCGGTGTCGTCCAGCAGGGCAACGACCCGAAGAGCGTGCTGGTCGACATCGGCAAGCTGGAGGCCATCCTGCCGCCGCAGGAGCAGGTCCCGGGCGAGGACTACCGGCACGGCACCCGGCTGAAGTGCTACGTGGTGGCGGTGCGCCGTGGTGTCCGCGGGCCGTCGGTGACGCTGTCGCGCACCCACCCGAGCCTGGTGAAGAAGCTGTTCGCGCTGGAGGTCCCGGAGATCGCGGACGGCAGCGTGGAGATCGCCGCGATCGCCCGTGAGGCCGGTCATCGCACCAAGATCGCGGTCTGGTCGCGCCGGGCCGGGCTGAACGCCAAGGGTGCCTGCATCGGCCCGATGGGCTCCCGGGTGCGCGCCGTGATGGGCGAGCTGCACGGCGAGAAGATCGACATCGTCGACTGGTCCGAGGACCCGCGCGAGATGGTCGCCGCCGCGCTGTCCCCCGCGCGGGTGACCAGCGTGGAGATCGTGGACCTCGCCCAGCGTTCCGCCCGGGTGATCGTGCCGGACTACCAGCTGTCCCTGGCGATCGGCAAGGAGGGGCAGAACGCCCGTCTGGCCGCGCGTCTGACCGGTTGGCGGATCGACATCCGGCCGGACACCGAGGGCCAGGCCGAGTCCCAGTAGGAAAATGCGGGGGCCGCGGCCCGGTAGTGAGTGTTGTTCCTGGCGCCCCCGCCGGTCCTCCGGGATCTGCGGGGCGGCGCCATGTCGCTTCGGAGGGGTAGACTTGCCTTCGTCTGGCCGGACGCAAGTCCGAGCACGCCCGGAACGCACCTGCGTGGGCTGCCGCAAGCGCGCGGCCAAGCACCAGCTGTTGCGTGTCACTGCGGTCGAGGGCGTCTGCGTCCCCGATCCCCGTGGCGCACTGCCGGGCCGTGGCGCTCACCTGCACCTCGATCCGGCCTGCCTCGACCTCGCGGTCCGCCGTCGGGCGTTCCCCCGGGCCTTCCGGCTCCAGGGGACGCTCGACACGGAGCGGCTCCGCGGGTTCATCGAGGAGCGGGCGGGCGGAGCCTCCTAGGCGGGCCGCCTCCCGCGACAACCGCCGCTCATCGCGGCGGAGAACCACCGCACCAAGCACAGCGCTCGGGCAGCCGCGCGCCGTGCCACCAGTCAGGTACCTCGCGATGTGGAAGTAGGTCGAGATTGCGATGAGCACTCGATGAGTACGCGATGAGTACGCGATGGGTACGCCCATGAAGTAGCGACAGTCCGGCGGACGAGACCCCCGGACTCATAGACAGGAGTGAAGTGGCTAAGGTCCGGGTTTATGAACTCGCCAAGGAGCTTGGCTTGGAGAGCAAGGCCGTCATGGCCAAGCTGACCGAGCTCGGTGAGTTCGTCCGTTCGGCGTCCTCGACGATCGAGGCGCCGGTCGTGCGCAAGCTGACTGACGCGCTTGGCGTGGCCCCCACCGGTGGTGGCGCTGCCAAGCCTGGCCCGCGGAAGCCCGCGGCGCCCCAGCCCGCGGCAGGCGCCGCGGGTGCACCCAAGCCGGGTGCCCCGACCCCGGGTCCGCGCCCCAGCGCGACCCCTGGTCCCCGTCCGACCCCGGCCGCCGCGGCTCCCGCCGCTCCGGCCGCCCCCGCGGCTCCGGCCGCTCCCGCCGCCTCGCGCCCGGGTGCGCCGACTCCGGGCCCGCGCCCGGCCGCGCGTCCCGCCGCCCCGGCGGCTCCGGCTGCTCCCGCGGCCGAGTTCTCCTCGCCGGCTCCGGCCGGTGCCGACGCCCCGCGTCCGGCCACCCAGGCCCCGCGTCCGAGCGGCCAGGCCCCCGCCGGTGGCGGCGCCCGTCCGGGCCCGCGTCCGGCCGGCCCGCGTCCGGGCAACAACCCGTTCACCTCGGGCAGCGCGACCGGCATGGCTCGCCCCGGCGACCGCCGTCCGGGCGCGCCGGGTGCCCGTCCGGGTGCTCCGGGTGCGCAGGGCGGCGACCGTCCGCGTCCCGCTGGTGACCGTCCGCGTCCGGGTGGTGCGCCGGGTGCCGACCGTGGCGCCCCGCGTCCCGGTGGCGACCGTCCGCGTCCGGGTGGTGCGCCGGGTGCCGACCGTGGCGCCCCGCGTCCCGGTGGCGACCGTCCGCGTCCGGCCGGTGGGCCGGGTGCCGGTGCTCCCCGTCCGGGTGGCGCCCCTCGTCCCGACGGCATGCCGCGTCCGGCCGGTCCGCGCCCCGGCGCGCCGTCCCCGTCCGGCATGCCGCGCCCGAACCCGGGCATGATGCCGCAGCGTCCGGCTCCGGGCCCGCGTCCGGGCCCCGGCGGCCGTGGTCCGGGTGGCCCCGGCGGTCGTCCGGGTGGTCCGGGTGGCGCCGGTGGCGCCCGTCCGGGCTTCCAGGGTCGTCCGGCCGGTCCGGGCTCGCGTCCGGCCGGTGGCGGCGGCTTCGGCGGCCCGCGTCCGGGTGGCGGCGCTCCCGGTGGCGGCGGTGGCTTCGGCCCGCGTCCCGGTGGCTTCGGCGGTCGTCCCGGCGGCCCGGGTGCCCGTGGTGGCACGCAGGGTGCCTTCGGTCGTGGCCCGGGCGGTCGCCCGGCGCGCGGTCGCAAGTCGAAGCGGGCGAAGCGCCAGGAGTACGAGGCCATGCAGGCCCCGTCCGTCGGCGGTGTGATGCTGCCTCGCGGCAACGGCCAGACCGTTCGCCTGTCGAGCGGCGCCTCGCTGATGGACTTCGCGGAGAAGATCAACGCCAACCCGGCCGCGCTCGTCTCCGTCATGTTCAACCTCGGTGAGATGGTCACCGCGACCCAGTCGGTCTCCGACGCCACGCTGCAGCTGCTGGCGGACGAGATGGGCTTCGTCCTGGAGATCGTCAGCCGGGACGACGAGGACCGCGAGCTGCTGGAGTCGTTCGACATCGACTTCGGTGCCAACGAGGGCGACGAGGACCAGTTGGCCCCGCGCCCGCCGGTCGTCACCGTCATGGGTCACGTCGACCACGGTAAGACCCGACTGCTGGACGCGATCCGCAAGTCCAACGTGGTGGCCGGCGAGGCCGGTGGCATCACCCAGCACATCGGTGCCTACCAGGTGGCGACGATCGTGAACGGCGAAGAGCGCCCGATCACCTTCCTCGACACCCCGGGTCACGAGGCGTTCTCCGCCATGCGTGCCCGTGGTGCCAAGTCCACCGACATCGCGATCCTGGTGGTCGCGGCCAACGACGGTGTCATGCCGCAGACGGTCGAGGCGCTGAACCACGCCAAGGCCGCCGGTGTGCCGATCGTGGTCGCCGTCAACAAGATCGACGTCGAGGGCGCCGACCCGACCAAGGTCCGCGGTCAGCTGACCGAGTTCGGCCTGGTGGCCGAGGAGTACGGCGGCGACACCATGTTCGTCGACATCTCCGCGCGCCAGGGTCTGAACATCGACCAGCTGCTGGAGGCCGTGGTCCTGACCGCGGACGCCTCGCTCGACCTGCGGGCCAACCCGGAGCAGGACGCGCAGGGTATTGCGATCGAAGCCCACCTGGACAAGGGCCGCGGCGCCATGGCGACCGTCCTGGTCCAGCGCGGTACCCTCCGCGTCGGCGACTCGATCGTCGTGGGCGACGCCTACGGCCGCGTCCGCGCCATGCTGGACGAGAACGGCAACAGCCTCGCCGAGGCCGGTCCGTCCCGCCCGGTGCTGCTGCTCGGTCTGACCTCGGTGCCCCGCGCCGGCGACAGCTTCATCGTCGTCGACGAGGACCGCACCGCCCGCCAGATCGCCGAGAAGCGCTCGGCCCGCGACCGCAACGCCGCCTTCGCGCAGCGTCGGGTCCGGGTGTCCCTGGAGGACCTGGACAAGGCCATCGCCGCCGGCTCCATCGAGCAGCTCAACCTCATCATCAAGGGTGACGTCTCCGGTTCGGTCGAGGCCCTCGAGGACGCCCTCGTCAAGCTGGACGTGGGCGAGGAGGTCGAGCTCCGGGTCCTGCACCGCGGTGTGGGTGCCATCACCGAGTCCGACGTGGACCTGGCGATGGGCTCGGACGCCATCATCATCGGCTTCAACGTGCGCGCCGAAGGCCGTGCGCGTGCCGCGGCCGACAAGGAAGGCGTGGACGTCCGGTACTACTCGGTCATCTACCAGGCGATCGAGGAGATCGAGAACGCCCTCAAGGGCATGCTCAAGCCGGAGTACGAGGAGGTGCGCCTCGGCGCCGCGGAGATCCGCGAGGTCTTCCGCTCCTCCAAGTTCGGCAACATCGCCGGTGTCCTGGTCCGCGACGGCATCATCCGCCGCAACGCCAAGGCCCGCCTGCTGCGCGACGGCAAGGTCGTGGCGGAGAGCCTCACCATCGAGGGTCTGCGCCGCTTCAAGGACGACGCGACCGAGGTCCGCGAGGGCTTCGAGGCCGGTGTCACCCTGGGGTCGTTCAACGACATCAAGGTCGAGGACATCATCGAGACCTACGAGATGCGCGAGAAGCCGCGCGCCTAGTCGGTGTCAACCGGGGCCGGTCGACGGATGGTATTTCCGTCGACCGGCCCCGGTCTCGCTGTGTAGGGTCCTGGGAAGCCGGCCCGGTTCCGGACCGGCTTCCCGAGGCCTTCCAGGTCGGCGAGACCTGTCATACATGTTCGTGGGAACACTCACCTTCGACCTGCTGCTGGGCGACGTCCACTCGCTCAAGGAGAAGCGTTCGATCGTGCGGCCCATCGTGGCCGAACTGCAGCGCAAGTACAGCGTGTGCGCTGCCGAGACCGGGAACCAGGACCTGCACCGCCGGGCCGAGATCGGCCTCGCGGTGGTCGCCGGCGAAGCCGGGTACGTCACCGAGGTCCTGGACAGCTGTGAGCGGTTGGTCGCCGGCCGCCCCGAGGTGCAGCTCCTCTCCGCGAGGAGGAGGTACCACAACGACGACGACGAATGAGGGCTGTGGAGCCGGCCGGCGGAAGTCGCCGTTCTCACACAGATCAGGACCGAGAGCGCCCGCAAGGCCGGGCGCGGGCCGGTACTTTGGGGCATGGGCCCCGACGGGTGCGCAGCTCGCCCGGGTACCGGGCCCACTGCACGAGGAGGCAACGTGACCGACACCGCAAGGGCGCGCAAGCTCGCCGACCGCATCCAGGTGGTCGTCGCCCAGACCCTGGAGCGGCGGATCAAGGACCCGCGACTGGGGTTCGTGACCATCACCGACACCCGGGTGACCGGAGACCTGCGCGAGGCCACCGTCTTCTACACCGTCTTCGGCGACGAGACCGAGCGCGAGGCCACCGCGGCCGCGCTGGAGAGCGCCAAGGGCGTGATCCGCTCCGAGGTCGGCAAGATCGGGGTGCGCTTCACCCCCACCCTGACCTTCGTCGCGGACGCGCTGCCGGAGAACGCCCGGAACATCGACGACCTGCTCGACCGGGCCAAGGCCATCGACGCGGCGGTGCGCACCACCGCCGCGGGCGCGACCTACGCCGGTGACGCGGACCCGTACCGGGTGCCCGCGGCCGAGCGTGACGACGAGGACGAGTAGTCATGGCGGGTGAGTCGGCGCAGGCCGCCTCGCGAGCCGGAACGACCACGGGGGCGTCCTCCACCAGCACGGTGGAGGGTGCCCTCGCGGCGCTCCCCGGCCCGCGCGCCGAGGAGAGCGGCTTCGAGCTGCTCTGGCAGCAGGTGGTGGCGGAGATCGGGCGGGCCCGTTCGATCGACCTGATCTGTCACATCTGCCCGGACGGCGACGCGCTCGGCTCCTCGCTGGCGGCGGCCCTCGCGCTGCGCGCGCTCGGCAAGGAGGTGCGGGTCTCCTTCGGCGACGACCCGCAGATCGTGCCCGAGTCGCTGGCCTTCCTGCCCGGCCAGGAGCTGATCGTGCCGGCCGCCGAGGTGCCGGACGTGCCCGAGCTGGTGCTCTGCTTCGACGTCGCCGCGCAGAGCCGGCTGGGGCTCCTGCACGACAAGGCCTTCGCCGCGCCCGTCCTGGTGGTCTTCGACCACCACGCCTCCAACCCGGGCTTCGGCACCCACCAGCTGATCGACCCGGCCGCGCCGGCCACCGCCGTCCTGGTGGACGAGCTGCTGCGCCGGCTCGGCGTCGAGCTCGACCAGTCCCTGGCCACCTGCCTCTACACCGGGGTCGCCACCGACACCGGCTCCTTCAAGTACCGCGCCACCACGCCCGCCACCCACGAACTGGCCGGACGGCTGCTCGCCACCGGGATCCGGCACGACCTGATCTCCCGGCAGCTGTGGGACACCTCCTCCTTCGGCTACCTCAAGGTGCTGGCCGCCGCGCTGGACCGGGCCGTCTACGAGCCGGACGCGGCCGACGGGCTGGGCCTGGTGTGGACCTGGGTGCCCTACCAGGACCTGGCGCTGTTCAGCGTCACCGTCGAGGAGATCGAGGGGCTGATCGACATCCTGCGCCGGCCGGCCGAGGCCGAGGTGGCGCTGGTGCTCAAGCAGGACCCGGACGGCACGCTGCGCGGCTCCTCCCGTTCCAAGGGGGCGGTGGACGTGGCCGCCGCCTGCGCCGAGCTGGGCGGCGGCGGGCACGTCTTCGCGGCCGGGTTCAGCGCCCGGGAGGACGTCGCCGCCGTGGTCGAGCGGTTCCGGGGCGCGCTGCGGCCCCGTCCCTGACCTGACCGTCCTGCGGTGAGCGGCTCCCGCCCGTCCGTACGCCTGCCGCTCGTACGACCGCACGTCCGTACGACCGCACGTCTCAGAGAAAGAACCCGATGAAGCGCAAAGGCACCGGCCCCGACGGCCTGGTGATCGTCGACAAGCCCGAGGGCATCACCTCGCACGGGGTCGTCGCCAAGATGCGGTGGCTGGCCGGGACCAGGAAGGTCGGGCACGCCGGCACGCTGGACCCGATGGCCACCGGGGTGCTGGTGATCGGCGTCGAGCGGGCCACCCGGCTGCTCGGCCACCTGATGCTGACCGCCAAGACCTACGAGGCGACCATCCGGCTCGGCCAGACCACCGTCACCGACGACCGCGAGGGCGAGATCACCGCCTCGGCCCCGACGGACGGCGTCACCCGGGAGGCGATCGACGCCGGGATCGCGGCGCTCACCGGCGAGATCATGCAGGTGCCGTCCAAGGTCAGCGCGATCAAGATCGACGGCAAGCGGTCGTACGCCCGGGTGCGCGAGGGCGAGGACTTCGAGCTCGCGGCCCGGCCGACCACGATCCACTCCTTCACCGTCCAGGCGCAGCGCGAGGCCGTCGCCGAGGACGGCACGCCGGTGATCGACCTGGACGTGACCGTCGAGTGCTCCTCCGGCACCTACATCCGGGCGCTGGCCCGCGACCTGGGCGCCGGACTCGGCGTCGGCGGGCACCTGACGGCGCTGCGGCGCACCAAGGTCGGGCCGTACGGGGTGGAGTCGGCGCACACCCTGGAGGAGCTGGAGACCGCCGTCAAGGGCGAGGACGGCGCGCCGCTGGAGGTGCTGCCGATCGCGGCGGCCGCGGCGGCCGCCTTCCCGCGCTGGGACCTGGACGAGGACTCGGCGGAGAAGCTGTCGCACGGCGCCCGGCTGAAGGCGCCCGGGCTGGGCGCGGACGGGCCGATCGCGGTGTTCGGGCCGGACGGGCGCTTCCTCGCGCTGGTCGAGGAGAAGGGCGGGCAGGCGAAGCCGGTCGCGGTGTTCGTCGGCTGAGCAGGGCGTGGTCGCAACCCCCGTCGGGATGTGCTCCCGGCGGGGGTTCCTGCTGTGCGGGGAGTCGCCGGTGCGGGGTTCACCCGCGGGTTCGCCTACGGGGCCACCTGCGTGGTCCGCCTTCGGGGGGTTCAGCTGTGCGGGCCTTTCACTCGAACCGGGGGCGTCACCCGAACCGGGGGCGTCACCCGTGCGGGGGGGCGCGCGAGGTGAACCGCCGTGGTGAACGGCGCGGGCGCGGTCGGGGCGCCCCCTCGGCGGGCAGGCTCCCGGCGGCGAGCGGGCGACGGGCCCGCTCGACGGTCGAAGGGGCGTTCATGCCGGGGTTCGCGGAGGGTGATCCGGGGCGGTACCTGCTGCGGATCCGCGACCTCGACGGACGGCTGCACGGCTTGGGGTTCGCCGCCGACCCGCAGGGCGGGGTGCTCACCGCGCACGAGGCCGTGGCGGGCCTGGACCGGGTGGTGCTGCACACCCCCGGCGGACAGACCCGGGTACTGGGCCCGGAGGCCGTGCTGCCGCTGCCCGAGCACGGACTCGCCCTGCTGCGCACCGACGCCGTCGGCGGGCTGCCGGTGCCGCCGCTGCCGGTGGCCGCGGTGGGGGCCGGGCACGAGGTGCTGCTGCCCGCGCTCACCGGCGAGGACGGCCGGGCGGTCGTGCTGCGCTGCGGGCTGCTGGGCGTCGGCGGCGCGGCCTACGGCGGGCACCGGCTGGCCGGGGTGCTGGTGCTGGACGTGCCGGCGGTCGGCGGGGTCCTGGTGCCGGCCGGCTCACCGGTGCTGGACGCCCGCAGCGGCGCCGTGGTGGCGCTGGCCGTGCCCGCCCTGCGCGGCTCGCAGCCCGGCGGGGCCCCGTACGGCCGTTCGCCGTACGGCGAGCAGTACGGCGGGGCGCTGTCGGCGGTGCCGGCCGGTGGCGGGGCGGTGGTGGCGGAGGCGCTGGCCGGGCTGCTGGCGCGCAACGCGGCGGCGGTGCCCGGGTACGGCCCGGCGCTGAACCTGGCCGGGGTGCTGCGGCTGGCCGCCGCCCAGCTGGCCGCCGCCGGGGCCGGTCCGGGCCGGGTGGCCGGGCTGGCCGCCGACCGGGTGGACCGGCCGGACGGCCCGGCCGGGGACGAACCGCAGGCGACCGTCACCGCCCTGGTCGGCGCCCCCGGCAGCGGCCGCTCCACCGAACTGGCCGCGCTGGCCGTCCGCCGCTCCGACGGCGACCGGCCGCTGCCCACGCTCTGGCTGCGCGGCGCCGACCTGCGCGCCGGGGACCGCTCACTCGCCGAACCGGTGGAGCGGGCGCTGGCCGCCGTCGCGGCCGAACTCGGCGTCCCGGCGCCCGCCCCGGAGCCGGTGGCGGCGCTGTGCGCGGCCGCCGGACGCCCGCTGCTGGTGGTGCTGGACGGCCCCGAGGAGGCCCCGGCCGAGCTGGACCCGCGCTGGCTGCGCGGCGCCGGGCAGTGGCTGACCGGCTGCGGGGCGCGGCTGCTGACCGCCTGCGGCGAGGAGGTCTGGGAGCGGCTGGCGGCGGAGCCCTGGGGGAGCGGCGCCCCGGACGCCGCCCGCCCGGCCGAACCGGGGCCGGACGGCGACCTGGTCAGCGCCCCCACCGTCCGGATGGACGGCGCCGGCCCCGGCGCCCCGACCCTGGCCGGGCACCGGCTGGGCCCGCTGCCCGTCGAGGCGGCCGAGCGCGTGCGCCGCCGCTACGGGCTGCCGCCGGGCCGGCCGTCCGCCGCCGAGGACGCCCGGCACCCGCTGGCCGTCCGGCTGGCCGGCGAGCTGTGGGCGCAGGGCCTGCACGACGGGCCGGCGCGGCGCGGCGAGCTGTTCGGGGCCCACCTGGACCTGTGCTGCCTGCGGGTGGCCCAGCGGCTGGCCGAGGACGACCGGCCGCGCCGCCCCGGCGCCCACCGTCGGGGCGCCGCCCGGCCCGTCGGACCGCGCCAGCGCCGGGTGCGCCGGCTCGCGGCGGCGGTGGCCGGGCGGGTGCACGAGGCGGCCCGGCGGATGCTCGGCGAGGAGCCGGGCGGGCTGGGCCGGGAGGCCTTCGAGGGGCTGTTCCCGGTCGACGGCGGCTGGGCCGGCGCGGTGCTCGCCGAGGGGCTGTTCGTCCCCGCCGGGCCCGGCTACCGCTTCGCCCACGGGGAGTTCGCCGACTGGCTGCAGGGCCGGCACCTGGACCTGGACGCGGCGCTGCGGATGCTGCTCGGCGAGGCCGAGGACACCCCGCCCGGGCCGGAGGGGCCCGGCCCGGCCGTCCCCCGGCACCGGATCGGCCCGGTCACCGCCGCGCTGCGCCGGGTCGCCGAGACCTGGGGCGCGACCGCCTTGGACCCGTGGTTGCACCGGATCTGGCGCGCACTGGACCTGCGCCCGCCGGGCAGCGAACCCGCCTGGTGGGCGGCCCGGTTGCTCACCGCCGGGCTCGCCGCCAGCCCCGACCCCGCCGAACACCGGGCGCTGCTCGACCAGTTGGCCCGCCGGATCGCCGAACGGGCGGCGACCGCGGGGAGTTGGGAGGTGCTCGACGGGCTGAACCGCTTCGGACCGGCGTTCTGGACCGGCCTCGGCCTGCCCGTCGAGGCCGAACTCGCGCTGCTGCGCCGCCTGGTGGCCGCCGACGACCCCGGGCAGCAGTTCCTCGGCGCGGTGGCCGGGCGGCTGCGCGCCGACCCGGTCGCGGTGTTCCCGCTGCTCTGCGCCTGGTTCGAGGACCCGGGCGGGCTGCCGGGCCGGCCCGGCCGGACGGTCGCCGACCTCGCCCACGACCTGCTGTACGCCCACCGCCGGCTGGCCCTGGACGAGTTGGCCGACGCGCTGGCCGACGCCGCCCACCCGAGGGCGGACGCGCTGCTCGCCGTACTCGCCGCCGAGGAGCCGTCCGCGCTCTGCCGCGCGGTGGACCGCTGGAGCCACGACCGGCGGCCCGAGCGGCACGTCGCGGCCGCCGTGCACGCGCTGCGGACCGCCCCGTACGCCGGCGGCCCCGGGGCCGAGCTGCTGCGGTACACCGCGCTGACCCTGCTCGCCCGCCAGGACGAACCCGGCCTGCACGGCGCCGCGCTGGCCCTGCTGGTCGGCGACCCGGCGACCCGGGCCGGGCACCTGGAGGCCGCGCTCGCCCGCCACCGCGCGGGCGGCGACCCCTTCCTCACCGCGCGCGCCCTCGCCCCGGCCCTGGAGAGCGACCCGGAGCCCGTCCTGGCCGCGCTGGCCGACGGCCTGGCGCTCCCCGGCGCGGCCCCCGCCGAGACCCTGCGGGTGCTCGCCGACGCCGGGTCGCCGGTGGCCGCCCGGCGCAGTGCCGACCTGGCCGCCCGGCTGCTGCGCCGGCACCCGGAGCTGGCCGGCCCGGTCGCCGTCGACTACCTCGGCCGCCGGCTGCGGCACGCCGCGATCGACGGCCCGGCCGCCCGGCTGGAGCTGCGGGTGCTGCTCGGCGGGGCGCTGGCCGCCCGGGAGGCCGCCGTGCGCCGGCCGTTCGCCGAGGTGCTCTCCGTCCCGGTGGCCGACCCGGCGGCGGACGCGCTGCGCTGCGAGCTGCTGGACACCCTGCTCGCCACCGAGACCGACCGGGTGGTGCTGACCGCCGCCGTGGAACGCCTCGCCGAGCACTGCGCGGCCGAGAACCCGGCCCGGGCCCGCGCCGTGCTGGCCCGGGCGACCCCGGGGCTGGCGGGCGCGGACGAGCTGCTGGTGCGCTGCGCCGGGCGCTCGGCGGCCTTCGCCCGGCTGCTCACCCGGTGGCCGCGAGACGCCGCCCCGACCGCCCCGGACGGCCCCCGGCTGGCCCGGATGCGGGCCCTGGTGACGGCCGGACGGGACCCTCAGTACGCCGCCGCCGAGGCCGAGCGGGCGGTACCCGCGGCGGCGCTGCGCGCACCGGTGCGCCCAACCCCCATTCCGGTGCCTGAGCCCGGCCAGGCGCATGGCACGCTATAGGGGTTCGGTTGTGAGCGTTTGAGCGTGCCGAGGGTACGCACCGTACGGAACAAGGAGCAGTCGGGTGCAGCGCTGGCGTGGCCTGGAGGAGATCCCCGGTGACTGGGGACGCAGCGTCGTCACCATCGGCTCGTTCGACGGGGTGCACCGCGGACATCAGCTGATCATCGGGCGGGCCGTCGAGCGGGCCCGCGAACTCGGCCTCCCCTCGGTCGTGGTGACCTTCGACCCGCACCCGCGCGAGGTGATCCGCCCGGGCAGCCACCCGCCGCTGCTCGCGCCGCACCCGCGCCGGGCCGAGCTGATTGCCGAACTCGGCGTGGACGCGGTGCTGGTGCTGCCGTTCACCACCGAGTTCTCCCAGGAGTCCCCGGAGACCTTCGTCCAGCAGGTGCTGGTGGACGCGCTGCGCGCCCGGGTCGTCATCGAGGGCCCCAACTTCCGCTTCGGGCACAAGGCCGCCGGGGACGTCGCGCTGCTCACCGAGCTGGGCCGGGCGGACGACTTCCAGGTCGAGGTGGTGGACCTCCAGGTGTCCGGCACGGCCGGGGACGGCGAGCCGTTCTCCTCCAGCCTGACCCGCCGCCTGGTCGAGACCGGGGACATGGCCGGCGCCAACGAGGTGCTCGGCCGCCCGCACCGGGTCGAGGGCGTGGTGGTGCGCGGCGCGCAGCGCGGCCGCGAACTCGGCTACCCGACCGCCAACGTGGAGACCGTGCCGCACAGCGCCGTCCCCGCCGACGGGGTGTACGCGGGCTGGCTGACCGCCGAGGGCGAGAGGATGCCGGCGGCGATCTCGGTCGGCACCAACCCGACCTTCGACGGCACCGCCCGCACCGTCGAGGCGTACGCCATCGACCGGGTCGGCCTGGACCTGTACGGGCTGCACGTGGCCGTGGACTTCCTGGCCTACCTGCGCGGGATGGAGAAGTTCGACTCCATCGACGCGCTGCTGGACCGGATGGCCGACGACGTCAAGCGGGCCCGGGAGCTGACCGAGGTCTGACCGACGTCTGATCCCGGCCGTACGGGGAAGGGCCCGCCGACTCGGAGTCGGCGGGCCCTTCCGTCGTCACTGCTGGGGCGGCTGCGGCGGGTAGCCGTAGCCCGGGCCCGGCTGCGGGGCGCCCGGCTGCTGCGGCCAGGGGGCTCCGGGGGCGGGCTGCTGGGGGTAGCCGTACCCGGGCGGGGGCGGCGGGGCCTGGCCGGGCTGCGGGGCCCACGGCGCCCCGGGGGCGGGCTGGGCGGCCTGGCCGGGGTAGCCCTGCTGCTGGGGGTCGGCGTACGGCTGGGGCTGGCCCGGCTGCTGGTAGCCGGCCTGCGCCTGCTGCTGCCAGCCGGCCTGCTGGGCGGCCGCCTGCTGAGCCCGGACGATGTCCTCGCCGACCAGGGTGGCCAGCTCGAAGTACGCCTCGCGGACCTTGGGCCGCATCATGTCGAGGTTGACCTCGGCACCGGCGGCCAGGCTCTCGTCGAAGGGCACCACGATGACGCCGCGGCAGCGGGTCTGGAAGTGCGCGACGATGTCCTCGACCTTGATCATCTTGCTGGTCTCGCGCACCCCGGAGACCACCGTGATGCTGCGCTGCACCAGATCGGCGTAGCCGTGCGCGGAGAGCCAGTCCAGGGTGGTCGAGGCGCTGGAGGCGCCGTCCACGCTCGGGGTGGAGACGATGATCAGCTGGTCGGCGAGGTCCAGCACCCCGCGCATCGCGCTGTACAGCAGGCCGGTGCCGGAGTCGGTCAGGATGATCGGGTACTGGCGGCCCAGCACCTCGATGACCTGGCGGTAGTCCGAGTCGTTGAAGGTGGTCGAGACGGCCGGGTCGACGTCGTTCGCCAGGATCTCCAGGCCCGAGTTGAGGTCCTGCGAGGTGAACTGACGGATGTCCATGTAGCTGCGCAGGTGCGGGATCGCCGTCACCAGGTCGCGGATGGTGGCGCCGGTCTGGCGCTTGACCCGGCGGCCCAGGGTGCCGGCGTCCGGGTTGGCGTCGATCGCGATCACCTTGTCCTGGCGCTCGCTGGCCAGGGTCGCGCCGAGCGCGGTGGTGGTCGTGGTCTTGCCGACGCCGCCCTTGAGGCTGATCACGGCGATCCGGTAGCAGCTCAGCACCGGGGTGCGGATGATCTCCAGCTTGCGGGCCTTCTCGGCCGCCGCGGCCTTCCCGCCGAACTGGAACCGCGGCTGCTGGCGCTGCTGCTTGGGCTGGCTGCGCAGCAGCCGGTCCGAGGACAGCTCGACGGCGGCGGTGTAGCCGAGCGGGGCGCCGTGGGCGGTCTGCTGCGGGGCGGCGGCCTGCTGGAACGCGGCCGGCGGCGGCGTGGCGGCGCCCTGCGGCGGCCAGGGCTGGGCGGGGGCCGGCTGCTGCTGCCCAGGCTGGCCGGGCTGGCCGGGGTAGGGCTGCCCGGGCTGGGGCTGGGCGGCGGCAGGCTGCTGGTAGGCGCCGGGCTGCGGCCAGCCGCCCTGGCGCGGGTCGACCGGGGCGGGCGGCGCGGGCTGGGGCTGTTCGGGCTGCGGCTGGACGGGCTGCGCGGCGGCCGCCTGCTGGGCGGCCCAGGCGGCCTGCGGATCCCAGCCGGCCTGCGGGTCCAGCGGGGCCTGGCCCGGCACCGGCTGGGCCGGCGGCTGCTGCGCGAACTGCTGCGGCGGTACCGGCTGCGCGGGCTGCGGGGCCGGGTACGGCTGCGGCGCGCTCGGCTGGGCCGGTGCCTCCGCCGCCGGCGGCCAGGGCTGCGCGGCGGCGGGTGCCTGCGGCTGCTCCGGCGTCACGGGCGGGGCCGTCATCGGGAACGGGACGTGCTGGGCTTCGGCCTGTACGGGCGGCGTCGGCGGCACGGGGGCGGGCGCGGGCGCCGGCTCGGCCACCGGAGGCGGGGTCGGCGTCGGGAGCGTGACCGGAGCCGGGGCGGGCGCGGGCGTCGGCACGGGCGCCTCGCCGACCGTCGGAGCCGGAGCCGGAGCCGGAGCCGGAGCCGGAGCCGGGGTCGGAACCGGTGCCGGTGCAGGAACCGGTGGCGGCACCGGAGGACCGGGAACGCCCGGTCCGGCCGGGGCGCCGGGGCCCGCGGCCGCCGGGGCCGGTCCGGCCGGCGTCGCCGGGCCCGACTGCACGTACCAGGACGGGGGAGTGTAATCGGGCGCGTCGGACCAGTCGTCGTCGTCCTCCGCCGCGTTGTCGCCGACGTAGACGCCGTCCCGATCGCTGCTCACTAGGGCTCCCTCGTGTTCGCCGCCGCTTGTTCAGCGGTGCCGTTGCCGCAACAAAGACTAGGCCGTTCGGCTGCCCCTGTTGAAGGCGGCTTCGGTTCCGGACCGGGATCGACCGGCCCGGGAGCGCCCCTCAGTCCATCCGGCGCGGCCCGCCGAGCACCTGCTGCTCGGCCTGTCCGGCCACCGCGCGGACGTACTGACGCCGCATCCGGGTGGCCCACAGGGTGAGGTCGTCGCCGAGGGCGGGCAGCGCGGCCACGTCCTCCGGTGGCAGCGACAGCACCCGGCCGACCAGCTCCGCCTCCTGGGGCATGATCCGCTGCACGCCGACCAGGTCGGCCGCGTTGAGCACCCGGGAGGCGTTCGGGCCCAGGTACGGGAGCAGCGTCAGGGTGGTCTGCCAGGGCGCGGCGGAGAGCCGGGTGCGCGGCGGGCGGGCGCCGAGGTCGCGCACCACCAGCACCGGGGAGGCCACCGAGGCGCCCTGTGGGCCGAGCCGTCCGACCTGGTGGACCGTCACGCAGGGCTGGCCGCCGCCGGCGGCCTGCGCCATCGGGCCCCAGAGCTGGGCGCGGGCGGTCTCCACCGCGACCCGGGCGCCGATCGCGGCCGCCCGCAGCGCGATGATCTGGGCCGTCCACACGCCGCCGACCAGCACCAGGTCGTAGGCGCTGGGGCGGAACAGGCCGAGCACGGCGGGCAGTCCCTGCGGGTCGACGCCGATCACCACGCCGTCGTCGCCGACCGGGAAGGCCAGCGCGGCGAGGTCGGCGGCCTCCAGCACGTGCTTCTCCCGGCGCGGTCCGCGCAGCCCGAAGCCCGGCAGGATCCGCGGGCGCGGCCGGCGCTGTTCGGCGCCGGGCGTCGGGCCGGGGGCGGGATAGGTCTGGTACGCCATCAGGACGTTCCTCCCAGCGGCAGGGTGGCGAGCATGCCGGGGGCCTGTTCGAGGTCGAGCCGGACGAGGCCGAGCCCGGCGCTCTGGGCCCGGGCCTCCACCTGGCGGCCGACGTCGCCGACCTCGCCCTCGCTGCGGCCGGTCACCCGCAGGTGGCCGCTGACGGTCACCGAGCCGCCGGTGCCGTGTCCGGCGGTGAGGCTGAAGGTGCTGGCCAGCGCGGGGGAGCCGGTGATCAGGTTGACCAGGTCCGGTGCGCCGATCCGGCCGGCGCCGCCGCCGGGGCGGGTCAGCTGCGGCCAGCGGGAGATCGCGTAGGTGCTGTGCCACCGGTCGTCGATCCGCCAGAAGCGGTTGCCCTCCTGGGTGCGGCGGGTGGTGCCGCCGCCGCTGCCGGTGCCCTGGCGCCCGGCGACCGCGATCGGGTTGGCGCAGGTGGAGATGGCCAGGGCGGCGATCAGCTCGCGCTCGTCCAGCACGGTCGCGTTGAACCCGGCGCTGTTGAGGCGTCCGGCGAGCTGGTCGGTCACCCGCTGGAGCGCCTTGCGGGCGCCCTCCTCGCCGCCGCCGCGGGCCCGTACGGCGGTGGCCGCGCGCTCCGGGTCGAGCTTGAGGGCGACCCAGGTCAGCCGCAGCCCGGGGGTGGAGGTGCCGTCCGGGAGCTCGCGGTAGGCGCGGGCGGCCAGCGACTGCTCGGGCAGGTGCTGGGCCGGGGCGGGCTGGGTGTGCTGGACCAGCTGCACCGACTCCAGGGTGACGTCGTCCACCGTGAGCGCCGAGCAGATCACGTCCAGCGGCAGCGGTAGCGCGGTGCGCACCGGGCGCAGCGGCTGGTCCTTGGCCTGGACGAGCAGCACGGAGGTGAGGAAGGTGCCGTCACCGACCATGCCGGTCTCGCGGCGCACCGGGCGGCCGCCGAAGTCGGCCTCGGTGGCGTGGGTGCAGGTGCGCAGCGCCGGTTCGAGCTCCAGCGCGGGGGCCAGGGCCGGGTCGGTGCCGGGCGGCGGCATCAGCGACTTCGCCTGCCGGCGGCGGGACTTGAGGGCGGTGCGGACCCGGAGCAGCTCCGGGATGGTGCGGCCGCGCAGCGGCACGAGCGCCAGCACCAGCAGGACCAGCGAGACCGCGCCGAAGCCGGCCGCGACCGGGCGGCTGATCGTCCAGCCCACCGCGACCAGGGCGGCGGCGACCTCGACCAGGACGAGCTGCTGGAGCTTCAACCGGCCGCCGAGCAGCCCGGGTCGGGGGTTGACGCGCACCTGGACGGGGCCGCCGGGGCCGGCGACCGCCGCCGGTCGGACGGCTGCGGTCCCGGCGGGCGGGCCGCCGCGTCGGGCCCGTCCGGGCCGGCGCGACCTCCCTGCGCCCGCGTTGCCGCGGCGTTCTGGAGCGGTCTGGCTTGGCATCCCCCGGTGGCCCTCTCTGATCCGTTGGCGCGGCCCGGCTGGCTGGTTCGCGGACCGTACCCGTACCGTACTCACCGTCTGCTGCCGCATCGTAGAGGGTTCGGGCCGGATCCCGCCCGGCGGGTGCGGACCACGGGGCAGGTCGGGCCGACGGGAGGCCGACCGCGGCCGGCACAGGTCTGACAGAGGGGGACGACGAGGATGGCATCGCGTCGGGACGAACTGAACGCGTACACCTTCGCCCGCAAGCGCACGGTGGGGGCGTTCCTGCTGCCCTCCGGCGGCGGCAGTGACGAGGACGCGCCGCGCCCGGTGAAGGCGGTGCTGCCCAGCGTGCTGGTCGGGACGCTGGTGGTGGCCGGGTTCGGGCTCTGGGGGGTGTTCAAGCCCGCCGCGCCGTTGCAGTGGGACAGCGGGAAGAACATCATCCAGGGCAAGCAGTCGACCACCCGCTACGTGGTGCTGGTCGATCCGGACGGCAAGACCAAGCGGCTGCACCAGGTGCTCAACATGTCCTCGGCGCGGCTGGTGCTGCCGGTCGACGCCAAGGTCGTGGTGGTGGACGACGGGGTGCTGGACCGCTACCCCAACCACGGCCCGACCATCGGGATCCCGTACGCCCCGGACAAGTTGCCCGGCAAGGACAGCGCCGGCCAGCCGATGAAGTGGGCGGTCTGCGACCGTCCGGGGTCGGACGAGAAGCAGGAGACCGTCAACCAGGCGGTGTTCGTCGCGGCCGGCGCGGACGCGGCGGCGCTGGCCGCCAAGGACCGGATGCTCGGCCAGGACCAGCTGATGCTGGTGCAGCAGGCGGACGACCAGCAGGTCTCGGCCTCGGGGCCGGGCCAGTCGGCCGCGGGCGCCGCGAAGGTGTACCTGGTCGACGCCCAGGGCCGCAAGCACGAGATCGGCTCGACGCAGTCGGACGACAAGGAGCGCAAGGCGCTGGTCACCGCGGTCTTCGGGCCCAACGCGGTGCCGCAGCGGGTGAAGCGGGAGTGGCTGGACACCCTGGTGACCGCCAGCGCGATCACCTTCCCCGACGTCCAGGGGATGACCGACACCCCGAACCCCAACTCCAGCGTGAACCTGGGCAACGCGGCGGACCGCCGGATCGGCCGGCTGGTGCACTACCAGGACCGCAACTACGTGGTCGGCAAGGACGGCCTCTTCCTGATCACCCCGTTCCAGGCGGAGCTGATCCGGCAGAACCCGGCGTACCAGGTGCTCTACAAGTACGACCAGGACAAGCGGCCGCGCAACGACGAGATGACCCCGGACGACCAGTTCAAGAACAACACCGACGTCCGGCTGCCGAAGACCCCGGACGACTGGCCGCTGAAGTCCGGTGCGCCGGTGAACAACTGGCAGGACCGCCAGGACGCCAGGCTGGTCGTCTGCAGCACCTTCGACGGCATGGCCGAGGACGGCCGCACGCCCAAGCGCAGCGTCTGGGCCGGGACGTCCTACCCGGCGGCGTACAACAACGGCGCGGGCGCGGCGTATGTGACGCCCGGTCACGGCCTGTTCTACCGGGCGGTGGACAACGCGGCCGGCGGCAACAACACCAACGGCGGCAACGGCGCCAACGCCGCGGCCGGGGGCGGCTCCGGCACCGACTTCCTGATCACCGAGACCGGCCTGCGCTACTCCGTCCCGGCCAACGGCGACGGCGGCCACGGCCCCACCCCGTCGCCCGGCTCCAGCGGCTCCCCGAAGCCGACGGCCGCGCCGCCGAGCACCCCGAACCCGGGCGCCGGGGACCAGCCGACCCAGAACCCGGACGAGCAACCCGGTGGCAACCAGGCCCGACTGGGCTACCAGAACGTCCAGCCGCTGCCCGTCCCGAAGGAGTGGTCGAACCTGGTGCCGGCCGGCCCGCCGCTGACCGCGAAGAGCGCCGCGCAGCCGCAGAACGCCTGATCAGCCAAGCCCGGCAACGGAATTGGCCCCAGTGTCATGGTCTGGTAACTACTCGGCACTCGATGTTGGGTGAGTTGCGTGTGCCGACTACAGTGCTGCTGGACATCACACGGGTGATGCGGCGGCGGGCCCTTGGGGCCCTCCGTACACACAATGTTTTTCTCATGGGGGACGGTGGATCATGAGTGACGGCCAGTTCACGGTGACCGCGCAGGAGATGATGGACTTCGCCGGCAAGATCGAGACGGCGATCGGCCAGATCGAGGCGGAGCGCAACGCGCTCCAGACGACGGTCGACAACATCACCAGCGGCTGGAAGGGCCAGGCGGCGGACGCCTACAAGGCCCTGCAGACGAAGGTCAACGATGACGTCAAGGCGCTGAAGGAATCGCTGGCCGCGATCAAGCACGCCATCGAGCTGACCACCAAGCACTACGCGAGTGCCGAAGAGGAGCAGAAGGCGCTGTTCGGCCCCCAGAGCTGATCACCGCTTCCACGCTGATCACCGCTCCGTTCCGACCTTCCGCCCGCCGGGGCGACCGCCGATGAACGCGGGGCGCTCCGCATCCTCGTCAAGGGAGACATTGTGACCGACCACATCCTCGTCAACTTCCAGACCCTGCACCAGGCGTCCCAGGACGTGCAGACCTCGGCCAACAAGATCGACTCCATGCTGTCCGACCTGCGCAAGGAGGTCACCAAGATCTCCCAGGGCTGGCAGGGCCAGGCCCAGCAGGGCTACAACGCCCAGCAGACCAAGTGGGACGGCGCCGCCCGGGACCTGAAGGAGACCTGCGGCAAGATCTCCAGCTCGCTGGAGTCCGCCGCGCAGAGCTACCACGCGACCGAGAAGAAGAACGCCGGTCTCTGGCAGGGCTGATCGCAGGTTCCCGGACGGGAACGGCAGGGGCGGGTACCCGGATTCCGGGCACCCGCCCTTCGGCGCGCGGCACGGTACGCCGCGGCACGGGGTGGCGAACACGAGGGGTGGCAGGGTGTCCGGACGCGGGTTCCGTAGGACGGCCGCGGCGCTGGCCGCGCTCGTGGTGCTGGGCGGCCCGGCCGGCGCCCCGGCGTTCGCGGACGGCGGGCCCGGACTGGCCGCCGCCGGCGACTGCCCCAAGCCCGCGCCCGACGTGCCGACCGTGCCGTGGTCGCTGCAGCGGATACTGCTGGACGAGCTCTGGCAGGGCGGGAAGACCACCGGCGGCGGGGTGACGGTCGCCGTCATCGACACCGGGGTGGACGACACCAACCCCCAGCTGGCCGGCAAGGTCGACGCGGGCAACAGCCTGCTGTTCGACAAGCAGAACAACAAGCCGGTCGACGGCACCTCCAAGAACGACACGGTCGGCCACGGCACCAAGGTGGCCGGCATCATCGCCGCGGGCCGCAGCGACAGGACCGGCTTCGTCGGGCTGGCCCCCGACGCCAGGATCTACGCGATCCGGCAGAACGACAGTGAGGGCAACGGCGACGTCTCCAGCCTCACCAAGGCCATCAACGACGCGATCGACCACCACGTCAAGGTCATCAACATCTCGCAGGACGTGCGCGGAGCGGGGGACGCCCAGTTCGGCGGCTACGCGGACCTCAAGGCCGCCATCGACCGGGCCGAGCAGAGCAAGGTCGTGGTGGTCGCCTCCAGCGGCAACGACGGCAAGGAGGGCGACACCTACCCGGGCGCCTTCCCGACCGTGCTCGCCGTCGGCGCCTCCGACCGCAACAACGAGCGCGCCCCGTTCTCCCAGTACGGCTCCTTCGTGAAGGTCGCCGCGCCCGGCGTCGACATGCTCTCCACCGTGCCCGGCGGCGGCCAGTGCGTCGACAACGGCACCAGCTTCGCCGCCCCGTACGTCTCCGGGCTCGCCGCGCTGCTGATCGGCGCGCACCCCCTCTGGACGCCGGCCCAGGTGCGGGCGTGGATCGAGCAGTCCGCCCAGCGCACCGAGGCCGGCCCGAACCAGTTCATCGGCTGGGGCGTGGTGGATCCGGTCAAGGCCGTCACCAAGGCGCCCGAGAACCCGCCGTCCGCCCCCGCCCCGGACGCCCCGGTGCAGCTGGCCGCCGCCCCGATCGTGCCGCAGCCGGTCGGCATCGGCGAGACCCAGGCCGACCGCGACGGCCGCACCGCCACCTACGTGGTCGGTGTCGGCGCCCTGGTGGTGGCCCTGCTGATCGGCGGCGGCGTGGTGCTCCGCGACCGGCGCCGCGGGAAGAACCCGTGAGCCGCCTGTAACACCACGGCCGGTTCACCGCATCCATCAGGTGTCAGGGGCACACGGACGCGGGGGAGCGACGGGCGATGAGATGGATCGGTGGGGGCCGCGAGGCCAAGGACGCTGAGTTCCTGGAACTGGTCTCCAGTCGCACCGGCCACCTCTACCGCTCGGCCTGCCTGCTCACCAGCGGCGACACCCACTACGCCGAGGACCTCGTGCAGGAGGCCCTCAGCCGGATGTACGTGCTCTGGCGGCGCAGCGCCTTCACCGGCGGCCGGAACAGGATCGACAACCCGGCGGCCTACGCCCACACCGTGATGGTGCGCACCTTCCTCGCCCAGCAGCGCCGCCGCTCCAGCGGCGAGCGCCCGACCGAGGCCCTGCCGGAGCGGGAGGGGCACGACGCGGACAACAGTCTGCGGCTGACCCTGCTCGACGCGCTCGGGCGGATGCCGGCCAAGGACCGGGCGGTGCTGGTGCTGCGCTACTGGGAGGACCGCAGCGTCGAGGAGACCGCGGACGTGCTGCGGCTGTCCTCCGGCGCGGTCCGGACCAGGACGAGCCGGGCGCTGGCCCGGCTGCGCACCCTGCTCGGCGATTCGCTGGCCGAGCTCGCCGCCCGCTGAACGCCCCGCGCACCACCGCTGACCACTACTGGCACTTCCGCGACGCAAGGAGACGGTGATCCGCCATGTCCGAACCGGACAAGTTCGAAGACGATCTTCTCTTCGCCATCACCCGCACCGGTGAGGGCTTCCGCCCCGAGCAGGCCGACCAGGCCGGGCTGGTCGCGGGCGGCTACCAGCGCGGCCGCAGCCGCTGGCGCCGCCGGTCCACCGCCGCGGTGGTGGGCGGCGCCGCCGCGCTGGCGCTGGTGGGCACCGGGGCGGTCTACCTGACCGGCTCGGCCTCCTCCTCCGGTGACGGCACGGGCACGGTGACCGCCGCCGGGCCGGCCGCCGCACCCGCGGGTTCCGCCGCCGGGGGCTTCGGGGCCGGGGGCTCCGGGGCCGCGACGACCCCGGCCGCCGACGCCACGCCGTCCGCCAAGCCGATCACGGACGGCGAGATGCTGGCCACCTTCCAGGCCCTGCTGCCCCAGGGCCGGACCACCGACGGCAAGGGGTCCGGCACCGCCCAGCAGCCCGGCAAGCCGTGGGGCGGCGGCATCGCCGCGACCGCCTCGCTGGTCTTCGACGACGGCCAGGGCAAGGCCGCGATGGGCGTCTCGGTCGGCCGCCTGGCCCTGAACGACCCCAACCGGGCGCAGAACGCCTGCCCGAGCAAGAACACCGTCCCGTACGACGCCTGCACCGCCACCAGCCTGCCGGGCGGCGGCTCGCTGACCGTTCTCCAGGGCTACGAGTACCCGGACAAGCGGGCCACCACCAAGTGGTGGAACGCCAAGCTGATCGGCCAGGACGGCCGCCAGATCGAGCTGTCGGAGTGGAACTCCGCGGCCGAGAAGGACTCGCCGGACAGCCGCCCGAACCCGCCGCTGTCGCCGGAGCAGCTCAAGGCGATCGTCACCGACAAGTCCTGGGACGCGGTCGTCGCGGCCATCCCGGAGCCGAAGCCGGTCAAGCTGCCGGACACCTCGAAGGAGTACAGCGCCCAGGAGATCCTGGACCTCACCGCCAAGCTGCTGCCGGGCGGGCTGACCGAGTCGACCTCCCAGGCCGACGGCTTCGGCTACGCCAACTTCGTGCTCGACGACGGCCGGGGCAAGTCCCTGGTGCAGCTCAACGTCCAGGACTGGAGCCGCGACGACCAGACCAAGGCGGAGCTGTTCGCCGGCGCCCGGACGCTGCCGGACGGCACCAAGATGGTGATCCGCAACGGGAGCGACAAGCCGGGCGTGGGCATGTGGACCGTCGACACCCTGCACCCGGACGGCCTGCGGGTGGTGATCAGCTCGTTCAACAGCGGCACCCAGCAGGCCCCGGCGACCCGCAAGACGCCGGTGCTGACCAACGACCAGATGCAGGCGATCGCGGCCGCCCCGGTCTGGAAGCTGAAGAAGTAGCGGGCGGACGTACGGATGCGGCGGTGCCCCGGGCTGGGGGGAAGGCCCGGGGCACCGCCGTGTGGGGGTGGGGTGGGGGATCGGGGGTCAGCCCCGCTGGTCCTCGGGGAGGCTGATCACCCAGCGGGTGTCCTGCCGGGGGCGCAGGTAGAGCAGCCAGTAGAGGGTGGCGGCGGCGGTGATGCCGCCGGTCCACAGCAGGGGTTCGGCGTCGAGCTGGGTCATGACGTAGACCAGGACGACGATCAGCAGCGCGGGGACGGCCGGCCACAGCGGCATCCGCCAGGCGGCGGCGTGCTTGTGGTGGCCGCGGCGGGAGAGCAGCGAGGCGATGGCGACCAGCAGGTACATCGCGGTCACCGCGACGCCGGTGATGTTGCTGAGCAGCTCGCCCTTGACGAAGCAGAGCGCGGCGCCGGGCAGGCCGACCGCGAGGGTGGCGATCCACGGGGAGCCGAAGCGGCCGAGGGTGCCGAAGGCCTTGTTGACGGGCTCGGGCCAGGCCTTGTCGCGGGCGGAGGCGAACAGCACCCGGGAGTTCTGGATGACCATGACGATGCCGGCGTTGATGATGGCCAGCGCGATGCAGAGGCTGATGAAGGTGCCGACCGCGGAGTTGCTCCAGGCGGTGACCATGCCGGAGATGTCGCCGGAGGTCAGGGTCTGCAGGTCGGGGGCGCCCACGGTGATGGCGGCGACCGGGATCAGGATGATCGCGCTGGACAGGCCGAGGGTCCACAGCACGGTGCGGGAGACGGTGCGGCGGGGGTTCTCCAGCTCCTCGGAGAGGTAGACGGCGGTGGAGAAGCCCTGGGTGGCGAACAGGGCGATGCCCAGGGCGCCGATGATGGCGCCGATGCCGACCGGGCTGGCGGCGCCGCCGTCCGTGGAGACCAGGCCGTGCAGCAGACTGGGGTGCGCGGAGTTGGCGTGGGTGAAGCCGAGCACGGAGACCACGCCGGCCGCGATGACCTCCAGGACCAGGAAGATGCCGGTGATCCAGGCGTTGGCGCGCAGGTCGAGCAGACCGGCCAGGGTGGCGGCGAGCATCACGGCGGCGCCGGCGATCGGCTTGTCGACGTGCAGGACGGGCGCCAGGTAGTCGGCGGTGCCGAGGGCGATGACCGAGGGGACGATCATCACCACGATCAGCGACTGGATGAAGACCAGCCAGCCCGCGAGGCGCCCGGCCAGGGTGCCGACCATCGCGTACTCGCCGCCGGCGCTGGGGATCAGGGTGCCGAGCTCGGAGTAGCAGAACGCGACCGCGACGCAGAGCACCGAGCCGATGGCGATGGCCAGGGCGGTGGCGCTGCCGATGCTGGAGAACAGCTCCGGCACGATCACGAAGAGCGTCGACGCGGGGGTGACGCAGGACAGCGTGAGCAGGGTGCCGCCCACGACGCCGATCGAGCGCTTGAGCTGCTGGGGCGCTGCTGTTCCGTCCGCCGTGGCGGTGACGTTCTGTGGCGGGCGAAGCGTGTCGGTCATGTGGCTTCCGATCGGCTCTGTGCGGTCCTGGGATGGGAGCGGTATCGCCTCCGCTGGCTGGTTGCTCGGGTCCTGTTCGGTCGCTCCCAAGGCCGCAATGGAACCTTGGGCGTATTGATTGCGTCAACGCCGGAACTGCTTCGGAATCCGTTGCGGCGAACGACATAAACATGCGATCCGATGATCACTTACGGTCATCACGCTGGTTGTCCGACTTGTTACTTTGGCCACATCAAGCATGAATCAAAGGTGAACTGCACATTGCACGCCACCTTTCCAAGGCGATGCCTCGATGGGATGGCGATACGCCCAGGTGCCCCTGAGTCGCAGGGCAACTTCCGAGGTGGGTGCGGGAACCGCAGCCCCACGCCGGAAAGATCTAGGTAACGTTTCAGCACCTGGGACGACGAAGGGTCGGACTCCGCCGAGTCCGACCCCTTTCGATCACCGTCCGTAGCGAGTGGCCCGTCCCTGGCGAGCGGCCCGCCCGTGGCCAGCGGCCCATCTGCGCCCGGTCACTGCGCCGGCAGCCAGCCCGTCTGGACCATCTGCCCGTTGGTCGCGCGGCGGGACACGTAGACCCCGCGGCCCGGCGGCAGCGCCTGCGGCTTGACCGTCCCCAGCAGCGCGCCCTCGTCCCGGTTGCCGGACAGGATGACGCCCTGCCCGCCGAGCTCGCGCATCCGCTGCATCACCGGCTCGTACAGCGAGCGCCCGGCGCCGCCCGCGCTGCGGGCCACGATCACCCGCAGGCCGATGTCCCGGGCGAACGGCAGGAACTCGGCCAGCGGCGCCAGCGGGTTGCCCGAGCTGGTCGCGACCAGCTCGTAGTCGTCGACGATCACGAACATGTCCTTGCCGCTGTACCAGCTGCGGTTGCGCAGCTGCTCGGCGGTCACGTCCGGGCCGGGCAGGCGCCGGGCGCAGGCCCCGCGCAGCATGTCGACGATCGCCGTCATGGCCGGCTGTGCGGCCGCGTACTCCACCAGGAACTCCGGCGGGACGGTGCCCAGCAGGGCGCGCCGGTAGTCGCCGACCACGATGCCCGCCTGGTCCGGGGTGTAGCGCTCGGTGATCTGCTTGATCAGCATCCGCAGCACCGCCGACTTCCCGGACTCGGTGTCACCGAAGACGATGAACAGCGGGTCGGTCTCGAAGTTGACGAACACCGGTGCCAGCTCGGCCTCGTCCACGCCGAAGGACACGCCGCGCTCCGGGTGCTCGAAGCCCTTCGGCAGCGAGTGGCCGTCCAGGACGGCCGGCAGCATCCGCACCTGCGGGGCGCGCGGGCCGGTCCAGGCCCCGTCGACCGCGCCGACCAGCGCGGCGACGCCGTCCTGGAGGTCCTCCACCGAGGAGGAGCCGTCCAGTCGGGGCAGTCCGCCCAGGAAGTGCAGCCGCTCCGCGGTGATGCCGCGCCCGGCCAGCGGCGGGACGTTCTGCGCCACCCGGCGGTCCACCTCGGACTCCATCGCGTCACCGAGCTTCAGCTCGATGCGGTTCTGCAGCAGGTCCTTCAGCGCGGGGCGCACCTCCGCGTAGCGGGCCGCGGTGATCACCAGGTGGACGCCGTAGCCGAGGCCGCGCTGGGCGATGTCGCCGACCACCGGCTCCAGGCCCTCGAACTCCTGCTTGAAGGTGTTCCAGCCGTCGATCATCAGGAAGACGTCGCCGAAGGCCTCGTCGGGCAGTTGCCCGGCCGCCCGGCGGGCCCGGTAGGTGGTGATGGTGTCGATCCCGGCCGTCCGGAACAGCTCCTCGCGCCGGTTCATCACCGAGTGCACCTCGGAGACCATCCGGCGCACCTTGTCCACGTCCAGGCGCCCGGCCACCCCGCCGACGTGCGGCAGCCCGGTCAGTGACTGGAAGCTGCCCGCGCCGAAGTCCAGCAGGTAGAACTGCACCTCGCGCGGGGTGTGGGTGAGGCCGAAGGCGGCCGTCATGGTGCGCAGCACGGTGGACTTGCCCGAGCGCGGGCCGCCCACCACCAGGCCGTGGCCGGCCGCCCCGGAGAAGTCGACCTCCAGGATGTCGGTCTTCTGCTCGCGCGGCTTGTCCACGATGCCGATCGGCGCCCGCAGCCGGCCGCCCGGGTAGCCCGGTGCGGTCAGCCCGCGCTCCGGGACGACCTGCAGCGGCGGCAGCAGGTGGTCGATGCTCGGCGCCTCGTCCAGCGGCGGCAGCCACACCTGGTGCGCGGCCGGGCCCTGGCCGGTCATCCGCTGGACGAAGACGTCCAGCACGGTGTCCACCAGCGCGTCGTCCTGTTCCGGGGCCTGCGGCGCCTCCTCCTCCACCGGCTCCGGCGGCAGGTCCACGAAGGCCGAGGTGAACTCCACCGGCCGGGCGTTCACCCGCCGGCCGCCGGTCGAGCGCTGCTGCCCCGGCGCCCGGTACGGCCCCGAGACGTACGCGGCCTTGAACCGGTCCATCACGTCCTCGCCGAACTTCAGGTAGCCCACGCCCGGCACCGGCGGCAGGTGGTACGCGTCCGGCACGCCGATCGCGGCCCGCGACTCGGCGGCCGAGAAGGTGCGCAGACCGATCCGGTACGAGAGGTAGGTGTCCAGGCCGCGCAGCTTGCCCTCCTCCAGGCGCTGCGAGGCCAGCAGCAGGTGCACGCCCAGGGAGCGGCCGATCCGGCCGATCTGGATGAACATCTCGATGAAGTCGGGCTTGGCGGTGAGGAGTTCGGAGAACTCGTCGATGATCAGCACCAGTGAGGGCAGCGGGTCCAGCGCCGCGCCGGCCGCCCGGGCCCGCTCGTACTCGTGGATGTTGGCGTAGTTGCCGGAGCGGTGCAGCAGCTCCTGGCGGCGGTGCAGCTCGCCCTCGATCGCGTCGCGCATGCGGTCGACCAGGGTGAGCTCGCCCTCCAGGTTGGTGATCACCGCGGAGGTGTGCGGCATGTCCGCCATGCCCAGGAAGGTCGCGCCGCCCTTGAAGTCGGCGAGCACGAAGTTCAGCGTCTCCGAGGAGTGGGTCATCGCCAGCGCGAGCACCAGCGTGCGCAGCAGCTCCGACTTGCCGGAGCCGGTCGCGCCCACGCACAGGCCGTGCGGGCCCATGCCCTCCAGCGCGGCCTCCTTGATGTCCAGGTAGACGTGCTCGCCGTTGGCGCCGACGCCGATCGGCACCCGCATCCGCTCGTGCTGGGCGCGCGGGCGCCAGCTGCGGGCCACGTCGAAGGAGCCCGGGTCGCCGGAGTTCATCATGTCGGTGAAGTCCAGGTTGGACAGCAGCGGCTCGTCGTCACCGCCGGCCGAGGCCCGGTACGGCGCCAGCTGCCGCGCCAGCGCCTCGGACTGCCACTGCGAGAGCAGGTCCGGCTTGCCGCTGTAGGTCGCCCCGGAGGCCGAACGCAGCACCAGCTCCTGCGGGTTGACCGTCACCATCAGGTGTCCGCTCGGCTCGTCCACCTCGCCCGGGACGACCTCGATCACGGTCACCCCCTGCACGCCCTCGGGGCTCGCCAGCACCGAGTCGTGCGGCACCCCGGCGCCGTCCATGATCACCACCAGGTGCGGCTGGTCCGCGGCGGGCGCCGCGTCCCGGACGAAGCGCTGGCGGCCGGACAGCTCGTCCTGGAGCAGGAACTCCAGGTCGCCCAGGTCGGTGGCGTTCAGCCGGCGCGAGCCCGCGCCGTCGCTCTCCTTGCGGTGCTGGTTGTGCGGGAGCCACTTGGTCCAGTCCCACTCCTCGGCCGCGCCGGGCGCCGCGGCGACCGCGACCAGCAGATCGTCCGGCGAGTGCAGGGTGGTCAGTTGGGCGATCATCGCGCGCACGTTGCCGTACACCGAGTCGGGGTCCCCGCACACCGTGATGTGGTAGAAGGCCCGCAGCGAGACCGCCAGCGGCAGGTCCTGCAGGGTGCCGTGGGCCTTCAGGAAAGAGTGCATCGCGGCCGCCGACAGCGGCTCCAGCTCGTCCATCGGCGCGGTCTGCGGTGCCACCAGCGGGGTGGACAGCTGCACCGGCCCGAGGCCCACCCGGATCTGCGCGAAGTCGCCGTCGGCCGTACGCCGTTCCCACAGCCGCCGGCCGTCCTCGACGATCGACCACAGCTGGTCCGGCGCCGGGTTCAGGAACAGCAGCGCGCCGCGCTGGCTCTCCGCCGTGCGGCGCACCTGGCGGCGGGTCTGCTGCAGGTACTTGAGGTAGTCGCGGCGCTCGTCCGCCATCGCGGTCGAGCCGCCCTTGCGGGCCCGCACGATCTGGGCCAGCACCATGCCGACCGTCGAGGCGATCATCAGACCGCCCATGATCTTCATCGGGGCGGCCGCACCGGGCGAGAAGAAGAACACCGCCGAGCCGCCCATGCCGAGCATCGGCAGGACGCTCATCAGCCAGTCCTCGCCGCCGTGTCGGGGCAGCTCGGGCGGGCTGATCAGCTCCACCGGCTCGTCCGGCACGGTCGGCGGGTAGGCCCTGGCCGGTCGCTTGACCATGATCACACCCATGTGCCATCCACCCCGCGGCGTCGATCGATCACTTCGGCATCAGCCCTCACGCGACTGCGCCGGTCCGGTACGGATTCCCGTGGCTGAGGACGCCCCACCCAGCGCAGCCCCCGTACCACCGTGCGCAGGCGCCCGATACTAACGGTCGGCCCCCGCACCGCCCGCCCGGCCCCGCCCCGCGTCGGCACCGGGCCCCGCCCGCGGCGACGGAGGGCACGAACCGAGCGGGTAGGGTAACGCCGCGCCAACTCGCGGCCCGGCCGGGCCGGTTCCACAGCCACACCGCGCGCCGCCGTGCCGCGGCACCGTCAATACAGGGGGAGCGCCCAGTGCGTCGAAGGATCGAGGTGTCGTCGTGAGTGAGCGGAGCGAGCTCACCACCGAAAGGTGCGTGTGGGCGAGTGCCCCTGCCGAGCGCGGCGAGGTGGCCGCATGAGCGCGACCGCCGCCACGGGCTACTGCCGGGTGACCGTCGTCGCCCCGGACCGCCGGATCGATGTCGCCCTGCCCGAGGACGTCGCCCTCGCCGACGTCTACCCCGAGGTGCTGCGCCTGGCCAAGCAGAGCCAGCCCGACGGCACCCCCACCGGCTTCCACCTGGTCCGCCGCGACGGCACCGTGCTCGACAGCAGCCTGTCGCTGGCCGCCCAGCAGGTCCGCGACGGCGACCTGCTGGCGCTGCGCCCCTTCGCCGAGTCGCTGCCGCCGGCCGTCTACGACGACGTCGCCGACGCCATCGCCAGCGCCGTCGAGGCCGACCGCCGGTTCTGGACCGTCGACCTGATGCGCGGCTTCGGCCTGATCGGCGCCGGGGTGCTGCTCACCCTGCTCGGCTTCGCGCTCTGGTTCTCCGACCTGCGCCACGACATGCACAGCCTGCCCGGCGTGCTGGCCGGCGTCGCCGCCGTCGTGCTCACCGCGCTCGCCGGGGTGCGCGCCCGGGTCTACCAGGACCCCCACGCCGCGGTCGCGCTCGGCCTCGGCGCCCTGCCGCACGCCATGATCGCCGGCAGCGGCGTCATCGCCGTCGCCCATCCGTGGGACGGCCCCGGCCGGCTGCAGTTCCTGACCGGCTGCGTCACCGTCCTGGTGATCGCCGTGCTGCTGGCCGGACTGCTGCCGGAGAAGGACGCGGTGTTCGTCGCCGCCGCCTTCGTCGCCACCGCCGGCTCGCTCGCCACCTTCACCGCCGTACTGATGCCCGACACCCCGGCCGGGAACATCGCCGCCGTCACCGGCGTCGCCGCGGTCGCCGCGGTCGGCTTCCTGCCCGGCCTCTCCGCCCGCTTCGCCCGGCTGCCGGTCGGCTTCAGCGCCCCCGGCCAGACCCGCACCCGCAGCCGCGACTACGACGAGGAGGCCGAGCGCGCCGAGGCCGTCGAGTACGAGCGGATCGCCCACCAGGCCCGCCGCGGCCACGAGGTGCTGGTCGGCCTGGTCGGCGGCTGCGCCGCGGTCGTGGTCGGCGCCTGCGCCGTCCTCTCCTTCACCGACCGGACCTTCCCGGAGCTGCTGGCGCTCACCCTGGGCATCGCGACCATGCTGCGCGCCCGGCTGTTCCGCTACACCGCCCAGGTCCTCAGCCTCACCGTCGCCGGGCTGCTCGGCCTGTGCCTGCTGATCGTCGGGCTGTCCCTGCACACCCCGGCGTTCATCCTGCGGGCGGCCGGCTCCGGCACCGAGCTGGACCTGCGCACGATCTGGCTGGCCACCTCCATCGCCTTCGGCGCCGCGCTGCTCACCGCGATCGCGCTGGTGGTGCCCCGGCTCGGCGTCTCCCCGTTCTGGGGCCGCATCCTGGACCTGGTGGACAGCCTCACCCTGATCTCACTGGTCCCGCTGGCGCTCGCCGTCCTGAACGTCTACCGGTTGGTCCGCGGCGCCACCGGCTGACCGCCGCCGACCAGTGCCGCCCCACCCGTCGCCCGGACGGGTGGGGCGGCACTGGTACGCTTGGCCTCCGAGTGCGGCAGTGTGTCCGCCCCTCACGGGTAGCAGACCGCAGGACGCGCTCACGACACCGAGTTCTCACAGAGTCCTGTGCAGTCGACCAGGACCGCTCGGTAGACCTTGAAGGAGTTGCAGTGGCTCTCGCCTCTGACGTCAAGAAGCAGATCTTCGCCGAGTTCGGCCAGAAGGAGGGCGACACCGGTTCCCCCGAGGTCCAGGTGGCCATGCTCTCCCGCCGCATCTCGGACCTGACCGAGCACCTCAAGTTCCACAAGCACGACCACCACTCGCGTCGTGGCCTGCTGATCCTGGTCGGCCAGCGCCGCCGCCTCCTGCAGTACCTGGCCAAGAAGGACATCGAGCGCTTCCGTACGCTCGTCGACCGTCTGGGCATCCGCCGCGGTGCCGCCGGTGGCGCCCGCTAAGACCGCCGCTCGGGGCGGCTCCCCACACCGGGGAGCCGCCCCTCGCGCGTATGCCGCGGCGGTTCGACCGCGGCACCGTGACATAACAACTCGCGCGCACCTCCCCAGGTGGCCGAGGATTGCACCGTAGGGTTGTGGGCATGCCGGGTGATGGCGCAGCAGCGCGCCACCCGGGCAGACAGCCCGAACCCCCCGCGGGACGAAGGCTTCAAACGGAAGCCGCCCGCATCCGAGAGAGCGTCCAGACGCGGACCGCCCGTCCCGGCCCGGCAGTCGTGAGGCGCCGGTCCTCGGTAGTGGCCCCCGGAACCCCCGCAGCCGAGCGGGGCACCCCGGAGGCTTCGATCGAAGACCGGCCCGACTGCCGCCCTCCCTGGCAAGAGGGCCCCGGAGCCAACACGAGGCACTGCGCGGGGACGCTTTCCCGGAGACGTACGAAAGAGGAGATCTTCCAGGTGGAAGAGAACGTGTTCTACGCCGAGGCCGTGATCGACAACGGTTCCTTCGGCACCCGTACCATCCGCTTCGAGACCGGCCGCCTGGCCCGTCAGGCCGCCGGCTCCGCCGTGGCCTACCTGGACGACGACACCATGGTGCTGTCGGCCACCAGCGCCTCCAAGCAGCCGAAGGAGCACTTCGACTTCTTCCCGCTGACGGTGGACGTCGAGGAGCGGATGTACGCCGCGGGCCGCATCCCCGGCTCGTTCTTCCGTCGTGAGGGCCGGCCCTCCGAGGACGCGATCCTCACCTGCCGCCTGATCGACCGCCCGCTGCGCCCGTCCTTCGTCAAGGGCCTGCGCAACGAGGTCCAGGTCGTCTGCACCGTCATGGCGCTCAACCCCGACCACCTGTACGACGTGGTCGCGATCAACGCCGCCTCCGCCTCCACCCAGCTGGCGGGCCTGCCGTTCTCCGGCCCGATCGGTGGCGTCCGCGTCGCGCTGATCAACGGCCAGTGGGTCGCCTTCCCGACCCACAGCGAGCTGGAGTCGGCCGTCTTCGACATGGTCGTCGCCGGTCGCGTCCTGCCGGACGGCGACGTCGCGATCATGATGGTCGAGGCCGAGGCCACCGACAAGACCATCAAGCTGGTCGAGGGCGGCGCCGAGGCGCCGACCGAGGAGGTCGTGGCCGCCGGTCTCGACGCCTCCAAGCCCTTCATCAAGGTGCTGTGCGCCGCGCAGGCGCAGCTGGCCGCCCAGGCCGCCAAGCCGACCGCCGAGTTCCCGGTCTTCCTGGACTACCAGGACGACGTCCTCGCCGCGCTGACCAGCGCGGTCAAGGACGAGCTGGCCCAGGCCCTCACCATCCCGGGCAAGCAGGAGCGCAACACCGAGCTGGACCGCGTCAAGGCCGTCGCGGCCGAGAAGCTGCTCCCCGAGTTCGAGGGGCGCGAGAAGGAGATCAGCGCCGCCTACAACGCGCTGACCAAGAAGATCGTCCGCGAGCGCGTCATCAAGGACAAGGTCCGCATGGACGGCCGCGGTGTCACCGACATCCGCACCCTGGCCGCCGAGGTCGAGGCCATCCCGCGCGTCCACGGCTCGGCCCTGTTCGAGCGCGGCGAGACCCAGATCCTGGGCGTCACCACGCTGAACATGCTCCGGATGGAGCAGCAGCTCGACACGCTCTCCCCGGAGACGCGTCGCCGCTACATGCACAACTACAACTTCCCGCCGTACTCGGTCGGCGAGACCGGCCGCGTGGGCGCCCCCAAGCGCCGCGAGATCGGCCACGGCGCCCTGGCCGAGCGCGCCATCCTCCCGGTCCTGCCGACCCGCGAGGAGTTCCCGTACGCCATCCGCCAGGTCTCCGAGGCGCTCGGCTCCAACGGCTCCACCTCGATGGGCTCGGTCTGCGCCTCGACCATGTCGCTGCTGAACGCCGGTGTGCCGCTGAAGGCCGCCGTCGCCGGCATCGCCATGGGCCTGATCTCGCAGGAGATCGACGGTGAGACCCACTACGTCGCGCTGACCGACATCCTGGGCGCCGAGGACGCGTACGGCGACATGGACTTCAAGGTCGCCGGTACCCGCAACTTCATCACCGCGCTGCAGCTCGACACCAAGCTGAACGGCATCCCGGCCTCCGTGCTGGCCGCCGCGCTGAAGCAGGCCAAGGACGCGCGCCTGCACATCCTCGACGTGATGAACGAGGCCATCGACTCGCCCGACGAGATGTCCCCGAACGCGCCGCGCATCATCACCATCAAGATCCCGGTGGACAAGATCGGCGAGGTCATCGGCCCCAAGGGCAAGATGATCAACCAGATCCAGGAGGACACCGGCGCCGAGATCACGATCGAGGACGACGGCACCATCTACATCGGTGCCTCCGACGGCCCGGCCGCCGAGGCCGCCCGCACCACGATCAACCAGATCGCCAACCCGACCATGCCGGAGGTCGGCGAGCGCTACCTGGGCACCGTGGTCAAGACCACGACGTTCGGCGCGTTCGTCTCGCTCATGCCGGGCAAGGACGGCCTGCTGCACATCTCGCAGATCCGCAAGCTGGCCGGCGGCAAGCGCGTGGAGAACGTCGAGGACGTCCTCGGCGTCGGCGCCAAGGTGCAGGTCGAGATCGCCGAGATCGACCCGCGCGGCAAGCTCTCGCTGATCCCGGTCATCGAGGGCGAGGAAGGCGGCGAGGCCGCTTCCGAGTGAAGCGCCGCTAGCTGACCCTTGCGGCCCGTACGCCTCCCGGCGTGCGGGCCGCACCCTGTTGTCCACGCGTTCGTCCGTACGTGCCATTCCACGTGCGTTTCCTCTGGAGGTACCCACCGTGGCCCAGGCCCCGGCGGTAAAGCAGCGTCCCGGCACCACCCGGACCCTGCTCAAGGGCGTCGACGGCGCCGGCACGGTGCGCCGCTCCGTCCTGCCCGGCGGCCTGCGGGTCGTCACCGAGACCCTGCCGACGGTGCGCTCCGCGACCTTCGGCATCTGGGTCGGCGTCGGCTCGCGGGACGAGACCCCGCAGCTCAACGGCGCCACCCACTACCTGGAGCACCTGCTCTTCAAGGGCACCGAGCGGCGCAGCGCGCTGGACATCTCGGCGGCCCTGGACGCGGTCGGCGGCGAGATGAACGCCTTCACCGCGAAGGAGAACACCTGCTACTACGCCCGGGTCCTGGACACCGACCTGCCGCTGGCCATCGACGTGGTCTGCGACATGCTGACCGGCTCGCTGATCCGCTCCGAGGACGTCGACGCCGAACGCGGCGTCATCCTCGAGGAGATGGCGATGGCCGAGGACGACCCGGGTGACGTCGTCCACGACCTGTTCGCCAAGGTGATCTTCGGCAGCGGCCCGCTCGGCCGTCCGATCCTCGGCACCCAGGAGACCATCAAGGCGCTCACCCGGGAGCAGATCGCGGGCTTCTACCACCGCCGCTACCGCCCGGAGAACCTGGTCGTCGCCGCGGCCGGCAACCTGGACCACCGCAAGGTCGTCAAGCAGGTGCAGGAGGCCTTCGCCCCGGTGCTGGCCCGCTCCACCGCGGCGCCCGCCGAGGCCCGCCGCGGCGTCAAGGCGCTGCGCACCACCGGCAAGGTCGAGGTGCTCAACCGCTCCACCGAGCAGGCCCACCTGGTGCTGGGCGTGCCCGGGGTGCCCCGGCACGACGAGCGCCGTTGGGCGATGGGCGTGCTCAACGCGGCCCTGGGCGGCGGGATGAGCTCCCGGCTGTTCCAGGAGGTCCGGGAGAAGCGCGGCCTGGCGTACTCGGTCTACTCGTACTCCTCCTCCTACGCGGACAGCGGCCTGTTCGGCATCTACGCCGGCTGCCAGCCCAAGCGGGTCGAGGAGGTGTTGCGGATCTGCCGCGACGAGCTGGCCAAGGTGGTCGCCGAGGGCATCACCGAGGAGGAGCTGCAGCGCGCGATCGGGCAGATCTCCGGCTCCACCGTGCTCGGCATGGAGGACACCGGCTCGCTGATGAACCGGATCGGCAAGGCCGAACTCAGCTACGGGCACCACCTGTCGGTGGACGACATGCTGGAGCGGATCGCGGCGGTGACCCTGGAGGACGTGCACGCGGTGGCCCGTGATGTGCTGGGCGCGTACCGGCCGTCGCTGGCGCTGATCGGTCCGGTCAACGACAAGCGGGCCGCCCGGCTCGCCGATCTGCTGGCCTGAGATTGCCTTCCCGGAGAGGAATGTCGCTATGACGCTGCGTGTCGCCGTGATCGGTGCCAACGGACGGATCGGCTCGGAGGCGGTCAAGGCCGTCGAGGCCGCGCCGGACCTGGAGCTGGTGGCCACGCTCGGCCGCGGCTCGAAGCTGGCGGAGCTCACCGAGGCCGGGGCCCAGGTGGCCGTCGAACTCACCCACCCGGACTCGGTGATGGGCAACCTCGACTACTGCGTCCACCACGGCATCCACGTGGTCACCGGTACGACCGGCTGGGACGACCAGCGGCTGGCCGAGCTGGAGGGCTGGCTCGTCCCGGCCGAGGCCACCGGCCGTCCGCCGCTGCCCGTCGGCGTCCTGATCGCGCCCAACTTCTCCATCGGCGCCATCCTCGGCATGAAGTTCTCCCAGATGGCGGCGAAGTACTTCGAGTCGGTCGAGGTGGTCGAACTGCACCACGACCGCAAGGCCGACGCCCCCAGCGGCACCGCCACCCGCACCGCCCAGCTGATCGCCGCGGCCCGCGCCGAGGCCGGCCGCCCGAAGCAGCAGGACCCGACCACCCACAGCCTGCCCGGCGCGCGCGGCGCCGACGTGGACGGGGTGCCGGTGCACGCCGTACGGCTGCGCGGCCTGCTGGCCCACCAGCAGGTGATGTTCGGCGACACCGGCGAGACGCTCACCATCCGGCACGACTCGCTGCACCACAGCAGCTTCATGCCGGGCATCCTGCTGGGCGTGCGCAAGGTCGTCGAGACGCCGGGGCTGACCTTCGGCCTCGAACACTTCCTGGACCTGTGACTCCGTTGAATTCCAGGAGCGCGAAATGACCTCCCGTACCGGTTTCTTCGTCCTGTCCGGCGTGCTGCTGCTGGTCGCCCTCGTCTGCGTGGGGGAGGGCGTCCAGCTGGTCGCCACCGGAAAGCCGCTCGGCATCGGCATCGGCCTGTGCGCCTTCGTGATCCCGGTGATCGGCGTCTGGTTCCTGCGCCAGACCGTCCGCTTCGGCCGGGCCAGCGAGGAGCTTGCCCGCGAACTGGAGGCCGAGGGCGGCCTGCCGGTGGACGAGCTGAAGCGCACCGTCGGCGGGCGGATCGACCGGGCCTCGGCCGACGCGGTGTTCGCCCGCCGCCAGGCCGAGGCGGAGGCCGAACCGGGCGACTGGCGGGTGTGGTTCCGCCTCGCCGTGGCCTACGCCGACGCCGGCGACACCCCGCGCGCCCGCAAGACCATGCAGCACGCCATCAAGCTGCACAGCACCGAACCCGCAAGGAGTAACGCGTGAGCGACGAACCGACGGCCCCCAGCTTCCGCAGCGACGTGACGGTGGAGCTGGTCCGCAGCGCCGCCGCGGACTCGGACGTCATCTGGGCGGCCCGGGTGTCGACTGCGGGCGAGCAGTCCCTGGAGGCGCTCCAGCAGGACCCGGAGAAGTCCAAGGGCCTGATCAACTTCCTGATGCGCGACCGGCACGGCACGCCCTTCGAGCACAACTCGATGACCTTCTTCATCAGCGCGCCGATCTTCGTGTTCCGCGAGTTCCACCGGCACCGCAGCGGCTGGTCGTACAACGAGGAGTCCGGCCGCTACCGCGAGCTGGAGCCGGTCTTCTACGTCCCGGCCGAGGACCGCAAGCTGGTCCAGCAGGGCCGCCCCGGCAAGTACGAGTTCCACCAGGGCACCCCGGAGCAGCACGGGACCACGACCGCGGCCATGGAGGCCTCGTACCGCGAGTCCTACGCCCGCTACCAGGAGATGCTGGCGGCCGGCGTGGCCCGCGAGGTCGCCCGCGCGGTGCTGCCGGTCGGCCTGTTCTCCTCGATGTACGCGACCTGCAACGCGCGCTCGCTGATGCACTTCCTCTCGCTGCGCACCCGGCGGGAGAACTCGGCGGTGCCGTCGTTCCCGCAGCGCGAGATCGAGATGGTCGCGGAGCAGATGGAGGAGCAGTGGGCCCGGCTCATGCCACTCACCCATGCGGCTTTCGAGAAGCACGGCCGAGTCGCCCCCTGACCTGGGACGACAGGCATATGGGCAGAGTGTCTGGCATGTCTGGATTGCGGCTTTTCTAGCCGCTCCCTACATTCGTGACCACGGATTCCGGTGCTGCCCGAACCCCCGAGCGGGCAGCACCGGAATCCCATCTCCCCGCCCCGACCTGCTCCACCTGTCCGAACCATGGACCGGCATGGGTACCGCCCCACCGCCTACGAGTAGCTTTGGACGCATGGCTCCGACCTCCACCCCCCAGACGCCGTTCGGCCGGGTGCTGACCGCGATGGTCACCCCGTTCACCGCCGACGGCGCACTCGACATCGACGGCGCCCAGCGCCTCGCCACGCACCTCGTCGACTCCGGGAACGACGGCCTCGTCGTCAACGGCACCACCGGTGAGTCCCCGACCACCAGCGACGCCGAGAAGGCCCAGCTCGTCCGCGCCGTGGTGGAGGCGGTCGGGGACCGGGCCCACGTGGTGGCCGGGGTCGGCACCAACGACACCCACCACAGCGTCGAGCTGGCCCGGCAGGCGGAGGCCGCCGGGGCGCACGGCCTGCTGGTCGTCACGCCGTACTACAACAAGCCCCCGCAGGAGGGCCTGTACCGGCACTTCACGCAGGTCGCCGACGCCACCGGCCTGCCGGTCATGGCGTACGACATCCCGGGCCGCAGCGGGGTCGCGCTGAGTCACGAGACCCTGGTCCGGCTCGGCGAGCACCCGCGGATCGTGGCCAACAAGGACGCCAAGGGCGACCTCGGCGCCGCGGCCTGGGCGATCGCCCGCTCCGACCTCGCCTGGTACTCCGGCGACGACATCCTCAACCTGCCGCTGCTGTCCGTCGGAGCCGTCGGCGTGGTCAGCGTCGTCGGGCACGTGGTGGCCGGTGAGCTGAAGTCGATGATCGAGGCCTACCTGAGCGGCGATGTGGCCAAGGCCACCGCGATCCACCAGGGCCTGCTGCCGGTGTTCACCGGTATGTTCCGCACCCAGGGCGTGATCCTCACCAAGGCCGCGCTGGACCTCCGGGGCCTGCCGGCCGGTCCGCTGCGACTGCCGCTGGTCGGCGCGACGCCCGAGGAGATCGACCGATTGAAGCAGGATCTCGCCGCCGGCGGGGTACACCTGTAGGCAGACACAGACGTGCGCGCCCCGGCTCGCCGGACCCACCCGGGTCCGCCGCTGGACCGGACCGAAGGCGCGAGAGCACAGACCCAGTAGGAAAACGACACTGAGTACGCACGCCATATGTCTCCAGGGGGAGGACCCCAGGCATATGGCGTGCGTCGTGAGGAGAGTCTTTTGAGCCACCCGCATCCCGAACTCGGCGCACCCCCGGCCCTGAAGGAGGGCGCCCTCCGCATCACTCCGCTCGGCGGTCTCGGTGAGATCGGCCGCAACATGACGGTCCTCGAGTACGGCGGCCGCATCCTGATCATCGACTGCGGTGTCCTCTTCCCCGAGGACGAGCAGCCCGGCGTCGACCTGATCCTCCCGGACTTCAGCTACATCCGGGACCGCCTCGACAAGGTCGACGGCATCGTCCTCACCCACGGGCACGAGGACCACATCGGCGCCGTCCCCTTCCTCCTGCGGGAGAACCCGGACATCCCGCTGATCGGTTCGAAGCTGACCCTCGCCCTGATCGAGGCGAAGCTCGCCGAGCACCGCATCCGGCCGTACGTGCTGGAGGTGAAGGAGGGCGAGCGCGAGCGCATCGGCCCCTTCGACTGCGAGTTCATCGCGGTCAACCACTCCATCCCGGACGCCCTCGCCGTGGCCGTCCGCACGCCCGCCGGCATGGTCGTGGCCACCGGTGACTTCAAGATGGACCAGCTGCCGCTGGACGGCCGCCTCACCGACCTGCCCACCTTCGCCAAGCTGGCCGAGGAGGGCATGGACCTGCTGCTGGTGGACTCCACCAACGCCGAGGTCCCCGGCTTCATCCCGCACGAGCGGGACATCTCAGCCGCGCTGCGAAACGTTTTCGCGAACGCCGACAAGCGCATCATCGTCGCCTCCTTCGCCAGCCACGTGCACCGCATCCAGCAGGTGCTGGACGCCGCGCACGAGTACAAGCGCAAGGTCGCCTTCGTCGGCCGCTCGATGGTCCGCAACATGGGCATCGCCCGCGACCTGGGCTACCTGAAGGTCCCCGGCAACATGGTCGTCGACGTCAAGCAGCTCGACGACCTGCCGGACAAGGAGGTCGTGCTGATCTGCACCGGCTCCCAGGGCGAGCCGATGGCGGCACTGTCCCGGATGGCCAACCGCGACCACCAGATCCGCATCGTCGAGGGCGACACCGTCGTCCTGGCGTCCTCGCTCATCCCGGGCAACGAGAACGCCGTCTACCGCGTCATCAACGGCCTGACCCGCTGGGGCGCCAAGGTCGTGCACAAGGGCAACGCCAAGGTGCACGTCTCCGGCCACGCCTCGGCCGGTGAGCTGCTGTACTTCTTCAACATCTGCAAGCCGCGCAACCTGATGCCGGTCCACGGCGAGTGGCGCCACCTGCGGGCAGCCGCCGAGCTCGGCATCGCGACCGGCATTCCGCGCAACCGCGTGGTCATCGCCGAGGACGGCGTCTGCGTCGACCTGGAGAAGGGCGTCGCCCGGATCGTCGGCAAGGTGCAGGCCGGTTACGTCTACGTGGACGGCGCCTCGGTCGGCGACATCACCGAGGCCTCGCTCAAGGACCGCAAGATCCTCGGCGAGGAGGGCTTCATCTCGGTCTTCGTCGCGGTCGACTCGACCAACGGCAAGATCGTCGGGCGCCCGACCATCCAGGCCCGCGGCTCCGGCATCGACGACAACGCCTTCGTGCCGGTCGTCGCCAAGCTCCAGGAGGCCCTGGACCGCTCGGCGAGCGACGGCGTGCTGGAGCCCCGCCAGGTGCAGCAGCTCGTCCGTCGGACCATCGGCAAGTGGGTCGCGGACAACTACCGCCGCCGGCCGATGATCCTGCCGGTCGTCGTCGAGGTCTGAGTTCGGCCCTGAGCCTCGTCGCCGAGGCCCGTCCTGACCTGCTGAGGCTGGTTTGACGTGGGGCGACCCGGTGCGTAATGTTCTCCGGGTTGCCCCACGGGACGAGCCCCAAGGTAGTCCTCGAATACGAATGCGAATTCGAGAACGGCCGGGAAAACGGACCGAGAAACTCTGGTAGAGTTCGGGAGCGCCGAAAGGCGAAAGCCAAATCGGATGAATGAAACTCCGGAAAACGGAGCGGAAAACATCTGATAAGCTGGAAACACGAAAGAACGAAGCGCCCGGAGGGCCCGCTGGAAGG
>NZ_JBVIFM010000042.1:0-41965 GCF_055571335.1 Kitasatospora sp. NPDC030952
TGACCGGACCCCGCCGGTCAGGTCGTCGTGGCGGCCCGGTCCTCCCCGTCGCGGGGCGTGCGGTTGTCGGTTTGCCAGCACGTCGCCCGGCACCGTCGAGCCCGCCTGGCGTCGCAGCGTGCCGATCGCCGGGTCGCAGATGGAGACCGTGAGCCGGTAGGGCGGCCGGCCGACCGGTGACGGTGTTGTGCGAGTCGGTCGGCGCTGTCAGGCGCTGCTGGACGGCGAAGCCGTCGAAGCCCGGGCACAGGGCCTCGGACGGGAGGGTCACCTGGACGGATCCGCCGCTCTCGGGCCCGATGTGGACGGTGTCGCTCGCGTCGGAGGGGGTGTCGTCGTCGGGTGTGAGCGGGAGGCCGTGGGCGCCGGCGACCAGGCCGTCGGGGCCCTCGATCTCCGCCGCCACGCCCTGCGGGCCCAGGTGGTGCGGACAGGTCCAGCCCGCGGGCAGCGCGCCCCGACAGCGGTGGCAGGCCCGTGCCGGTGGTCTGTCAGCGCCCTGCCGGTGCGTCCTGGAACCGTGTCGGTGAGAGCCCGCCGGTGTCCCGCCGCCGGGCCGTGACCAGGCAAGGAACCAGAGCCATGACCCCCGACATCACGATCATCGGCGCCGGCCTCGTACGTCGAGACGTACCTGTACGACGCCGACAGCCGCCACTCCGCGTCGGCGCGGGCGGTCGGCGGGGGGTCGATGTTCGCGATCGAGCCGGGGCGGGCGCAGCTGGGGGCGCACCGGGAGAACGACGCGATCCTGCACACGTACGTGATGCTGCGGAAGCCGCGTGAGTGGTTCGACGGCGTCGACTTCGGTGTCCCGGGGGAGGCCGCGGCGCGCATCGCGGCGGAGTTCGAGGGCTGGGCCCCGGAGCTCAGGGCGCTGATCACCGACAGCGACACCGTGCCGGTCCTGCGGCCGCTGTACGCCCTGCCGGCCGGGCACCGGTGGGAGCGGGTGCCGGGGGTCACGCTGGTGGGGGACGCCGCCCACTTGGCCGTCTCCAACGGCGAGGGCGCCAACCTGGCCCTGCTGGACGGTGCCGAACTCGGCCTGGCCTTGGCCGCCCGCCCCGGCGACGCCGAGGACGCGCTCGCCGCGTACGAGCGGGAGATGTTCCCGCGGGCGGCCCGCTCCGCCGCGGCCGGCGAGGAGTTGAGCGAACTGTTGCACGGCGACGACGCGCCCCACGGGCTGATCGCCGCACTCGCCGGGGCCGGCCCGGCCTGACGCCCCGCGGGCCGGCCGCAGGCGGGGGTGTTCACCCGGGGCACGTGCACGCAGCCCACCCTGTCGGCCCTCCCCGCCGCCCGGGCGTCGCCCGCTGACCTCTCCGCGTACACGCGAGTTTGTTAACATCGCGGCTCGCGCGGACACTTGGGGCCCGCGCAGGGGGAGACGGAGCGAGATCCATGAGCGTGCCCACCGAAGTCTCACGGTTCCGCCTGGGCCACCGGACGAGCATGACCCGCACCGAGGGGGTGCGCAGCACGACCTACCGGTCGCAGTGGCACCTGTTCCCGCTCGGCGCGAGCCGGCGCCCGGAGTCGGGGTCCGTCGTCCTCGACGCGTTCTGCGGGGACTGCCGCGTCCCCATCAGGGTGGTGCTGGAGTCCGAGCCGACCGCCGCGCAGAAGCAGCGGACCCGCGGCACCCTCGGCCGGCTCCTGCTCGCGGCGGGGATCGTCCTCGTCGTCATCGCCTGCCTCATCGGCGGCGGCGGCGCCGTTCCCGGCCTGTCGGGCGTGACCGGCCTGCTGGCCGTGGCCACCGGCTTCGGCGTACGCAGCGCCGGCAAGACGTACCCGGGCGTCCACCTGGACCGCAACCAGCCCGCCACCCCGGACACCCCGCACCGGATCTTCGTCCGCTGACACCGCCGGACGGCGATCCGAACGTCCGCTGGGCCGGGTGCGACTGCCCGGCTGCCGGGGTGGTCCCGGCGGAGCGGAGCGTCGTCAACCTCGCTCGCCCGGAACGCGGATGAGGCGGCCGAGCATCGCCATCACGGTGATCCTGGCCCTCTTGTCGTTCGTCACCGCGCAGTGGGCATCGACGCCTCGCTCGTCCGGTGCCTCGTCCGGCTCGGCCAGGCCCAGCCGGATCAGGTCGACGGCGTACTCGTGGCACCGGGAGAAGTCCGCCGCGGCGCTCACGGCCTCGACGTGGTCGATGCGGCCGGGATCCGCGGCGCGCAGCAGCGCCGGGCTGGGCGGCGGACCCAGCACCTCCTTGATCCACCCCGAGACGGTCTCCCGGGAGCCGCCCCGTTCCAGCCCCGAGGAGGCCGCGGCGGCGAGCGCCAGGCGGATCAGGAGCGTCCCGAACCAGGCCGCGGCCTCGGCCGGAGGCGTGCCCGTGCCCGCCGGCGGCATCACGGCCCGGTACAGCGCGGCCGGCTCGTCGGCGTGCGCGGCGACGACGACCGACTTCACCGCGTCGCCGAGGGCAGCCTGATCGATGGTCATGTCGACGGTTCTCCCCACAGTTGGCGGCCGTCAACTTACCGCTCCGGCGCGGTGAACGGCTGCCGAAGGGCACATCCGCCCGCTGCGCGCGCCGGCGGGGTGTCCGCATCGACAAGCCGCTGGACGGGCAGCGGGCCTGCCGCAACTGCATCGCCAAGTCCCGTGTCGAAGAATGCGTCCGCTGTGGTGCCCGCCGCGAACCGGCGACCCGCGACGAGGATGGGCGTCCGCTGTGTCCGAACTGCCTGGTCACCGACCCCACGAACACCGAGGTCTGCGTCAGCTGCGGCGACCGACGGCGAGTGCGGACCCGCACGGCCGACGGTCCCCTCTGCCCCAACTGCTGTCCGCTGGCCGTCCTGGCCTGCTCGATCCGCGGCCGCACCGCACCCTGCACGCTCTCCAAGCTGACCGGCCTGCCCCGGTGCGGCGGCTGCGACCGGCGTCAAGCCCACTGCACCGTCTGCGGACGGCTTCGCGGAATCCACTCCGTCACCGCCGCGAGCCTGTCCGAGAACGCCCTTGACTGCCGCCATTGTCGCCGTGGGGGTGTCCCTCCGGAACGGTGAGGTTCCCTCCACGGCCTCGAACAGTGTCGCCCCGAGCGACCACAGGTCGACGGCCGGGGTGTCCGGTGTGCCGTCGAAGCGTTCCGGCGCGAGATATTCCAGGGTGCCGATGAACGAACCGGTGGCGGTGAGTTTCGTATCGGCGTGGTTCTTCGCGATACCGAAGTCCGCTAGCAGCACCGTGCCGTCGCGCGCCCGCAACACGTTCGCCGGCTTGACGTCCCTGTGGATGATGCCGGCCGCGTGCGCCGCACCGAGCGCGGACAGTACCCCGGCGGCGATCCTGCCCACCTCGCCCGGGTGGAGGGGTCCGCGGGCCTCCAACTCCTCGGCGAGGGAACGCCCGTCGACCAGGCGCATCACCATCCAGGGGACGCCGCCGTCCAGAACCGCGTCGTGCACAGCCACGATATTCGGGTGGTTACGGAGGGCGGCGGCGTTCCTCGCTTCCGCCAGGGCACGCTTCACCGCCTCGTCGCCATTGAGCCGGACTTCTTTCACCGCAACGTCCAGATTCAGCGTCTCGCCACGGGCACGCCACACAGTCCCCATGCCGCCGATGCCTAAGCGCTCGATCAGCCGGTACCTGCCCGCGATCAACCGTCCGTCCACAAACCGCCCCTGTCCTCCGCGTTGGCTACCGGTTGAACAGGGTAGTGGCCAGGGCGTGCAAAGTCTGATGATCTCGGATCGATGCCGGTCAGTTGAGTCCGAAGAGGGCCAGTGGCCGCTCAAAAAGCGGAGGGCCATCTCGCGGAGTCCGGCGGCGATGTTGGTGTGGCCAACCAGCCCCACAGTCTGCCGCGGGCCTGCCCGCGCTGACGGGCGGGTGTGTCCAGCGACTGGTGTATCTCGTGTTGTGTGAGTTACCGGCGGCCGACGGAGAGTCGGCCGCCGAAGGCGATGTCGAAGGCCTGGAGCGCGGGCTTCCAGCGCATGGTCCAGCGTTTGCGTCCCTGGCCGGTGGCGTCCAGGCTCATGACGGCCATGTAGACGCACTTGAGCGCGGCGGCCTCGTTCGGGAAGTGCCCCCGGGCGCGGACGGCCTTGCGTATGCGGGCGTTCACGCTCTCGAAACGATGCCCGCACTAGGTGGACCACGCAGGTCTGGGTGATGGCCTGCGGCCAGACCGTCGAGATGGCCTCCGGCAGGCCCTTGAGACCGTCGCAGACGACCATGCACACGTCGTCGACGCCGCGGTTCTTGATCTCGGTCAGGACCTGGAGCCAGTACTTGGCGCCCTTGCCGCCGTCGCCGGGCTGCCCTCGCGATCTCGGGGCACCTCGATCTCGACCGGGCCGGCGTCAACCCGCTCGCGGCCAGGACCGCCCAGGAGGCCCGGGTCCAGGCCCTGGTGTCGGCTCCGGCCCCGGTCGCCGCTGCAGCGCCCGTCGCAACGCCTGCCGCAAGTCCCGTGCCCGCGCCCGTCGGGGTGCCGCGTGACACCGAGCCGGAAGGACCGTCTCCGGTCTGACGGCGTACGGCTAGGCTGGGGAACGAATCCTCGGCCCCGGGCCGTGCCCACAGGTCTCCGCCACCGCTACTGCTGCCTACCTCTGCCCACGGGTAGCCGCACCGGAGGCGCCGAGGCGGTCAAGGCCGGACGGCGCCTCCACCGGAGGCCGGTGAGTCACGACGGCCTGCTCCGGCGCCCGCCGTGCTGCGCGGCCTCGGGGCCAGTGCCGCCCGCAGCGCCGGGGTGAGGATGCGGCGGGTCTCGGACGGGGTGAGGGCGGCGGGGGTGGGGAGGGGGTTGAGGTAGCGGGTGTAGACGAGGCCGCCGAGGATCGTCACCACGGCCGTGGCGCGGGCGGTCGCGTCCCGGCCGCCGAGGAATTCAACAAGCCGGGTCAGCAGCTCGCGTTCCAGGTATTCGCGGATCACCTCGGCCGCCTCCTCGCCCCGGGTGGTCAGCTGCCGGAAGTCCGCGTCCTCCCACAGGTCCGTCACCGCGTCGATCAGGCGGTCGGGGAGGGTGGCCGGGTCTCCGCTGAGGACGGCGTCCACCGTCAGCGCGTTGGCGCACTGGAACTGCATCACGTCCGCGAACAGGCCCTTCTTCGACCCGAAGTGGTACGCGATCAGCGCCGGGTCGACCTCGGCGGCACCAGCCACCGCGCGCAGGGTGGTGCGCTGGTAGCCGTGCTCCAGGAACAGCGCACGGGCCACGGAGACGATCGACTCGCGGGTCGGGGGGTTGCCGCGGCGGCGGCCTCGCGGTCGGGCGGGTGCGGGGGCGGCGTTATTCATCGGCGTTGAGCCTGCGTTGCGTGGTCGGCAGTGTCAATGGCGTTCCGGGATTCACACGAAAGGGATGACCCGACACCATGCGCATCGCTGTCTTCGGCGCCAACGGACCGACCGGCCGCCACCTCACCGACCAGGCCCTCGCCGCCGGCCACGAGGTCGTCGCCGTCACCCGCCGCCCCGGCTCCCTCCCCGCCCGGCCCGGCCTCACCGTAGCCGTCGCCGACGCCACCGACCCGGCGGCCGTCGACGCCGCGATCGGCGGCACGGACGCCGTCCTCTCCGCGCTGGGCGCGCGCTTCAGCAGGGAGGCCGTCACCACGTACTCGGCGAGTGCCTCGGCCATCACCGGCGCCATGGCCCGCCACGGCGTCAAACGGCTGCTCGCTGTCAGCTCCAGCATCGCCAACCCGAACTGGCGCCCCACCGGCGCCCACTTCTTCAATCACGTACTCGACCCGCTGGTGAATCGGCGCCTCGGCCGTACCCTCCAGGAGGACATGCGCCGCATGGAGGCCGTGATCCGTCGGACGGACCTCGAGTGGACCCTCGTCCGGCCCTCGGGCCTCTTCGAACACCCCGCTGTCACGGACTACCACACCGCCGAGACGAGCGCCGACGGCGTCTTCACCGCCCGTGCGGACCTGGCCGCGAGCATGCTGCGCGAGCTGGAGGACCGGCGATACGTCCGAACGGCCATGGGCGTCATCACCACGGCCGTGAAGCCGAACATCGCCAAGCTGATCTGGAACGAGGGCGTAAAGAAGAAGTGAGCCGGACGACCTTCGAACTCCCCGTCACCACAAGGGCGTTCCTCGCTCGCCCGGACACGGCCACCCTCACCACACTCCGCCTCGACGGCACCCCGCACGTCGCCCCCGTCCGCTTCACCTTCGACCCGGCCACCGGACTGGCCCGGGTGACCACCCGGGCGGGGGCCCGCAAGGCACGGAACGTGGCGTCCACGGGACCGGAGGCCCGGGTCGCGCTCTGCCAGGCGGACGGCTTCCGCTGGGCCACCCTCGAAGGCCGGGCCACCGTCACCGACGACCCTGAGCGCCTGGCCGAGGCCGTCCGCCGCTACACCGCTCGCTACCGCGCGGCCCCACCCGCCCCACCAGACCTGGTCGTCCTCGAGATCGCCGTCGACCGCGTCCTGAGCCTCAACCTCTGAACCCCCGTACCGAACGAATCCCCGGACCGAAAGCGAAGTGACACCGCGATGCCCACCCTCCCCGTCCTCGACTCCACCCTCCACCACCGCGAGTCCGGCGCGCCGGCTCCCGGCGCCTCCGAGCCGCCGGGAGCCGCTGTGAGCTGATGGAATCCACCAGAGGCGTTCATGTCAGGTTCGTCTGCTGCTTGCCGCATCCGACTTGATGGGCCGTCCCACCATTGGCCGTGATCGTCGTCAGGATCCCGGGAAAGAGGTTGCGTGCCCGGCGAATCCCTCCCGCCGGTTTCCCTTTTCCGGTTCCACCGTCCCCGGCCGGCCGGAAACCCTCGGCGAGAACTCCGACGGAATTGCCGTTCGCGCCGTGAACCGGATTCGGAGCCACCGCCCACCGGATGACGGCCCGGAGCAGCGGCTCCGGCGCAACGCCCGGGCCGTTCCCGAACGCCCACCCGGCTCGACCAGCGGGGCGGTACAGTGAAGAGATCGTCCGTGTCCTGATCGTCGGCGCACCCGCCCGTCACGCACACGCACACTTCCGGGGGGAACGATGACGACACGCGCCCGCACACTGTCCACCGCCACGGCCCTGGCCGGGGCCGCGGCACTCCTGCTCGCCGGATGCGGCAAGAAGGACGTGCCCGCCCTGAACTTCGGCTCCGCGCAGCCGTCGGGGAACCGGCTCACCGCCCAGCCGCCGTCGGGTCGCTCGCTGGCGCTGGCCCAATGGCCGCACGCCTGCGAGGTGCTGGGCGACGCCGAGATCAAGGCGATCCTGCCGCAGGCCGCCGGCATCAAGCGAAAGCCGGTGAAGGTCACCGTCATCGACTTCAACCCGCTGGCCGAGGCGGACCCCGGCACGACGGGCGACGCGCCGGACGCCGGCTGCAAGTTCGGCTTCGGCCTGCCCGACAAGTACGAGAGCGACAGCAACAGCAGCGTCACGCTCACCTTCACCGCCGTCGCCGACCCCGCGCTCGTCGCGAAGGGCTACGCCAAGGACCTGGCCCGCGCCCGTGAGGACGCGACCAAGTACCACAAGGAGTTCCAGGACCTCGGCACCTCACTGGGCCCGCAGGGCTGCTACACCGACGACCTCGCCAGGGGCAACCTGACCTGCCACCAGGGTCCGTACGAGTACGAGCTGAGTGGCACCTCGATGGCCGGCGGCGTGGGGGAGTACGCGAAGGCGGACCGGAACTGGAGCGACAAGGTGCTGCGCCAGGTCGCCCGCACCCTCAGCGCGCGCATGCCCTGACGGCGGCGAACCGGCCCGCCCGGCATCCGGCCGACCGCCGGCGGCGGGTGGGCCGACACCGCCAGAGGAACCCTGACGACCGGTCGGGGAACGGCCGGACAACGTTCAGCGGAAGTTCATTGGTTCAATTTCGTACGTATTTCGCGTGCTTGTGATTCTCGTCGCATCCAAGCCTTCTGACAGCCTTTTAGCACCGTGACGGTCCGGCGCACCGTTGCGTGAGCGTTACTGTGGTGGAGCGGCAATGTGGCTGCTCGGACCGGGCACGCCTGCTTGCGACTCAAGTTTCTTTCGTGGTGCGCGTGCGATGAACCGTGTTCGCGCCGCCTTTTGGGAGAGGCGACTTGGCCCTCGAATTCATCCCGGCCCGTCTAGACGACGTGGACGGTCTGTTGACGCTCTACCGCCAGGTGTACGGGCGGAGCTACGCGCTGCCGCTCGGCACCGACCCCGAGGTGATGGCCCGTGAGATCACGGCCCCGGACACCACCTGGCTGGTGGCCCGGGAGCCCGGCGGCGACCGGCTGCTCGGATCCATCCTCGGCACGGTCGACCCGGCCGCGCGGATCGGCAAGCTGCAGGGTCTGGTGATTCACCCGGACGCCCGTGGGCTCGGCGGGGCCAACCTCGCCGTCCAGCATCTCGCCGACCAGCTGCTGACGGGCGACCACCCGGTCGACTCCGTGTACGCCACCGCCCGGACCGACACCACCGCCCCGCAGCGCATCTGCCTGAAGTCCGGCTTCCGCGCGCTCGGCGTGCTGCCGAACCTGCGCAAGGCCGCCTGGCACGAGACCATGGTGCTGCTGGCCAAGCACCGCGCGGGCGTGCTGGAGCAGCGGCTCCCGGTGTACAAGGTCCCGTCCGAACTCGGCGGGCTGGTACGGGCGCTGGCGGACGTGCCGGGGCCCGCGCAGCGACCGGAGCTCGTGGACGAGCCGCTGCCCAGGCCGAGGAAGGGCGGCAGCGTCGTCCGGGAGCTGGAGTTCATCGACGCGCCGGCCTTCGTGAGCCGCCGGTTCGACGGGCTGGAGGAGTGCTTCTACCCGTTCCACGAGCCGAACGTCATGCTCTCCGCCGCCGACGGCGCCTACGAGGTGTACGCGCACCTCAGCCCCGCCGACGGGTACTGCACGCTGATCGGCATCGAGCTCGCGGAGATCGGCGAGGAGCTCGACACCATCACCGACGGGCTGGCCGCGCACGGCGCCCGGTACATCGAGGCCCTGGTGCCGCTGGACAGCTACCACCTGTTGCGCCGGCTGCTCGGACACGGCTTCCTGCCGGTGGCGGCCTACCCCGCCATGCGCCGGGAGGGCGAGGGCTTCCGCGACCACGTGGTACTCGCCCGGATCCTGCAGCCGCTGGACTTCCGGGGCCTGGCCATCGACGCCGCGTTCCAGCCGTTCACCGAGCAGTACATCGAGCTGTGGAAGAAGCAGCACCTCGACACCCACGGGATATTCCAATGAACACGTACCTCCAACCGGTCTCGGTACCGGACCCCGAAGCACTCGCCCACGTACAGCAGCTGGTCGACCTGGCCGAGCCGTACCGCGCCGGGGACGACGTGGACGCCCTGTTCACGGCGGCGATGAACGAGATCAACGCCTGGCACGCCGAGCGCTCGCCCTACTTCGGCAGGCTGTGGGAGGCCGAGGGGCACCCCCTGGAGTCCATCGAGGAGCTCCACCGACTGCCGTTCGTGCACGCCAACTTCTTCAAGCTGCACGAGGTGCTGTCGCTGCCGCGCGAGGAGACGCTGCTGACCCTGACCTCCTCCGGCACGACCGGCCAGAAGTCGCAGATGGCCTTCGACGACTTCACCCTGCGCAACGGCCAGCGGATGGTCGCCCGGGTCTTCGACCACTACGGCTGGATCAGGTCCGAAGGCGACGAGCCGGTCAACTACCTGCTCTCCAACTACCAGCCCCGGCCGGGCCTGAACCTCGGCACCTCGTTCACCGACGAGTACCTGTGCCACTTCGCTCCCGTCCGCTCGGTCGAGTACGCGCTCAAGCACACCGGCAGCGGCCACGAGTTCGACCCGTTCGGCTGCGTCCGCGCGCTGATCCGCTTCGCCGAGGAGGGCGCGCCGGTCCGGATCCTCGGCTTCCCCGCCTTCCTCTCCTTCACGCTGGACCGGATGCGCGAACTCGGCCTGCCGCCCCTGCGGCTGAACCCGGAGTCTCTGGTGGTCTTCGGCGGCGGCTGGAAGGGCAACGCGGACAAGCAGGTCGCCAAGCCGGAGCTGTACCGGCGCATCCACGAGCAGCTCGGCATCCCGGACGGGCGGATCCGCGACGGCTACGGCGCGGTGGAGCACTCCGTCCTGCACATGGAGTGCCCCAACCACCGGCTGCACGTCCCGGTCTGGGCCCGCCAGCTGGTCCGTGACGTGCGCACGCTCCAGCCGCTGCCGTACGGCGAGAGCGGCTACCCCCAGTTCATCTCGCCGTACATCACCTCGGTGCCGGCCCAGTCCGTGCTGATGGGCGACCTCGTCACCCAGCACGCGCCGGAGGAGTGCGGCTGCGGCCTGCCCACGCCCTGGTTCGAGGTGCACGGGCGGGCTGGGCTCAGCCGCAACCGCAGCTGCGCCGTCGCCGCCGCCGAACTGCTCAAGACCGAGGGGACAAAGTGACTCAGCACTACTGGCAGGGCGCGTGGGTGGACGACGCGGAGGCGGCGGCCCGCCTGGAGCGCCTCGACGAGTACGCCGCCGGTGCGCTGGCCGAGCGGCTCAGCCCGATCACCGTGCTCGCCGCCTGCGACCGCCTGGCCGTCGCGCTGGCCGACCCGGCGGGCGAGCACGCCGTCAAGCTGGCGGGTCTGCTGCGCGAGGCGGGCGTGCCCAAGGACGAGACCTCGCGGACGATGCGCGACCTGACCGAGGCGCTGTCCCGGGAGGCGTTGGAGGTCAAGCTGACCCGCGAGCTCGGCGGCATCGACCCCGGGCGGCTGGCGCGCTTCGACTTCCGCCGGGAGATCTTCGAGGGCTGGCTGCCGGTCGGCCTGCTGGTGCACATCGCTCCCGGCAACGCACCCGCCGCCGCGGCGCTCACCGTGGTTGAGGGCCTGCTCGCGGGCAACCTCAACGTCGTCAAGACCAGCGGCGAGGGGCGGTTCACCCATGAACTGCTCGCCGCCCTGGCCGAGTTCGACGGCACCGGGGCGATCGCCCGGCAGGTCGTGGTGCTCGGCTTCCCCTCCTCGCGCACCGACTGGCTCCAGCGGCTGTGCGCGGCCGCCGACGCCGTCGCCGCCTGGGGCGGCGAGGAGGCCATCGCCTCGATCGCCGCGCTGATACCCGCCGGCTGCCGGCTCGTCGACTGGGGCCCGAAGCTCTCCTTCGCGTACCTGACGGCCGACGCCTGGTCCGCCCCCGAGACGCTGGACGGCATCGCCGACGACATCTGCCGCCTCGAACAGCAGGCCTGCGCCAGCCCGCAGGTGGTGTACCTGGACACCGAGGACGAGGACGAACTCTTCGCCTTCGCCGAGCGGTTCGCCGCCGTGCTCGCCGTCCGCGCACCCGCACCGCAGGACCGGGAGCAGCTGGAGAGCGCCGAGATCACCAACACCGTCCTGGTGGCCCGGCTGGAGGAGCACCTCGGGCTCACCAAGGTGCACGCCGCCCCCGACGCGAGCTGGCACGTGCTCGCCGACACCCGCAGCGCGCTGCGCGCCTCGCCCCTGCACCGCACGGTCTGGGTCAAGCCGCTGCCGCGCAAGCGGATCGCCGAGGTGCTGCGCCCGATGCGCCGCTACCTGCAGAGCGCCGGGATCGGCGCGAGCCGCACCGACACCGCGGAGCTGGCCGGCGCGGTGCTGGCGGCGGGCGTCCAGCGGGTGACGGTGCCCGGCGGAATGCTCGGCAGCTACGACGGCGAGCCGCACGACGGCGTGTACGCGCTGCAGCGCTACAGCCGCCGGGTGGACGTCCAGCTGGACGGGCGGTTCACCGGCGACGCCTGCCTGGACGACCTGGTCGGTGCGCGCGCGCTCACCCCTCCGGCGGTCGCGGTGACCGCCAAGACCGAGTTCGAGCAGCTGCAGACCGACCTCAGCCGTGCGGAGGTCTTCTTCCGCAGCGGCGGCAGCTCCGGCGCGCCCAAGCTCTCCGCGTTCAGCTGGGACGACTACCACGAGCACATGCGCTCCGGCGCGGAGGGCCTGCTCGCGGCCGGGTTCGACCCGCGGACCGACCGGGCGATGAACCTCTTCTTCGGCGGGCAGCTGTACGGCGGGTTCTCCAGCTTCTTCTCGGTGCTGGAGACGCTCGGGGCGGTCCAGTACCCGATGATGGCGCAGGACGACCACGCGGCGGTCGCCCGGTCGGTGGTCGAGCACCGGGTCGACACCCTGTTCGGCATGCCGAACTACCTGCTGCGGATCTTCACCGAGGGCGCGGACCTGCTGCGCGGGTACCGCGGTGTACGCAAGCTCTTCTACGGCGGCGAGCACTTCCCGGCCGGCCAACGCGAGTGGCTGCGCGAGGAGTTCGGGGTCGAGGTGATCCGGGCCGGCGCGTACGGCAGCGTGGACGCGGGCCCGCTCGGCTACCAGTGCCCGGACGCGCCGGAGCGGGTCTACCACCTGTTCAGCGGACTCCACACGCTGGAGATCCTCGACCGCGAGGAGGACCGGCCCGCGTCGGCGGGCGAGGCCGGGCGGCTGGTGTTCACCGCGCACACCCGGCGCGGGCAGCGGCTGGACCGGTACGAGATCGGCGACCTCGGGCGCTGGCTGACCGAGGACTGCCCGTGCGGTCGGCGCACCCCGCGTTTCGAACTGCTGGGGCGCTTCGGCGACATCTTCCGCAGCGGCAGCCACTTCCTCAACTACCGGCGGTTCGTCCAGGTCGCGGAGGAACGGCTGGAGCACCACGGTGCGCTGCAGATCCTGCTGGACGAGGACGACGCCGCCAACGAGACGCTGACCGTCCGGCTGGAGGGCCGGCCGCAGGACGGGCCGGGCGTCCGGGAGTTCCTGGACGGGTACCCGGACCTCGCGGCGGCGGTGGAGCGGGACCGGCTGGTGGACCTGCGCGTGGAGTGCGTCCCGGCCGCGGACTTCGCGCAGACGGCGGCGAGCGGGAAGCTGCTGGCCGTGGTGGACCGGCGGTCCAGGAACCGCTGACGTTCCCAAGGGCGCGGGGCACCCGCGCGAGCGGCCGTGCATCGTGGGAAGGTGCACGGCCGCTCGCGCGATTCTCCCAGCGCGCGGACGTCAGTTCGCGCGCTGGTCGACGAGGCGGATCAGTTTGCCCGTGCGCGGGTTGATGTCCAGTCCGTCCGGTCCGACCCACTCGAAGGCGAGCGGGTGGATGTTCTCCTTCCGGACTTCCGCGCCGAACATCGGCCGGGCCTCGTCCAGCACGGCGAGCAGCTCCCGCTCGAAGTCGGCCGAGCGGGCCGGGCCGGCCAGCCGCAGGAGCAGTTCGTCCTTGGCCTCGCGGTGCCGGAGCACGACCTGCAGGTCGGCGACCGCGCCCTGCCGGTCGGCCCGGGCGGCCATGGCGCGCAGGTCCTCCAGGTAGACGGTGACCACGCCGACCCGGGCGCCCTCCTCGGAACGGCCGAGCAGCCGGAAGCGGCGTCGCGGGTAGTCGACCCACTCGGCCATGTCGCCGACCGGGTAGCGGATCACCGGCATGAGACGACGCACCAGGTCGGTGGCGACGACCCGGCCCGCACAGCCCTCCTCGGTGATCGGCTCGCCGGTCTCGGGGTCGAGCAGCTCGATCACCTTGTCGGCGGTGAACACCTCGTGCACCCGGGTGTCCGGCTCGTCCGCCACCGGCCCGGCCAGGATGCCCGCGTCCACACTGGCGTAGCCGATTGAGCGGACCCGCGCGTTCGGGAAGGCGGTGGCCATGAGCGCCAACTGGTCGCCGTAGAAGGCTTCTCCGGCGAACAGCGCCAGCCGGACCTGCGGCAGCGTCCCCACGGTCTCGGTCACCTGGCGGGCCAGCCGGCACAGTGAGGTCGGCGGTGTGGCGATCACCGTGGCGCGGAAGTCCCGCAGGGTCTCGACGGTGTAGTCCAGTGGCGCCGCACCGCCGATCGGCAGTTGCACCACCGGGACCGGCGCCTCCTGGAAGGCGTTGAGGGTGAAGACGAAGCTGGAGTACAGCTCCCCGGCGTAGAACAGATTGGCCGCCCGGTCGCCCGCCCGCACCCCGGCGGCGGGCAGCCCGCCGGCGAAGCGCCGGGCCATCGCACGCCACTCGTCGCGGGTGTAGACCGAGACGCGCGGTGCGCCGGTGGTGCCGCCGGTCTTGAAGACGATGCCGTCCTGGTGCGGGCCGGTGAGCAGACCGCTGCGCTCGATGCCGTGGGCGCCCCAGTAGGCGGTGTGGTCGATCAGCGGCAGCGCGGACAGGTCGGCGACGTCGTCGGGCAGTCCGGCGTAGAGGTCGCGGTAGAAGGGCGAGTGCCCGCGTACATGGGCCAGGAGATCAGCTAGCTGATGATCAGTCATGTCATCCAAACCTGCGATGTGATTGCCCGTTGATCGTAACCGCATCGCCGCGGGCCGGACGCCGTGCCACCCGGCCGGGCACGGCCGGAAGCGGACCGGTGAGCGGCGACTTCACTACGCCCACCACTCAGTGCTGCCGCCAGCCCGGGTCCGTGGCCCTGGCGACGAGCTGGGCGACGTCCAGGACCGGCGTGCGGGGCTGGTCCGCGTAGGCGTTGTCGCCGTTGGCCTCCGCGATGCTGACGCCGGTGCCGTCGGGCAGCATGGCCTCGACCGTCCAGCAGTCGGCCGGATCGCACCCGCTGCCGTCCGCCGTACGCCGCCGTCCGGGTCAGCTGCTGCCCGGACCGCACGCCGCCCTCGAAGGCCCGCCGGGGGTCGCCGGCGCCCTGCTCCAACCGGGGATCGACGGTGATCACCAGCGCGCTGGTCCGCCCGTCGGCGGATGACCGTCAGGTGTGCGGCGCCCGGGCCGGTCTGCGGTGTGCTGCCGTTGTCGTGCCGCACACCGGCTGGCAGCAGCCGGTCGGCGGTCGCCAGGATGTCGGCCGGCCGCGGCGCCCCGGCCACGTCCGTCCCGGTCGTCGGGGTGGCGAACTCGGTCGCGGAGCGCTCGGAGAAGCCCGCCGGTGACATCGTGGCCACCGTCCTGCGTGAGCTGGACGCCACCTCTCCACGCCGCTGCCCCGCCCGGGCGAGCCGCCGGTCCGGGGACCAGGGATATCCCCGTGCACGGTGATCACCGATCGACCTATGATCCTCCGCATGCCTCCTGCCGCCCGCCTGAGAATGCCGGTCCACGACCTGCACACAGCGTTCCCGAGCCTCGCCCGACTGCGGACCGCAGCCCGCGCCGGCGACTGGGGCGCCGTCAGGACGCGGCTGTCAGAATTCGGCGAAGGCCAGGACCTCGCTGTAGCGGCCCGGACGGTAGCGGACATGCGTGGCGCCGACACGTGGCTCCAGGGGGCGCTGGGCACCGCCGGCGAAGGGCCCGAGGGCGTGCTCGCCCGTTCGCTGCTGGCCTACCACCACATACGCACCGGCTGGAGGGTCCGCTCCGGGTACAGCGCGCAGGACGTCTCCCGTGAGCGGTTCGAGCAGTTCCACGACTACCTGCGCCGGGCGGAGCGGCTGCTGATCGAGGCCGTGGGGATCGACCCCTCGCATACGCTCGGCTGGTACCTGCGGCTGATGACCGCCAGGGGCCTCGAGCTCGGGCAGTCGGAGGCCAGGCGCCGCTACGACCGGCTCGCAGCCCACCAGCCCGGGCACTACCCGGCTCAGAGCCAACTGCTGCAGCAACTGTGCCCGAAGTGGGGCGGCAGCTGGGAGGCCGTGCACGCGTTCGCCGACGAATGCCGCCGCACCGCTGTGCCGGGCGGTCTCGGCGCGGTGATCACCGTCGAGGCACACCTGGAGCACTGGGTTGATCTCAGCGATGCCGAGCAGCACACGTACTGGTGGCGTGAGGGCGTACGCGAGAGCCTGATCGAATCCGCCGAGGGGTCCGTCCTGAACCCCGGCTTCGAGCACAACCTCAGCTGGATCAGAGCGCACACCCAGTTCGCGGCCGCGTTCAGCTTCTCCGGCCAGCCGCTCCTGGCCGCGCCTCACTTCGAGGTACTGGGCGACCTCACCACCGAGTACCCCTGGGACCTGGTCTCCGGCCAGCCCGATGCGCTGTGGCGTCGTCACGCGGACGCCGCCTGGGCCGCCGCGGCGAGGAAGGCCTGACCACCGTGACAGTCGTCCACACTCAGGTCGACGGCATCGAGACCGTCCTCGCTCCCGACACCGGCCCGCTGCGCGCCGGGCTGATGTTCCGGGTCGGCCGCGCCGACGAGACGCTCGCCACCGCCGGTATCACTCACCTGGTCGAGCACTTGGCCCTGCATCGGCACGATCTGACGGCTTATCACTTCAACGGCGTGACGAGCGCGACGGAGACCCACTTCGTCGTCGAGGGCTCACCGGCCGAGGTGGTGTCCTATCTGAACGGGGTCTGCGCCGCGCTGCGGGATCTTCCGCTGGACCGCCTCGAGGTTGAGAAAGAGGTTCTGCGGACCGAGGCCGCCGGGCGCGGCAGCGGTGGACGGCTGCCGCTGTGGCGCTACGGCGCGCAGGGCTACGGCCTGCTCAGCTACCCCGAGCACGGCCTGCACCGCATCGGCGCCGCCGATGTCACCGCCTGGGCCGAGCACTGGTTCACCCGGCAGAACGCGGTGCTGTGGATGACCGCGGGCGAGGTTCCCGAGGGGCTGGATGTGAAGCTCCCGGACGGCGAGCGGCAGCCGGTGCCGGAGGCGACGTCCGCACTGCCGCGTACTCCGGCGTACTTCACCGGAGAGGAGGCCGGTGTCGCGCTGCAGGCCGTCGTCGGCTGCGGCACGGCGGCTCGTGTGTTCTCAGATCTGCTCAGCCGGGCGCTGTTTCGCGAACTGCGTCAGGAGGGCGGCCTGTCCTATCAGGCAGCCAGCAGCTACGAGGCACGCGACGGCGGGAACGCGGTCATCACCGCCGTCGCGGATGCGCTGCCGACGAAGCGTGAGGCCGTGCTGGGAGGCTTCGTGGACGTTCTGGCAGGCCTGCGCATGGGCAGGATCGACGCGGCCGAGCTCGACGCCGTGCGTAACCGCTCGCTGGAGCGGCTCGACCAGGCGGACGCCGCCGCACGACTGCCGGGGTACGCCCGCAACCTGCTGATCGGCCACCCCGACCCCGCCGACGACCAGGCCCGCGCCGAACTCATGGCGCTGACGGTCGAGGACATCCGGCGCGTCGCCGAGGAGGTCGCCGTCTCGGCGCTGGTGATGACACCGGCGGGCACCGGGGGCGAGTGGGCCGGACTTCACCCGGCACCGACCACCTCGCCCGACCGTGTCGCCGGGCGGCACTGGCGCTCGTTGGCGCACCACGGCCACGCCCTGGTGGTCGGCGACGACGGGGTCAGCCTCATATCCCCGCACGGGCAGGCCACCGTCCGGTACGCGGACTGCGTGGCCGCCTTGGCCAGCCCCGACGGGGCCCGGTACCTGACCGGGTCCGACGGCATGAGCGTGGACATCGAGCCGACGTTGTTCGCGCTACCCGCGGACGAGATCGCCCGTATCGACGAGGCCCTGCCCCCCGAGGTCGTCGTTCCTCTGCCTGCCCGCACCCGGGAACAGATCCCCCGCCCCCCGGCGAAGAGCGCCGCCGCCGTCCGGGGCGGGCTGTGGTACGGGTGGCTCGCCGACCGCCTGGTCCGCTTCGCGGATTGGCTGCTGTTCATCGCCTTCCTGTGCGTCCTCGGAGCGTTCGCCGTGTACGGCGGAGGAGATGAACCGGGTACGGTCGGCTTCGCCGTCGGCGCCGTTCTCGCCGCCGTCCCGCCGGTGACCGTTCGCACGGTGCGGCGCGTCCATGCACGGAGCTGACCGCGTGACGACGGTCGGCGGCTTCTGGCCGGCCTGGAGTGGTGTGCATCTGCGGGAGCTCGGTTACACGTGGCTCTCGGTCTTCTGCTTAAGGCGTTCGTAGGGGGTCTGGCCTCCGAGCGCGCCGTGCGGGCGGTGGAAGCTGTAGTTGTCCTCGGCCGTAGCGGGAGAGCGCGGTGCGCAGCTCGTGCAGGGTGGCCGGCCTGGCCAGGGCCGGGCTCTCGTGGTCGGGCTGGGTGGTCACCGGGGCCTCCTTCGTGGTGGCCCTGCACGCGAAGCCCGGCACGGTCGTCTACTTCGGCACCGACGGCATCGCCCTGACCGAGCGCCAGCCCTGGCCCTACCGGGGCGAGCCCGGCGACTACCTCCTCAAGGGCCACCTGACCGGCCCGGTGGAGCACCCGACCAGCCAGGAGCAGTACCTCGAGCTGCGCGGCCTGGGCCGCGCCGAACTCGCCGCCCAGAGCCCTGAGGGAGGTATGCGGTGACGATCTGCACCCACGTTCTGACGACGGTGATGCACGCGCCGTCCTGGCTGGCCTGCGAGGAATGCCAGGCATCGTTCCTGCACCGGAACGACTGCTCCGGGCTCGGCCCGCCCGGCTGCGCGGAGCGTTGCATGGGCGGGGCCAACCCGCTTGTCGCCGCGCTCGACGCCCTGTACATCCGGCCCGCCTACACCGGAGGTGACCGGTGAGTCCGGCCGACTCGAACCACCCCAACGAGGCCGCCCGCCTGACCCAGCAAATGCTGGACCAGGGCTACACCAAGCGGCAGGTCGCGAGGCTGCTGGGCCGCGATGCCAGCCTGATCTCGCAGTTCTTCACCAAGGGCAAGGGCGCGAGCATGGTCGGCGCGCTGCGCCAGCTGGTCCGGGCGGTCCGGGGCGGCGAGCGCGACGGGGCGGCCCTGTCCAGGATCGCCGAGGCGAACACCGAGCGGCGTACCACCAAGAGCGGTCAGAAGGCCCGGGTGCGCGGCAAGGACACCGTCGGCGAGGCGGGCGGGTCGATGGCCGGCCGGGCCGGGAAGCAGGCGATCAGGTCCGGGGCCTCCCACCTGGCCCCGGTGGTGCACGAGACCGGCCGGGCCGGTGGCCGCCTGGCGTTCACGGTGCGGATGAAGGCCGACCAGTACGTGTACTCGGCCGGGTCCGAGCAGGACTCCGGCGGGATCCGGCGCGGGTTCCTCCCCCGTGCGGACGGCACCGAGGAGCGCACCTACGGCTCCGCGTCCACGGGTGGGTTCGACGCTGCCGAGTGGTCCCAGCGGGTCGCTGACCACCACGGCGACGTCACCGAGGCGATGCGGGCCTGGCTGGTGGAGACCGGTCGCGCCGTCGAGGACGCCGACATCGCCTACCTGGAAGTCCGCGGCTGGATCCCCGAGTAGCACCGCCCACCCCCGACCATCCGGCACCACCAAGCCGCCAGAGGAGAACCACCGCCGTGGAGACCACCACCGCCGAGCAGGACGTTTTGACCGGCACGCCGACCGTCCCGGCGCAGCCGTCCGGTACTGCCGTGAACCCGTTGCCGCTGCACTGGTTCCAGAAGGAGGCGGTGGCGGCCGCGGTGCGTGAGGTGAAGGCCGGCGGCCGCGCGACGGTGGTCGCGGCGACTGGTTCCGGCAAGACCCTGATTGCCGCTGGCTGCGCGCGGCGGCTGGCCGCGAGGGGCCGGGTGCTGGTGCTGATGCCGACGATCGAGTTGCTGGAGCAGACCGCCGAGGCGTGGTCGCTGCGGGGCGGGCGTCGGGGTCTGGCGGTGGCGGCGTGCTCGCGGGAGGAGGCGCTGGAGAGCGCGGAGGCCGGCGGGCGTATCGACGCGGCGGTGACCACTCGGGTCGCCGCGCTCACCGACCTGGTCAACGGCGCCCCGGACGACCAGCCGGTCACCGTGTACGCGACCTACGCGTCGCTGGAGCGCATCGTCGAGGCCCACTACGGCTGGGGCCTGGCGCAGTGGGACCTGGTCGTCATCGACGAGGCCCACCGCACCGCCGGCGCCGAGGGCACGGCCTGGGCGGCCGTCCACGACGACGCCCAGGTCCCGGCGAAGCGCCGGCTGTACTTCACCGCGACGCCGCGGATCGCCGACGACCGGCGGGCGAAGGACGGCCAGGCCGACCTCGCCGGCACCGGCGGCGAGAGCGCGGAGAAGCTCCCCGCGTTGTGCTCCATGGATGACGAGACGATCTACGGCCCCACCGTGTTCACCTGGACGCTCGGCCAGGGCATCGAACACGGCTACCTCGCCGACTACCGCGTCCTGGTCCCCGTCGTCACCGACGAGGACCTGCGCGACCTGCTGAACCTGCCCGCCGTCGCGGACCTGCGCTCCCAGCGCAGCAACGAGGAACTGCTGCGCCTGGCGTTGCAGATCGCGGTGCTGCGCGCGGTTGCCGACCTGGGCCTGCGCCGGGTGATCACGTTCCACTCGCGGGTGGCGGGGGCGAGGGAGTTCGCGGACAGCCTGCTGGGCGCCTCGGAGTTGTTGAAGGACGCGGACCGGCCGGAGCGGATCTGGGCCAAGGCGGTCGCGGGCACCGACCGTCTCAGGGACCGCCGGGCCGCGTTCGCGGAGTTCAAGGCCCACACCGGAGACGACGGCGAGGAGTGCGGCATCCTCTGCAACTCCCGGCTCCTGACGGAGGGCATCGACGTCGCCGCCGTCGACGCGATCTGCTTCGCGGACCCGAAGTCGAGCGTGATCGACATCGTCCAGGCCGTCGGCCGCGCGCTGCGCCAGTCCTACCGGCAGGGCAAGGTGTCCTGGGTCGTCATCCCGGTCTACCTGCCGGCGCCGGCGGTCGGCGACGACGGCACGGCGGCCGCGGATCCGTCGGAGGTCCGCGAGGTGGGCGCGGCGGTGAAGGCCGAGGCCGACACCGAGCTTGAAGCGTCGTCCTTCCGTACGATCTGGCGGGTCCTGCGAGCGCTGGCCGCGCACGACGCCCGGGTGGTCGGCCGGATCACCGAACTGCGCGGCACCCGCTCCCAGCCCACCGCCCACACCTCGACGCAGGCCTCGGCCGAGGGCGGGACGGCCGAGGGCGAGCAGCAGCCGGCCCCGGTGGAGTCGCCGGTGGAGTGGCTGCGGATCGATGCCCGCCGCCACGCCGCCCAGATCCTGCAGTCGGTGAAGCTGCGCGCGTTCAACCCGCGGGCGACCGAGTGGCAGCGCATGCACGCCGTCGCCGCCAGGTTCCACATCGAGCACGGCCACCTCGACCCCACCGACAGGACGCGGCACGGCGAGCTGATCTCCTGGCTGGACCGCCAGCGCCACCTGAACGGCCAGCACCTCCTCGACCCGGCCCGGATCTCGGAGCTGGACGCGCTGGACATGATCTGGTCCAAGCACGCCAACGCCTGGGAGCGCGGTCACGCCTACGCCCGCGCCTGGGCCGCCCGGCACGGCCACCTCGCCATCCCCGCGACCGAGAAGCTGGACGGCTACGCGGTGGGCGCGTGGATGCGCCGCCAGCGCAAGGCCGACTCCCTCACCGGCGACCAGGTGGCGAAGCTGGAGGCGCTGGACGAGCTGTGGCGCCTGGAGCCGGACTGGAACCGCTCCTACCGCCGCCTGCTCGCCTACCTCGCCGCCGGCGGAACCCTGGACGGCCCCGCCAACCGCACCGGCGGCGAGGCGGACCCGACCTTCCGCCCCGGCACCTGGCTGCGCAAGCAGGCGGCGGCCCGCTCCGAGGGCAAGCTGGCCGACCACCAGGCCGCGCTCCTGGACGCGCTCCACCGGCACGCCGAGACCGTCACCGGCTGACCGCCCCGCAAGACCCCGCCGTCTTGGCCCGGGTGGGCCGGGACGGCTGTGCGTACGCCGTGTCCCTCGAACAGGTGACGCGTTGGGCTGGGCATGGGACACAACCTGAGGTGCGATCGTTGTCGTCGCCGCGCGCCGCACGACCTGACGAGCGAGGCGGCCGAGGACTGGAATGGGAAGTGGGAGGGGGGCCGCCTGGTTCTGGTGCTCTGCCCGGCCTGCCAGGTCCCGGCCGAGTCGGCGGAGGCCGAGGCCAACGCGGCCGAACTGCGGGTGCGGCACGAGGACGGCGGGCAGTTCGTGCCGGATCCGGTGGTGTGTATGACCGGGACCGTGGAGCGGCCGGGCACTGTCCTGTACGGCAGGGACCACCTGACGCGGGTGCTGCTGACCGGCAGGACCGAGGACGTCTGGGCGGTCGAGCGGCTGCCGGCGGGCACACGATGCGTGGCGACCGTAGGCGGGGTGACGATCTACCGTCCCCCGGCACGCTGCGCCGGGTCGTGAGCTGGCTGGAGCACACCCGCACCGCCGCCCTGGCGCCGTGCGGCGCTGAGCCTGCCCGGCCGGTGGTGCGCCGCCGGTTCTGACAGGCCACCAGGCGCCGCCCGCACCCGGGACGCCGGGCCGGCCCGCAGAGCGCTCTCCTGGGCGCGCTGCGGGCCGTCTGGGACGCGGCCGGGGCCGCCGCGGCGGCCGCATGTAGGTACCACCGCAGACACCACCGGGGGCACCACCGCGGGTACGTGCGCAGGTACCACCGCAGGTACCCCGCCACTCCCGGCCGGTGCCGCGCGTTTCCCCAGGTCAGACGGCACGCGCGGCGGGCCGGAAAATCAGACGTACCCCTTCTGTCCGTCTCTCTGCCCTGATTGCTGGTGGGTGGTGCGTGGGTGGGTGACGGTCCGGACGGCACGGGTTCCCACCCTGCGGGACCGTCCTGATGGTGAGCGCCCGGCGAAGACCGGACGCCGCTGCGGCCCGCCCGCCGCCTGGCCGGGTCGTGCCCTTCGCCGCAACCCGGGCGCCCGTCCAGGCCGTCGCCGGCCGGGACGGCGGCCAGCATCTCGGCGGTGGCCGGGTTCTCCTCGGCGGCCAGGTGCAGGTCCGCCACCGCACCGCGCAGCCCGGCGGCCGCCGTGCCGACCAGGACCACCAGAGTCGGGCGCAGGCTGCCAGCTGCGCCGCAGTCTCTTCGGCGCCGACTCCGGGGCGGTGGCGTTCGACGAACGCCCGCAGGCGGTGCCGCTCTTCGCCGGTGCTGGCGGTGTAGGCGAGCTCGGCGGTGGGCCGGTACACCCCGCCGCCTGCGACCGGCCGCTCCGGGGCGGGGAGGAGGTCGAGCGGCTCGCAGGCCTCGCCGCGCTCCTGGACGCGCTCCACCGGCACGCCGAGACCGTCACCGGCTGACCCGCCCCCGCAAGACCCGCAATCCCGGCCCACCCAGGGCCGGGACGGCTGTCCGTACTCCGCTCCCGACTTCCGGAGGCACGCGCCCTCCGCCTCGCCCAGGACCACCAGCTCCTCCTGGAGGCCGCCGAAGGCCTGGCTGCCGTCATCCCGCAGTACCTCCCCGTCCGGCCGTCACCTACGACACCGCCGCCCGCCCAGCTGCCCATCGCCCTGGCCCCGACGACCACCCGGACCGGCCGGCTGACCGCGTGAAGACGGGCTCTACCCGATCGGCAGTGGCGATGACGGCCGGTGTGGTCGGCTGCGTTCGGGCCCGGCTGGTACCAGTGCCGGATCGGTGGTTCCCAGGCGGTCGCACGCATGCGGCCCGCACCGGGTGGGCGCGAGTCCATCCGTACCGCCCACGTACGCCCTGCGAGGTGGACCTGTTGGTCTCTCCTGGCGAAACGGGCAACTTTCGCATGCTCACAGGAGGCCGGTTAGTGCACAGATGAGACGAAGCGCGGGGAAGCGGTCGCAACGCCGGTGCCCGCGCGGAATCTGGATTCGGCCGAGGAGGGCTTATGACACTGGACCGTGGTCATCTGCCGATTTCGGTGGACGGCAGCGGGCGATGCCCAGCCGCAGCCGTCCGCCGTCGGGTTGCCGCCGTGGAAGGTGAGGAAACGGCCGCCTTCCGCGATGCGAAATGTCCGTCACTTCCACGGCGGCTGGCGCTGCGTTCGGTGGCGCCCCTCGCGGCCGTCGCCCTACTCCTTGCTGTGGAGAGCCCGGCCGCGGCATCTGAAGCGGCCTCCGCAGCGGAGCCGGCCAACGACGGGGTACAGATCATCACCGCGAGTGCCACGGGCAGTGTCCTGTCCTGGACCGGCAGCTACTCCTGCGAGGCGCCCATGCTGGCCGCCACCCTCACAGTCACCGCCACTGACTCCGCCGGTCGCTCCGGATCGCAGACCATCCTCCTCTCCTGCCTGGGCGCCCCTACCGGCCAGCCGGTCCGCGGGCGTGTCGACGACGCCGTTCTGGGCTCGGACGGCAATTGGGGCGACGACGTCACGGTGACCGCCACCTTGATCGGCGCGCTCGGCACTGTCCTGGGATACGACCAGATCGTGCTCCTTGACAACCAGGCGGGCGCGGCGAGCCTCGACAGCGCGACTGCGGCAGGGAACGGGAAACTGGCAGTGGCTGGCGAATTCATCTGCCCGGCAGCTGGAACCGGCACCCTCACCGTCAACGAGAGCGCACCCTTCCAGGACGCCGTCCTGGCGACCGGCACCCTATCCCTCACCTGCTCCGCCCCCGGGGCCCAGGCCATCTTCACCTTCCCCACCGGCCGGCCCGCGACCGGCCACGCCTACAAGGCCCAAGGCACGGTGAAATGGTTCAATCCCGACAAGGGCTACGGCTTCATCACGCCCGACGACTCCAGCGCCGACGTCACCGTGAGGCTCGATGCCGGCACACCAGCGGGCCAGCGAGCCCTAGAAGCCGAACAGAGGGCGACGTTCGCCAAACGATCAATTTAGTACTCCCAACTGAGCTTCCCCCTCTGGCGGTCAACGGCCCACTTCCCGTCGCCTGTCAGACGTTTCCCACGGTCGGATCCACCAGGTACCTCGGCTGCGCCAGGCCCTTATGCAGGATGCCGCAGTCCCATGCAGCATTGGGTGGATGGGAAGGGTATTGCCGGGTGGCTCGCTTTTCTCATTCCGAGTCCTGTACGACACGGCCCTGACCTTGACCCGGCACCCGTGGCGGACAGCCGCGCGATCGATGCGCACGCCTCTGGGCTCCCCTACTTCCACGGAGGCCACGTCGATGACTACCCGTCTTGTCCGTTCGAGGCACACCTCTTGGTTCGGCGCCGAGTCCGCCAGGCGACGTGGGCGCGCGATCAGTACCGGTGTGCTGGTGACCGCCATTGTCGCGGCCCCCCAAATGGCGGCTCCGGCGGCGCATGCGGCCGGTACCACGTGCCTGGTGAACGGTGCCCCTCAGAGCACCACACCGGGTAACACGGTCATCGCCGGCCCGGACCACCAGAACAACACCATTGTCTGTCAGCTGGGGATCATGGCAGGCGACACGGTGGACACCGGCACCGGGGGGACCAACACCGTGACTGTCCGAGAAACCGTCTTCGGAACGATCAGGGCGCGCGGGATCGAGGACACGATCCGCGTTAACACCGCTCTTGGGAACGCCGTCGACACCACCGGGGTCATCGACATCTCCAGCGACACCTCCCACACCACCACCTCGGGCGGGATCACAGGTCTCCTGGCCCCTGGTGGCGCCGGGAACCGGGGGAAGATCACCATCCGCCGCGGCACGGCAGACCTGACGGTCCAGGGGTTCTCGGCGGCCCTGGCCTCGGGCGGTGGCATCGGCAACGCCGGGACCATCACTGCCGACACCCAACAGGCCACCGCTGACATCGAGGTCATCGGCGGGCGGCGAAGCTCCCTTCTCGGGGGCCAGGGGGGGACAGGCAACACCGGTACCATCACCGGCGGAGCGAGCGGAAAGATCATCGCCACCGGCGGCCGAGGAGACGATGAAACGGTCGGCGGGCCCGGCAACAGCGGAACGATCACCGGCGCGACCAACGGCACCATCACCATCAACGGCGGCCAAGGAGGCAGTAAAGCGGGCGGGCCCGGCAACAGCGGAACGATCACCGGCGCGACCAACGGCACCATCACCATCAACGGCGGCCAAGGAAGAGATGCAATCGGCGGGTCCGGCAACACCGGAACTGTCAGGCTTGGCCCCTCCGCCGGAGTAGGTGCCACCAGCATCTCTGTCTTCGGGGGCGACAGCAACGAGCAGGGAGCCCCCGCCAACGATGGAGGGAGTATCACCGCCACCAGCAGCTCGCCCACCACAATCACCCTTCGCGGTGGCACGTCCGGTATTTCCTCCGGAAGGGGCGGTGCGGGGAACAGCGGGGGAAGCGTCACCGGCGGCCCTGGCGACGACACCATCACCGTCACCGGAGGCTACGGCCCTATCCAGGGAGGCGACGGTAACACGGCCGGAGGCACGGTCGGTGTCATCAGCGGAGGAGCGGGCAACGACACCATCACCGTCAGCGGAGGAGACAGCAAGCTGCTCGGCGGCAACGGCAACAGTCACAACAACTATGTGTACGGCGGCCTCGGCGACGACACCATCACCGTCACCGCCGGCATGCCCTTCAACAGCGGAACACTGATGAACGAGAGCAACGCCCTGGGCGCCTTCGTGAACGGGGAGGCCGGTAGCAACACCTGCTCGTTCAACCCGCCCAATGCCGGAGAGGTCCTGAACTGCCGCATCTCCTGACCGTCACGACATCGACGGCACTCTTGGCGACCGTCCGTCAAAGAGTGCCGTCACGGGCGGGCCGGATGTACCTCCCTGCGGTCCAGAAAACCGGACGGTGCTCCCGCGCGGTTCCACCAGCGCAGTGACCGTCCTCGCCCCGCGCAAATAGCCGGCTTCCCCCGCAGCGCCATCGCTCAGCTTGTCGTTTAAGGTCTGCGAGCGTTCTGCCAGCCAGCAGGTATGCGACCATGCGTACGTCGTTGCACGGGGCTGATGGTCGGCCGCGAGGGCGAAGTGCTGGCCTCGCTTCGTTGATCACCTGGGCCGTTGATGACCATCATGGTCAGGCCCATCGCCCAGAGACAGGCTCGCGAAAGGGCAGCCAGAGCCCGCGATGGCCAACGGGACTGATCGTGCTCGCGGTCGTTCCGACGACCGTGGCCCGGACCCGCACACCGGGCCGTTGCAACTCTCCAATGGCCGGGCGTGGCCCGTCAGCCGACGCGCCAGCGCCTGGCGGCTTCCTGAACCGATGATGTGATCCGTTCGGCGGCCGGGTGACCGAGCCGGACGGGGGAAGGTAGCCGCGCATGGAGATGACCAGGCGCCGGCCAGCACAGCGGCCCCTGACGCCGGGCGATCAAAGGTGCCGTCATGTGCGGCATGGAGCGTTTGCGGGGGTTCCCCACATCACCAGGACAGCGCCGGGTTGCCCAGGGGCGCCGGCCTGTCCGGGTTCGCCGTTCTTTCCGGGCAGAGCATGAACGCTTGCTCCGGTCCCCGATCCACCGTCGCCGCCGATTCCGCCACGGCCACCGTGGCCTCCTGCTCCGAATTCGCATTCCAGGAAGCGGTGGGGGCCGCCTCCGGACCCTCCTGCGCCGCCGCGGCCTTTCTCGAGATTGACCCCACCAGAAGCATTTGTGCTTGATGCACTGGTGCCACCGAAGTCACCAGTAAGGCCCGGCTTTCCGTCTCTCCCACTGGAGCGGAAGTCATGTGCGATCTGATCTGCGTTGTGGCCGCACGGCTGGTAGGTTCCTGGCGTCGGAGACGAAGGCGGTGTATCAGGGGCGCCTGCGCCACCTGCTCCGCCGGGCTGGATGTAGTGGCTGGCCGCGCCTCCTGCACCTCCATGACCGCCGCGGCCCGCAACGCCTGGACTTCCGCTCAGGACCTCCAGATCGAGGTTGTCGGACTCCCGGGTGAAGGTAGAGCTCGCCGACGGCGTGGTACCGGTCGGTGCGGTACCCGGTGCTCCTCTACCGCCGGAAGAGCCGTTGTTTGATCCGGCACCGCCGCTTCCGCCTGAGCCGCCTTGCCCGCCCGTACCGGCCGTATCGCTTGTGCCAACCGTGACGACATAGAGTTGCCCCGGCGTCACCTCTACGCGGCAGCGCGCGTAGTCTCCTGCCCCGCCACCGCCACCGCCACCGCCACCGCCACCGGCGCCGCCGCCCGAGCCGATGATGCCGTTCATGCCCTCGGTTCCTCCTCCGCCTCCTCCGCCTCCTCCGCCGCCGCCTCCGCCGCCGCCAACTCCGCCAGCTGCCCATAGGGAGACGGTCAGCTCTGTCACGCCATCAGGCACCGTGAACGTACCGTTCGAGGTGAACAGGCGGCTTCCATTCACCGGTGCCGCCACCACCGCCGAGGCAGGGGAACCCTCCCAGGGCAGCTGAACGACCAAGGCTAGGGCGGCCGACGCAGCCGCGGCATACGTTCGTCTACCCCAGGCGCCCGATTTCCTTGACAGGTCACTCTTCGGCGGCGCTGTGGTGGCCTTGCTGGCCACCCTTATACATTGCATCTGGGTCCTCTCTGATGGGAATGTCCTTGACGGAGACGTGTATTGCACGCTTCTGTGGTGCGGATTCCGCGTGTCGGTTCCGCGCGCCAGGCGTCAGCGGGGGAGAGCCGGCACCGTGCCAGCCGGAGCGGCGCCAAATCCGGCAGGGCCGGCCGCCGCCGCTCTGTGGCGGTCACCAGGTGACCCTGAGTGTGGCGACTGCTCGAACTGGTCCCTGGCCAGCTCGACACAGAGTCCTCCGTTTCCGTTCTGCTGGTTGCAGATGCAGACGTACGTGGGGTCGTCGTCGCCTGGCTTGCAGGGCTGCAGTGTGCATCCGAGCGGATGGCTTTCCGGCGTGCAGGAGCAAGCGGTGCCGAAGAGCGGCTCGCTTGTGGCAAGGCAGTCGGGAGGGGGCGGCGCGGCCTCACGAGATATGGTCGGCCGGTCAGCGTTCGGCGTGGCGCTAGAGGTTGTCGTGAGACATCCCATCGCAGCAACCACCGTGGCGGCTGTCAGGCAGATCCGGTCGACGTACAGCATTGAGAGCGTTCCTTTCCTATGCGTCCGGTGGACATCAAAGGGTGCAGTGGAGAATCTTCCGGCTGGTAACCGGTGCGTGGCCGGAATCTGCGGGGTGATGGTTCAACGGACCCGCCCCTCGGCACACGGTTGACCGGGCCCAGGGACTGCCGGGGCGGCCGACCGGGTGGCCAGCCTCGCCAGGGCAAGCCCACTGTGGGGTCCGCTCCAGGCGAAGCTTTACCCGGTGAGGGATTGCAGGGGGTGATCTGGCGGGTTCACGGGGTGTCCTTGCAACCGCAGTCCAGGAAGATGAGTTCTGCGTCGCTCATATACGGCCATGCGTCGAGGGGAGTGCCGAGGAACCAGTCCGCGGATGTGCCGCACGCCTCGTAGAGGATCTGGTCGCTGTTTTCAGTGGTGGCTGAGGCGGGCGCTGCGTTCAGCGTGCCGGCGACCAATAGGGCACTTCCTACGAGTACGACCCCACGCTGAATGTGCCTCATCGATGGTCTGGTCACGGGTACTCCTCAAGCTCTGCTGGGCGCGAGCATTTTGGCCGTCCCCGGCGCTGCCTGTCCTGGCGATCCGATGTACGGCTGATCTCATCAGCGTCTCGCCGGTAGCGCAGCTTGGCTGGCCTCTTGGAGTGGCGCCTGTGTACACCATCCGGTGTGACCTGTTGGTGGTGTGGCCGCTGCCGACGCTGCCGCCCGGCGCCGACGAAGCGGCCACCTCGGCCACGGCATAGCGGCCGTGACCGGCAGCGGCACGGGGACCGGGCCGATACGGGTGCGGGTGTGCGCGGTGCTGCTCCACGACGGCCGGGTGTGCCTGATCCGGGCGCCGTTCCACCGGGCCGGGGTTGGGGCGGCGTCGCCGCGCCGCATGCGCGGCATCCCGGACAGGGCCAGAGCGGTCCGTGGCACCGGACAGTAGGAGAGCGAGAACGCCAGTCAACCCGGCTCATGAGCCCAGGGCCGCGGGGACACCCCGAGGGGAAGTACGGGCCCTCGGGCCCGCGTCTACGAAGCGGAGCCTTCCAGGACGGCGTCGTCGACGTGCTGCAGCTGCGTACGGGCCGCGACCCGGTCCTCGACCGGAACCTCCGCCCAGAACGGGTGCGCGATGACCACCAGCGCCGCCCGCCGCTCGGCCTCCTCGAACCGGTGGGCCTCTGCGCACTGCTCCTCGCTCAACCCGCGCCGCGCCGCCCCCAGATCCCCACCCCACCGTGGCAGGCCGGCCAGGAACCCGAAACGCTCGGCACGAACCGCCACCAGGGCTCGCTGCGCCTCACGGAGGTCTTCGGGGTAGTCGAACGCCTTCTGCTTCTTGGCCACCTTGGGATCGTACGCGCGCCCCGCGCCCGAGCCTCCACCCGGCTCGCTGGCGCCCCGGCCGACGTGGGCGGTGAACCCGGGAGGGAGGGAAACGGACGCCGCCCGAACATGCTGGCGGAGGAGGATAGGTGGCCCCGGGCGCGCCCCGACGCGAGGACGCCGCCGACGAGACGACGCTGGAGATGGTGTTGAGCAGCCCCTGGACCCCCTGGACCAACCACAGACCCTCCTGGTGAACACGGTGTGGAGTGCGTTCCACCACGGCCAGCGGTTGCCTGATAGGGATCTTTGAGTTTCCCCACCCGGCGCTCAGGGGCTGGCCAGAGCTGCTCACCTTGTTCCCCAGGCTGGTGGGTGGCCTGTCGGGGGCCCCTGCTATGTATGCGGCATGGAGACTCACGACGACCGGTTCGACTGGACTGATGAGGAAGACGGCTTCTATCCGATCCTCACGCTCATTGAGGGGATCACCGAGGACGAGGTGATCCGGCGATTCGGAGGCGATGCGAAGAGCACTCGGCTCCTTACCTCCGAAGAGATCCACGATCTTCAGCCCGACTACCCCGAGCGACGCGACCACGTGAGCGTCGGCACGGTCGAAGGCGTGGTCTTCGCCCTGGAGGTCGTTGGATGGACCGGAGCGGTGCCCGGCGTACTGCGTGATCTGTCGCGGGGAGGCAGGTGCTTCGGACTCCAGCTCGATGTCAACGGCCGCGACACCATCCACTACGCGGTTGACGGCGACCTCGTTGTCTACGAGGAGCCGTACGGACCAGTGAAGCCGCTGCGCGAGGGAGACTCCCGCTGGGACCGCTCTTGGTGCGGCGGCCTGATCGACGTCAGCGATCCGACCGAGCTCTGGGGTCCGAAGTTGTTCCTCCTGGCAGAGCGGGTGATGGGCGTGGTGATCGAACGGTCATGGTTCACCCAGCCCCTGCGGGCCGCAGCGCTCCCCGACCCGATGGCCTTCACGGACACACCTGCCTGGGACATCCCATAGCGCCGACCTCCACGGCTGCCCTGGACAGCTGACAGCTGCGGTCCCCGCTCCGCGGTGGGCCAAACTTGCTCGCGTGAGGTCCCCACCCATTGTGTGATCTCGCCTGGCGTGTCTGCTTGGTTCGTGCTCTGTCGGAAAGTCTGCGTTCGCAACGAGTTCGGCCTGTTCGGGGGCCTGGGTGCTGACGCGGGAGGAAGACGTGGATGCGCACGCGCTGCGTCGGCAGGGCTGGTCCATCTCGGCGATCGCCCGGCACCTGGGCCGTGACCGAAAGCGATCCGCGCCTATCTGAACGGCGAGCGGGTGCCCGAGCACCGGCGCCGGGCCCCGGACCCGCTGGCGCCGTTTGTGGACTACTGCCGCCAGCGCCTGGCGGACGATCCGCACCTGTGGGCCTCCACGCTCCTGGACGAGATCACCGAACTCGGCTATCAGGGTGCCTACTCGACGTTCACCCGCGCGCTTCGCCGCCACCAGCTCCGGCCGCACTGCGAGCCCTGCAAGGCGGCGACCGGCCGGGACGTGGCGGTGATCGCCCACCCGCCGGGCGAGGAGATCCAGTTCGACTGGCTGGAGCTGCCGGATCCGCCCGAGTCGTGGGGCGTCGGCGCGAACGCCCACCTGCTGGTCGGGGCCCTGGCCCACTCGGGGCGGTGGCGGGCGGATCAGACTGGCCCGAGCCGGTGAGGTACCCGCGGTGAAGGAACTCCTGAAACAGCCGCTCAGCCTTGCGGCCGCCTGCTGCTGACCGTTCCGTCGTCCTCATCGGCCCAGGTGCGCTGCAGGTGGATCGCGAGAACGCCGAGCGCTTCCTTCTCCGGCGGGTAGATCTCTCGGCAGGCGGCCAGGAGTTGATCGCGGGTCATGCCCTCGCTGCCGATCGCTTCGTTGTCCTCGGCGTCGAGCATCGCCTCGAAGGACTCGTACTCGGCGACCTTCAGGACCTGGGTGCGGCAGTGGGTGTCGCCGGAATCGAAGACGAGCGTCTGGCCGGGGTGGATCTTGCGCATGCTGGGGTAGCCGACGCGGACCTCGATCGTCTTGGTGCCGTGGGCGATCAGGTCGAGGTAGGGGCGGCGGATCTGGATGACGCGGTCCTGCTCGGGCATAGTGCTCTCTTTCTACGCCGGGGTGGACAGGGCGGTCAGGCGCTCGCGTAGTTCGCCGGCGGCGGCGTGGCCGGGGTAGCGGCGGGCGAGGTAGGTGGTGAGGTCGGTGGCGCGGTTGCGCACGGAGTCGACCACGCGGTCGGAGTTCAGTGCGTCGGTGCCGAGGGCGACGGCGTCGCCGGGGTCACCGAGCTGGGCGTGGGCGAGGGCCAGATCGATGCGGGCGATGGCCTCGCGGCTGGGGGAGCGGGACGCGGCCGGGGCGGCTCCGTAGACCTGCAGGGCGTGTTCGGCGTGCCGGCGGGCGTCCTCGGCCTGGCCGAGCCAGATGCAGGCGGTGGCCGGGTAGGAGGTGAGGGCGTAGTCGGCCAGCGGCAGCGGGTCCAGGCCGAAGCGGTGGGCCATCCGGACGGGCAGGAACCGGTGGGCGTCCTCGGCGGAACGCAGGGAGGCGGTGAAGCCTTCGGCGTCGCCGTCCGCCGCCGAGGCGCGGGCGGCCTGGGCGTGGAGACGGACGGTGAGTGGGTGGGTGGCCAGCGCCTGGGCGAGGCCGCGACGGGCGGCGGCGAGCGCCCGGTCGGGGCGGTGCCCGTACAGGTTGATGGAGGCTGCGGCGTCCATCGCCCAGGCGCACAGCTCGCCGTGGCTGGCCTGCTGGCCGTGCACGAAGGCGTCATTGGCGAAGGCGAGACCGGCGCGGGGGCTGCCGAGGTCGTGGGCGAGCCAGGCGAGGAGTTCGGAGAGCCACCCGGCGTAGGCGAACAGCTCGCGGCCCTGCTCGTGGGTGTGCTTCGCCTTCAGCAACACGTTCACCCTGCGGCGGTAGTCCAGCGCCTCGGCGAACACCTGCCGCGGGGGCTTGATGGAGTAGGCGTCGTTGAAGTCGGTGACGGCGAGGTCCAGGTGGTCGAGCGTTCCGGCGCCCAGTGAGCTGGCCTCGGCCTGGCGGGTGAACTCCAGTGCCTCGGCGGCGGCCTGGTCGAGGACCCGGGCGGCGGTGGCGGGCGTCGCGAGGGCGAGCCCGGTGAGCATGAGCGCGGTTCGCCGTTTCGTGGCCGCCACCTCCTTCAGCCCCGCTCCCGCGTCGGCGGGTCCTGTTGGGAGTGTCGCACTGTCCGGGCTGTCGGCCCAGGCTGGCCCGGGCGTGTAGTCGGCGGCCAGCCCGAGTTGGACCGGGCCCGTGGACAGGAGGCGGCACAGCAGGTCCTGGTACTCCGGGCTCGGCGCCTTGCCCGCCTCCCAGTCCTTCCAGGAGCGTTCGGTGAGCCCGACCTTGCGCAGGTTCTCCCTCTCCACCAGGTCGTGCGCCGCCTGAACCGCCTCGGCGACGGTCCAGCCCATCGCCATCCGGAAGGCCTTGAGCGGGCGGTGGCCGCAGTGCGCCTCGATCTCCTTGGCGATCAGCTCGACCAGGCCGTGCGGCACCGGCTCGGGGCTTCCGGCCTGACCGAGTGTCCGTTCTCTGATCCGGCGCCCGCAGGCCGCGGTGTGCGCGCCGTCCGGTGAGGTGGTGCTGGTGACGGTCATGGGTGACCTCCCCTTGTCAGCGCTGCCCGCTCCCTGGCGCGGCGTCGCCCTGTTCCCCGGATATGCCGTGCCCGTCGGCTGTTCGAACCGTCCTCGCGTGGGCGGGGTCGCCGTCCGGAACGGGCGGTGGCTTCGCCCTGACCGGGCGGCGATCTCTCACTACAAGCGACCAAGCCGTCACGCCAGGCTAGCGGGTGACGCCACATCAGGCGCCGTCCTTTCGACGGTGAAGGAGGCAGTCGTGCGCATCCTCGTGGACGGGTTCGACATGTCCGGCAAGACGACCACGGTCCAGACCCTGATCTCCCTGCTCGACGGCTGCGGTATCCCGGCGGCACGTCACCGGGGCATGCTCGCCGAGCACCACCCGATCGAGCCGCTGCTCAAGCGGCTCCCGCTCGTGCGCCAGGCCGAGTCCAGTGCCATCACCGCCGCCTTTCTGGTCGGCGGGTACGCCCTGGACGCCGCGCTGGTGCGCGTCGACCCGCCCCGCACTGGCGGTGCGGTCCTCATCCAGGACGGATACGCCGACAGGACCGTCGCGTTCGGCATGGCCGGCGGCCCCTACCTGAGCGCCGCGCTCAGCCTCTGGGGGGCACGCTTCTTCGCCCCGTTCGACGTCGCCGTCTACCTGCACGCCTCCCCCGAGGTCCGCCGCGCGCGAATGGAAGGCCGCGAGGAGGTGGACTCCGCCGACCGGCGCAGTGTCGAGGACCCCGCCTTCGCGGCGCGGTTCAACGCGGCGCTGCTGCACGGCATGGCCCGCCGCCACGGGGACCGGCTGCTGGTCTTCGACACCGCCGAGCAGCGCCCCGAGGAGATCGCCAAGCACGTCCTGGCCAAGGCCGGGCTGGCGTTCACCGTTCCGTCGCCCCGGACGGCACCGGCCCAGGAGAGTGCGAGCTCCGCGGTGGCAGCCGGGAGGACCGCGTGACCAGCGCGGCCACCACCGTGGACGCCGGAGTGTGGGGTGAGGCCGCCCGCGGCCTCACCGCCGCGCTGGGTCGCAGCGTCCTCGTGAGCGTCGAGCGATTCACCACCGCCGGCCGGACGACCTATACGGGGCCGTTCCCCCTGGAGGGGGCCCGCCCGGCGCTGGCGATCGGCTGCTACCGGTCCTGGCCCCAGGCCGCGCCGCTGCGGGTGCTGGCCGCCGAGAGCGGCACCCGGGTGCGCGGCGTCGCCCAGCGGCGCGACTGGATGGCCGGCCTCGACCGCCTGGCCCGCTCGGCGATCGCCGCACTGGATCGGCCGGTGGTCATCTCCGCCTGGTACGGCACCGACCTGCTGCGGTCCTGGGCCGGGCCGCGCGGTGTGGTCGCGGCGATCGACCACGCTCTGCGCGCCCGGATCGAGGACAAGGCGTACTTCGGCGAGGTGCTGCTCGACGCCCAGGTGCCCGCCGCCCTGCACCTGCCCGGTGTGCGGGTCGACGGTCCGCTGCCGGGCCTGGCGGAGCTGCGCCGCGGGGTCGGGGCGGTGCGGCTGGTGGTGCAGTGCGGTGCGGACTCCGGCGGCCGGGGCACGGTCTTCGTGGACGACGAGGCCGACCTGGCCCGAGCGGCCGCGATGCCGGGCCCGTACCGGGCGACCGCGTTCACCGCCGGGTGGTCCTCGAACGTCACCGCGCTGTCCGTGCCGGACCACCGGGGCGGGCTGCGGGTCTACGTCGACCGCCCCTCCCATAAGGCGGTCGGGTTGCCGGAGGCCGGCATCGGAGCGGGCAAGAGCGCCGGGAACTGCTGGTCCATCCCCTGGCCCGAACCGGCTGCGGCCGCCGTCGTGGACGCGGCCGAGCGCGTCGCCCGCTGGGCCTGGACCCGGCACGGCATGTCCGGGCTGTTCGGCCTGGACTCGATCCTCACCGACGACGGCCGGGTGTTCCTCAACGAGATCAACTGCCGCAACCAGGGCACCACCGAGGTCTCGGCGGTCAACCAGCAGCTGCGCGGCCTGCCGCCGTTCGTCGTCGCGCACCTGACCACCCTGCTCGGCGGCCGGGTGGACTGGCTGCCCGAGCCGGACGACTTCAACGCCGCCACCGTACGGGCCGCCACCTCGACGGCGCCCGGGCCCTACTACTTGAAGCTCCGCCACCGGGGCGAGAGGCCCGTCGTCCTGGACCAGGACCTGGCCCGGCCCGGCCGCTACCGCGTCCACGGCGGTCGGCTGCGCTGGGTCGGCCCCGGCGCCCACCCGGCCGAGGCCGCCACCGGGGAGGTGCTGCTGGCCAACCTGCCCGAGCCGGGCGTGGTGTGCCTGCCGGGCGCCGAGCTCGGCACCGCCGAAGCCGTCACGCCGTGCAGCGGTGGCCCGTTCGCCGGACCCCACCGGCTCTCTCCCGTCGGGCGCGCGCTGCTGAGCGCCCTCGACCAGCACCTGATCCCCACCGACCTTCCCACCCCCTGAAGGAGCGAGACCGTGACCACTCAGAGCATGCCCCGGCTGCGGGACCAGCTGCGGACCCTGCCGACCGAGGCGCTCACCCACCTCCAGTACCTGCCGCCCGCGGTCGGCTGCGTCAACCGGTGCGCGATGTGCAGCCAGGCCGCCGGCAGCGACATCTGGCAGCTCACCGAGCACGGCCTCGGCGACCTCTTCCACGCCCTCGCCGAGGAGGCCTGCGAGCGGGGCGTGCGGATCGGCGGCGGCCGTGCGCACCGCCCGGGTGTCCTGTTCCCCTACCTGGACAACGACATCGCGTCCTACCCCTACCTGGACACCTACGCCCGGCTCGCCCGCGACGTCCTCGGCGTGAAGATCCGCGTCTCCACCGTCGGCTGGTCCGAGCGCGCCGGCCACCTCGCCGCGGTGCACCAGCGCCTGGCCGATGACTTCAAGGAGGTCTTCGACGGTATCCGCATCTCGCTCACCCCGTACGCCACCGGCTACGTCGGCAAGTCGCCCGGCACCAGTCGCGACCGCTACGCCGACGACCTCGCCCACGTCCTGCGGACCTACCGGCCGCTGTTCGACCACCTCGGCCACGGCGCGGCCACCGCCGCTGTCGAGCTGCGCTTCGCCCCGCTCGTCGGCCTCGGCGAGCTCCTCGACACCCACATCGACGGCCATCACGTCCTCGCCTGCGGCCCCCACCTGCTAATCGCTGCCCAGCCCGGCACGGACGAGCTGCCCTACACCGAGATCGTGCGCCTGGACGAGCGCAACCAGCCGGTGCTGTCCGAGCAGGGTCGCCTCTACCTGCACGTGACGGCCGACGCCGCCGAGCCCACGGCGCAGACCGTCCGGGACGCCTTGGACGGCGTCCTGCCCATCCAGCACCGGGCCGTCCCCGTGCGGCTGCACCGCCTGCGCAACGCGGACGGCGACTACTGGGCCGCCGACCCGGACTTCCACCCCGACGGCCGCTTCACCGCCCTCAACCTCTACCCGGCCACCGACCGGCGCAAGGCCAGCGGGTACACCGACACCACCCGGCACTTCCTCAACACGCTGCTGGCGTACAAGACCGTCCGCCGGATCGGCCGGCGCGGGAGTTCCTGACCTCGACCCCGGCCGACATCGACGGCGTCCTCACCGCCCTGCGGCAGCAGGCCATGGCCCTCGACCCCGTCGACCACCTGGCCGCCGCTCACCTGCGCGAGCAGGTCCTCCCCCAGGTCAGCGTCTACGCCCGCGCCCTGCTCAAGGCCGGTTACCCCGCCTCCGCCTTCTTCTCCCGCGAGTTCACGATCGACACCGGACAGATCGTCAACCAGGGTCGCGCCGAGGCCCTGTTCCGGGGCCTGACGGGCACCAACGGCGAGCCGATGACCCTGCGCGAGGAGCGCGGCTTCGGCCAGGCGAGCGTGTCCAGCGACCGCGGGCCGATCTGGCGGATCACCCCGATGCCCTTCGCCGGCGGGCACCTGCCGCCGGCCATCACCGGCAGCAAGAACACCCGCACCGCCCGTCCGACGCTGCTGGTCGAGGAGATGGACCCCTGCCGCCTCTCCCCCGTCATGCGCGCCACCGGCTGCCGCCTGCGGCGCATCCCCCTCACCGGTGTCGAGATGGAGCACGTCCCGCAGAGCGAAGCCCGCACCCTCCACGGCTTCCCCGGGGCACTCTAGGAGGCGACGCCAACCCCTTTGCCCCTCCCGGTCGTTGGGCCGGGAGGCACCGCCGGGCACAACCGGCCCGGCCACGTCCACCAAGGAGACCTGCACCTATGAGCACCACCGAAGCGACGACCGAGAAGCCGTTCAGCAGGATCAAGGTCCGGGTGACCGGCCTGGTCTTCTGCGGCGACGACGTCGCGCTGCTGCGCCGGGACCGCGCCGACTCGACGCACTACACCACCATCGGCGGCAACGTCGGCGCCGGCGAGGACTTCCGCGACGCCGCCGTCCGGGAGCTGCAGGAGGAGCTCGGGCTCGCGCCCGAGCAGGCAGCGGACCTGGAGCTGATCGGCATGGCGGACGCCCGGGTCACCCGGCCCGGGCCGACCGCACCGCCCCGAAAGATCCACCTGGTCTACCGCACCCACGTCACCCCGGAGGTCCGCGCGACCCTGGCGACCCAGGAGTTCGACGAGCTGCCCGACGGCAGCCACGAGGTCGGCAACGTCGAGTGGATCGACTACCGCAAGGTCGGCGATCTGCCGCTGTTCCCACCGATCGGCAAGGTCCTCGTGCAGTTGTCCTCGCCGCACGCGCCGCTGCCGGCGTTCGAGCTGGAGCCGGTCACCGACCAGAACTACAGCTGGATCTGACCCGTTCCAAGGGTGGGCCTGGGAACGCCGGCGTCCCAGGCCCACACACACGTCGGGGCGCACGGCAGCCAGTGTGGGCCTACCTCGGCGCAGCGCAGGGGCGTCGCGCCCGCAGTGGTCACGCCTGCAGGCGTCGCTGGAGGAGTGGGACGCCACACCCGAAGCGGGCCGGGTGCGCTTCGCCTGTCATTCGCGCCGGCCACCCGAGGCACCGGTGGCCGACTGAACCGCCGGGCGGATCGGTGCCCGGCGGGGGATCGGCTCGTTGGTACGGGCATGGACGAGACCACGCTGGACCCGGGCAAGCCGCCCGCGTTGCCGTGCCTGTGCGGTGCGAAGGACACGATCTGCGACGAGTGCGGCGGGTCGGGCAAGGCCGAGAAGCCGATCGACCCGGACGACGACGAGTGTGACGAGTGCGGAGGCGAGGGCATCGTCGATGCCCTCCACGACGAGGACTGCCCGGCGAACGAGGAGTTCTTCGTCGCCCTGTGACCCACCACCGGCGAGCGCCCGACAGCACTCGACCGCGGGCACTGAGGGCGCGATGGTCACCTGGGGGGTGCGCGGGCGCTGAACCGGGCGAGGTAGGCGTCCAGCGTTCGGTCGCTGGCCTCGCGTTCCTCGAGCGTGGTGGCGCGGCGGGCGCAGCCTTCGCTGACCGTGATGGTGGCCGGGTGGCGGTGCTGCGGGCCGGGGATCTCGCAGTGGTTCCAGTGCCAGCCGCGGCGGCAGAACGCGTCGACCTGGCCGGGCACGCAGCCGTTCTGTTGCAGCAGCGCGTCGATCACGTCCAGATCCACGGCCTGGCCCGGCCACCGGAACGTCCCCGCCGCGCAGGCCGGACAGCCGGCCCCGGCGCAGGCCTCGATCCGCACCTCCCACCGCAGCACCGGCCGACGCGGGGTGCCGCGCTGCTGGACGTAGGTGACGCCGTCCAGCGGAAGCCGCTGGTGGTCGACCAGGTCGGCGGCCGCGAGCGTGCGCACCGCCCGCCGCACCGACGCCAGCTCCGCCCCGCTGGCCCGGGCAGCATGGAAGACGGCGGCCGCGATCTCGTGCATCGACTCCCACACGGGCAGCCCGGTCAACGTGCTGCGCCCGAGCGGCTCGGCGTCCAGGTGGGCCAGCACGGCCCGCTGCACCCGTCCGAGACCGGGTGACATGCCTCCAGTGTCGGCTCGGACTCAGCCGGGACGGTTCTCTGCGGGGTGTGCGGCGGCGCTGGCCAGTGCGGCGTGCAGGTGGGCGAGGACCGCGCCGGCCGCGTCGGGGGTGACCTGGTCGGGGTCTTCGAGACGGTCGGCGATCAGCTCGGCGGCGGCCGCGATGTCCGGGACCGAGAGCAGCGCCTGGTCGAGCTGGAGGAGCTGGGCGGCGGCGCGCTGGCCGGCGGTGGGCGCGGGGGAGATGGGGATCAGGGAGGTGAGGTCGCGAGGGAGCTGACTGGTCATCGGACTATTCTCCCGGCTCCGGCGCGGCCACCCGATCACGTACCGGGCCGGTTCAGGCATCGCCTGCCAGCGGCGCCGGGCGATGCCGGCCGGTGGTGAAGTCCCAGTCCGGGCGGCCGGTGGACTGCCGGACGAAGTCCCGCAGCTCCACCAGGGTGCGGGCCGCCACGATCCCCTCGGTGCGCCGCCACATCGTGACCTCGTCGGCGGTGAGGTCGGTCAGCACGTGCATCGCCAGCTCGATCTTCAGGTAGCGCAGGAACGCCTCGTCTGCCGCGCCCTCGAACATGAACGCGCGATCGGTGGCCCGGCCCAGCCGTCTGAGGGACCGCTCGTGCTGGTAGCGCTTCCACCACCCGGCGTCCTCACCCGGCACGGGCCGCCTCTCCTGCAGGCGGCGGACGAGCCGGTCGACGGCGTACTTGCGGACCGGGTCGTCCGGCGCCGCCGTCGGCGTCTGGCTCACGGCCGGACCTCGGAAGTGGCCGGCTGCGCCGTGGCGGCAAGGGCGAGGGCCTGGTCGATGGCCTCGCACAGCAGCGCCAGGTCGCCGACGAGGTGGTTGAGGACGACCCGCGGAGCGGACGCGGCGGTGAAGCCGACCGCGAGCAGCGCGATGCGCTCGGTGGCGGTCAGCTCCGGGCGGTGCTCGGCCAGGACGGTGCCGCACAGCACGTAGGCGTCCAGGGTGTAGCGCAGTTCCTCGGTCAGCTCGCCCTCGCTGCCGGGGATGATCTCGCGGCGCAGCACCTGCTCGACGGCGTCGGCGTACCGCTCCAGGACCTGCCGGTTGCCGGCGTGCTTCTGCCGGGCGGCGAGGGTGCGGATCCAGTCGGCTGCGTGCTGGCCGGTGACGGCGGCCCGGGCGAGGGCTTCGCGCTCGGCTGCGCTCAGGCCGTCATCGGGCTCCTGGCGGTCGGGCTCGGCCTGGTCGGGCCCTGGGGCCGCGGTCGGGAAGTGGGAGATCGTCATACCGGGTGAACAGCGCCCGCCCCGGATCGGTCACGGGCGCCGGCGGTGCGAAGAAGGCGCTCTGCACCGCACCGCACTGGTGCGGTGCCGGGGAGAACGCGTGCGGTGCTGGTGAGTTTCGCACCGGGCGAACTCCCTGGCGCCGGTCTACGGGCTGCGGGTGCGACGGCCGTTGCACCCGGTGGGTACGCGTGACCGGACGGCGCCCCGCCGGACCCCTGCCGCAGATCGCGGCACTCCGGTAGTGACCGGCGAGCCGGAGCACGCCGACGCACTCAAGGTCGATCAGTACCAGGTGCCCTTGGGCGGTGTGGCCGAGCGAGACCGGCGCCGGACATGTGGAGTCGGCCTCCGTCAGGCGGTCTCATCGGCAAGGGCGACGCCCTCGGCGCACACCCAATCATCCCACTTCGGCCAGCCGATCCGTCGAACGGGACGGTGGCGGGACCGGATCCGTCGGCACCGCGGGCAGCCGTGGGGCAAGGCAGGTAACGCGCCGTACGGCTGTAATCCCCTGCTTCTACCCGCCCGCCACGATGACTGAATACCGCTGAGCGATGTTGACCTGAAGCACGTTGACCACTCCTGGCTGAACGTCGCCGATCTTGTTGGACGCTTGGCAGTTATCGCCGGAGTAGACGGTGGCGGTCGCGTCCGTGAGGTTCTCCACAGCGAGTTCTTTAGTTCCCGGGGCTGCGAGGCTGTTATCGCACGTTACCGAGCGAACCCAGGCGTCGCTTTGGACGCCGATAGTCTGGCCTGCGGAGTTGAGATCACGGATTACCACGGCGCCGGTACCAGCAGCCGCGGGTTGCGCTGCCAGGAACGGCAGGCCTGCCATGAGGGTCGCATTGGCGAGCAGGATGAGGGGGACGCGGAAGCGGCGCATGGAATCCTCGCAGGTCGCAGGGCTTTGCGTGCTCCGATTATGTGCGCGATGCCTACAAACCCGCGCGTTCGCACGCACCTGGACGGAGCAACTGGCGGCGCTCTCCTGCCGCTGCCCCCAAGCCAGCGCTCGGCCTTCGGCCCAGCTCTGCGCCGGTATTCTGGCCAACCGTCAGCAGTCCGTCGCGGACCTGTCCGCGGGCTGTTGGCGCGGCCGGTGGTGCGGGGAGGTCCGCGACTACGACGGCGACGGGTGGCGCGAGTACGACGACGCCGTGCCCATCGTCGCGACCACGCTGGAGCTGCTGGCCGGGCACGGGCCGCTCGGGCCGGTGTGGTGGCGCTTCGGCCGCTCGGGCCGGCACTCCCTCATCGAGGCGCTGGAGGACCCGACTACCGGGCCGCCTACGACCTGCGCCAGGCCGCCCCGAGGCCGGATGGCATGTTCGCGGCCGAAATCTCGCAGGTCAAACCCCTGGCCACCACCGGCGACACAGGTCTAGCATTCCCGGCACGGCGGCCC
>NZ_JBVIFM010000043.1:0-12046 GCF_055571335.1 Kitasatospora sp. NPDC030952
GGACGCTTCCTTCGGACCGCCTTCCAGCGGGCCCTCCGGGCGCTTCGTTCTTTCGTGTTTCCAGCTTACCAGATGTTTTCCGCTCCGTTTTCCGGAGTTTCATTCATCCGATTCCCGCTGGCGGGATTTCCTGCGAACTTCGTTCCGAAGCTTATCAAAGCTTTCGGAGTGTTCCGTCCGTGGGATTTGCTTCATCGGAGGGTGCGCATTTCGTGAAATGCGCTCGCCTCGATTTCGGCGGTGTCGTAGACACTAGCGCCCGGGGCTGACCGTTGTCCAGTCAGTCCCAACCGTTGAAACCTACTAGCCCACCCTCACCACGTCAATGGTTTGGCCGGGATACGAGAAGACTAGCAGGTCAACGGCCTGTTGATCACATCGACTCAGGCGGCGACGGGCTGGAGGTCCGCCCGGTCGGCCGCGTCCACATCGCCGAACTCTCCGCTCGCCGCGGCCTTCCGGCCCAGCACCAGCGCGTAGAGGAGGAAGGCCACCTCGGCCAGGGCGCCGATGGAAATGCGCGCCCAGGTCGGCAGACCGGACGGCGTCACGAAGGCTTCGAGCACACCCGAGACCGCCAGGACCGTCGCCAGGCCGATCGACATCCCGATGATCGAGCGGCCCTGTTCGGCCAGCGCCACCGCGCGGGTGCGCGGGCCGGGGTCGATGACGGTCCAGCCGAGGCGCAGGCCGAGGCCACCGGCCACGAAGACCGCGGTCAGCTCCAGCAGCCCGTGTGGGATGAGCAGGCCGAGGAAGATGTCGAGCCGCCCGGCGGAGGCCATCAGTCCGATGCCGACCCCGAGGTTGACCACGTTGGTCCACATCACCAGGAGCACCGGAATGCCCAGGGCGATCCCGAAGAGCAGGCACTGCACGGCGACCCACGCGTTGTTCGTCCAGACCTGGGCCGCGAAGGAACTCGCGGGCCGGTCCGAGTAGTACGCCTCGTACTGTCCGCCCGGGCGGGTCATCTCCCGCAGCTCGTCCGGGGTGATGAGGCTGTTGCGGACCTCCGGGTGGGTGGCCATCCACCAGGCGAGCAGCACGGTGAGGGCCAGCGAGACGGCCGCGACCGGCACCCACCAGCGACGGGCTCGGTACAGCGCGGCCGGGAAGCTCACCGTGTAGTAGCGGGCGACGTCCTGCCAGCCGTTGGTACGGGCGCCGGTCACCGCGCTGCGGGCCTGCGAGACCAGGCTGGTCAGCCGGCCGACCAGGGCCGGGTCCGGTGCGGCGGCCTGGACCTTGGCGAGGTGGCCGGTGACCCGCTGATAGAGGCCCACCAGCTCGTCGGCCTCCTCGCCGCTGAGCCGGCGCCTGCGGGCGAGGGCGTCCAGCCGGGCCCACTCCCCCTGGTGGGTGGCGACGAAGACGTCCAGGTCCATTCGGCGGCTCCATGGTCGGCGATGGCGCGAGGCGCGCGTGCGCGGTCGCGCGGGTACGTGCGGACGTGCGGGCCCAGCATGCCAGCCGCCGCCGCTGCCCCGGCCCTCGGGATCTCACTTCCCGTGCGCCCACCGGGCGCCGTATGTTTGCGGCTGCGGATCAGACTGCGGAGAGCGGGCAGTGGGGGGCCGATCCAACCGCACTCCCACCTCTCGCATGAGCGTGAACGGACAGGTGTCTTGAGCGACCTGGTGACGGGTGAGGCGGTCGTCCTCGACCTCCGGACGGCGAAGCTTCCGAGCAGGGCGCTGGCCATCGTGCTCGACCTGCTCATCGAGTTCGCCGCCCTGTTCGTGTCCGTGCTGGTGATGAGCGTCGCCCTGTCCGACCTCGACAGCGCGGCGCTGGCGGCCACCATGCTCGGGATGACGGTGTTCTACCTGGTCGGCCTGCCGGTGATGATCGAGACCCTCAGCAACGGACGCTCGGCCGGCAAGGCCGCGCTCGGCCTGCGGGTGGTGCGCACCGACGGCGGACCGGTCCGGTTCCGGCACTCGCTGGTGCGCGGGCTGGTGGGCTTCTTCGAGCTGATCGCGATAACCGGCGCCCCGGCCGTGATCACCTCCGCGCTGAACTCGGACGGCAAGCGGCTCGGCGACATCTTCGCGGGGACGGTGGTGATCCGCGAGCGCACCCCGGGCGGGGTCGGCGCGGCCGGCCCGCTGCCGCCGGTGCACCCGCAGCTGCTGCACGACATGGGCCGCGAGCTGGTCGCGATGGACCTCTCCGCGGTGCCCGAGGCGCTCTGGCTCGCGATCCGCCAACTGCTCGGCCGGATGGGCCAGTTGGACCCGAGCGTGACGTTCCGGATGGCCAGCGAACTGGCCGACGACCTGGCCGCCCGGGTCGGGCACCCGGTACCGCCCGGCCTGCACCCGGCCGCCTACCTGGGTGCGGTGCTCACCGAACGCCAGCGCCGGGAGTGGATGCGCGCCCAGCAGCGGTTCGCGGCCTCCGCCCCCGTCCCGATGCCCGCCCCGCACCCGATGGCCGCCCCCGTCGTCACGGCCGACGGCCGGCCCCACCGCGTCCTCGGCGTGCCCGCCGCTCCCGTTCCCGCTCCCGCAGCCGTCGCATCCGCCCCGCCCGCCCCCGCCGCGCCGTCCTTCGTCAAGCCCGCACAACCCGCCGCGCCCGCACCGGCACCGGCCCCCGCCACCGGCTTCGCCCCGCCCGCCTGAGCTGAGCCCACCTGAGCCCCGCCCCGCTACTCCCCCACCGGCCAGGCGTTCGGCGGCGACTCCAGCTCCTCCAACTCGATCCCCTCCGCAGCCAGCACCACGTCCCCCGCCAGGTGCACGACCTGCTGCTCCCCCGTCTCCAGGTCCGCGACCTGGTACCGCTCGACCGACAGCGGCCCCGAGTCCGTCTCATGGGTGTCCACGCCCTCCAGCAGCCACCCCTGGTCGAAGGTGCGCGGCGCCAGCACCGGCTCGGTGAACGCCACCAGCCGCACCCGCGCACTCGCCCCCTCCCGCAACCGCAGCATCCGGGCGGTGGCGACCAGGAAGCCCGGCGAGCGCCCGGCGAACCCGTGCGCCCGGTCGTGGCCCTCGACCGTGTGCTCGCCACCCGGGTCGGCCGCGTCGGTGCGCACCCAGGCGACCCCGTCCACCGCGCCGCCGCGCACCTGCCAGCCACCGGCCCGCAGCTCCATCCGCAGCGGCCGGGCCCGCGAATCCACCGTCAGGTCGACGCTGCCGAGCACCCGGCCGTCCGGCGCGTAGGTCTTGGAGACGTACCGCCACCCGGCCGCCCCGGGCGCGCAGCTGAAGCGCTCCTCGCCGAGCAGCAGGTGGTCGTGGGTGTCATGGAGCGAGTACCGGCCGTTGGGCATGCCCGAAAGCCTACGTGCGCCCGTGATGCAACATTCCCCGCAGCTGCGCGCATTAGAGGGTCGGACGGCGCGGGAGAGACGCCGCCCGGACGACGAGAGGGGGTGCGGATGGCGAAGCAGACGCGCGACGCGGAGTTCACGGAGTACGTGACCTCCAGGGGCGGTTGGCTGCGCAAGGTCGCCTATCTGCTGTGCGGGGACTGGCACCGGGCCGACGACCTGGTGCAGGAGACCATCACCAAGCTGTACGTGCACTGGTCGAGGGCGAGCCGGACGGACAACATCGACGGCTACGCCCGCCGCACGCTGGTCAACACCTTCCTCGCCGAGCAGCGGACCTCCTGGTGGCGCCGGACGGTACGGACGGAACTCGACCTGGAGGCCCTGGCCGCGAGCCTCGACCTGGACGCCTCGCTCGACCTGCGCCGGGCCCTCGCGGCCCTGCCGCCCCGGCAGCGGGCCACCGTCGTCCTCCGCTACTACTGCGACCTGTCGATCGACCAGGCCGCCGAGGCCCTGGGCTGCTCGACGGGCAACGTCAAGAGCCAGAGTTCGCGGGCCCTGGCGGCCCTCCGCAGCACGCTCGCTCCCCACCCCGTCGCAGTCGCAGAGAGGACGTCATGACCACGCACTCCGATCTGGCCGCCCGCCTGGCGGACCTGGCCGACGAACCCGCTCCGCCGCCCGCCTTCGACACCACCGCGTCCATCGCCCGGGGGCGGGCCCGCCTACGCACCCGTCAGCGGGCCACGATCGGGGCGGTGGCCGTCGCGACGGCGCTCACGGTCGGCCTCACGGTCATGTCGCCCCGGCCAGGGAACGCGACGCCCGCAGCTCCACCGGCCGCGGCCACCCCGACGCCGGCCCCCACTCACACGGCCGTCGACGGCACCCCCGCGCTGACCTCCGAGCTCAAGGTCGGCTGGCTGCCCGACTGGGTGGACCGCGAACACGGTCTCGGCTACACCGCGGGCACCTTCGGTTCCAACGTCACCGCCGTCGAACCGAAACTGGGCTTCCGGCGCCTCCAGATCGTCCTGCTCGCCCCCGGCCCCGAGCCGGCGCTCGGAACCCATCCGGACGAGGCCAAGGTCCCCGCCGCCCCGATCAACGGCCGGACGGCGTACTGGGTCGAGCATCCGTCCGAGCCCCGCTACGACAGCAGCGACCGGGTGCTCCGCTGGCAGACCGCCGACGGCCGGTGGGCGGTGATCCGGGCGACGCACCTCGAAAACAGGGTCATCCCCGATGGGGATCTGATCCGGATCGCGGAGTCCGTCACGGGCGGCAGCCGGGACGTCCCGATGCCGCTCTGGCTGAGCGGGCTGCCGGCATCGATCCGGCCGGACTCCGCCGCCGTGGTCCGCGACTCCGGCACGGTGCCCTGGGAAGCCCTGATCGTCCTCGCGGTCGACGGCAAGATGGTCACCGTCACCGCGGCCCCGGAGGGCGACCTGAGGATCCCGCCCGGCTCGCAGTGCCGGCACGAGGGCGGGCTGCAGGTCTGCGCGTCCACGCCGCCCGACGTCCTGCCCCGGCTCGATCTGGTCGGCGGCCTGGCCGGCCTGCTGAAGCTGGTCCACCTCACCGGCGCGGACGAGAGCACCTGGACGACCAGCAACCTCCGCTGACCCCGGACGCGCCGGTGGCCGGCACCCCGCCCAGGGGTGCCGGCCACCGGCGTTCGGTGCTCACCGCATCAGTAGCGGTACTGCTCCGCCTTGTACGGGCCCTCGACCGGAACGCCGATGTAGTCGGCCTGCTCCTGGGTCAGGGTGGTGAGCTTCACGCCCAGGGCGTCCAGGTGCAGCCGGGCGACCTTCTCGTCCAGGTGCTTCGGCAGCACGTAGACGCCGATCGGGTACTCCTCGGTCTTCGTGAACAGCTCGATCTGGGCGATCGTCTGGTTCGCGAAGGAGTTGGACATCACGAAGGACGGGTGGCCGGTCGCGTTGCCCAGGTTCAGCAGGCGGCCCTCGGAGAGGACGATGATGGTGCGGCCGTCGGCCTTGCGCCACTCGTGGACCTGCGGCTTGACCTCGGTCTTCACGACGCCGTCGAGCTTGGCCAGGCCGGCCATGTCGATCTCGTTGTCGAAGTGGCCGATGTTGCCGACGATGGCCTGGTGCTTCATCCGGGCCATGTGCGAGGCCATGATGATGTCCTTGTTGCCCGTGGTCGTGATGAAGATGTCGGCGGTCTCGACCACGTCGTCCAGGGTGGCGACCTGGTAGCCGTCCATCGCGGCCTGGAGCGCGCAGATCGGGTCGATCTCGGTGACGATGACGCGGGCGCCCTGGCCGCGCAGCGACTCGGCGCAGCCCTTGCCGACGTCGCCGTAGCCGCAGACGACGGCGACCTTGCCGCCGATCAGGACGTCGGTGGCGCGGTTGATGCCGTCGATGAGCGAGTGGCGGCAGCCGTACTTGTTGTCGAACTTCGACTTGGTGACCGAGTCGTTGACGTTGATCGCCGGGAACAGCAGCTGGCCGTCACGGTGCATCTCGTACAGGCGGTGGACACCGGTGGTGGTCTCCTCGGTCACGCCCTTGATGGTGGCGGCGACCTCGGTCCACTTGTTCGGGGTCTCCTTGAGCGTGCGGTTGAGCAGCTCGAGGATGATCCGGAACTCGTCGTTGTCCGCGGTGGACGGGTCCGGAGCGGCACCGGCCTTCTCGAACTCGACGCCCTTGTGGATCAGCAGGGTGGCGTCGCCGCCGTCGTCCAGGATCATGTTCGGGGTCTTGCCGTCAGGCCAGGTCAGCGCCTGCTCGGTGCACCACCAGTACTCCTCCAGGGTCTCGCCCTTCCAGGCGAAGACCGGGACGCCCTGCGGGTTCTCCGGGGTGCCCTCCGGGCCGACGGCGATGGCCGCGGCGGCGTGGTCCTGGGTGGAGAAGATGTTGCAGGAGCACCAGCGGACCTCGGCACCGAGCGCCGTGAGGGTCTCGATCAGCACCGCGGTCTGGACGGTCATGTGCAGCGAGCCGGTGATCCGGGCGCCGGCCAGCGGCTGCGCCTCGGCGTACTCGGCGCGGATGGACATCAGGCCGGGCATCTCGTGCTCGGCCAGCTGGATCTCCTTGCGGCCGAACGGCGCCAGGGAAAGGTCGGCGACCTTGAAGTCACCGGTGATGTCGGTCGACATGCGTCTGCTCCTCGCTGATGGGGGTGGGGCACGGCCGAGGTGGGGATGTGCGTTGCGCATGGCGGGCCGTACGGGTGCACGGCTACGCCGGGGCGACCTGGTCCGTGGATCACGGACCGGTTCCCCGCTGCGCAGCACAAACCGCCGGAGGACCTCTCTCCCTCGACCGGCGCACACCCTACGGGTGCGGACCGCCGATCGACCGCCATCAGCAGCGACGTTCTGGCTCTGGTGACGAATCTACACCGGCCGCCCCACCCGCCGTCCGCGGATGACCGATTTCGAGGGCCGGATCCGACCGCCGCTCGACCGGGATCCCACCCCGGAACCACCGGGGCGGGCGGCCGGGCGGACGGCCCGTCAGTGCGCCGCGTCCGGGCCGGGCCCGCCCGGGGTGGCGGCCGGGTCCTCGCCGGCGGCGGCCTTCTCGGCGCTGTAGACGTCCGGCTCCAGGTAGATCGCCCGGGCGATCGGGACGGCCGCGCGGACCCGCTCCTCGGCGGCGTCGATGGCCCGCGCCACCCGCTCGGCGCTGTCCTCCGCGTTGACGGCGATCTTGGCGGCGACCAGCAGTTCCTCCGGGCCGAGGTGCAGGGTGCGCATGTGGATCACCCCGGTGACCGCCTCGCCGTCCACCAGGGCGGCGCGGATCCGCCGCACCGACTCCTTGTCGGCGGACTCCCCGAGCAGCAGCGACTTGGTCTCCAGCGCGAGCACCACCGCGATCACCACCAGCAGGACGCCGATGCACAGGGTGCCGACGCCGTCCCAGACGCCGTTGCCGGTGATCACGGTGAGCCCGACGCCGAACAGCGCGAGCACCAGGCCGATCAGCGCGCCGCTGTCCTCCAGCAGCACCACCGGCAGCTCCGGCGCCTTGGCGGTGCGGATGTACTGCACCCAGCCCTGGCTGCCCTTGGCCTTGACGGACTCCCGCACCGCGGTCAGGAAGGACCAGCCCTCCATCGCGATGGCGAAGAACAGCACGCCCACCGCCCAGCCCCAGGAGTCCAGCACCTCGGGGTGGTTGACCTTGTGCCAGCCCTCGTAGACCGCGAACAGGCCACCGACGCTGAACAGCACGATCGCCACCAGGAAACCGTAGACGTAGCGCTCGCGCCCGTACCCGAACGGGTGCTCCTCGTCCGCCGCCCGGCGTGCCCGCTTGCCACCGATCAGCAGCAGCACCTGGTTGCCGGAGTCGGCCACCGAGTGCACGCCCTCGGCCAGCATCGAGGAGGAGCCGGTGAACCCGAAGGCGGTGAACTTGGCCGCCGCGATCGCCAGGTTCGCGGACAGCGCCGCCACCAGTGCCTTGGTCCCGCCCTCTGTGCTCATGGGCCGAGACTAGCGCCTGCCCGGCGGGCTCAGGACTGCGCGGCGGCGAGCCCCAGATAGACGGCGGCGAAGTCGGTCAGCGCGATCAGGTCGGCCAGCGCGTGCAGCGGGTCCGGGCGGGTGCTCGCGTACTCGGTCAGCCGTACGTCGTGGGCGGCGGCCAGCCGGTGCGCGCGGCTCGCGCCGAAGCTGCGCGGCCGCTCGTCGTCCTCCGTCACCTCGGCGGGGCCGTCCTGCTCCTGCGCGGGATCCGGGGTTCCGGTGCCGGGGACGTGCCGGAGCAGCAGCACCTGGAGGTGCAGCGGGTCGGGCTCATCGACCCGGTCGCGGAAGAAGTCGTCCGGGTCCGCGCCCGCGCCCAACTGGCCGGTGAACATGCCGCGGTGGGCGGTGAGCACCTGCGGCAGCGAGCCGGCCAGCGCCGGGCGGCCGGCCCGGTCGGCGAGCTGGGCGGCGAACCGGGAGACGGCGGCCCCGGCGACCGGGCCCTCGGCCCACAGCAGCGGGACGGTCCCCGCCAGCCGCGCGGCCAGCCCCTTGGCCGGATTGGTGTACGCGGCGGCGTCCGGGCGGCAGCGCACGGCGGTGGCGTCCAGCAGGTCGGCGACGGCCGGCAGCGCGTCGTACGGCAGCTGGGTGAGGCCGAGCTTCTGGGCGAGCGCCAGCAGCGGGGTCAGGTGGGACCACAGCGCGGCCGGGTCCTCGGCCGGGAGGTCCGGCTCGGCGGCCGGCGCGGCGGGCCGGCCCTCCTCGGGCAGCACCGCGGTGACGTACGGCAGCGGCAGCGCGCGCACCTGCAGCGCGGCCTCGGCCAGCGGGCTGCCGGCCGGGGCGGTGACGACGATGGCGCAGCCGCGCGCGTAGGCCTGTTCGGCGAGGCCGATCAGGCCCTGTTCGCCTCCGTCGGCGGAGCTGACCACCAGCAGGTCGAGCGGGCCGGCCCAGCCGGGCAGCTGCCAGCCGAGTCCGGCGGTGAACACGGGCGGGGCACCGGCCCGGTCGGCGCGCGGGGCGGTGGCCTCGACCGGCGGCAGCGGGGTGACCAGGGCGGCGGAGCCGGCCAGCACGGCGAGGATCTCGGCGGCCGTCAGGGCGCTGCCGTGCCCGGCGACCAGGACGGCGCGCGGGCGGCCGTCCGGGCGCAGCCGGTCGAGGCCGGCCGTGTCGGCCTGCCGCAGCGCGGTGCGGACCCGGGCGCCGGCGCCGGCCAGGGCCAGCAGGGCGCGGTCGTGGTCGGCGCGCTGGAGGGCGGCCGGGTCGTCGAGCAGGGTGTCGTCGAGCATGCGGCGGGCCTCCGGCTGTCCTGTGGTCGGCGGGCGCGGGTGGGGCTGTCGGGCCCCAACAGGATCAGGCCGGGCGGCGGGCCTCGTCCACCAGGAGGACCGGAATGCCCTCGCGGACCGGGTACGCGAGGCCGCAGTCCGCGCCGGTGCAGAGCAGCTCGGGGTGCTCCTCGGTGCCGCCCTCGGTCAGCGCGGCCCGGCACTGCGGGCAGACCAGGATCTCCAGCAGGAAGGATTCGAGCTTCATGGGGGCTCTCCAAAGTTCGGGGGTGGCACGGAGGTGCCCCGGCCGATAGGCAACCCTACCGGCCGGGGCACCGCGCGCCTCGGTCAGGCGCGGTCCGCTCAGGCGCGGACGACGGCGAGCACGCCGTCGCGCAGCTCGGCCATCTTCGCCGGGTCCTTGGCCTCGACGTTGAGGCGCAGCAGCGGCTCGGTGTTGGAGGCCCGCAGGTTGAACCACCAGTCCGGGCCGGCCACGGTGAGGCCGTCCAGCTCGTCGACGGCGGTGCCCTCCAGGCCGGCGTAGGCGGCGCGGACGGCGGCGGTGCTGGCGGCCTGGTCGGCGACGGTGCTGTTGATCTCGCCGGAGGCGGCGTAGCGGTCGTACTCGGCGGTCAGCGCGGAGAGCGTGCCCGGCTGCCCGCCGAGCGCGGCCAGCACGTGCAGCGCGGCCAGCATGCCGGTGTCGGCGCGCCAGAAGTCGCGGAAGTAGTAGTGGGCGGAGTGCTCGCCGCCGAAGACGGCGTCGGTGACGGCCATCTCCTGCTTGATGAAGGAGTGGCCGACCCGGGTGCGCACCGGGGTGGCGCCCAGCTCGCGGACCACCTCGGGGACGGTCCAGGAGGTGATCAGGTTGTGGATGATCGTCGGCTCGGCCTCGCCGGCGGCCTGGGCGCGGGCGATCTCGCGGGCGGCGACCAGCGCGGTGATCGCGGACGGGGAGACCGGCTCGCCGCGCTCGTCGACGACGAAGCAGCGGTCGGCGTCGCCGTCGAAGGCCAGGCCGATGTCGGCGCCGACCTCGCGGACCTTGGCCTGGAGGTCGACCAGGTTCTTCGGGTCGAGCGGGTTGGCCTCGTGGTTGGGGAAGGTGCCGTCCAGCTCGAAGTACATCGGGACGAGCTCGATCGGCAGGCCGTCGAAGACGGTCGGCACGGTGTGGCCGCCCATGCCGTTGCCGGCGTCCACGGCGACCTTCAGCGGGCGGATCGCGGTGAGGTCGACCAGGCCCAACAGGTGGTCGGCGTAGCCGCGCAGGGTCTCCTGGGCGGAGAGCGCGCCGGGCTGCACGTCCTTGGCCGGGACGGTGACGGTGTCGTCCTCGGCGGTCCAGGACTCGACCAGTTCGCGGATCTCGGACAGGCCGGTGTCCTGGCCGACCGGGGCGGCGCCGGCCCGGCAGAGCTTGATGCCGTTGTACTGGGCCGGGTTGTGGCTGGCGGTGAACATCGCGCCGGGCAGGTCGAGCTTGCCGCTGGCGTAGTAGAGCTGGTCGGTCGAGCACAGGCCGATCTCGACCACGTCGGCGCCGTAGGCCGCGGCGCCCTCGGCGAAGGCCCGGCTGAGCGACGGGGAGGACGGGCGCATGTCGTGTCCGACCACGATCGCGGACGCGCCGGTGACCTGCACGAACGCGGCGCCGAAGGCCCGGGACAGGCTCTCGTCCCACTGGTCCGGGACGACGCCTCGGACGTCGTACGCCTTCACGAGCTGCTTGAGGTCGCGCACTGCGGCTCCACCCTGGTTCTGTGCTGATCGATACGTCGGGCCACCCCGCCCGTCCGGTGGACGGTCGCGGTGAGGTCAGACGGGCAGCGTACCCGGGCCGGGCGAACGGGCGGCGCGGGGCGAGTCGTCAGTTGTCGGGCGAGCGCAGGACGCGCAGGTGGCCGCGGCGGCCGCCCTCGGTGGACTCGCCTTCGGGGGCCCGGCCCTGACGGGGGGTCTGCGGGCGGGCGGCCTCGCGGACGGCGTTGGCGAGCGCCTCCAGGTCGTCGCTGCTGCGGCGCAGCGGACCGGCCTCGGCGGCGAGCCGGACGACCTCCCAGCCGCGCGGGGCGGTGAGCCGCTCGGCGTGCTCGGCGCACAGGTCGTAGCAGTGCGGCTCGGCGTAGGTGGCGAGCGGGCCCAGGACGGCGGTGGAGTCCGCGTAGACGTACGTCAGCGTCGCGACGGCCGGTCGGCCGCACGCGGTCCGCGAACAACGACGTACAGAGCTCACGAGGGTGGACGGTACCGCACTCCCCGCCGGGGAGCGAAGACCGCCTGCCCGGCGGGGGTGCCGTGTCGCGGGCCGCGCCCCCGTGCGCACCCCCCGGCGTGCCGCCCGGCTCCCGCCGCCCGGCTCGCTCCGGCCGTCCGGGCACGAGCCGCCGCCCTGGCGATTCCCCCGTCGGAGTGGTCCACTTCCGACCCGCCAAGGACTACTCTCGGCAGTGATATGGACAGCTCCGCACCGCAGTCATCGACAGGCCCCTCGCGCCGCCCGCGGCACCGCGACCGGCACGGCAGGGGGTTGCGCGGCCCGCTGGCGCCGCCCCAGGTGCCGATCTCGCTCACCCGCTCCGAACTGTTCGACGACTACGTGCGCGAGTCGGTGGAACGGCTGGAGCGGCGGTGGCCGCAGCTGATCGAGGTGGAGTTCGCCGTGCAGGAGGTGCCGCTGCACGAGGTGGACGGCGCCGACGGCGGGGACGGCGTGCCGCTGGGCCGGGTGCTGCCGGGCGAGAAGGGGCACAAGAGCCAGATCGTGGTGTACCGGCGGCCGGTGGAGATCCGGGCGAAGACCCGGGAGGACCGGGCGGCGCTGGTGCACGAGATCCTGATCGAGCAGGTGGCCGAGCTGCTGGGGCTGTCGCCGGACGCGATCGACCCGCGCTACGACGAGGACTGACCTCCCGGGGGCCGGGGGTGGGGGGGGGGGGGGGGGGGGGGGGGGGGGGTGGGGGTTGGCGCAGGCCCCATGAGAGGGAAAACCTAACTCTCCTT
>NZ_JBVIFM010000043.1:12056-36606 GCF_055571335.1 Kitasatospora sp. NPDC030952
ACCAGCACCCCCCCCTCCGCCACAGTGTCCCCCCCCCCCGCCCCCCCCTCCCCCCCCCCCCCCCCCCCCCCCCCCCCCCCCCCGGCCCCCGGTGCTGCTCAGCGCAGGACGACGCCCGGGTCCTGGGTGGCCTGCGGGACCTGGACGGTGCTGTGGTCGTCGCGCAGCGCCTGGACGGTGAACATCGGCACGTCCTTGGTGGGGATGGCGAGCATCCGGGCGGCCACCACCGGGCCGCCGGACTCGGTCTCCACGGTGAGCGCGAAGACGCCGTTCAGCCCGGCGGGCTCGGGCGCCGGGATGGCGACCGTACCGCCCGCCGGGAGCTGGACCTCCTTGGTCGCCGGGGTGCCGCCGCCGCTGCCGGCCGAGGCGGTGACCTTGACGGTGGCGGCGTCGCCGGTGGAGGTCAGGAACAGCGTGGAGGCGCCGGCCCGGTTGTCGGCGACGGTGGCCCGGGCGCCGACCGGGGCGCTGCCGGAGAGCCAGGCCGCGTCGCTCTTGCCGTTGCCGCCCGTGCGGTCGACCCGCAGCCCGGCCACGATCTTGGTGGGATGCTTGTCGTCGCTGGGCGACAGCCGCAGCCCGGCGACCTCTTCCCGGGTGACCTTGCCGAGGTCGACGGCGGCCACCATGCCCGCCTTGACGTGGATCGACTCGTTGCCGGCCGGGGTGAACCAGCCGTTCTTGCCGGAGAGCTGGATCTTCAGGTCGGCGTCGTCCTCCGGCGGCGCCCAGACCACCAGGTGGGCCGCGGCGGTGTCGGCGGGCAGGCCGGGCAGGACCTGGGTGGGGGCCGGGTCGGCGGAGGCGGGGATCCAGTCGGCGCCCTTGGCGCCGTCGGCGGCGTGCAGCCCGGCGCCGATCCGCCCGGAGCGCACCACCACGTTCACGGCGAGGTCGTTGACGGCGCCCTTGCTGATGGTCGACAGCAGGACGGACTGCGAGCTGCCGGGGGCGACGGTGATGCCGTTGGCGGCGTCGTTGTCGATCAGGCCCTTGTCGCCGTAGAGCTTGATGTCGACCACGGCGGCCGAGGACTCGGGGTTGACCAGGCTGACGTAGTCGACCCGGTCGCCGGCCGTGCTGGCCCCGGCGAACCAGAAGCCGGTGCTCTCCGGGGTGCAGGTGAGGCCGGACAGGCCCATGCCGCGCTGTTCGGTGACCACGGTGGTCTGGGTGACGGTGAAGCCGGGGGCGAGCGCGCCGGTGGCGACGGCCCCGGTGCCGGGCGCGCCGTCACCGTTGGTGGCCGGGCCGGTGACCGGGACGCCGGGCTTGGCGAGGGTCAGCCTGGCGTCGGCGGGCGCGGCGTTCTTGTCCGGGGCCGGGGTGGCCGGGGCGCCGGAGCCGCTCGGGGCCGCGCCCGGCGTGCCGGTCGCGGCGGGGGCCGCCGGGGCCGAGGGGGCCGTGGCCGGCGGGGCGACCGGGGCGGCCTGGTCGGACAGCCAGCCGGCGCCGCCGGTGGCCGAGCCGGTGCCGGGCGGGGTGTAGGCGTTGAGCGTGGTCGAGCCGGTCAGGCCCTGGAACGGCTGCGGGCAGACCGCGGCCGTCCGCTCGACCTGGGCACTGCTCGGGGCGGCCCCGCCGTCGGCCTTGGCCTGGCCGGCCGGCGGGCGCGCCTCGGCGATCCCGAACACGGCGGCCAGCACCACGGCCGCGGCCAGCAGCGACTGGGTGGTCTTCCCGGCGGACCGGCCGGGGCCCTTCCCCGCCGGGCGGGCGGGCTCCGCGGCCTCGACCGACTCGGCGGCCGGCTCGAAGGGCTGCTCGTCCCCGGTGCCGGACTTCTTCCTGAAAGCGGGCTTCTTCATCGCGGGTCAGCTCCCCGATCCGTGCTGGTGGGGGCGGTAGTTCCCGGGGCCGCCCGGTTCGTTGGGGTCGTAGTACGGCTCGCCCTGCTGCTGGCCCGGCAGCCAGGTCTGCTGCGGCTGGCCGCCCTGCTGCTGGTAGGGGTCGTAGCCGTACTGCTCCTGCGGGTACTGCTCGTAGCCCTGCTGGGGGTAGCCCTGCTGCTGCCCGTCGTACCCGTGGGTGTCGTAGCCCTGGCCGTCGTAGCCCTGATTGCCGTACGGCGCGGCCACCGGCTGCTGGGCCGGGTACTGGTCGTAGCTGTACGGGTCGGCCTGCTGGTACGTCTGGTACGGGTCGGTGTACGGCTCGGTCTCCTGGACCGCCCCGGCCACCGGCTCGCCGGTCGGCTGCGGCGGGATCGCGCCCGGCCGGCCCTCGTACACCCCGGCCTCCTCGGCACCGGGCTCGCCGCCCTCGCCGCGCTCGGCCATCCGGCGGGCCCGGCGGCTGCCGGGGACGGGGGTCTGCGCCTGGGCGGCGGCCAGCGCGGCGGCGGCCACCACCTCCTCGGGCAGGTCGTCGTCCTTGTGGCTGCGGCGGCCGGGCAGGGCCAGCACCAGGATGGTGAGGCCGAGCACGACCTGCGCCCAGATCCAGCCGGTGTGGGCGAGGCTGCCCTCCCGGGTGACGCTCAGCTTGCCGCCGGCGGCCGGGAGCTTGAAGCCCTGCGCCCAGCCGTCGACCGTGACGGACTCCAGGGCGGTGCCGTCCACGGTGGCCTTCCACTCGGGGGCGGCGGACTCGGCGAGCCGCAGCACCCGGCCGTCCGGGCCGGCCGGGACGGTGGTGGCGAGGTCGCGGACCCCGGCCGGGACGACCACCGGGTTGGCGCCGGGGGCGGTGATCACCGCGCGCACCGCGGGGGCGCCGTTGACCTGCCAGAGCGCGGTGTCGCCCTCCTGGTTGGCCTTGACCAGGCCGGGGGTGGTGTCCAGGACGTCCTTGAACGCGGCGACGGCCTGCCGCTCGACCAGCACGTAGGCGATGCCGTAGCCGGCCAGGGCGTTCGCCTGGTCGGCGCCGGAGCCGGCCAGCAGGCTGCCGACCATCTTGTTCAGGCCGTCCTGGGTGCCGGTCGCCGGGTCGACGGTGGACTCCGCCTGGCCGAGGGTCAGGCCGGAGCCGCGCACCACGGTGTAGCGGACGGCGCCCTTCTGCCCGGTGACGACGAGGGTGCGGGCCCGGTCGGTGGTGCCCGCCTCCTCGGCGATGAAGGCGGGCACCTGGTCGGCCTGGGAGCGCTGCAGCGGACCGCCGGCGCCGGTCAGCGCCCACCACAGGCCGGTGCCCAGCGGGGCCAGCACGGCGGTGGCCACCACCAGGGCGGCCACCGGCTGGCGCCAGCCGAAGGCGATCCCGGCGACGCGGGCGTTGGCGCCGTCGGCGCCGATCGCGGCGGCGGCGAGCAGGGCGATCCCGGCGATCAGGGTGGCCGGGCCGGCCCAGGCGGGCACCGGCTGGCCGCCGGAGGCCGGGGTGACGGAGGTGCCCGCCACCACGACCGCGAAGACCAGTCCGGCACCGGCCGCGCCCCAGGCGGCGAGCACCGCCCGGCGCCGGTCGGCGCGCAGCAGCGCGGCCAGCGCGGCCAGGACGACACCGGCGGACAGCCAGACCGGCGGCACCCCGGCACCGCCGGGGTTGACCAGCAGCAGGCCGGCCCCGCTCGCCCCGGCGCCGTGCAGACCGGGCAACCCGGCCTCCAGCAGCAGCCACTGGGGGTGCGACAGCACCTTCAGCGACCAGGGGGCGAGCAGTGTGACGGGCACCGCGAGGATCACCAGGACGCGCAGGCCGAGCAGCCGCAGCGCGGTCCCGCCGGAGCCGAGGGCGCCGCCGCGCAGCACCGCGAAGACCAGCATGGCCAGGCACAGCGGTACGGCGAGTGCCCAGGTCAGCGGCACGAAGGCGGTGGCCAGGGTGAGCAGCAGGACGGTCATCCAGACCGGCCGCCAGCCGGGCCGGGCACCCTTGGCGGCGCTCTCCCGGCGGATGCCGAGGCCGGCCGAGATCGCGGCGGCGCGGGCCAGCGGCGGCAGCAGCACGGCGAGCACGGCGGTGCCGATCCGGCCCTGGGCGAGCGCGCCGGTCGCGGCGGGCAGCAGGGCGTAGGTGGCGCTGGCCCAGGCGCGGACCAGCTTGGAGTCCAGCAGCGGGCGGGACACCAGGTAGGCGCTGACCGCGGCGAGCGGGACGGTGAGCACGACCAGCAGGGTCAGTGCGAGGTCGGCGTGGCCGAACAGCAGCCAGGAGAGCACCGCGAGCACGCCGAGGTACGGCGGTGCGGCGGCGGTGGAGCCGGTGCCGATCGGGTGCCAGGCGTCCGCGTACATCGCCCAGAGGCCGCTCGCGCCGTCGGAGGCGGGCAGCAGCGCGCCGCCGAACAGCTCGCCGCTGCCGAGCAGGCTGCGGCAGGCGATCAGGGCGAACACCAGCAGGGCGGCGAACAGCACCGGCGCGGGGCGCCGGGCCAGCTTCTTGATCAGCGCGAACTGCTCGACGACGAGGTCCTCGCCGTCCTCGTCCCCGCCGGCCTCGACCGAGCCGTGCCGGCTGCCGGAGTCGTCGCCGCCCCCTATCCCGAGCGAGCCGATGACGCCCTCGACGGCCAGCCGGGTGGTGGCGCCGGGGGCCGGGAAGAGCGTGCGGTCGTCCAGGGCGTCCGCCGCACGGGTCCGGGCCCGGCGCTTGCGCGCGGCCAACAGCCGTGGGAAGCGGACGAGTTCGTGGCCGAGGCCGGCCAGTTCGTCGACCGCCTGGCGCGGGTCCTTGCCGAGCAGGTTGGTGACGGCCCGCACCAGGGTGCCGAGCACCAGGCGCAGCAGCACGTACGGGAAGAGCGCGCCCTTGCAGTTGGCGAGCAGGGAGTAGACGGCGCCGGCCTTGTCCACCCGGTGCGGGTGGGCGGGGCCGCAGTCGATCGCGCGGCGCTCGCGGCTGGCCGCCTCGGCGTGCCGGAGCACGGCGTCGGGGGCGACCACGACGCGGTGGCCGGCGGCGTTGACCCGCCAGCAGAAGTCGGTGTCGTCCCGCATCAGCGGGAGGGCCTGGTCGAAGCCGCCGAGCTCCTCGAAGACGTCCCGGCGCACCAGCATGCCCGCGCTGGAGACGGCGAGCACCGGGCGGACCTGGTCGTGCTGGCCCTGGTCCTGCTCGCGGCGGTCCAGACCGGTCCAGCGGCGGCCGGAGCGGGCGATGGTGACGCCGACCTCCAGCAGCTGGCGGCGGTCGTACCAGCTGCGCAGCTTGGGGCCGACCACGCCGGCGCTCGGGGTGGAGTCGGCGACCTGGAGCAGGCGGCGCAGCGCGTCGGTCTGCGGCTCGCAGTCGTCGTGCAGCAGCCAGAGCCACTCGACCGGCTGGGTCTCGCGCGGGCCGCCGCGGCCGAGGTCGTCCTCCTGGGCGAGCGGGTCGCCGAAGTCGTCCCAGCCACCGGTGACCGGGTCGTAGCCGGAGGGGTCGAGCCTGTACGGGAGGTCCTCCGGGCGCAGCGGCGGGCTGTTGAAGACGGCCTCGGCGACGGCGGTGCCGAAGCCGACCCGGCGGCCGAGGGCCAGCGGACCGCTCTCGGGCAGCCAGTCCTCCAGGGTGTCGGCGAGCAGCTGCGGGGAGTTGTCGGTGGATCCGGTGTCGACCGCGAGGATCCGCTGCACCTGGCGGTCCTGGCCGAGCAGGCCGGCCAGGGCCTGCGGCAGCCAGCGGGCGCCGTCGTGCGAGACGATCACCGCGGTGACCAGGTGACGCGGGTAGGCGGGCGGCCTGGAAGCGGTGAAGCCGCTCTGGTGGCTGTAGACGGTCATCGAGTGCGCGGGCCCCAGTTCTCGGTGGACACAGCCGGTGAACGGCAACCGGATGGCGCACCACACTAACGGCTCCGGATGGCCGCCTCGTGCCCGGTGCCGGTGCGGAGGCGGTGAAGAAGCGGGGTCCGGCACGGGCGGAGGCGGTCCCGGGAGCACGAAAGCGCCCCACCGTCGCGGTGAGGCGCTCGTACAGCTTTGTGACGGTCCGCGGCTGGCGGAGGGTCAGCGGGGGCCGGGGATCACCCCGGTCAGACCGCGCTCTTCTTGAGCCGGCGGCGCTCGCGCTCGGAGAGGCCGCCCCAGATGCCGAAGCGCTCGTCATTGGCGAGCGCGTACTCCAGACACTCCGAGCGGACCTCGCAGGCGAGGCAGACCTTCTTGGCCTCGCGGGTCGAGCCGCCCTTCTCGGGAAAGAAGGACTCCGGGTCGGTCTGGGCGCACAACGCGCGCTCCTGCCAACCGAATTCCTCCTCTTCCTCCGTGATGCCATCCCCGATCAACAGCTCAAAGAGCTCGCTCATGTGGCGCGCCTCCTCTGCCCCTACTTGGCGTCCCCGTGGTTGCCGTTGCCTCGTGCGGCTGACGACACGAGTGAAATTACAGTTGCGTCACTCTGGCCCAGTCAAGCCGAGCTCTGGTATTGAGGCCGGGATTCACTCCCTGGCACCAAGCCGTTACGAATAGTGTGCATATCCGGACACATCAGACCTTCGGCCCGAAAGCCCCGGATGGCACAGAAACGTTCGCAACCACTTGCCGGGTGACGCACGGTCACCGGCACAGGCCGGTCATCGGCCTGCCTTCCCGGCGTTCTTCCCATCGAAACATAGAGAGTGATGAATCACCCCATCCGGGCAAGATCCGGACCTAACCCACTCGAATGCCGCATCATTCGGTTTGACACCGGCCCCGCGCATGCGGTGTCCTGTGCTCTATGTCAGAGTTCGCCAGCCCCCGGAGCGGTTCCACGCTCCGCCGTGCCGTGAACTCCTGTTGTCGCCTCTGTTCCTGCTGTATCTAGGCGCCCGCGTCCCACCGCGCGCCGCCACCAGGAAGCACAGAGGCCGCCCGCGAGATCCCGCCCCAGGACATCCCGGATCCGGCTGCTCCCCGACCAGCCGACCCATCCGAGGACGACTCCCGTGCGCATGATCCGCATCCGCAAGCGGAACCGCGACCGCAACAAGCTCGCCCGCCGCGGCCTCTCCACCACCCGCACCCCCGGCCGCGCCGACCAGCACCGCTGGGCCGACGGCCTCAGCGACGTCTCCATCGCCGGCGACCCGCTCGCCTTCCCGCACCTGGCCCGCACCGACCTGCCCGCCCACCCCACCACCGTCGCCGGGTACGCCCGGCTGGTCCGCGAGATCGCCGCCGACCGCGCCCGCTGGGAGCCGCTGGTCCGCTACGACGCCCTCACCCGCTGGTACGCCCGGCTGGAGACCGGCCCCGGCTACGAGGTCTGGCTGCTCAGCTGGCTGCCCGGCCAGAGCAGCGGCTTCCACGACCACGGCGAGTCCTCCGGCGTGATGACCGTCGTCCGGGGCGAGCTGATCGAACGCTCCCTCACCCACAGCGGCGAGGCCGCCCGCACCCTGCGCCCCGGCGGACAGCGGGTGTTCTCCTCCGGCTACCTGCACGAGGTGGTCAACGGCGCGCTCGAACCCGCCGTCTCCATCCACCTCTACACCCCGGGCCTGACCGAGATGAACCAGTACGGCGCCGCCTCCGCCGTCCCCGAACAGCACGCGCACGCGGCGGAGTCCGAGCGGCGCTGAGGGCGGGCTGACGAGGAGTCCGACCGTGGCAGGATGACCCCATGCGCATCGTGGCACTGGCAGGCGGAATCGGCGGGGCGCGCTTCCTGCGCGGACTCCTCGCGGCGGTCGGACCGCAGGACGAGATCACCGTCATCGGCAACACCGGCGACGACATCCACCTCTACGGCCTCAAGGTCTGCCCCGACCTCGACACCGTGATGTACACCCTCGGCGGCGGCATCAACGAGGAGCAGGGCTGGGGCCGGACCGACGAGACCTGGTCCATCAAGGCGGAGATGAAGGAGTACGGCGTCGGCCCCGAGTGGTTCGGGCTCGGCGACCGGGACTTCGCCACCCACCTCGTCCGCAGCCAGATGCTCACCGCCGGGTACAGCCTCAGCCAGGTCACCGAGGCGCTGTGCGTGCGCTGGCGGCCCGGCGTGCGACTGCTGCCGATGAGCGACGACCGGGTCGAGACCCACGTGCGGATCACCGACGAGCAGGGCACCCGGGCGGTCCACTTCCAGGAGTACTGGGTCAAGCTGCACGCCGCCGTGGACGCCGAGGCGATCATCCCGGTCGGCGCGGACACCGCCAAGCCCGCGCCCGGCGTGCTGGAGGCCCTCGCCGAGGCCGACGTCATCCTCTTCCCGCCGTCCAACCCGGTGGTCTCGATCGGCAGCATCCTCGCCGTCCCCGGCATCCGGGAGGCCGTCGCCGCCGCCCCGGCGCCGGTGGTCGGGCTCTCCCCGATCATCGGCGGGGCGCCGGTGCGGGGCATGGCCGACAAGGTGCTCGCCGCCGTCGGCGTCGAGGCCACCGCCGAGGCGGTCGCGCTGAACTACGGCTCCGCGCTGATCGACGGCTGGCTGGTGGACACCGCGGACGCCGGGGCCGTGGACGCCGTCGAGGCCGCCGGGATCGCCTGCCGGGCCGTCCCGCTGCTGATGACCGACGTCGAGGCCACCGCCGAGATGGCCCGGGCGGCGCTGGCACTGGCGGAGCAGGTCCGGAGGTGACGGCGGCGCTGGAGGTCCTGGGGGTCGACGGGATCCCCGAGATCGAGGCCGGGGCCGACCTCGCCGGACTGATCGCCAAGGCCGGGACGTACCGGGACGGCGACATCCTGCTGGTCACCTCGAAGATCGTCAGCAAGGCCGAGGGCCGGCTGCTGCACGCCGTCGACCGGGAGGCCGCGATCGACGCCGAGACCGTCCGGGTGGTCGCCCGGCGCGGGCCGGCCCGGATCGTGGAGAACCGCAACGGCTTCGTGATGGCCGCCGCCGGAGTCGACGCCTCCAACACCGCCCCCGGCACCGTGCTGCTGCTGCCCGAGGACCCGGACGCCTCGGCGCGGGCGCTGCGCACCCGGCTCCAGCAGCTCACCGGCTGCCGACTGGCCGTCGTCGTCACCGACACCTTCGGCCGGCCCTGGCGCAACGGGCTCACCGACGTCGCGATCGGTGCCGCCGGGCTGTCCGTCCTGGAGGACCACCGGGGGCGCACCGACAGCCACGGCAACGAGCTGGCGCTCACCGTCACGGCGACCGCCGACGAACTGGCCGCCGCCGCCGACCTGGTCAAGGGCAAGGCCAGCGGCGTGCCGGTCGCCGTGGTGCGCGGGCTCGGCCACCTGGTCACCACCGAGGACGGCGCCGGCACCCGGCCGCTGGTGCGGCCCGCCGCCGACGACATGTTCCGGCTCGGCACCTCCGAGGCGCTGCGCCAGGCCGTCACCCTGCGGCGCACCGTCCGCTCCTTCACCGCCGAGCCGGTCGACCCGGCCGCCGTCCGGCGCGCGGTGGCCGCCGCCGTCACCGCGCCCGCCCCGCACCACACCACGCCCTGGCGCTTCGTCCTGCTGGAGTCCGCCCGGACCCGCACCCGGCTGCTCGACGCCATGCTCGCCGCCTGGCAGCGCGACCTGCGCGAACTCGACGGCTGGGACGAGGCCAGGATCGCCCGGCGCACCGCCCGCGGCGACGTCCTGCGCGACGCGCCGTACCTGGTGGTGCCCTGCCTGGTGACGGACGGCTCGCACGACTACCCGGACCGGCGCCGGGCCACCGCCGAGCGGGAGATGTTCACCGTCGCGGCCGGCGCCGCCGTGCAGAACCTGCTGGTCGCCCTCACCGGCGAGGGCTACGGCTCCGCCTGGGTGTCCTCCACGATGTTCTGCCGTGACACCGTCCGGGCCGCCCTGGACCTTCCGGACGACTGGGACCCGATGGGCGCCATCGCCGTCGGCCGCCCGGCCGAACCGCCCCGGGCCCGCCCGGACCGCAGCGCCGACGCCTTCATCGAGGTCCGGTAGGGCTTTCCCCGCCGCTCCCCCGCTCCCGCCGCCGTCGCTCAGCGGCGGCGGTGGTCGTTGGGGGTGAGCCTCGGGCCGTAGCGGGGGGCGTGGGTGCCGGTGGCCAGCAGGAGGCGGCAGAGCCGGTGGCGGTGGGGGCGGTAGGGCTCCAGGAGGGCGAGCATCTGGGCGTCGTCGCTGCGGGGGCGGCCGGCCAGGGCCCAGCCGACCAGGTTGGGCAGGTGGAAGTCCCCGACCGAGACCGCGTCCGGGTCGCCGTTGCTGCGCTGCAGGGTCTCGGCGGCCGTCCAGACGCCGATGCCGGGGACCGCCGTCAGCCGGGCGAAGGCCTCCTCGTGGCCCATCGCCGAGGCCTCCTCCAGGCGCGGCGCCAACCGCACCGCGCGCAGCACCGTCGCCGAGCGCTTGGGGTCGACGCCCGCCCGGTGCCACTCCCAGCTCGGGACCATCGCCCACTCCCGGGCCGACGGCGCCACCCGCATGCCCTCGGCCGGCCCCGGCGCCGGTGCGCCGAAGTCCCGCAGCAGGGTGCGCCAGGCGCGGTAGGCCTCGTCGGTGGTGACCTTCTGCTCCAGGATCGCCGGGACGAGGGACTCCAGGACCAGGCCGGTCCGGGTCAGCCGCACCCCCGCCGTGCGGCGCTGGGCGTCGCGCAGCGGACCGGGCGGCAGCACCAGCGCCTCCGGGTGGTCCTCGGCGCCGAGCAGCACCGGCAGCCGCTCCAGCAGCCACTGGGCGCCCGGCCCCCAGGCCCACGCCTCCACCTCGCCCGCGCCGGGGTGCGGCAGCACCCGCAGGGTGCCGAGCCCGGCCGGGGTGCGGGAGGCGCGCCAGACGGCGCCGTCGCCGGTGGTGCGGTACGAGGGGTCGGCCGGGCCCCGGCGCAGCGGCAGCAACGTCCGGACCGGGTCGAGCGGGAAGCCCGGCCGCCAGCGCCGTACCGCCTCGCCGCCGCCCGTCACTGCCGTCGCCTCCTGTGGTCCCTGGGGCTATGAACGATACGCGGGGGCGCCGACAGGCCGGGGCGCGCGCGGGAACGGCCCTGCGGGAGGCGGGAGTTCGGCGGCTGGGGTCCAGAGGACGGGCCAGGCCCTACGGCGCCTGCAGCCCGGCCGCGGCCGAGCGCAGGGCGGGGAGCCGGGCGTAGAGGGCCTTGCCGGGGCATTCGGTATTGAAGGCGTCCCGGTGGCCGGAGATGGCGTCGAAGTCGACGACCGTGCCCTTGGGGTAGCGGCTGGCGTCGGAGGCCGAGGTGAGCTTGGTGTGGCCGCCGGCGGCCTGGCCGTGGAGGCCGAGCTTCCAGGCGGCGAGGGCGGCGATGCCGTTCAGGAGGGACTGGGGCGGGGTGGCGTCCACGAAGGTGCCGATCGCGGCGACGCCGGAGGAGTCGGTGTTGAAGCCCAGGGTGTGGGCGCCGTGGACGGGCTGGTCGACTCCGCCGGCCCGGCCCTCGTAGATGGTGCCGCAGCGGTCGACCAGGAAGTTGTAGCCGATGTCCCGCCAGCCACTGGTCTTGACGTGGTACTGGTAGATCGACCTGATCACCCGGGGGGCGTCGCTGCAGGCGTAGTCGGTGGCGGTCGCGGTGTGGTGGACGAAGACCTCGCGAACCGGACCGGTGTACTCGAAGCCCGGTTCGCGGATGGACTCGTCGGCGCCCCAGCCGGCCCGGGTGACGATCCCCGGGCGCGGCGCCTGGTGGGCGCCGTCGACGGCCTCGGGCCCGGCGGGCACGGTCCGGGGGGCGGCGGACGCGGGTGCGCCGGCGCCGGGGTCGACCAGTTCGAGCCGCAGTCCGGGCGGCGGTCCGGCCGGGCCGGGCCGGACCTCGACGGCGATGCCGTCGCTGCGGCCGGTCCACAGCGGGGCGGTGGCGCCGTGCGGGGCGCGGTCCGGGCCGTCCTCGGTGTCGGCCTCCAGGGCGTGCCAGTCGCCCCAGCGGCCGGTGGCCGCGTCCCTGGTACGGACCCGGAGGCTTCCGCCGGCCAGCGCGCCGGCCGGTCCGTCCCAGCCGACGCCGAGGAGTTCGAACGGCCGAGTGGTGCTCGGTGCGAGCCCGGCCCCGGCCGGCAGCGGGAGCGAGACGGTCGTCCCGCCGCCGGGGAAGTCCTGTTGCCCGGCGGGGGCAAGGGGCACGGCGGAGGCGGCCGGAGCGGGCTGGAGCAGCAGGGCGGCGGTGCAGCCGGCGAGCAGCGCGGCCGGGAACGGGAGGCGCACGGTTCTGCTCGAGGGGTGCACGGCCGGGTCTGAAAGGCGCACAGCTTTGCGTGAGAGGTGCATAAGGGGGATCGTCGCCGCAAACCGGACCGCTCGCCACGCCGCCTCGCGCCCGCCTGGCCGCCCCTCCCGGCCTGCCACCCGAAGGCCGTAGGCTGGGGCGCACCATGACTGCGCCATTCGCTGCCGATGCCCGCACCCCCGTCGAGCTGCTGCACGCCTACCTGCGCGGCGGCACCCATTCGGTCGATCCCGCGGCCCCGCTGGTCACCTTCTACGACGACGCCACGGGTGAACGGGTGGAACTCTCCGCCCGGACCTTCGACAACTGGGTCGCCAAGACCGCCAACCTCCTCCAGGACGAACTGAACGCCGGCCCGGACGACCGCGCCGCGCTGCTGCTGCCCGCCCACTGGCAGAGCGCCGTCTGGCTGCTGGCCTGCTGGTCGGTCGGCGTGACGGCGGTGCCGGCCGGCGACCCGGCCGCCGCCGACCTGGTGGTGAGCGGCCCGGACGGCCTGGAGGCCGCCCAGGCCTGCGAGGGCGAGCGGGTGGCGCTCGCCCTGCGCCCGCTCGGCGGCCGCTTCCCGCACCGCCCGGACGGCTTCCTCGACTACGCCGCCGAGGTGCCCGGTCAGGGCGACCGCTTCGCCCCCTACTCCCCCGTCGCCCCGGACGGCCCGGCCCTGGAGACCTCGGTGGACGGGCTGCCGCTGAAGCTGACCGGTGAGCAGACCGTCGCGCTGGCCCGGGAGGGCGCCGTGCGCCTCGGCCTCAAGCCCGGGGACCGGGTGATGTCCACCCTCTCCTTCGACGACTGGACCGGTCTGGAGGCCGGTCTGCTGGCCCCGCTGGCGGCGGGCGCCTCGGTGGTGCTCTGCCGCAACTCCCAGGGCCTGGACGACGGGCAGTGGGAGAAGCGGGCCGAATCCGAACGGGTGACTGTGCGCCTGGGCTGACCCCGGCGGCGGCCCGGCGGGTAGGGATCCCTGCCATGGCCGAGGACGACACCGAGCACCCCCCGACCGACGAGACTCCCCCGAAGGACGCTCCCCCGAGCGCACCCGGACGCCCGCGCAGGCGCCGGCGGTGGCTGATGATCACCGCCGGCGTCGTCGCGTTCCTGCTGGTCGCGACCGGGGTGCTGCTCTGGATCGCGTACCGCAAACTGGACGGCAACATCCGGACGGACTCGGCCACCGACCGGCTGCTGGCCAAGCTGGAGGCCGAACGCCCGAGCCGTACGGCCGGGGCCGGGGGCGCCGAGAACATCCTGCTGATCGGCAGTGACGACCGCTCCGGCAGCAACTCCTCGTACGGCGGCCGGACCGGCACCCAGCGCTCGGACACCACGATCCTGCTGCACCTGGCCGCCGACCGGAAGCACGCGACGGCGGTCTCCGTCCCGCGCGACGTCATGGTCACCGTGCCCTCCTGCGAGAAGCCGGACGGCAGCCGCAGCAAGCCGGGGACGATGCAGTTCAACTGGGCGTTCGAGCTGGGCGGTCCGGCCTGCTCGATCCGCGCCGTCGAGCAGCTGAGCGGGATCCGGATCGACCACTACGTGATCCTCGACTTCAGCGGCTTCAAGACCATGGTCGACGCGATCGGCGGGGTCGAGGTGTGCGTGCCGCAGCCGATCCACGACAAGGACGCCAAACTGGACCTCCCGGCCGGCCGCCAGATGCTGCACGGCGAGCAGGCGCTCGGCTACGTCAGGGTCCGGGAGAGCCTGGGCGACGGCTCCGACACCCAGCGGATGGGCCGTCAGCAGCAGTTCCTGGCCTCGCTGATCCGCAAGGTGCAGTCGCAGGGGGTGCTGCTGAACCCGGCCAAGCTGTGGCCGGTGCTGGACGCGGCCACCTCCTCGGTGAAGGCGGACGGCGGCCTGTCCTCGCTCGGCGCGCTGTACGACCTCACCCAGAACCTGCGCGGCATCCCGTCGCCGGACGTGGTGTTCCTGACCGCGCCGCGCCGCCCGTACCGCTACGACTCGGACCGGGACGAGTTCGTCCAGCCGCAGACCACCCAGTTGTTCGACGCGCTGCGCGACGACCGGCAGATCGCCGTCCGGCCGCCCGCGCCGGACGCCGGAGCGAGCCCGCGAGCCGCCTCCGGCACCGGCACCGCCTTCGGCACCGGCTCGGACGGGACCGCGGCGTCACCCTCGGCGAGCGCCTCGCCCACCTTCGAGGGACGCACCGCCGACGTGGACGCCTGCGCGCAGCGCTGACCGGGGCCGCGCCGCAGGTCGGCGGCGCCCTCGGGGAAATGCCGTACCCGGCTGCCGCTTTACCGACGCATTGCTCCCGCATGACGGAGATCACACCCGGAACGATGAGGCCGTGCGGCTCGTCTAGTGTGTCCGGATCGGGCCGCCAGTACGGGCGGACCGCAGCCGTGACCGGTCGGAGGTGGGGATTCCCCGTGTACGAGGAACAGCCGGAAACCGGTCAGTACCGGACCGACCCGGCTGACGGGATCCCCCGGCAGCAGCGCCGCAGGGGCGCCGACCCCGCGGCGGCGCCCGCCGCGCCCGCCGGTGAGGGCCGCCGGGACAGCCGGCGACGGGCGGCCGCCGCCGCCAAACGGCAGCGGCGCCGACGGGTGCTCAAGTGGACGGCCGGGACCGGCGCCCTGGTGATGGTCGCGGGCTGCGGCGGGGCGTACTACCTGTACCAGCACTTCAACAGCAACCTGACCTCGGTCAAGGTCCAGCTCGGCAACGAGGAGGAGCGGCCCAAGGCCGCCGGGGACGCGCTGAACATCCTGGTGATCGGCACCGACAGCCGGCAGGGCCTCGGGCGCGAGTACGGCGACGCGGGCAGCACCGGGCACGCCGACACCACCCTGCTGTTCCACGTCGCCAAGGACCGCTCCAACACGACGGTGGTCAGCATCCCGCGCGACCTGATGGTGCCGATCCCGGAGTGCCAGAGCGACAAGGGCCAGAAGATCCCGGGCTCGGCGCGGGACATGTTCAACAACAGCCTCGGCCAGGACGGGCGCGACGCGGGCTGCACCTGGAAGACCGTGGAGAAGGTGACCGGCATCCGGGTCGACCACTTCGTGCAGGTCAACTTCGAGGCGGTGAAGACGCTCTCCACGGCCGTCGGCGGGGTCGAGGTCTGCGCGGCCAAGGACATCGACGACAAGGACTCGCACCTGAAGATGTCCAAGGGCCGCCACGTCGTCCAGGGCGAGGAGGCACTGGCCTTCGTCCGCACCCGGCACGCCGTCGGCTTCGGCGGCGACCTCACCCGGATCCCGCTCCAGCAGCAGTTCATCAGCTCGATGATCCGCAAGGTCAAGAGCGGCGACACCCTGACCAGCCCGAGCAAGCTCTACCAGCTCGCGGACGCCGCCACCAAGGCGCTCACCGTGGACTCCGGCATCGGCAGCGTCGACAAGCTGAAGGACCTGGCCCAGGACATCAGCAAGGTGGACACCAAGAACATCACCTTCACCACCGTGCCGGTGCTGGAGGACCCGAAGGACAAGGACCGGCTGATACTGAAGCAGCCTGACGCCGGGCAGGTCTTCTCGATGATCGCGGGCGACCGCTCGCTGACCGAGACGGCCACCCCGCCCGCCGACGCCACCACCCCGGCCGCGCCGGCCCCGGCGGCGCCGAGCGCCACCACCCCGGCGGCGGACGCCAAGGACGTCCAGGTCACGGTGCGCAACGGCAGCGGGACCCGCGGACAGTCCGGTCCGACGGTCGACAAGCTCAAGGCCAAGGGCTTCGCCCGGGCCGCGGTCGGCTCCGACGCGCCGCCCGCCGCCACCACCACGGTGTCCCACCCGGCCGGCCAGGAGGCCGGGGCCGCCGCGCTGGCCGCCGCCCTCGGACTGCCCGCGGACGCCGTCCGGCCCAACCCGAAGGCGGGCCCGAAGGACCCGCTGCTGCTGGTGCTCGGCAAGGACGTCCTCGCGGCCGCGCCGCAGCAGCCGGCCGAGGCACCCAAGGACCTCCAGCGGGTGCAGGCGGACGACGAGGACGTCTGCGCCAAGTGACTACAACTGCCTGAGTGTTCCGTCCGCCTCGCGGTAACCCTCGCCGGTCCGGGGGCAGTTCCAGAGCCCCGGGCCGGCCGGGCGCAGCGGCTCGCCGGCCCGGCCGACCCAGCCGATCCGGCGGGCGGGCACCCCGGCCACCAGGGCGAAGTCCGGGACGTCCCGGTGCACCACCGCCCCGGCCGCGACCAGCGCCCAGCGGCCGACCGTCACCCCGGCGACCAGCACCGCCCGGCCGCCGATCGAACAGCCATGACGAAGCGTCACCGATTCGGCGTGCCAGTCGAGTTGACCCTTGAGGCGGCCGTCCGGGGTGACCGCGCGGGGGTGGCGGTCATTGGTCAGCACGGCGGCCGGACCGATGAACACGCCGTCCTCGACCACGGCCGGCTCGTACACCAGCGCGTGGTTCTGCACCTTGACCCGGTCGCCGATCCGCACGCCCGGGCCGATGTAGGCGCCGCGGCCGATCACGCAGTCCGCGCCGACCACCGCGTCCTCGCGGACCTGGGCCAGGTGCCAGACCCTGGTGCCGGCGCCGATCGCGGCCCGCTCGTCGACGTCCGCGCCCGGTTCGATCCGGGCCGCGGCCGCGCCGTCCTCAACTGTCCCCATGCGGACCGACGGTAGCCGGTCCGGGGCGCGGCGTGCGGGCCGGTCGGGTCAACCCGTCTGGGAGAGCACGTCCTTGGCGGACGGGCGGACACTCCCTATCACCCGGCGGGCCAGCGAGCGGGGCGAGGTGATGAAGCCGAAGCCCCAGCTGAGGTGCATGGTCGCGAGCGCCACCGGCAGCATCGCCTTGGCCCGCAGCGACAGGCCGCGGCCCTCGACCACCGAGCCGCCGAGGATGCCCAGCAGGTAGACGCCGGGCACCGCCAGGAAGGCCGGGTGGACGGCTGCGCCCAGCACCAGGCCCAGCACCACCGCGAGCAGCGCGCTCGGCGGGGCGAGGTAGCGCAGGTTGACCGAGCCGCGGTGGTAGCGGGTGACCACCCGGCGCCAGCGGCCGTAGTCCTTGTACTGCTTGGCCAGCGCCCGGACGGACGGCCGGGGCCGGTACGTCACCATCAGCTGCGGGGTGAACCAGACCAGTCCGCCGTCCTGGCGGATCCGGTAGTTCAGCTCCCAGTCCTGGGCGCGGATGAACTCCTCGTTGTAGCCGCCGAGCTTCTCCAGCACCTCGCGCCGGAACACCCCGAGATAGACGGTGTCCGCCGGACCGGCCAGGCCGCCGGTGTGGAAGGCCGCGTTGCCGACGCCGATCTTGGAGGTCATCGCGGCGGCGACCGCGTGCTCCCACTCGGTCTCGCCCTCGGCGTGCATGATGCCGCCGACGTTGGCCGCGTCCATCTCGCCGAGCAGCCGGACCGCCGTGGCGATGTAGCCGGGGGTGAGCAGGCCGTGGCCGTCCACGCGCACCACTATCGGGTGCTGCGAGCCCCGGATCGCGGCGTTCAGCCCCGCGGGGGTGCGGCCGGTGGGGTTCTCCACCGTGCGCACCCGCGGGTCCTCGGCCACCAGCTCGGCCGCGATCTCGGCGGTGCGGTCGGTGGAGGGACCGAGCGCGATCACCACTTCCATCGGTCCCGGGTACTCCTGATTCAGGATGCGCCGGACCGCCGTGCGCAGGTGTCGTTCCTCGTTGAGCACCGGCATGATCACGGAAACAGCCGGCAGCTCCTCAGCAGCCTTGGTGTTCATCGGGGCCAACCGTACCGGTGCCGACACGTCTCCGTCTCGTCCCGGTTCGTCGGTTCCCGGTCCCCCGAAGGGCGGCACCGGCGCCGTGATCGAGATCACCGTACCGCTCCGCTCCCCGGGGCCCGAATCGGCGGGGGAACGGTGCAGGTTCGGCGCAGGTTCGGCGCACGGGGTGAACGGCGGTGAACAGGGCCGATCCGGTCGGCGGGACGGGGTGCACCGGGTGCCACGGGCTTGCCCGGACGGTCCTGGTCGCCCCACGGCGCGGGGGCCGGGCGCGCGTTCGCACCCGCCCCCCGCCCCCCGGTTCCCCCGGTTCCCCCGTGGGGTCGACCCGACGTCCCCCGTCGCCGGGTCAGTCCGTCGCGATGGCCGCGAGGACGTTCATCCGTTCTCCAGTGCGTTCAGGGTCGGCAGCAGGTTGAACGCCTGGAAGATGAACCCGATCTTGTCCCGGCGCAGCCTGGTCAGCTGCTTGTCCTTGAGGCCGGTGATCTCGGTGTCGCCGATCCGGATGCGTCCGCTGCTGACCGTGTCCAGGCCCGCCAGGCAGTGCATCAGGGTGGACTTGCCGGAGCCCGAGGGGCCCATGATCGCGGTGAAGCGGCCGCGCTGGATGTCCACGTCGACCGCGTCGAGGGCGGTCACCTCGGTCTCGCCCGATCCGTACGCCTTGGTCACCTGGCGGGCCGAGGCCGCGACGGCGGACGGTCCGCCGGGAAGCTGGGGGTCGTACACGGCTGCTGCCGTCGTCACTGGATTCTCCTCGGAAGTGGCCCACCCGTTGTGACCCCCACCCTCCCGACACGGTCGGACCGCGGACCCGACGGAACCGGGCCGCTCGGGGAGGGGCGGGGACGTGAGAACCACGTTAGGAGCCCGCTCCGGACGGCTCGTCCTCCGTCGGAATGAAGCACTGCAACCAGGGTTCTACGGGTACGGCACCCCTCCCCCCTAAGGGGTGCCGCGGGCCGTCTCGGGGTCGCCCCGTACGGGGTCGCGCGGGCCGCCGCTCAGCCGGTCAGCACCGGTGCGGCCAACCGTTCGAGGGCGTCGGCGAAGCCCTCCACGACCGGCACCAGCCGGGCGTCGGTCTCGCACTCGACGAGGGTCCGGCCGTCCTCCCCGGCGGTGATGTGGCGGTCGAGCACGAACCAGCCCTGGGTGATGTGGCCGGCGCCCATCGAGCTGAGCACCGGGCGCAGCGCGTAGTCCACCGCGAGGACGTGCGCGGACGAGCCGCCGGTGGCCAGCGGCAGGACGGCCTTGCCGGCCAGCGCGTACTGCGGGAGGACGTCCAGCAGGGCCTTGAGCAGGCCCGAGTAGGCGGCCTTGTAGACCGGGGTGCCGATCACCACGCCGTCGGCGCGGGCGAACAGTTCGGTGACGGCGACGATCGCCGGGTGGTCGAAGTCGCCCGAGAGCAGCGCGTGCGCGGGCAGGCCGCGGGCCTCGAAGGGGATCACCCGGTGGCCGCGGTCCACCAGGCGCGCGTCGACGTGGCGCAGCAGCCGGGTGGTGCGGGAGGTGGCGGAGGGGGAGCCGGAAACGGACAGGACGGTGGCCATGGTTCACCTCTGGCTGGAAGCGGAGCGCTTCGCAGCGGCCTCTGCTCGGCTGCTGCGGACGGTGGTCGGTGTGCTCGACGGGCGCGCTTCAGCGACGACAGAGCGAACCGGACACCCGCTGCAGGTCGACGTGCCGCCGACGCGTGAGTGCCCGACCCTGGTCCATGTCCGAAATGCAAACACGGTGCGTTCGAACCGGTCAAGAATCGTTTCGGCAAGCGGAACGGGGGTGACGGGCGCGTTTCGCGCCGGAGCGATCCGGCGCGTGCATCAAAACTGCTACAAGAGGCCTGGCAGGGGCCCCGGGGGGAGTCAGCCGGAGCGGGGTCGGGCATCCTCGACGGCATGAACACGTGGCAGGAGGGCCGCCCGGGCGGCGGCGGGAACCCCTACGGAGGCAACGGCGGCGGTGCGGCGGCCGAGCCGCCGCTGCCGGCGTCGCTGAACCCCCGCGGGGCGGGCACGCCCGGCCCGCGGCAGCCGGAGACGCCGTCCCGCCTCGGCGGCGTCCCGCCGCAGGCCGCCCCCGGCGGCCCCGGACGGCCGGGCTCGGGCGGCCCCGGCGGCCCCGGCGGCGGTCGACCCGGCGGCCCGGGCGGTCCCGGCGGTGCGCGGCCGACCGGCGCCCAGGCCCGGCGCTGGCCGCGGCGGCGGATCGTGAAGTGGACGGTCTTCGGCCTGCTGATCGCCGTCATGGTGACCTCGGTGTCCACCTGGTTCTGGGCGGACTCCAAGCTCAACCACGAGAACGTGCTGGCCGACTACCCGGGCCGCCCGGCCGCCGGCAAGGGCACCAACTGGCTGATCGTCGGCTCCGACAGCCGCGACGGCCTCAGCGAGTCCCAGATGGACACCATGCACACCGGCCACGACGTCGAGGGCAAGCGCAGCGACTCGATGATGATCCTGCACGTCGGGGACCACGGGAACACCCTGATGAGCATCCCGCGCGACTCCTGGGTGCCGATCCCCGAGTTCAGGACCGGCGCCGGCAAGACCGTCAAGGCCACCACCTCGAAGATCAACTCGGCCTTCGCCACCGGCAACGGCCGGCTCCTGGTGCAGACCGTCGAACTGAACACCGGCATCCGCATCGACCACTACGCCGAGATCGGGTTCGCCGGGTTCGCCGGCATCGTCGACTCCGTCGGCGGCGTCGAGATGCACATCGACCAGGACATCAAGGACCGGGACTCCGGCCTCGACCTCAAGGCCGGCGACCAGACCCTCAACGGCACCCAGGCCCTGGCCTTCGTCCGCCAGCGCCACCAGATGGCCGACCAGGACCTCGGCCGGATGCGCAACCAGCAGAAGTTCCTCGGCGCCCTCGCCCGCCAGGCCGCCTCCCCGGGCACCGTGCTCGACCCGTTCACCTTCTACCCGCTGGTCGACTCGGCGCTCGGCACCCTGATCGTCGACGACGACTGCGGACTGACCGACCTGGGCTCGCTCTTCCTCGCCATGAAGGACGTCAACGGCGGCGGCGGCAAGACCATGACCGTCCCGATCGGCAACGCCGACTACCACACCAGGACCGGCGAGTCCGCGGTGCAGTGGGACGCCGCCAAGTCCAAGCAGGTCTTCGAGGCCTTCAAGAACGACACCGCGGTGCCGGACGTCAAGTAGCCGCGCCTCCCGGTGGCCGGATCGCCACAATGAGTGGATGTCCCTCGTCACCGCACTCGTCTGTCGCCGACGCCACCGCCTCGTACGCCTTCCCAGTGCCCGCCCCCGGTTGCACCACCGCCCCGGAGCCGAAAGTCGGACCGGCCGACTTTCCGCTCCGGGGCGGTACGTGGAGGGGGTGACTACTCGACGACGCCGGACTTGGCGATCTTGATGGCGGCCGAGGTGCGGCCGCTCTGCGAGCCGAGGCCCTCGATCTTCTTCACCAGGTCCATGCCCTCAACGACCTCGCCGAAGACGACGTGCTTGCCGTCCAGCCAGTCGGTGACGATGGTGGTGACGAAGAACTGCGAGCCGTTGGTGTTGCGGCCGGCGTTGGCCATCGAGAGCAGACCCGGGCGGTCGTGCTTGAGCGTGAAGTTCTCGTCCGCGAACTTCTCGCCGTAGATGCTCTTGCCACCGGTGCCGTTGTGGTTGGTGAAGTCACCGCCCTGCAGCATGAAGGCGGGGATCACGCGGTGGAAGCCGGAGCCCTCGTAGCCGAAGCCGTTCTGGCCGGTGGCCAGCTCGCGGAAGTTGCGGGCGGTCTTCGGGACGACGTCGTCGAACAGCTTGAAGACGATGCGCCCGGCCGGCTCGTCGTTGATGGTGATGTCGAAGAAAACGTTGGAACCCATGCAGGGATCATGGCACGAGCGGCTCCGCGTCGCGCGCCACCCCCTCGGAGCCCGAGGTCACGGCGGCGTGTTAGGCCGGCCCGGCGGGAAGCGGGGCCCGCGGGGGTGCGCGCTCAGGCCTTGAGCTTGCGCCAGACCGTTTCCAGGGCCGCGATGTCCGCCGCGTCCAGCCGGTCGGTGAAGACCGGGGCGAGGACGGCCCGGCGGGTGGCGTCGGCCTCGGCGAAGGCGGCGCGGCCCTGTTCGGTCAGTTCGATCCGCACCGAGCGGGCGTCCGAGGCGGAGGGCGCCCGGGACACCAGTCCGCGCCCGGCCAGGGCGTCCACCACCCGGGAGACCTGGCTGCGGCTGAGCATGGTCTTGGCGCCGAGGTCGGAGGCGGCCACCGGCTCCCGCTGGCCGTCGAGCCAGAGCATCACCTCGAACCAGGACAGCGGCAGCCCGTGCACCCGGGTGAGTTCCCGGTCGATCCGGGCGGCCAGGGTGGTGCCGGCCCAGACCAGGCCGTAGAAGGCGTGGTCCTGCTCGGTCAGCGGGCCCAGGGTGAGGTCGGCGCGGTCCATGGCGTTCATCGTACCGAGATTGCGTGCGCATGCACACAGTCCCGAGGCGCGCGCGTGCGCACCCTGCACACCAGTAGCATCGGCCTCCAACCACCCGGAGGGGGACCGAACATGAGCGAAGGCGGGGGCATGAGCCGGATCGGGGTCTACCTGGCACACCCGCGGCCGGGCAGCTTCAACCACGCGCTGCACGAGGCCGTGGTGGACGAACTGCGCGGACGCGGCTGCGAGGTGCTCGCCCACGACCTCTACGCGGACGGCTTCGCGCCGCTGCTCACCGCCGAGGAGACCGGCACGGTCGACGCCGCCGGTGCCACCGCCGATCCCCAACTCGCCCTGCACCGCGCCGAGGTGGCCACCCTGGACGCGCTGGTGCTGATCCACCCCAACTGGTGGGGCCTGCCGCCGGCCGTCCTGACCGGCTGGGTGCAGCGGGTACTGGTCCCCGGCGTCGCGTACAAGCTCGGCACCGCCGACGGCGAGCCGACCGGACTGCTGCGGGCCGGCCGGGCCCTGGTGCTGAACACCTCGGACACCCCCGAGGCCCGGGAACGCGAGGAGTTCGGCGACCCGCTGGAGCGGATCTGGGCGGCCTGCGTGCTGCCGTACGTCGGCGTCACCGACGTCCGGCGGACGGTGTTCCGCACCGTCACCGACTCCTCCGCCGCCGAACGGGCCGGCTGGCTGCGCCGGGCCCGTGAGCAGGCCGCCGCGCTGCTCGATTGAGCCGCCCGCCGTCATGAGCCCCTACAGCCCGACCTCCGCCACCTCCTGGTCGCCGCTCAGCTCGCCGGTCGGCCGGAAGCCCAGCCGGGCGTAGAACCCGGCCGGGCCGTCCGGGCCCGGGTGGTAGGTGACGGTGGCGCGGGTGCCGCCGCGGCGGCGGATCTCCGCGCAGACCTGCTCGACGGCGAAGCGGCCGTAGCCGCCGCGCTGCCGCCCGCCGTCGACCAGCAGGCGCCAGAGGCCGGAGCGGGGGCCGACGTCGGGGCGGCCGGAGTCGAAGGTCACGTCGAAGAAGGCCATCACGAAGCCGACCGGCCGGCCGTCGTCCAGGATCAGCCGGGGCCAGGCCGTCTCCCCGTGCACGTACGCCTCGGCCAGTGACGTCGCCACCGGTGCGACCAGGCCCTCCTGGTCCGGTCGCACCCGCAGGGCGAGGGCGGCGTCGATGTTCTCGGGGGTGAGCGGGGCGAGGCTGAGCGCGCCTCGCGTCGCGGGCAGGTCGGGCGAGCCGGGCAGGTCGGGCAGCGCAGGCGGCGCGGGCAGGTCGGGCATGGCGGGCAGCCTAGGAGACCGGGCCGCCCGCCGTCCCCTGGTTTACCCGGGGCGTCAGGCCCCGGCCGGATAGTCGGCGCCGCGGCCGACGGCGGCCCAGGTGTCGGTCTCGGTGCGGGCGGCGTCCAGGTTGCCGAGGATCGCGTCGACGGCGGCGGAGCCGAGGACCAGCCGCAGCGGGGTCCGGTCGGCGGCCAGGGCCGTCAGGATCGCCTCGGCGGCCCTCACCGGGTCGCCCGGCTGCTTGCCGTCGGAGTCCGGCAGGCCGGTGCGGACCGGGCCGACCACCGGCTCGTAGGCCTCGATCGGGGTGGCGTGGGCGAGCGCGCCGCCGCCCGCGAAGCCGGTCCGGAACGCGCCCGGCTCGACGATCAGCACCTTGATCCCGAAGCCGGCCACCTCCTGGGCCAGCGCCTCGGAGAGCCCCTCCAGCGCGAACTTGGTGGCCGAGTAGGCGCCCACGCCGGGGAAGGAGAAGCGGCCGCCCATGCTGCTCATCTGCACCACGGCGCCGGCGCCCTGGGCCCGCATGTGCGGCAGCACGGCCCGGGTGAGCGCGGCCGGGCCGAAGAAGTGCAGCTCCATGAGGTCCCGCAGCTCGCGGTCGGTGTACTCCTCGACGGCGCCGATCAGGCCGCGCCCGGCGTTGTTCACCAGGACGTCGATCCGGCCGTGCCGCTGCACGGTCTCGGCGACCACGGCGGGGATCCGCTCCTGGTCGGTGACGTCCAGCCGGACCGGGACCAGCCGGCCCGGGTGGGCGGCGGCGAGGTCCGCCAGCGTCTCGGGGCGGCGGGCGGCCGCGACGACGGTGTCACCGGCGGCCAGCGCGGCCTCGGCGATCGCCTGGCCGAAGCCGGAGTTGGCGCCGGTGATCAGCCAGACCTTGCCGTCGGCGTGCTGCTCGGGGGTGCTGCTCATGATGGATCGGCTCCCGCAATCGTCTTGCACTGCAAACAAGTTGACGATCATTTATGACATTCGCGGGCCCGGTCCGTCCAGGAGGGTTCGATGCCGGACGACAAACGGCCCCCGACCGCGCGGAAGCGGTCGGGGGCCGTTCGGCAGGTGCCGGTCGGGCGGTCGTTACGGCAGGTTGCGGGCCATCACGATGCGCTGGACCTGGTTGGTGCCCTCGTAGATCTGGGTGATCTTCGCGTCCCGCATCA
>NZ_JBVIFM010000044.1:0-34554 GCF_055571335.1 Kitasatospora sp. NPDC030952
CGCCTGGCTCCACACCTACAATCACCACCGCGGACACACCGCACTCGCAGGCAAACCACCCGCCAGCCGCATCCCCAACCTCACGGGACAGAACACCTAGCCCTACAGGGTCCGGTTGCGTCCGGCCCCGAAGCCGGCCGCGCCGACCACCAGGACCAGCACCAGCATCAGCACCAGGGTGGCGTCCCAGCCGCCGGTGAGCTGGTGCAGCGCGCCGGCGCCGACCGGGCCGGCCGCCGCGACCAGGTAGCCGATCGCCTGGGACATGCCGCCCAGCTGGGCGGCGCCGGCCGCGGTGCCGGTGCGCAGCACGATGAAGGCCAGGCCGAGGCCCAGCGAACCGCCCTGGGCCACACCGAGGACGGCCGCCGTCGCCCAGGCACCGGAGACCGGCGCGACCAGCAGCATCGCGATGCCGAGCCCGTTCAGGGCGGCCATGGTGACCGCCAGGGCGCGCTGGCTGGTCATCCGGCCGGCCATCAGCGGCACCAGGAAGGCGCCGGCCACCTGGACCAGGTTGGAGAAGGCGAAGACCAGGCCGGCCTGGCCGCGGTCCATGCCGTGGTCGGCCAGGATGGTCGGCATCCAGGCGACCAGGGTGTAGACGAGCAGCGACGAGATGCCCATGAACAGGCTGATCTGCCAGGCCAGCGGGTGCTTCCAGAGGCCCTCGATCGGCTTGGCGGGCCGGGTCGCGGTGGTCACCGCCGCCTTCTCCTGCCGGGAGCGCAGCACCTGCGGCAGCCAGGCCACCGCGGCGACCAGCGCGAGCAGCGACCAGGCGCCGAGCGAGGCCCGCCAGCCGCCGCCGAGCGCGTGCTCCAGCGGGACGGAGGTGCCGGCCGCGAGGGTCGCGCCGACCAGCATGGTGGTCGAGTAGACGCCGGTCATGGTGGCCGCGCGGTCCGGGAACTCCCGCTTGACCAGGCCCGGCATCGACACGTTCAGCACCGCGATGGCCACGCCGATCACCACGCAGCCCGCGTACAGCGCGAACACCGAGGGCAGCACCCGCAGCAGCACGCCCGCGCCCAGCACCAGCACCGCGCCCAGCACGACCCGCTCGGCGCCGAACCGGCGGGTCAGCCGGGGGGTGAGCGGAGCGCCGACGCCCTGGAACAGCACCGGGACGGTGGTGATCAGCCCGCTCGCGGTGGCGGACAGCCCGAAGGTCCGCTGGATCTCGGCGACCATCGGGGAGACGGCGGCCAGGCAGGCGCGCATGTTCAGCGCGACCAGCAGGATGCCGGTCAGCAGCAGGGCGGGGTGGGCCAGCCGGGCGCGGACGGGGAGCGGGGCGGGAGCGGTGACAACCGGCTGCTGGGCACGGGTGACGGCCATGGGTGTGCTGTTCTTTCCGTGGATCAGGGGTGGTGCGGGCACGGCGGAGGGAGGCCTCCACCGGCCGCGGGGAGGACGGAAGGGGGGCTCGCGCCGTCCTACTTCCGGGCCGCGATGGCCGCGAGCAGCTGCTCGACGGCCGCGGTGGGCTCGGCGAGCAGCGCGCGGCACGCCGTCTCGGCGCGGTCCGGGTCGCCGCTCTCGATCGCGTCGACCAGTGCCTCGTGGGTGGCCACGACCGCCTCGGGCATCTCGTGGTCGCCGAACGCGGAGGTCATCGCCTCGCGCACGGAGGCGCCGAAGTAGTGGTAGACCTCGGCCAGGGCCGGGTTGTGCGCGGCCTCGACGACGGCGGTGTGGAACTCCAGGTCGTGCTCGACGGTGGCCTCGCGGCTGGCCCGCTCGGGGTGCTGGGCGAAGACCTCGGCCTCCCGGGCCAGCGCGGCCCGCATCCGCCGGATGTCCTCGGGGGTGTGCCGCAGCGCGGCCAGTCGGGCGCCCTCGGTCTCCAGCGCGGCCCGGACCTCCAGGACGTCCCGGATGCCCGAGCGCTGGACGCCGCGCAGCACCGCCGCCGGGTCGCTCGTGGACCGTACGAAGGTGCCCTCGCCCTGCCGGGAGACCAGCATTCCGGCGTGCACCAGCACCCGGATCGCCTCCCGTACGGTGTTCCGCCCGACCTGCAGCTGTTCGGCCAGCTCGTGCTCGGTGGGGATCTGCGAGCCCACCGGCCAGGCCCCGTCGGCCAGCTGCTCGCGCAGCCGGTCGATCGCGGTGTCCACCAGGGAACGCCGCCCGGCCGCCTGCAGGCCGTTGCCGCCGCTGCTCATACCGGGCCTCCCTTCGCACACCACTCATCGGCCGTCGGTCATCCTACAACCACTTGCCCGGTCATCCTACAACTGGGGATGAACGCCCGGTGGCCGCCACCGTCTCGCTGCCGGTCGCGGTGGCCGCCACCGCCACGCTGCCCGTCGACCGCGGGGGCACCCCCCTACCCCACGATGTCGCACCGGGCGGCGCCGGGTCGGCAGCGTGAACCCACCGGCCGAACGGGGGGTAAACCCTACCCCCCGCCGGTGGGCTCTCCTCGCTGTCGACGGGTGGTCGGGTTGGGTACCGTCCCCTTGTCGAATCGAGGTGCGGACGGTGACCTGGTCGCCGCCCGCACCGCCCACGAGAGCGGGTCCGAAGCAGTTGACCGAGAACATCGTCGGCCGTGCCACCGGCAGAGCCTGGACGGGCGCCCGGCCACCCCGCGAGGTGGTGCCGGGCAATCCGCTGCGTGCGCTGGCCTCCCCCGTCCTGTGGTGGGCGTCGATCCACCTGGTACTCGACGGTCTGGTGGCGCTGGCGGGACTGGTCGTACTGGTCGTGATGGTCGCCGCCGTCTGCCTGGCGCCGGCCGGCCTGGTGGGCCTGCCGCTCACGGTGGCGGCGGGGTGGGCGCTGTTCCGGCTGGCCGCCGTCGAGCGCGCCCGGTTCGCCGTGACCTGCGGGCTGGAGCTCGACGAGCTGCCGGTGCCGGTCTGTTCCTGGCGGCTGGCCAAGTCGCTGCAGTCGCTCGTCCACAACCTCTGCACCTGGCGGCTGATCGGCTACTTCGTACTGATGATGCCGGTGGCGGTGGTGACCGTGGTCGGGGTGGCGCTGACCTGGGCCGTGCCGCTGACCATGGTGCTGCTTCCGGCCTACTACCGGGGCCTGCCCGGCGGCCAGGCCCAGCTCGGGCCGTTCGTGGTGGATTCCCTGCCCCGGGCGCTGCTGGTCGCGGCGGTGGCGCTGCTGGTCGGCGCGGTCCTCTCCCCACTGGTGGTCAAACTCCTGCTGGCGCTGGACACCGCGCTGGCCGTCGCACTGCTCTCCCGGCCCCGCGGCATGGAACTGGAGCAGCGGGTGACCGAGCTGACGGAAAGTCGAGCCCGGGTGGTGGACGCCGCCGAGGCGGAGCGCAAACGGATCGAGCGGGACCTGCACGACGGTGCCCAGCAACGGCTGGTGGCGATGTCGATCACCCTGGGCCGGGTCAGCTCGCGGTTGAAGAAGTCCGGTGACCACGAGACCAACAAGCTGGTCGAGGACGTCCGGCGGGAAACCCTCAGCACCATCGCCGAGTTGCGCAACCTGGCCCGTGGCCTGCACCCGCCGGTGCTGACCGACCGCGGCCTGGAGGCGTCGCTCTCCGCCGTCGCCGCGCTGGCTCCGGTGCCGGTGCGCCTTGACGTCCTGGTGGAGCCGCGCCCCTCCTCCGCCATCGAGGCGGTCGCCTACTTCACGGTGACCGAGGCGCTCACCAATGTGGCCAAGCATGCTCATGCGACCCGCGCTTGGGTGGAGATCCGGCGGGAGGGCGCCCGGTTGGACGTTACGGTTGGCGATGACGGGCGTGGCGGAGCCGACCTCGCGGTCGGCACGGGTCTGACCGGTCTGGCGGACCGGGTGTCCGGGGTGGACGGGCGGTTCCGGATCAGCAGTCCGGTGGGTGGACCGACCGTGATCGAGGTGGAATTGCCGTGCGGGTAGTGCTGGCCGAGGACTCCGCGCTGCTGCGCCAGGGCATCGAACTGCTGCTCAGCGAGCAGGGGATCGAGGTGGTCGCCGCGGTCCGCGACGGGGAGCAACTCCTGCGCGCGGTGGCCGAACACCGGCCGGACGCCTGTGTGACGGACGTCCGGATGCCGCCCACCTTCCTGGACGAGGGCCTGCGCGCCGCACTGGCGGTACGTGCCCGCTGGCCGGAGACCGGCGTCCTGGTGCTCTCCAACTACGTCGAGGAGCGCTACGCCATCGACCTGGTCAACTCCAATGACAACGGGGTCGGTTACCTGCTCAAGGACCGGGTGTCGGACGCCGAGGAGTTCGTGGACGCGCTGCGCCGGGTCGCCGCGGGCGAGACCGTCCTCGACCCGGAGGTGGTCAAGCAGTTGCTGGCCGGCAGCCGGCAGCGGGATCCGCTGTCCACCCTGACGCCGCGCGAGCGGGAGGTCCTCACGGCCATGGCGGGGGGCCGTTCCAACGCCGGGATCGCGGCCGATCTGGTGATCGGCACGGCGGCGGTGGAGAAGTACATCCGCAGCATCTTCGTGAAGTTCGATCTGCAGCAGGAGGCGGGAGACCACCGCCGCGTGCTCGCCGTTCTGCGCTACCTGGGGGCTTGAGATCAGTACCACACCGAAGATGCGCCGCGGATGCTTCCTCATGGGGCTGGCCGTCCTCGTCGCGGTCGTCGCCGTGGCCAGTTGGGGTGTGGTCGCCTTGCTTCCGGTGCAGCACCCGTACAGCGGCAACTGGCAGCAGGACGCGGCCGGCGCCGGCCAGGTGACGGTCCGGACCGACGGACTCGGCGTGACGCTCGACCAGGACGGCTCCTCGCAGGTCACGGTGGCCATGGACGGCAGCTACACGGGCCGTGTCCCGCAGGTCTCCGTCTCCCGGTCCGGGTCGGACGTCACGGTCACCGCCGGCTGCTCCGGTGACTGCTCGGGGCACCTGCGGATCACGGTGCCGGCCGGCCTGGCCGCGCAGGTGAGCACCGGGGACGCCGGGATCCAGGCGAAGGGCCTGACCGGCCGGCTGGATCTGACCACCGGGCTGGGCGGGGTCGAGGTGGACCAGTCGTCCGGCCCGCTGACCGTGCGGAGCGCGAACGGCGCGGTGACCCTCGCCGACAGCAGCGCCCCGAACGCCGAGGTGATCACCACCGACGGCGCGGTCAGCGCCTCCTTCACGGCGGCGCCCGCCTCCCTGAAGGTCACCACGGGCTACGGCGGGGTCGACCTCAAGGTGCCTCACGACGCCACCTACCACGTCGACGCGCAGAGCTCCTGGGAGGCGCCGAGCGTCTCGCTGCCGAACACCGCCACGGACGCGCCGCACAGCATGGTGGTGAAGACCACGCGCGGCCGCATCACGGTCCACTGAGCACACCCGTGCCGCGAACGACGGTGGCGTCCCCGGGATCTCCCGGGGACGCCACCGTCGTTCGGGCGGTCAGCCGGCGACCGGCGAGGGGTCGACGACGATCTTCGCGTGCCGCTCCGGCTCGCCGATCAGGTCGAGGGTGATCCGGCAGAGCGAGGGTGATCCGGCGGAGCGAGGAGCCACCGCCGGTGCGCGGGCGGTTCATCGGGACTGACAGGTGGGTTATCCCTACCCCGGTTCGGTGGGCTGGCAACGTGTCCGGCCCGGCCGAACTGCTGTTGGCTGGAGGGCAGTTGGCCGGTGCTGGTCGGCGCAGGCGCGCCGCCCCGCAGCGCCACCGCGAACCACCGGTGAAGGCCACCGGCCTTCCGCCCCACGCCGACGACCGACGTTGGAGAAGAACCATGCGCCACCCCTCCTCACCCCTGCGCGCCCCGTTCGGCAAGGCCGGCATCTGGGCCCTTGCCGGCGCCTCGGCCGCGGCCGCGGCCACCGCCTGGTGGGTGACCGACTCCGCGCCGTACCCCTACGCGCAGCACCGGCTGCTCGACCTGCCACTGCCGTTCCTGTCCTGGGAGCGGCTGGCCGAGCAGCTCCAGCCGCTGCCGGGCGAGCGGATGCTGGAGATCGGTCCCGGCACCGGGCTGCAGTCGCTCCAGGTGGCGCCCCGGCTCGGCGCCGACGGCCGGCTGGACATCGTCGACATCCAGCAGGAGATGCTCGACCACGTGATGCGCCGGGCCGCCGGATCCGGCCTCGACACCATCGTCCCCACCCTGGCCGACGCGCGCGAACTCCCCTTCGACGACGCCACGTTCGACGCCGCCTACCTGGTCACCGCGCTGGGCGAGATCCCGGACGTCCCCGCCACCCTGAGCGAGCTGCGCCGGGTCCTCAAGCCGACCGGTCGCCTGGTCGTCGGCGAGTTCTTCGACCGCCACCAGATCCGCCCGGCGGCCCTGGCCCGGCACGCCAACGCCGTCGGCCTGCACGTCATCCGGCAGTCCGGACCGGCCCTGTCCTACTTCGCGCTGCTGCGGCCGTGCACCTCGGGCTCCGACGGCCGACCGCACGCCGGTGCCGCGGACCGGCGTGCGGCCACCATCGGCGCCTGATCGGGACTGGAGAACCATCGTGAACCATCCCGGCATCCGGCGCGCGGCCGAGAGCGAGTGGGGCCCGCTCTACCGCCGGGCGCGCGCCCGGCTGCGGGCCAGGGGCGCCGCCGCACTGACCCTCACCGTGGTCGCCAGCTGCCTGGTGCTGCTGTTCGCCGCGGTCGACCAGTTCCCGAGCGGGGCGGCCTTGGTCTCCCGGATAGGCGTGGTCCGGGCCACCGAGCCGTGGGACGTCGCCCTGCTGCGCCTCCCGGTCTCGATCTTCGTGCCGGCCCTGGGCCTGCCGGTCTGGGGGGCGCTGGCCCAGGTGTTCGTGGTCTTCGCGACCGCCGAGCTGACCCTCGGCCCATGGCGCACGCTCGCCGTCGGGTACGCCTGCTCGCTGGTGGGCACCTGCTACGCGCGCTTCGGGGTGTCCCGGCCGCCCGGCCACCTGCTCCACCTGCCCGCCGCATTCGCCCAGGTCCGGGACACCGGGCCGTCGGCGGCCGTGATCGGGCTGGGCCTGCTGGTCGCCTGGCGGTTCGGGGCGCGCTGGACCGCGCTGGGCGTGGTGCTGCTGACGGCCGCGATCACGGCGGTGGACCCGGAGTTGGCGGGTTACGAACACATGGCCGCGCTGGTGACCGCCGCCTTGCTGCTGCTCGCGGACGGGGTCGCCCGCCGGCTGGCCGCCCGCGGTGCGCACGGCTCCGCCGTCGTGGCGCCCCGGCCGCGGTGAGCTGACCGGCGACCGGGCGGCGACCGGGGCGGCGACGCGCACGCCCGGCCGACCGGCTCGCCGCGACCGCGCGGGCACCACTCGACCAGCTCCGCTCGACCAGCTCCGCCCGACCAGCTCCGCTCGACCGGTCAGTCCCGCTGGTCCGGTTCCCGCAGCACGAGGAGTTCGACCGGCCCGTGGGCCTCGCCCGGTGCCCGTCCGGTCAGCTCGGCCAGCGCCTCGCCGGGCGTGAGGCCGAGGTCGTGGGCGGTGTGCAGCCGGGCCAGCCACTCACGGGCTGTCCGGTACCGCTCCGGGTGGTCGAGCACCGCCAGGTCGAGCGGTTCGAAGCTCGCCGCGTGCTCGCTGTCGCAGGCCCACAGGTACCCGAGCGGCCCGTACCCGTCGGAGACCGGCAGGTAGCGCACCGGGGTCGCCGTGGTGCGCCGGTAGCCGATCCGGCCGTGGCCGGGCGCGTGGACGAACTCCCGGTACCGGCCTGCCAGTTCGAAGCGGGACCAGGTGTCGGACGGACTGCCGTCCGGTTCCTGGCGAGGGAGCACGCCGGTCGTGGTGGGGGTGCCGAAGGAGGTCGGCTCCTCGGGGGTGGTCTCCCGGCCGAGCGCCTCGGCCAGTCCGGCCAGCACGGCCGCCAGCCGGGGCGCGTTCGCCGCGTGCACGGCGGGCTGCGCCCGGCCCCGCAGGTCGAAGGGCAGCCAGGCGTCGGAGTACGTCACCAGCTCCACCTGGGCGGAGCGGCTGTCCGCGCCGGCGGACAGCCGGAACAGCCCCGCCGCGGGCGCGGCCCCGCCGAGCCGGCCGGGCCCGCCGTCGAGCAGCCCCGGCACGGTGCACCAGGCGTCCGCCGAGCCGTACGGGCCGGGCGGCAGCTGTCTGGTGAGGGCGCCCCGGTACAGCTGGGCGTTCGGCCGACCGGTGTCGCCGAGGGTGAGCCGGACGTCGGGCTCGCCGACCGCGAGCCGCTGCCCGGCCAGCGCCGTCCAGCCGGTCCGCAGGTCCCGCAGACAGCGGGCGAGCAGGTCGGAGTCGAGCGGGGCGGGGCCGAGCGGGTCGGGGGCGTCGAAGGCCCCGCTCCAGGTCCACCGGGCCACCGGCGTGCTGGTGATCACCGCGGGCCCCCGATGCTCAGCGTTCCGGGTAGAGGCGTTCCAGGACGACGGCGACGCCGTCCTCGTCATTGCCCGCGGTGACCTCGTCGGCGACGGCGAGCAACTCCTCGTGGGCGTTGGCCATGGCCACGCCGTGCGCGGCCCAGCCGAACATCGGCACGTCGTTGGGCATGTCGCCGAAGGCGATGGTGTCGGCGGCGCGCACGCCCAGTCGGCGGGCCGCGACGGCCAGGCCGGTGGCCTTGGACAGGCCCAGCGGCAGCAGCTCGACCACGCCCGCGCCGGCCATCACCACGCCGACCAGGTCGCCGGCGGCGCGCCGGGCGGCCTCGGCGAGGGCGTCGTCGGTCAGGCCGGGGTGCTGGATGTAGAGCTTGCTGACCGGGGAGGCGAGCAGCTCGCCGCGCTCGACCCGGACGACCGGGAGGTCGGAGCCGATCAGCAGCTCGTAGCCGGGGCCGGCCAGCACCTGGCCGTCCAGGCCGTCCTGGTTGGCGGCGATGGCCAGCGGGCCGGTCTCGGCCTCGATCTTCTCCAGGGCGACGGCGGCGAGCCGGCGGTCCAGGGTGAGCGAGGTGAGCAGCTTGTGCGCGCCGGCGTCGTAGACCTGGGCGCCCTGGCCGCAGACCGCTATCCCGGTGTAGCCGATCTCGTCGAAGACCGGGCGGGCCCAGACGGCCGAGCGGCCGGTCACGACGATGTGCAGCGCGCCCGCGCCGGTGGCCGCGGCCAGGGCGGCGCGGGTGCGCTCGGAGACGGTCTCCGCGCTGGTCAGCAGCGTGCCGTCGAGGTCGGTGGCGACCAGCCGGTAGGGCAGGTCACCACCGATCGGGTGTGCGGTCGAGGTCACTTGACCGGCTCGAGGACGGTCCGCCCGCCGAGGTACGGACGCAGCGCCTCGGGCAGGACGACCGAGCCGTCGGCCTGCTGGTGGTTCTCCAGGATCGCCACGATGGTGCGCGGGACGGCGACCAGGGTGCCGTTCAGGGTGGCGAGCGGGCGGGTCTTGCCCTCCTCGCGCATCCGGATCGACAGCCGGCGGGCCTGGTACTCGGTGGTGTTGGAGGTCGAGGTGACCTCGCGGTACTTGCCCTGGGTCGGGATCCAGGCCTCGATGTCGAACTTGCGCACGGCCGAGGAGCCGAGGTCGCCGGAGGCGACGTCGATCACCCGGTACGGCAGCTCCAGCGCGTTGAGGAAGTCCTTCTCCCACTGGAGCAGGCGGCGGTGCTCGTTCTCCGCGTCCTCGGGCGTGGTGAAGACGAACATCTCCACCTTCTCGAACTGGTGGACGCGGATGATGCCGCGGGTGTCCTTGCCGTAGGTGCCCGCCTCGCGGCGGAAGCAGGACGAGTAGCCGGCGTAGCGCAGCGGCAGCTTGTCCGCCTCGATGATCTCGTCCATGTGGTACGCCGCCAGCGGGACCTCGCTGGTGCCGACCAGGTACTTGTCCTCCTCGGGGAGGTGGTACACGTTCTCGGCGGCCTGGCCGAGGAAGCCGGTGCCGTCCATGGCGGCCGGGCGGACCAGGGCCGGGGTGATCATCGGGATGAAGCCGGCCGCGGTGGCCTGGGCGATCGCCATGTTGACCAGGGCGAGCTCCAGCAGCGCGCCGGGACCGGTCAGGTAGTAGGAGCGGGCACCGGCGACCTTGGCGCCGCGCTCGGTGTCGATCGCGCCCAGCAGCTGGCCGAGTTCGACGTGGTCGCGGGGCTCGAAGCCCTCGGCGGCGAAGTCGCGCGGGGTGCCGATCTCCTCCAGGGTGACGAAGTCCTCCTCGCCGCCGACCGGGGCGGCCGGGTCGATGAGGTTCGCCAGGGAGCGGAGCAGGCGGTCCGCCTCCTCCTTGGCCGCGCTCTGCTCGGCGTCCGCGGCCTTGACCTCGACGGCCAGTTCCTTGGTGCGCTGCAGCAGGGCGGTCTTCTCCTCGCCCTTGGCCTGGGCGACCTGCTTGCCGAGCACCCGCTGCTCGTTGCGCAGTTCGTCGAAGCGGCTGCCCGAGGACCGGCGTCGCTCATCGGCGGAGAGGAGGGCGTCGACGATGTCGACGTCCTCGCCACGGACGCGCTGCGAGGCGCGCACTCGGTCAGGGTCCTCACGGAGCAGGCGAAGGTCAATCACAGGCCCAAGCGTACCGGGCGGGCGTTCCTCCACCGGTACCGGTTTTCCCCTGGGGATAACTCACCGGATCCTGTGGATAACTCCTGTGGGCAACGCGCGGGGTCCGGGTCGGGGGCGGGTTATCCACAGGTCTGGCGGGGCGCCTGTGGATGAGAGCGGATGATCGGCGTCCGCAGATCGAAACCAGGGAATTGTGCTTTCAAACCTCAATGAACCTTCTCGGGTGAGGGAATTGAAGCACTCGCACGGGTGATTTGCAGGCAACCGGGTGACTCTGGTCCGATAAGTCATCTCTGCGACGCAAACCGATGGTCCGACCAGTTCTGGGCAATGGCTATACCGGTTTGTCGACTCATCCCCAGGCCTGTGGATAACTCTCGGCTGTGGACAGTGCGGAGGCCTGTGGACAGCGGCCCCCGGAGTCGGACGTTCCTGTGGATGACGGTACGGTCACCCGCCGCACTTGATCAGTCCGGTCGATAGCGGTCGATAGCGGTCGGAAAAGGCCGGAAACATGCGAGACGGCACTCAGGCGTGGTGGATCATGCGCGGACCGGGCCGGGATCAGATCTCCCCGCGCCCGTCGAGCGCGCGGGAGAACCAGTCCGCCGCCGCGGCGAAGTCCTCGTCCGAGGTCCCCGGCCGGCGGTGCTTGGAGGTCTGCCGGTCCGCGCGCGGATAGGAGCCGAGGAACCGCACCTGCGGACTGATCCGCTTGAGCCCCATCATCGCCTCGGCCACCCGCCGCTCGGACAGGTGCCCCTCGCAGTCGATCAGGAAGCAGTAGCTGCCCAGCCCCTCGCCGGTCGGCCGGGACTCGATCCGCATCAGGTTGACCCCGCGCACCGCGAACTCCTGCAGCAGTTCCAGCAGCGCACCCGGGTGGTCGTCCGGCAGCCGGACCACCATCGAGGTCTTGTCCGCCCCGGTCGGCGAGGAGACCCGCCCCGGGCGGCCGACCAGCACGAACCGGGTGGTCGCGCTCTGGGCGTCCGCGATCTCCTTGACCAGCGGGTCCAGCCCGTAGATCGGCGCCGCGAACTCGCCCGCGAACGCCCCGTCGTACCGGCCCTCGGCGACCAGCCGGGCCCCGTCCGCGTTGGAGGCGGCCGACTCCCAGACGGCGTCCGGCAGGTTGGCCGCCAGCCACTTGCGCACCTGCGGCTGGGCCACCGGGTGACTGGTCACCGTCTTCACCCCGGACAGCTCGGTGCCCGGCCGCACCAGCAGCGCGAAGGTGATCGGCAGCAGCACCTCACGGTAGATCATCAGCGGTGCGCCGGAGGCCAGTTCGTCGTTGGTCGCGGTGACGGCGCCCTCCACCGAGTTCTCGATCGGCACGAACGCCCCGGCGGCCTCCCCGCCGCGCACCGCCTCCAGCGCCAGCGCCACCGAGGACAGCGGCACCAGCTCCCGGGTCGCCGCCTCGGGCAGGGTGTGCAACGCCGCCTCGGTGAAGGTGCCGGCCGGACCGAGGTAGGTGTAGCGGGTGGCCGACATGACGCCTCCGTGAGTGAACGGGAGTGGTACCGGGGCAGGGTGGTGCCGAAGCAGCCACCATAACGATTCCGCGGCCCCGGCCGGAAAGCGTTCCGCAGGCCGGGACCGCTCCCCGGGACAGCTCCCCGGGACTACCCCTCCAGCAGCTGCTGCCCGAGGTACCCTCCGGCCGGCACCCCCGGCGGGACGGCGTACAGCCCGCTCGCCTCGTGCCGCAGGAAGCGGGACAGCCCGTCGCCCCGGGAGAGCTTGCGCTGCACCGGGGTGAAGCCCTTGCGCGGGTCGGCCTGGAAGGCGAGGAAGAGCAGCCCGGCGTCCGGCGAGCCGTCGGGCAGCGCCCCGTCGTGGTACGAGAAGCCGCGCCGCAGCATCGCCGCCCCGCCGTTGCCCGCCGGGGCGGCGACCCGGACGTGGGCGTCGGAGGGGATGGCCAGCGCCCCGTCCGGGCCCTGGGCGGCGAGGTCCACCGGGGTGCCCTCGCCCGAGCCGGCCGGCGCGCTCAACGGCGAACCGTCCGCCTTCCGCCGCCCGATCACCCGCTCCTGGCGCTCCACCGGCAGCTCCTCCCAGTGGTCCAGCAGCATCCGGATCCGCCGGAACACCAGGTACGAGCCCCCGGCCAGCCAGGCCGGCTGGTCCCCGCCGGCGGTGCAGAACACCTTGGCGGCGAAGCCGTCCTCGCCGGGCTTGGGGTTGTTGGTGCCGTCGATCTGGCCCATCAGGTTGCGCCCGGTGATCGGCCGGGCGGTGGCGCCCGGGGTCCGGGCGAAGCCGGCCGACTGCCAGCGCAGTGTCGCGGTGCCGGCCGCCAGCTTCTGCAGGGTGCGCAGGGCGTGCACCGTCACCAGCGCGTCGTCGGCGCCGAGCTGGACGAACAGGTCGCCGTCGCCGCGCGCTGGGTCCAGTGCCTCGCCGGGGAAGGCGGGCAGCGGTTCGAGGGCGGCCGGGCGGCGGTCGGCCAGCCCGGTCTTGTCGAACAGTGCGGCGCCGAGGCCGAGGGTGAGGGTGAGCGAGCAGGGTCCGGCGTCCAGGGCGACCTGGTTGTCGAACTCCTCGGCAGGCTCCCCGGCGGTCAGCCGGTCGACGGCCTTGGTCCAGCGTTGCAGCAGGCTGCGCAGCCCGTCCCGGCCGGCGCCGTCGACCAGGTCGAAGGCGGCCAGCTGGACCCGGGCCTGCTGGGGTTCGAGGATGCCGGCCTGGTGCTCGCCGCGGAACGGCACCCGGCCCGCGCCGAGGGCGCCGCCCGGTGCCTCGGGGTCGGCGCCCGGCCGGCGGTCGTAGGCGACCGCCCCGGCCACCCCCGCCCCGGCGCCGGCCAGCAGTCCGGCGCCGGCCGTGCCGAGCAGCGCCCGCCGGGTGAAGCCCGCCGGGGCCGCCCCCTGCTGTGCCGCCGCGTCCTGTGCCACGGCTTCCTGTTCCACCGCTTCCTGATCCACCGCGTCCACCGCGCTCACCCGACCTTGAACTGCTGGGTCGGGGTGGTCTGGTCGATGTCGGAGGAGCGGATCTGCACCGAGACCACCCAGGTGCCGCCCAGCGGCAGCTGCGCGGTGCCGCTCCAGCGGCCGGTGCCGTCGGGGGTGAGCGCGACGGGCAGCGGGCCGAGGTCGCGGTCCGGCAGGGTGAAGGCGAGCTGCACCTCGGGGACGTCCACCGGCTTGCCGTCCGCGCCGTCCAGCGCGAGCTTGACCTCGTTCGGGCCGGTCCGGGCCGGGTTGAGGGTGACGGTCGCGATGCCCTTGGCGTTCGGCGTCCGGCCCTTGGTGTCGTACGGCAGCTTGAGCTCCACCGTGCGGCCCGGCTCGGTCTGCGGGGCGGCCGCGGTGCCGCCCGCCACCGGGGCGGTGTTCCCGGCCGCCTTGACCTCGCCCGCCACCCGCCCGGGCGGGGAGTTGGTGAGCATCGTGGTGACCACCAGCACCGCCACCGCGACCAGCGCCTCGACCAGCACCGAGCGGCGCAGCCCGGCCCGGGTCGGGGTGAGTCCGCGCTCGCGCCCGGCGCTCGCCGCGGCGGCCCGCTGGCGCTCCAGCTGGGCCCGTCGGACCGGGTCCTCGCCGTGCGCCGCGGCGCCGACCGGCTCGGGCACCTCGGCCCGCTCGACCTCCGCCGCCTCGGCCGGGGCCGAGCGCAGCCGGGCCAGCCAGCTGCGGGAGATCCAGGCGACGCCCAGCATCACGACCACGCAGCCGCTCTTCACCAGCAGCAGCTTCCCGTACTCGGTGCCGGTCAGCGCGCTCCAGCTGCCCAGGCCCCGCCAGGACTGGTAGATGCCGGTGCCGGCCAGCACGGCCACCGAACCGAAGGCGATCTTCGAGAAGCGGTCCACCACCTCGGCGCCGACGCCCTCGCGCAGGGCGACCAGCAGCGAGGCCAGGCCGCCCAGCCAGAGCGCCATCGCGATCAGGTGCAGGATGCCGAACGGGAGCGCCAGCCAGACCTGGATGCCCACCGAGGCGTGGTCGGCGCCGACCCAGGTCGCCGAGAGCGCGACGGCCAGCAGCAGTCCGGCCACGCCCAGGCCGAGCCGGGTCTCGCGCTGCGGCCGCTCGGCGGCCCGTTGCTCCAGCGCGCGCAGCTCGGCGGCCTCGGTGGACTCCGCGTCCTCGGTGTCCTCGGTGGACTCGCCCCGGCCCTGCCCCTCGGCGGCCGTCGCGGAGACCGGCTGCGACGGCTGCCCCAGCTGCCCGACCAGCAGCGACAGGAAGATCCCGGCCGCGGCGAGCAGCAGCAGTCGGGCGGCCAGCGCGGTGCCGATCCGCTCGTCCAGGGTGGCGCGCACCAGCGACAGGTCGAGGGCCTGCCCGACGCCCGAGCCGCGCTCGTACGGGCCGCGCAGCATCAGCACCGCGACGGTGGAGGCCAGCAGCGCCGTCCAGCCGGTCATCAGCAGCCGCTGCACTGGTCGCCGGGCGGCGCCGGCCGGCCAGCAGACCAGCACGAAGGCGGCGACCCCGGCGAGCAGCGCGAACGCCGCGTAGGCGACGGTGCGCCCGGTGCCGTACAGGGCGGCGACCAGGCCGTCGGCCTTGGCGCCCTGCAGCGCGGTGGTGGACACCGAGGTGTCCGAGGGTGCGCCGATGGAGAAGGTGAACGCCCCGCCGACCGGGTGCGAGTCCTCCGAGACGGCCCGCCAGGCGACGGTGTACGTGCCGTTGGCGAGTCCGCTGTTCAGGCCGACCCGGGCGGTGTCGCCCTTGCCGTCGGCGTGCGCCGGGTTGCCGGTGTCCACGGCCTTGCCGGCCGGGTCGAGCACCCGGACGGAGTCCCCGGACAGCGAGACGCTCTCGCTGAAGGTCAGGGTCACCGCCGCCGGGGCGGTGGCGACCACCGAGTTCTGCGCCGGGTCGGTGGCGTCCAGGGTGGCGTGCGCGGAGGCCGGCGCGGCGCCGGCGAGCATCAGCGCGAGCAGCGCGCCGAGCGTCCCCAGCGCCGCGGCGATCCGCCGGGGGAGGGTACGGGCGCGGGCGGTCCGGCGGCGGACCGACCGGGGGTGGGCGGTCCGGGGGTGGGCGGCCTTCTCCATGCTGGCGGGTCCCCTAACTCTGGCCTGGGCGGTAGGTGAGCTCCTTGACCGGCACCTTGACGGTGATGGTGCCGGACTTGGCGAAGGTCAGGTCGAGCTCCAGCTCGTCGCCCAGGGCGGGGGCCTTCTGCCAGTCCATGATCATCAGATGGGTGCCGCCCCGGGCGAGCTGCAGCGCGCCGTGCGCGGGCACGTCCAGGCTGCTCACCTGCTCCATGGTCGAGGCGGTCGAGCGGTGCATGGTGACCGACCCGGCCTCCGGGCTGGTCACCTTGAGCAACTGGTCCGGCCCGCCGTCGTTGCGCACGGTCAGGTAGCCGGCGCCCATCCCGCCGGCCGGGGGCAGCGGGATGTAGGGGTCGGCCACGCTCAGCTTCGCCGGACCGGCGTCGGCCCGGCCGCCGCCCTGGTCGCCCGTCCCGCAGGCGGCGAGTATCGCCCCGCCGCCGAGGACCGTCGCCAGCACCGCCCCGGCCAGCGCCGAGCGGCGGAACCGCCGGTTCGCCGGGATCACGCCGCGACCCCCTTGGCGAGCAGCGGCAGGTCGTGCTCGTAGGTCTTCTCCTCGGTGCCGCTCATGTAGAGCACGTGCGCCTTGTCGTCCGAGGGGAGGAAGGCCAACACCTGGGCGCCGTGGGTGGAGGTGACGGTGCCGTCCGCGTTGACCACCGGGTCCTCGATCATGATGCCCAGCGACCTGGCGGCGGTCTTCACCTTCCCCAGGTCACCGGTGAGGCCTATGAAGTCGGTGCCCATCGAGTCCAGCCAGGTGCGCAGCACCTTGGGGGTGTCGCGCTGGGGGTCGGTGGAGACGAAGACGACGTTGACCTTCTTCCGGTCCTCCGCGGAGAGCGCCTTCATCGCCACGCCGATGTCGCCCATCGTGGTCGGGCAGACGTCCGGGCAGCTGGTGTAGCCGAAGAACAGCAGGGTGGCCTTGCCGTTGGTCTGCTGCCGCAGGTCGTACGGCTGGCCGGAGGTGTCGGTCAGCTGGAGGTCGGGCTTCTCGAAGTTCTTGGCCAGCTTGGTGCCCTGGTACGGGGTGTCGTCCTTCTGCTGGGTCACCTTGGCGGCGGTCGAGCCGCCACCGGAGGAGCCGCAGGCGGACAGGGTCAGCGCGGCGGCCAGGGCGAGCGCGGCGGCGCCGGCCAGCCGGGTGGAGCGGGACGTGCGGGTGGTGCGGGGCATGGTGGATCCGATCAGGCGCGATGGACCGCCGGCGGGGCCGTACCCGGTACGGGTGCGGGGTACGGCCCCGCCGGCGCGGGGGTCAGGAGGCGGAGCCGCTGTTCTTCCGGCGCAGGCCGAGCACGCCGACGGCGGTGCCGATCACGCCGACCACGATGCCGACCACGCCCAGGGTGCGGGCGGTGCTGTCGCTGGACTTGGCGTCGCCGGAGGCGGCGGCGTGGTCCGAGCTGTCCCCGTGGGCGCCGGCGGCCGGGGAGGCGGAGGCGGTGACGCCGTGGCCGTCACCGGCGGCGGCCTTGGTGAGCTTCAGGGTCGGCGCCGGGTGGGCCGGCTCGGGCTGGCCGGCCTGGGCCTCGTCGATCCAACGGACCACGTCGCCGTTGTCGTAGGTCTGCAGGGCCTTGAAGACCATGCTGTCGGCGTCGGTCGGCAGCGCGCCGAGCGACAGCCTGAACTCCTGGAACTGGCCGGGGGCGATCTTGGTGCCGGCGTCGGCGGTCCAGGTGATCTTGGAGGCGGCCTCGGTGACGTCGCTGCCGTGCACCTTGATCGGCTTGTCGAGCTTGGCCTTCTCGACGGTCGCCGTCCAGCCCGGCATCGGCAGGGTCCGGACCGAGGCCAGCGGGTGGTCCATCGGCAGGGTGACCTCCAGCTTCACCGTGCTCGCCGTGTCGCTCTCGTCCGGCACCTGGAAGTTGACCGTCGCGTAACCGCCCTGGGCGGCCGAGCCCGGGTTCACGGTGACGTGCGCGAAGGCCGGGCCGGCCAGCGCCACCACGGAGGCGGCGGCGGTCAGGGCGACGGCGGCGAGACGGCGGGTGGGAAGGGAACGCATGATGGGGGGTCTCCGATCGGAGCTCGGCGGCCGGCCGTACCGGGCGACGGGGGAACCGTGCCTCGGCGGCGCCGCACACGCGGACGTGGATGGGGGCAGAGCCAGGGGCCGCCGTCGCTGTGGGAGGACGGGAACGACCCGGACACCGCGCACCTCACCGGGACCCGACCGGCACCCCACCACGGGGTGCACGGGAACACCGGATCAGTACGCGAGGACCCCGCACGGCGGACCGCGCCGCACCACGCTGTGCCGCAGCACCGCACCCGCGGAGAGCCGGCTACCGCCGCCCCCCGCCCCGAACCCGCGGACCGGACCGGCCGCGCCGAACAGACCGCGCAGCAACGCGGCCACCAGCACCAGCGCCCACCGCAGCGGCGCCGCCCAGTGCTCCCGGGCCGCCGACGCGGCCACCCGCACCAGCCGCCACAGCGCCGCCTCGCCGCGCCGCAGCCACCAGCCCGCCACCAGCGCGGCGACCAGGTGCCCGGCCAGCATCGACGGCGTCATCCCCAGCACGCCGCCCTGCCACCACGGCGCGGCGGCGTACGCGTGCGGATCCAGACCGGCGGAGGACACCAACTGCTCCGGCGAGGTGCCGACCGGCAGCCCGGCCAGCGTGCCCGGCCGGGCCTCGTTGCAGATCAGCCGGCCGGCCGCCTGCGGCATGCTCATCGGGACGCCGTCGGGCATGCCGTGGCCGCCGAAACCGTGGAACAGGCAGTGCAGCCCCAGCTGCCCCGCGCCCAGCGCACCGGCGATGGCCGCCAGCGAACGCTCCCGTCCACCGCACGCCACCGCGAGCACCAGCACCGCGGCGAAGCCCGTCGCCAGCGCGACCGGCGGCACGTTCCCGCCGCCCGCCAGCGCGTGCCCGGCGGCCGCTATCAGCGTGCACACCACCGCGAACGGGACCGCCCGGGCAAGCCGCAGGTCCCAGGCGGCCCCCACCGGCGGAGCCGGCTGGGCCCGCTCGAAGACAGGGGTGCCCTGGAAGGGGGCGGAGGGGAGGGCAGTCATGGCCGGGCCATCATCTCATCGCGTACACCGCCGACACGGGCAGGGTGGGAAATCCCTACGAATGCCCCGTTCGGCCGCGGCGTGCAGGACCACGAGCGCGCCGTTCGGCACAGACCCCGTCCCCAGTCCATCCGCCGAACGGGCGGTAGCCGCCCCCGGTCACGGTTCACCGCCGAATCGCCCGGAGATACCTAGTTGTATGTGGAGCCGCAGCCAGGAGGGACCTCCCGTGGACATCTGGTGGACTCTGCACCTCAAGCGCGACCCGGCCAGCGTTCCGCTGGCCCGTCGCATCCTGCTCGGTGCCATGGCGACCGCGGGCGTCGACCCCCAGATCGCCGACGACCTCGGCGTCGCCATCACCGAAGCCTGCGCCAACGCCGTCGAACACGGCGCCACCGGCCGGCCCGACGACGGCTTCCAGGTCACCGCCTCCATCAGCGGTGACCGGCTGCGGATCGAGGTCACCGACTCCGGCCCGGGCCTGCCCGCCCCCAGCGCCCCGCCCGTCCGCCGCCCGGCCCCCCACCCCGCCGGCAGCGCCCGCGCCCCCCGCCGCTCCCGCCGCGCCCGCGCCACCGTCCCGGCCCGCGTCCTCACCGCCCACCGCCCCCGCCGCGACGGCCACCCGTACGACACCCACGTCCTCCCCCACCGTGCCCCGGCCCCCACCCTCCGCCCGGTCGACCTGGACGCCCTCCCCGACCTCACCGCCGAATCCGGCCGCGGCCTCTTCCTCATCCACGCCCTCACCGACCACGTCCAGCTCCGCAACCACCCCCTCCGGGGGGCCATCGTGAGCTTCGACAAGATCCTCAAGTGGCAGGACGACGCGCTGCTCCGCGTCGCCTCCTGACCGGGGCCGGGGCCGGGGGGGCTTCCTCGTCGACGCCGGTCTGCCGGCCGGGGCGGGCCCGGGGTGGTCAGTCGGTGGTGGGGCGGCGGCGGGTGAGGAGGAGGAGGGTGGCGCCGAGGAGGAGGGTGGTGGTGCCGGCGATGGCGAGGGGGCGGGTGGCGGTGCCGGCGCCGGTGTCGGCGAGGTGGGCAGGGGCCGGGGTGTGGTCGGTGGGGGTGCGGTCGGTGGCGGTGAGAGCGCCCGGGTAGGTGGCGGTGAGCTGGGGGCAGGTGTACTTCTTCGCCGGGGCGGAGCCGCTCGGGAGGACCTCGGACTTGGCGGTGAAGGTGAGGCGGTGCTCGCCGTGCGGGGCTCCGGCGGCGGCGCGCACGGTGAGGGTGAGCTTCTGGCCCTGGGGGACCAGGTAGCCGCCGGTGTTGACCGGGGTGCCGGTGACGGTGAGGGGCCTCCAGGCGCCGGCTCCCGCGCGGAATTCGAGCGGGAGGCTGCCGGCCTCGGCGAGGGCGACGGTGGTGGCGAGCTGCTTGACCGTCGCGGTGCTGGTGTTGGTGAAGGTGACGGAGAGTTCGCCCGCGGTGTCGGTGGCGCCGGTGACCGGGATCGGGTCCTCGGTGGTGCCCTCCGGGCACTCGCCGGGGGTGGCGGAGGACGCGGGGGTGGACGGCGCGGTCGAGGGGGTGGCCGACGGGGTGTCGGCGGCGTGGGCGGGGGCCGTGGCGAGGGCGACCGGACCGGCGGTGAGCACGAGCAGGGTGCAGGCGGCGGGAAGGCGGGCGGGACGCATCGGCGGGCTCCAGCGGTGGGGTCGGGGTTCGCTCTCCGGGGGAAGACCACCGAGGGGCCCGAACGGTTGTCCGCGCCCCTCGGTTCATGTGGCGGAGGATCAGCTGTGGGCGCCGGCCTTGCGGCGGCGCAGGACGAACAGGGTACCGGCGCCGGCGGCCAGGACGGCGGCGCCGCCGAGGGCGATCGGCAGGGTGTTGGAGTCCGCGCCGGTGTGCGCCAGTTCGGGACCGGCCGGGGTCGTGGTGGCACCGGGCGCGGGGGCGGCGGGGGTGGCGGAGGCGGCCGGGGCGGACGCGGAGGGCGTACCCGTGCCGGCCGGGGCCGGGGTGCCGGCGGCGACCTTGAAGAGCTCGGGGATGCGGTAGCTGCCGCTGAAGCCGGTGCAGCTGCCGTCCGGCCCCTGGCGGACGCCCGGGACGTCCTTGCTGGGGAAGGACTCGGAGGCGCCGTCGAGCTGGGCGAAGTAGCCGGCGGCGAGCGCCTTGTCGGTGGCGGCGAGACGCACCTGGAGGGTGAGCTTCTCGCCCTTGGCGAGCTTGAACGTGCCGAGGTCGGCGCGGAGGTAGCTCATGTTGTTCTCGATGGCGCTCGGGCTGACGGGCTTCCAGTCGCCGCCGGGGAGCTTCACCTGGACGGTGAAGGCGTCCTTGCCCCAGGTGGGCTGGTCGGGCGCGCCCTCCTCGCCGATGTCGGTGACGAAGAAGTGGGTGCTGAGCTTCTTCAGGTCGACGGGGGTGTCGTTCTCGAAGGTCACGCTCGCCTCCTGCGGGGCGCCGCCCTTGGTCAGGGTGACGCCGGACAGGCCGCTGCCGGTGACCTTGAGGTTCTCCAGGTGGTACCCGCCCGGGCAGGGGCCGCCGGGCGAGGGCATCGGCGGGGTCGGCAGGTTGGTCGGGAGGGTGGTCGGCAGGTGCGTCGGCAGGGTGGTGGGGCCGCCGGTGGGGGCGGTGGGGGCGCTCGGCGCCGCGGTGGGGGTCACGGGGACCCCGACGGCGCCGGCGGTGGCGGCGCCGACCGTGGTGCCGAGGGAGAGGGCGACCAGGGCCGCGGAGGCCAGGAGGCGGGAAGAGCGCACGATCGGTGCTCCAGCTGTGAAGAGGGGAAAGGCCGTGGTCCGGCGACGGGGGCCCGGGCGCGGGGTGCCGGGGCGGGTCGCGATCGCGCACCCTATCGAGCCACCGTGGCCGGATCCGGACAGGGGTGGAGCGGTTCGGACGGCGCCCGGCGGGCCTTGTGTCGTTGGTGTACGACGGGCCGGGAGCGCTGCGGCGGCCCCGGTTGCCGGGGGCGGGGGGCGGTCGGACGATGGGGGGCATGATGCATCAGATGCGAGCCGAGTACGGGCCCGAGGGGGAGGCCGGCGGGGTGCGGCTGTGGCACATGGTCCGGGGCGTGCAGAGCGTGGCGATGTGCGGCCGGGAGCTCGATTCCGGGGCGCCGGTGCGGGAGGCGGTGGACTGGGGGAAGACCCCGGAGCTGTGCTGCCACACCTGCGGGGCGTACTTCCTGCGCGAGACGCCGTACCTGTCCGCCGAGCACCAGTGAGCGGCCGGCCGCTACCGTGGCCGGTATGGAGGAATCCCTGGTCCGGCCCCGGTCGCTGACCGTCGAGGCCGCCGCGCTGCGCTCCGGTGCGCCCGCTCTGCCCGAGTACGTCGACCGGTTCTGCGCGCTGGTCGAGCGGGTGGACCCGCTGCTCCGCGCTTTCGTGGCGGAGCCCGGACGGCACGACCGACTGCAGGCGCGGGCAAGGGAGTTGAGCGCGCGGTACCCCGTTCCGGCCGGGCGGCCGCCGCTGTACGGGGTGGCGGTCGGGGTCAAGGACATCGTGCACGTGGACGGGTTGCCCACGCACGGCGGGTCGGCCCTGCCGCCGGGGGTGCTGGCCGGGCCGCAGGCCGTGGTGGTGGACCGGTTGCTGGCGGCGGGGGCGCTGGTCGCGGGCAAGACGGTGACCGCCGAGTTCGCGGCGAGCGCCCCGGGCCCGACCCGCAATCCGCACCGCCCGGGGCACACCCCGGGTGGTTCCAGCAGCGGTTCGGCGGCGGCGGTCGCGGCCGGGCTGGTGCCGCTGGCGATCGGCACCCAGACGGTCGGGTCGGTGATCCGGCCGGCCGCGTACTGCGGGGTGGTGGGGTTCCGGCCGACGTACGGGCGGATCCCGGTCGCGGGGGTGATCCCGAACGCTCCGAGCTTCGACACCCTGGGGGTGTTCACCGCCGACCTGGCGGGCGCGGCGCTGGCCGCCCCACTGCTCTGCGACGACTGGCGGCCGGTGCCCGAGTCGGCGGACCCGGCGGCGCCGGTGGTCGGGGTGCCGGACGGCCCGTACCTGGAGCGGGCCGAACCGGCCGCGCGGCGGGTGTTCGAGGAACAGCTGGAGCGGCTGGCGGGGGCCGGGGTGACGGTGCGCCGGGTGCCGCTGTTCCCCGACTTCGCCGAGGTGACGCGGCAGTTGCAGACCGTCAACCGGTTCGAGCTGGCCCGCAGTCACGCCGACTGGTTCGCCCGGTTCGGCGGGCTGTACCGGCCGGAGACGGTGGCGAGCATCCGGGTCGGGCAGGGGATCGCGGCGGAGGACCGGGTGGCCGCCCTGCGGTTCCGGGAGCGGTTGCGCGAGCGGGTGGCCGGGGCGGCCGCCGGGGCCGGGGTGGACCTCTGGCTGGCGCCGTCCGCGCCCGGCGGGGCGCCGGAGGGGCTGCACGGCACCGGGGACGCGGTGATGTCGCTGCCGTGGAGCTTCCTCGGCCTGCCCGCGCTGAACCTGCCGGCCGGGCGGACCCCGGACGGGCTGCCGCTCGGGCTGCAACTGGTCGGCGCGGCGGGCGGGGACGAGCGGCTGCTGGTCCAAGCCGCCGTGCTGGAGCGGGTGTTGGCGACGAAGGATTAGGGCCTGTCCGGCCCGAGGCCCTGCCCGGAAGCTAGGCCCTGTCCGGCCCGAGGCCCTGTCCGGGACCTAGGCGAGCGCCGGGTCGGCGGGGTCGGTGGCCTCGGCGCGCAGCAGGCGGAGCAGGAGGCGGCCGGCCCGCTGGTACGGGACGTCCTCCTCGTGCAGTACGGCCTGGGAGTTGGCCGCCTCCAGCACCGCGATCAGGGCGAAGGCGAGGTCGCCGAGGTCGGTGTCGGGGCGCAGGGCGCCGGCCGTACGGGCTTCGGCGAGGGCGGCGACGACCGTGGCGTGCCACTCCCGGGCGCAGTCGGCCAGGGCGTCCCGGACGGGGCCGGGGCGGGCGTCGAACTCGGCGGTGACCTCGTAGAAGAAGCAGCCGCCGGGGAAGACCCGGGCCCGGGAGTAGGCGAGCCAGCTCTCGCACAGTGCCCGGGCCTTGGCGAGGCCGGGCGGGGTGGCGGCGACCGGGGCGACGACGGCGTCGGCGAAGATCCGGCGGGCGGCGCGGACGGTGGCGAGCTGCAGCTCCTCCTTGGAGCCGAAGCCGGCGAAGACGCCGCTCTTGCTGAGTCCGAGGTCGGTGGCGAGGCGGCCGATGGACAGGGCGTCCAGGCCTTCGACGGAGGCGATCCCGACGGCGCGGCGCAGGACCGCCCGGCGGGTCTCCTCGCCGCGCAGGACCCGTCCGTCCGTGGTCGGTCCGGCCATCGTGCGTCCTCGTTCCTCTCGCAGGGGTGTCGCCCAGGGTAGTGCGCCGCCCGCGGGCTGCTCCAAAAACTGCACGAACGGTCGTGCTAATATCTCGTCCCGAGCAAGGAGCACGAGAGCAAGGCCCAGGGAGCGAAGAGCAGGGAGACCCGATGGACCCCGCCCCGGCACTGATCCGCACCGCCCTCAACCCGACCGCCCGGATCGCCCCCGGCCTGGCCGGCCGGGCGGCCTTCGAACTGTTCCGGCACCCGCTGCGGCGCAGCCGGGTCCGGACCACCGAACAGGAGGTCCACCGACAGGCCGTCCGCGAACCGCTCGCCGTGCACGGCAAGCCCGTGGTCGCCTACCGCTGGGGCAGCGGCGAGCGGCCCGTCCTGCTGCTGCACGGCTGGCGCTCCCGGGCCTCCCGGTTCGCGCCCTTCGTCCCCCGGCTGCGCGCCCTCGGCCTCAGCGTCGTCGCCTTCGACGCGCCCGGCCACGGTGATTCCGGCGGGCGCAGCACCAGCGTGCTGGAGTACCGCGAACTGGCCTCCCGGCTCGAGGAGCGGTACGGGCCGTTCGAGGCCGTGGTGGCCCACTCGCTGGGCGTCTGCGCGGCCTTCGGGGCGCTCGGCGACGGGCTGCGGGCGGGTCGGCTGGCGGCCGTCTCCGGGGTGTCCGAGGTCGGCTTCTTCCCGGGAGCCTTCTGCGCCGAACTCGGCCTGGACGCCGCCGTCGAGCGGGCGCTGCGGCAGCGGATCGAACAGGACCTGTTCGCCGGGGACGCCGGGGTCTGGGAGCGCTACGACGCGGCCGTCCGGGCGGCGTCGATCGACCTGCCCCTCCTGGTGGTGCACGACGAGGGCGACGGTGTGGTGCCGATCGCCCAGGCGCACCGGCTGGCGCGGGCGTACGGGGAGCAGCTCGACCTGGTGGTCACCCGGGGGCTCGGCCACCGCCGGATCATCGGGGAACCGGCCGTCGTTGACCAGGTGATCGGATTCATCTCTGCGGGACTGGGGGTAACTGCCGCATGAAACTCGTCGAACTGCACGCACGGGCCATGGACTTGGCCGTCGAGGTGGTGGACACGGTACGGCCGGACCAGCTGGACCTGCCCACCCCGTGCGCCGGCTGGACGCTGCGCCGACTGCTGGAGCACTGCGTCGGGCAGCACCAGGGCTTCGCCGCTGCCGCCCGCGGTGCCGGGCCGGACCTCGCGCTGTTCGCGGACGCCCCGCTGAGCGCGGACCCGGCGGCGGACTTCCGCCGCACCGGCGCCGACCTCACCGCGGCCTTCCGGGAGGCGGCCGCCGACGAGCGGGCGCTCTGGCTGCCGGAGATCCGGGACGGCGGGCCCTTCCCGCTCGCCCAGGCCGTCGGTTTCCACCTGGTGGACACGCTGGTGCACGGCTGGGACGTCGCCGCGGCGCTCGGCGGCACCGAGCGGCTGGTCGCGGCGGTGGACGGGGACGACGCGCTGGCCGACGCGCTGCTGGCGGTCTCCGAGGCCGTCCCGGACACCCCGGAGGCCCGCGCGCCCGGCCGGGCCTTCCGCCCGGGGCTGGTGCCCGCCGGCGCCGCCGGCCGGTTCGACCGGGCCCTGGCGCTGCTGGGGCGCGACCCGGCCTGGAAGGCCTGAGACCGACCGGCACATGGTGAGCGGCGTCGCGACGCCCGGGCTGTCGCCTGGACTGCGTTGTCGTCGGTCGCCGCAGCTCCGCTGCTGCTCCCTCCTCCGCCTCGCCAGGCTCGGCCCGGACGCCGCTCCTTGCTCCACCCACCATGTGCCGGTCGGTCTAAGCGGCGGGCTCGGAGTCGCGCTTCTCGTCCGGGAAGCGCGGCCCGCCGATCAGGAAGAACAGTGCGGCGGTCGGGAAGCCGAGCCCGGCGGCGAGCACCACGATGAACTGCCAGAACATCTTCCGCTCCTCGTCAGTCCCGGGCCGCCGGGGCACCCGAAGGTGGTCCCAAACCCGACCAGCCCTGAATGGCCGAATTGTCCGGTCGTTATCCGACGGTATGGCCGAATCACCCCAGCTGCCACCGGGCGCCGGGCACCGGCCCGCGCCACACCGGCGCACGGGTCTGGGCGCGGGCCGGGGGTGGCGGCCACACTGTCGGGATGCAGCTACAGCTCGCAGGGGAAGCACGGCGGCCCGACCGCGAGAGCGAGGACTTCGCGGCGGCCTCGCCGGAGGCGCTGGTCCTGCTGGACGGCGCGAGTTCGCCGGCCGGCCTGGAATCCGGGTGCCGGCACGGAACCGCCTGGTACGTACGCCGGTTGGGCGTGCACCTGCTCGCCCGGCTCACCGACCGGGTGGACCGGTCGATCGCCGAGTGCCTGGCCGACGCCATCGTGGAGACGGCCGCGCTGCACGGCGGCCGCTGCGACCTCGGCCACGCCAACACGCCCGCGGCGATGGTGGTCGCGGCCCGGCGGCACGGCGAGTCGCTGGAGTACCTGGTGCTCGGCGACTCGCTGCTGGTGCTGGAGTTCAAGGACGGCCCGCCCCGGGTGATCGGTGACAACCAGCGCTTCCCCGGCGGGGAGGGGCTGCGCCGCCAGGTCTGGGCGACCGTCCCCGGCTCGGCCGAGCGGGCCGCGCTGCACCTGGAGTACGTGCTGGCGGTGCGCGCCGCCCGCAACCGGGGCGCCGGTCCGTGGATCGCCGCCGCCACCCCGCGGGCCGCCGAGCACGCCGAGACCGGCTTCGTCCGGCTGGACCGGCTGCACGCGCTGGCCGCCCTCACCGACGGCGCCTCGCGCTACACCGAGCGTTTCGGGCTGGGGAGTTGGGGCGATGTGCTGCGGCTGCTCGCCGAGTCGGGGCCGGGTGAGCTGATCGCCCAGGTCCGTGCGGTGGAGCGGGCGGACGCCGGCTGCGAGCGCTGGCCGCGCGGCAAGACCCACGACGACGCCTCCGCCGTCTACGCGTTGCTCTAGGCGGCGGAGGCGGCGGAGGCGGCGGAGGCGTCTCGGGCGTGCCGGGTCAGCGGTTGTAGCCCCAGGCGAAGCTGGACGCGTCGCCGACCTTCTGGACCCACGGCCGCACGTAGCGGGACGGGTCGTCGCTGGTGGAGTACCCGCCGCCGGTGATCTGGCCGATCCAGCCCTGGTCGCTGGTGTACGCGCCGGCCTCGCAGCCCTGGGTGCCGTTGCTCCAGTTGGTCAGGTCGTACTCCACGTACCAGTGCGCGTTGTAGTAGAAGTGCACGTAGATCGAGCAGGTGCCCGTGGTGTCGTAGACGGTGTACGAGCCGGTGTCGATGGACGGTCGGGCCTGGGCCGCGGTGGCTCCGGTCAGGGCGATCAGCGGGGCTGCGGCGAGTACGGCGAGCCGCCGGACGGTACGGCGCATGGCTGGGGTCCTCCCGTTGTGGTCTCGACCAATCTGGCCAGTGGTTCAGACCAATCGCATTATCCCGACGCGCCTGGAGCCAGTGTCAATACCCGTGCGGCAAGGGGGAGATGGGGATCCGGAGCACTTCCGGTACGGAGCATGCGAAAGGGCCCGGACCATGTGGTCCGGGCCCTCGTGATGGAGCGGGTCAGCTGGCGTCGGTCGGGATGGTGCCGAGCCGGCCGGCCTGGAAGTCCTCCATGGCCTGCTGGAGTTCGCGGTGGCTGTTCATGACGAACGGGCCGTAGTGGGCGACGGGTTCGCGGATCGGGAGGCCGCCGAGGAGGACCACCTCGAAGTTGTTGTCGCGGGAGTCCTGCTTCTCGTCGGCGCGGACGGTGATCGAGTCGCCGTCGCCGAAGACGACGGCCTGGCCCCGGTGGAAGGGACGGTGCTCGGCGCCGGCCGAACCGTTGCCCGCGAGGCCGTAGGCGAGGGCGTTGAAGTCGGCGCGCCAGGGCAGGGTGACCTGGGCGCCGGGGCTGATCGACGCGTGGATCATGGTGATCGGGGTGAAGGTGGTGCCCGGGCCCTGGTGGCCGTCCATCTCGCCGGCGATCACCCGGAGCAGCGCGCCGCCGTCCTCGGAGCCGAGCAGCTTGACGCTGCCGCCGCGGATGTCCTGGTACTTCGGGGTGATCATCTTGTCCGAGGCGGGCAGGTTCACCCAGAGCTGGAGGCCGTGGAAGAGGCCGCCGGACCGCACCAGGGACTCCGGCGGGGTCTCGATGTGCAGGAGGCCGGAGCCGGCCGTCATCCACTGGGTGTCGCCATCGGTGATGGTGCCGCCACCGCCGTGCGAGTCCCGGTGGATGAACGTTCCGTCAATGATGTAGGTGACCGTCTCGAAGCCGCGGTGCGGGTGCCAAGGGGTTCCCTTGGGCTCGCCGGCCGCGTAGTCCACCTCGCCCATCTGGTCCATCATGATGAACGGGTCGAGGTACTTCTGGTTGATCTTGGCGAAGGCGCGGCGGACGGGGAAGCCCTCGCCCTCGTAGCCCTCGGGGGCGGTGGCGACGGTCAGCACCGGCCGCGCGTTCGCGACGGCCGGGTCCGGCGTGGTGACGCGCGGGAGGGTCAGCGGGTTGTCGACGGTCACGGCGGGCATGTCGGCCTCCTTCGAGGGGGGGTTCTCTGGCCTACGTGGACGAGGTTAGTTCAATCATCAACAACAAGCAAGTTGAAAATTGAACTATGTAGTGACGAAGGAGCGCGGGCTCCTCTCCCGGGGTGGGCTATCCGTCTGCGAAGCAATGGCCGACGGCCGCGGAGCGGACGTCAGCCATACATCCGGCGCATGGTGAAGTCGACCATCTGCTCGACCGCCTTGGCGTCGAACACCATCCGGTGCTCGCCCTCCATGTCCAGCGCGAAGCCGTAGCCGGTCGGCAGCAGGTCCAGCACCTCGGCGCCGGTGACGGTGAAGTGCTTGGAGTCCTTGCCGGCGTAGCGCCGCAGCTCCTTGAGCGAGCTGAACATCGGGATCACCGGCGTCGGGGTGTTGTGCAGCGCCAGGAAGCCGGGGCGCTCGCCGCGCGGGCAGTGCACCTTCGAGGTGATGAAGATGGCCTGGAAGTCCTCGACCGCCATCGAGCCCGTGGTGAAGGCCCGCACCGCGTCCGCCAGGGACGGCGGGGAGGGCTCCGGGTAGAGGGACTGCTGGGGGGCCTGCCCCTGTGCGCCGTACGCGTCCGGTCCGGGCATGCCGTTCATGCCCGGCTGCGGACCCGCCTGCTGCTGGTAGGGGTCACCCGGGTATGCGTTCTGGTCATATCCGTACACACGGACAGGCTAGCGGGAGCGCACCCGCCCGCGCTGGCGTCGATCCTGACAAGGAGTGGTCGCCCCGGCTTGTGGGACGTGACCACGTTCATAGCGGATTCACCGTCGGGGGCTTGCCCAAGTTACCGCTGGGTAGCATCATGATGCCTACTGGTGGGTACGGGACGCCCGAAACGCGGCGGTCTCCCGGAAGCGACGAACCGGAGAAAACGGCCATGGGTCACTACAAGTCCAACCTGCGGGACGTGGAGTTCAACCTCTTCGAGGTGTTCGGTCGCGACCAGGTGTACGGCACCGGCCCGTACGCGGACATGGACGTCGAGACCGCGAAGAACATCCTCAGCGAGATCGCCCGCCTCGCCGAGAACGACCTCGCCGCGTCCTTCGCCGACACCGACCGCAACCCGCCGGTCTTCGACCCGGAGACCAACACCGCGCCGATCCCGGCCACGTTCAAGAAGAGCTACCAGACCTTCATGGACGCCGAGTGGTGGCGCCTGGGCATCCCGGAGTCCATCGGCGGCCAGGTCACCCCGAACTCGCTGATCTGGGCCTTCGCCGAGCAGATCCTGGGCTCCAACCCCGCCATCTGGATGTACTCCTCCGGCCCGGCCTTCGCCGGCGTCATCGCCGAGGAGGGCACCGAGGAGCAGCTCGAGGTCGCCAAGCGGATGACCGACCGCCTGTGGGGCTCCACCATGGTCCTCACCGAGCCCGACGCGGGCTCCGACGTGGGCGCCGGCCGCACCAAGGCGATCCAGCAGGAGGACGGCTCCTGGCACATCGAGGGCGTCAAGCGCTTCATCACCTCGGGCGAGCACGACATGTCCGAGAACATCATCCACATGGTGCTGGCCCGCCCCGAGGGCGGTAAGCCGGGCACCAAGGGCCTGGGCCTGTTCATCGTCCCCAAGTTCGACTTCGACTGGGAGACCGGCGAGCTGGGCGAGCGCAACGGCGTCTACGCCACCAACGTCGAGCACAAGATGGGCCTCAAGGCCTCGAACACCTGCGAGATGACCTTCGGTGCCAAGCACCCGGCCAAGGGCTGGCTGCTCGGCGAGAAGGTCGACGGCATCCGCCAGATGTTCAAGATCATCGAGTTCGCCCGCATGATGGTCGGCACGAAGGCCATCGCCACCCTCTCCACCGGCTACCTGAACGCCCTGGAGTACGCCAAGGAGCGCGTGCAGGGCGCCGACATCTCGCAGTTCCTGGACAAGACCGCCCCGCGCGTCACCATCACCCACCACCCCGACGTGCGCCGCTCGCTGCTCACCCAGAAGGCCTACGCCGAGGGCATGCGCGCGCTGGTGCTGTTCACCGCGTCCGTCCAGGACGACATGACCGCCGCCGCGCTGCGCGGCGAGCGCGACGAGGCCGCCGAGCGCCTCAACGACCTGCTCCTGCCGATCGTCAAGGGCTACGGCTCGGAGAAGTCCTACGAGCAGCTCGCCCAGTCCCTGCAGACCTTCGGTGGCTCCGGCTACCTGCAGGAGTACCCGATCGAGCAGTACATCCGCGACGCCAAGATCGACACCCTGTACGAGGGCACCACGGCGATCCAGGGCCAGGACTTCTTCTTCCGCAAGATCGTCAAGGACGGCGGCCAGGCGCTCGCCGCGCTGTCCGAGCAGATCCAGAAGTTCCTCGCCTCCGCCGAGGGCGGCGACGCCCTGGCCGCCGAGCGCGAGCTGCTCGCCAAGGCCGCCGGCGACCTGGAGGCCATCGTCGGCAAGCTCATCGCCGACCTGACCTCGGTCGAGCAGGACGTCAAGAACATGTACAAGGTGGGCCTCAACACCACCCGCCTGCTGATGGTCTCCGGTGACGTCGTCGTCGGCTGGCTGCTGCTGCGCCAGGCCGCGGTGGCCCTGGCCAAGCTGGAGGCCGGCGCCTCCGAGAAGGACGTGCCGTTCTACCAGGGCAAGGTCGCGGCCGCCCGCTTCTTCGCCAAGAACGTCCTCCCGACCATCGCTCCGCAGCGGGCGATCGCCGAGGGCATCGACAACGAGATCATGGAGCTGGCGGAGGAGGCCTTCTAAGGCCGACGCCCCTTTCCGACCGACTGGCGAAACCCTCACACCGAAGGGCCCGGCTGCCACCGGGCCCTTCGGTGTTCCCCCGTGGCGCGGGCGGTGTGCGGCGAAGGGGGAGCGGGGGTGAAGAGGGTCGGTGAGGTGCGGGTTCAGGGGTCGTATCGGTGTCCTGGAACCCGTGCGAGGTCACGAATGCCATGTCCGTGTACGGGCATATGCTCAAGGTGCGAAGCCGACCCCCATCCGGCTTCGGCCCTCCCTCGACCCTGGAGCAGTATGTCGACCGCCGCCCGCCGGGCATTCTTCGACCGGACGCACACCGACGATCTGATCGCGTTCCTCGGCACCTCGCCGTCCCCGTACCACGCGGTCGCGAGCGCCGCCGAGCGCCTGGAGAAGGCGGGGTTCCGTCAGGTCGCGGAGACGGACTCCTGGGACGCGGCGGCCGGCGGGCGCTACCTGATCCGTGGAGGTGCGCTGATCGCCTGGTACCTGCCCGAGGGGGCCGGGCCGGAGACCCCGTTCCGGATCGTCGGCACCCACACCGACTCGCCCAACCTGCGGGTGAAGCCGGTGCCGGACACCGGCTCGGCCGGGTGGCGGCAGGTCGCGGTGGAGATCTACGGCGGAGTGCCGCTGAACACCTGGCTCGACCGTGACCTGGGCCTGTCCGGCCGGCTGGCGCTGAAGGACGGCACCGCGCGGCTCGTCCAGCTGGACGAGCCGCTGCTGCGGGTGCCCCAGCTCGCCATCCACCTGGACCGCCAGGTCAACGACGGCATGAAGCTCGACCGGCAGCGGCACCTCACCCCGATCTGGGGTCTCGGGCCGGTCGACGAGGGCTCGCTGATCGCCTACGTCGCCGAGCGGGCCGGGCTGGCCGTCGAGTCCGTGGCCGGCTGGGACCTCATGACCCACGACGTCCAGCCCGCCTCCTACCTGGGCCGCGACCGGGAGCTGCTGGCCGGCCCGCGCCTGGACAACCTGCTGTCGGTGCACGCGGCCACCGCCGCGCTGGCCGCCGTGGCCGTCGCCGCCGCCGAGGGCGGGGTCGCGCTGCCGTACATCCCGGTGCTGGCCGCCTTCGACCACGAGGAGACCGGCAGCGAGTCCGACACCGGCGCGCAGAGCCCGCTGCTGGGCAACGTGCTGGACCGGACGGTCCACGCCCGCGGCGGCACCCCGGAGGACCGCGCCCGGGCGCTGGCCGGCACCGTCTGCCTCTCCTCGGACATGGGCCACGCCGTCCACCCGAACTACTCCGAGCGGCACGAGCCGGGCCACCACCCGCTGCCGAACGACGGGCCGATCCTCAAGGTCAACGTCAACAACCGCTATGCGACCGACGGCGTCGGCCGGGCGGTGTTCGCGGCCGCCTGCGAGAAGGCCGGCGTGCCGTGGCAGAGCTTCGTGTCCAACAACGCGATGCCCTGCGGGACGACGATCGGCCCGATCACGGCGGCGCGGCTGGGCATCAAGACGGTGGACTGCGGCATCGCGGCGCTGTCCATGCACTCGGCGCGCGAGCTGTGCGGGGCCGAGGACCCGTACCTGCTGGCGAGCGCGATCAAGGCCTTCCTGGAGGGCTGAGCGGGGCTGAGCCCGGTGCGACGGAGGGGGCCCGCCGGTTCTTCGGCGGGCCCCCTCCGGGTTGCCCGGTCACCCGCTACCGCTCCATGCCCGCCAGGACCAGCGGGAGGCGGCGGGCGCCGTCGGCGACCAGCTTCACCGGCACGCCCCAGTCCTGCTGGTGCACGTGGCAGGCCGGGAACTCGATCTCCGGGTCGTCGTCGCAGGAGGCGGCCATCGCCGAGACGTGCAGCACGCCCTCGGTGACCTCGTCCGACAGCACCAGCTCGCGGGAGAGGTCGGTGTCCGCGCCCGCGCCGGAGACCAGCAGCTCGGGCGGGGTCGCGCTGACCAGCAGCCGGGTGGACGGGCCGTAGCGCTCGTCCAGCTTCTGGCCGCTCGGCGCCTCGAAGACCACGTCCAGCCGGAGGGCGCCCGGGGCGACCTCGGTGGCCGCGCGCTGGGTGCGGTGCGCCACCGACTCGACCCGCACCGCCTCCTCCGGCAGCCGCAGCCTGGTCAGCCGGTGCCGGGCCGACTCGACCACCACGATGTCGCCGTCCACCAGCACCGCCCCGGAGGGCTCGCGCAGGTCGGTGGCCAGGGTGGTGACCTCGCCGCTCGCCGGGTCGAAGCGGCGCAGCGCGTGGTTGTAGGTGTCGGCGACGGCCACCGAGCCGTCCGGCAGCACGGTCACGCCCAGCGGGTGCTGGAACAGCGCCTGGTCGGCGGCGCCGTCGCGGTGGCCGAAGTCGAACAGGCCGGTGCCGACGGCGGTGTGGACCGTTTGGGTGCCCGTTTGGGTGCCGTCCGTTTCACGTGAAACGAAGCGCAGTGCGGAGGTCTCCGAGTCGGCGACCCAGAGCTTCCCGCCGTCCGCCGAGACGGCCAGGCCGGACGGCTGGGCGAACCAGGCCTCGGCCACCGGGCCGTCCACCAGGCCCTCGTTGGTGGTGCCGGCCGCGACGCCGACCGTGCCGTCCGCCGGGTCGTACGCCCACAGCTGGTGCACGCCGGCCATCGCGATCCACACCCGGCCGTCGAACCAGGCGACGTCCCACGGCGAGGAGAGGTCCACCTCGCGGGCCGGGCCCTCGGTGGGCGAGCCCTGCCACCACTGACGGCCGGTGCCGGCCAGGGTGGTGACACTGCCGTCGGCCAGCCGCACGCCGCGCAGCGCGTGGTTCACGGTGTCGGCGACGATCACGTCGTGGTCGCTGCCCTCGGGGAGCAGGGCGAGGCCCTGGGGCTCGCTGAACCGCGGGCTGGTGCCGTCCACCAGGCCGCGCTGCCCGTCACCGATTCGGCGCAGCACCGTCTCGCCGTCCTCGGCCAGCTCGACCAGGCTGTGGTGGCCGGAGTCGGCGACCAGGAAGTGGCCGTTCGGCAGCCGGACCGCCTTGCCGGGGAACTTGAGGTCGTCGGTGCTCGGCTCGGGCGCCACGTACGGGCCGTCGCCGCGGCGCAGGGTGCCCTTGGCCTCGTGCTCGGCCTCCAGCTCGGCCACCAGCCGGGCGATCGCGTGGGCGTGGCCCTCGCCGGCGTGCTGGGCCACCACGTAGCCCTCCGGGTCGATCACCACGAGGGTCGGCCAGGCGCGGACGGCGTACTGCTTCCAGGTCGCCAGCGCGGGGTCGTCCAGCACCGGGTGGTGCACCTCGTAGCGGGCGACGGCGTCGACGACGGCCTGGTGGTCGGCCTCGTGCACGAACTTCGGCGAATGCACCCCGACGATCACCACGGTGTCGCGGTGCTGCTCCTCGAGCTCGCGGAGCTCGTCGAGGACGTGCAGACAGTTGATGCAGCAGAAGGTCCAGAAGTCCAGGATGGTGATCTTGCCCCGGAAGTCGGCGAGGGTGAGGTCCTTGCCGCCGGTGTTGAGCCAACCGCCTGCGCCGAGGAGTTCGGGGGCGCGTACGCGTGCACGAGATGCCATGGGGTTATCCAACCTCATGAGGGGTGGGGGAATTCCGGGGGTGGGGGGCGCTGCGCGGGGCTGGTGTTGGGGGGGGGGGGGTGGGCTTTCGGGAGGGTGGGTGGTGCCGGGGGGGGGGTGGGGGGGGGGGGGGGGGGGGGGGGGGGGGGGTTTCCCCCCCCCCCCCCCTTGGGCAGGGGGCAGGGCTCGGCTGGTG
>NZ_JBVIFM010000045.1:0-30804 GCF_055571335.1 Kitasatospora sp. NPDC030952
CGCCCGGTTACATTCCGAACCCGGAAGCTAAGCCTCACAGCGCCGATGGTACTGCAGGGGGGACCCTGTGGGAGAGTAGGACGCCGCCGAACAATCATTCCAAAAAGACCCCCTCCCATTCGGGAGGGGGTCTTTTTGCGTTACCCTCTGCGAATGCAGAACCTGACCCTGACCTGGCAGACCGCCGGGGGCGCCGCCGCCGTGCTCTACGGTGGCGCGTACGTCGCCGCGAGGGTCCGGAGGCCGGGGGTGTCGGCGCTGCTGCGGGAGGCCGGCACGCTGCTGGCGCTGTTCGCGCTCTGGCAGCTGGTGGGGCACCTGTCGGTGATGAGCGCGGACCACGCGTTGGACCGGGCGGGCTGGATCCACCGGACCGAGCGGGCGGTGGGGCTGCCGGACGAGGCGTCCTGGCAGGCGGCGGTCACGCCGTACCCGGTGCTGGTGCGGCTGGCGAACTACTACTACGCGGTCATGCACTTCGCGGTGATGCTGGGGGTGCTGCTCTGGGTCTTCCTGCGGCACCGGGAGCGCTACGCGTGGGTGCGCAACACGGTGGTGATCACCACCGCGGTCTGCCTGCTGGTGCAGTTCGTCCCGGTGGCGCCGCCGCGGATGCTGCCGCAGAGCGGGTTCGTCGACGTGGCCGCCGAGTACGGGCAGTCGGTGTACGGCGGGGCGGTCGGCGGGGTGGTGGTGGCCGACCAGCTGTCGGCGATGCCCTCGGTGCACGTCGCCTGGTGCGTGCTGGCGGCGGTCGCGGTGGTGCGGGTGTCGTCGAGCCCGTTCCGCTGGCTGGTGCTGCTGCACCCGGTGCTGACGGTCGCGGTGGTCGTGGTGACGGCCAACCACTTCTGGGCGGACGGCATCGTCGCGATCGCGATCCTGCTGTTCGCCTACGCCGTCCTGGCGTTGACGGCACGGCGACGGGGCCGGGCCTCCGTCGAGACGGAGACCCGACCCCGAGCCGGTGCCGAGGACCGGCCCCAGCAGGTCGGCTGAGAGCCCGGGCAGGTCACTTGACCGGCAGGGCGACCTTCCCCCAGGAGCCGTTGCTCAGGGCGGAGGTGGCCCAGTACCAGGCGGCGAGCCCGGCGACCGCGGCGATCCAGCCGGCCGCCTTGGCGAGGCCGCTGTAGCTGCCGAGGACGGCGATGGCGTTGAGCACCAGGGAGAGCGTGAACAGGCCGTAGACGGCGCGGCTGACCAGGCCCGCGCCCCAGCTGGCGGCCGTGAGGCTGAGGGCGAGCAGGGCCCACAGCAGCAGGAACAGTCCGACGGCGTTCTTGCTCGCGCCGCCCGCCACCGACCAGGTCGCCCAGAAGGCGCCGAGGCTGGTGAAGGCGGTGCCGGTGAAGCCCTCGCCGCCGCGGAGCTGCCACAGGCCCGCGATGAAGAGGGTGACGCCGCCGAGCAGATGGGCGAGGTGGGCCGCGTCCCCGACGCCGGTTCCGTGCAGGATCCCGGTGGAGAGCAGACCGTAGGCGAGCAGTGTCAAGCCGAGGGCGAGGTAGCCGAGGTTACCCGCGTCGGCTCCGGTGGAGCGGGCGTTCGTTGCCCCGGTAGCGTCGTTGCTCACCGGAGGCTCCTTTCACTCTGGGCGCGCGCAGGGCGCAGTAACGCTTGGTGTCGTCTCGATGAGGGGATGCGCGCGACCGCGCCGAGGGCGCACGGCGAAGGGCGTGCGGGGGCAGCGGTCAGAAGTGAGGTCAGAAGTGGTGGGCCGGCGGAGAGCCGCTGGTCACGTCCTCGTCGGGGGATTCCCCGGCGAGATCGGTGTACCCGGCACGGTCTGCTTGTACCCTTGTGAAGATAACAATTTGTGACGATGTCAGTTATGGAGTGCTCATGGCTGACGCCGGGTCGGGACCCGCAGGGTCAGGATCGCCATGTCGTCGGACGGCGGCTCCGGGGCGAAGCGCTCGACCGCGCGCTGCACCCGCATCGCGACCGCGCCGGCGGTCAGGCCGGTGCAGCCGGTGAGTACCTCGGCGAGGCCGTCGTCGCCCAACATCCGTCGGCCCTCCCGGCGTTCGGTGACGCCGTCGGTGACGCAGAGCAGGACCTCGCCGGGGGAGAGCACCAGGTGCTCGGCGGTGAGTTCGAGGTCGTCCATGACGCCGAGCAGCGGCTGCGGAGTGGCGGCCCGGTCGACCTGGCCGTCGGTGCGCAGTCTCAGCGGCAGCGGGTGGCCGGCGCAGACCAGGGACAGTTCGGTGCTGCCGTCCGGGCGGGGCGTCAGTTCGCCGTAGAGCAGGGTGAGGAAGCGGCTGCGCGAACCCTCGTCCAGGATGGCCGCGTTGAGTCGGCGCAGCACCTGCGGGGCGTCCAGGCCCTCGCGGGCGAGCAGCCGCAGCGAGTGCCGGGCCAGGCCGGTGACGGAGGCGGCCTCGGGGCCGGTGCCGCAGACGTCGCCGATGGCGAAGCCGTAGGTGCCCTCGCGGATGGTGAACAGGTCGTAGAAGTCGCCGCCGACCTCGTTGCCCTCGCCGGCGGCCTGGTAGTAGACGTCCACCTCGACGCCCGGGATCTCGGGCAGGTCCGGCGGCAACAGGCTGCGCTGCAGGGCCTGGCTGGTGGCGGTGCGCTCGGAGTAGAGGCGGGAGTTGTCGAGGGCGAGGGCGGCCCGGCGGGAGAGGTCCTCGGCGAGTTCGAGGATCTCCTGGCGGAACCGCACGCCGGCCGGGACGCCGAGGGCGAGCAGGCCGATCACCCGGTTGCGGGCGGTGAGCGGCAGGACGACGGTCTCGCCGAGCAGGCCGGCGAGTTCGGGGCTGTCGATGAGGCCGCGGGAGCGGGCCGTCTCGGTGGGCGCCGTCCAGAAGCGGACGCCGTGGGTGGGGCCGGCCTCGGGGGAGGCGGTCTTGTCGAGCAGGTCGCGCAGCGGGTCGATCCGGTCCTCGTCCTCGTGCAGCACGAAGGCGAGGCGGGCCGCGGAGCTGTGGTCGCCGTTGGTGTAGACGGCGCACCAGGAGGCGAGGGTGGGGACGGCCATCTGGGCCATCAGCGCCAGGGTCTGCTCGTGTTCGAGGGTGCCGGCCAGCAGGTCGGAGGCCTCGACGAGGAAGGAGAGCGAGCCGCGGCGCAGCCGTTCGAGCTCGGTCAGCCGGGTGCTCTCGACGGCCAGGGCGACCCGGTCGGCGGCGAACTGGAGGCGCAGCGCGTCCTCGTTGTCGTAGCGGCCCGGCGCGGCGGTGGCGATGCCGAGGGAGCCGATCAGGCGGCCCTCGACCTTGAGCGGCACGGTGACCAGGGAGCGCATGCCGCTGCCGGAGAGCAGCGGCAGGCCGGTGGGGCGGGAGTCGAGGTCCTCGTGGACGGAGGGCAGCCGGGCGGAGTCGTAGCGGTTGCCGGTCTCCACCGGGAAGCGGGTGTGCCGGCGGTGCCCGGTGGTCAGGCCGGTGGCGGCGCGGACCTCGAACTCGGCCTCGTCGTCGGTGGTGAGCAGCAGGTAGGCGGCGTCGGCGTCGAGCAGGTCGCGGGCGCGTTCCACGGTGCGCTGGAGCAGGGTTTCGAGGTCGTCGGGGGCGACCGGGCCGGCCAGCAGGTCGAGCCGGGGCCCGGTCGGGTCGGGGCGTTCGCCGGGCAGCGCGCGGGCCGGGGAGCGCAGCACGGCGCGGTCGGGTTCGAGGACGAGCAGACAGAGGGTGGTGGGGACGCCCTCGGTGTCGCGCACCCGAACCTGGACGCCGTAGACCTCGACCTCCTCGCCGTCGGGCCGGCGCACGCCGTAGCCGCCCTCCCAGCGGGCCAGCCGGAGGGTGTCGGTGAGGCCGAGGCCGCGGCCGGGTGCCTGCGGCCAGACCGCCAGGTCGGCCCAGGGGCGGCCGAGGACGGTGGCGGCGGGGTGCCGGAAGAGCGCCTCGGCGTCCGGGTTCCAGGCCAGCACGCGGCCGTCGTCGTCGAGTTGGACGACGGCGACGTGCACCGGGCCGGGGCCGCTGGGCAGGTCGCTGCCGGGGGTGGCGGGAACGGCGTAGCGGGTGCCGGTCACGTGTGCGGGCAGGGCGAGCCGGAACCAGACGGTCTTGCGCCCGGCCGCGTACTCGACGCCCCAGCGCTCGGCGAGGGCGGAGCACATCAGCAGGCCGCGGCCGCCCTCGCCGTCGGGGTCGGCGTAGCGGTCGGAGGCGGTGACCGGCCCGTCACCGAGGGAGGGCAGGCCGCGCTCGGGGTGGTGGTCGGTGACCTCGATCCGGACGGTCTCCTCCTCACGGAGGCAGCCGACCTCGGCGGCGGTGCCGGCGTGCACGACGGCGTTGGTGACCAGTTCGCTGACCAGCACGACGGCGTCGTCGACGACCTCGGGCAGGCCCCAGCCGAGCAGCGCATCCCGGACGAAGCCCCGGGCGGCGGCCGCGGACCGGCCGTCGGGGTCGAAGGTGGCGGCTGCGCGCGCGGTGACCACGTTGCCACTTCTCCTCTGCTGCTCTTGCCCTGACTGTCCGGGGTTCGGCGCCGACCTCCCCCTGCGCGCCGTCGGTGGGCGGCGCTGGGTCGGGCCGTGGCCCGGTGCAGCGCTCCACCCTACTTTCCGCTTGGTTCCCCGTGGGGGCGGGGCCGTGAAACAGGCACCAGAGGGTGATTCTGCCCACCTGTTTCGGACGGTGCGGGGACAACCGAGCGCAACCGGCCGTATACCCGATGCCAGTGCTGCCAGACTGGGGGGTCCGCGACGGCCGGTGGGAGCAGTACGGTCGTGTGGGTGCCGGCGGGCCGTGGGGTCCGGCCGGTGCGCAGCCCAGCCGGGCCGGTGCCCGGTTCGTGCCGTACCGGCGCGGCGGTCACCGGACAGTACACACGATGTGGGAGGGGCCCGTTGAGTTCGGCCACCAAGGACGCAACCAAGGACGCAACCGGTACGACGCCGCCCGCTCCGCGCGGGGGGCGGTCCGGGACGGCGCCGCGGATCGCGGCCGGCCGGCGAGCGGCGCACAACCGCAGTGCGGAGCCGGCCGAGTTGCGCAAGCTGCTGGCCGCGCTGACGGCGATGCGGGACGGCAACTTCCGCCGCCGGCTGACCGTGCCGGGGGACGGGCCGCTGGCGGAGATCGCCGCGGTGTTCAACGAGGTCGCCGAGCGCAACCAGCACCTGACCGGTGAACTGGCCCGGGTGCGGCGGGCGGTGGGCCGCGAGGGCCGGCTGAACGAGCGGCTGGAGACCGGCGCGGGCGAGGGCGCCTGGATGGCGGCCGTCGACAACTGCAACGCGCTGATCGACGACCTGGCCCGCCCGATGGCCGAGGTGGGCCGGGTGCTGAGCTCGATCGCCGAGGGCGACCTGGACCAGAAGATGGAGCTGCGCTCGCTGCACAGCAACGGGGTGAGCCACCCGCTGCGCGGCGAGTACCTGAAGATCGGCCGGACCGTCAACGGACTGGTGGACCAGCTCTCGGAGTTCACCGACGAGGTGACCCGGGTGGCCCGCGAGGTGGGCACCGAGGGCAAGCTCGGCGGCCAGGCCAAGGTCCGTAGCGTGTCCGGCAGTTGGAAGGACCTGGCGGACTCCGTCAACACCATGGCGGGCCGGCTCACCGCGCAGGTGCGCAACATCGCCCAGGTGACCACGGCGGTGGCCAAGGGCGACCTGTCCCGCAAGGTGACCGTCGACGTGGCCGGCGAGATGCTGGAGCTGAAGAACACCGTCAACACGATGGTGGACCAGCTGAACGGCTTCGCCGCCCAGGTCACCACGGTGGCCCGGGACGTGGGCACCGAGGGTCGGCTCGGTGGTCAGGCGCAGGTGCCGGGCGTGGCCGGGGTGTGGCGCGAGCTGACCGATTCGGTGAACTTCATGGCCGACAACCTGACCGGCCAGGTGCGCAACATCGCCCAGGTGACCACGGCGGTGGCGCGCGGGGACCTCTCGCAGAAGATCGAGGTGGACGCCCGCGGCGAGATGCTGGAGCTGAAGAACACCATCAACACGATGGTGGACCAGCTCTCCGGCTTCGCGGAACAGGTGACCCGGGTGGCCCGCCAGGTGGGCACCGAGGGCCGGCTCGGTGGTCAGGCCCAGGTGCCCTGGGCGGCCGGGGTGTGGCGGGACCTGACCGACAACGTCAACTTCATGGCGAACAACCTGACCGATCAGGTGCGCAACATCGCCCAGGTGACCACCGCGGTCGCCAAGGGCGACCTCTCGCAGAAGATCCAGGTGGACGCCCGCGGGGAGATCCTGGAGCTGAAGAACACCATCAACACGATGGTGGACCAGCTCTCCGCCTTCGCGGACGAGGTGACCAGGGTCGCCCGCGACGTCGGCACCGAGGGCATCCTCGGCGGCCAGGCGAGCGTGCCGGGGGTGTCCGGGACGTGGAAGGACCTGACCAACAGCGTCAACCTGATGGCCAACAACCTGACCAGTCAGGTCCGCAACATCGCCGAGGTGACCACGGCGGTGGCGCGTGGTGACGTGTCGAAGAAGATCACCGTCGACGCCCGGGGCGAGATCCTGGAGCTGGTGACCACCGTCAACACCATGGTCGACCAGCTGTCGGCCTTCGCCGACGAGGTGACCAGGGTCGCCCGCGAGGTGGGCACCGAGGGCATCCTGGGCGGCCAGGCGCGGGTGCGCGGGGTGTCGGGGATCTGGAAGGACCTGACCGACAACGTCAACTTCATGGCGTCGAACCTGACCGGACAGGTGCGCAACATCGCCGAGGTGGCCTCCGCGGTGGCCCGCGGCGACCTCTCCAAGAAGATCACCATCGACGCCCAGGGCGAGATCGCGACGCTCGCCGGGACCCTGAACACCATGGTCGACCAGCTGTCCGCGTTCGCCGTGGAGGTCACCAGGGTCGCCCGGGAGGTCGGCACCGACGGCACCCTGGGCGGCCAGGCGAGCGTGCCGGGCGTGGCCGGCATCTGGAAGGACCTGACCGACAACGTCAACCAGATGGCCAACAATCTCACCGGCCAGGTCCGCAACATCGCGCTGGTGATCACGGCGGTCGCCCGCGGCGACCTCTCGCAGAAGATCGACGTCGACGCGCGCGGCGAGATCCTCCAGCTGAAGACCAACATCAACACCATGGTCGACCAGCTCTCGGCCTTCGCCGACGAGGTCACCCGGGTCGCCCGCGAGGTGGGCACCGACGGGCGGCTCGGCGGCCAGGCCCGGGTGCCCGGGGTGGACGGCACCTGGCAGGACCTCACCGAGTCGGTGAACGAGCTGGCCAACAACCTGACCCGGCAGGTGCGCGCGATCGCCCAGGTCGCCACCGCGGTGACCAGGGGCGACCTGAGCCTGCGGATCGACGTGGACGCCGCCGGTGAGCTCGACGAGCTCAAGGACAACATCAACCAGATGATCGCCAACCTGCGCGAGACCACCCGCACCAACCAGGAGCAGGACTGGCTCAAGACCAACCTGGCCCGGATCTCCGGCCTGTTGCAGGGCCGCCGGGACCTGGAGGCCGTCGCCTCGCTGATCATGACCGAGCTGACCCCGGTGGTCTCCGCCCAGCACGGCGCCTTCTTCCTGGCCCAGCCGGCCGGTCGGACCGCCGAACTGATCACCGAGGACGACGACGAGAACGACACCGTGCTGCGGCTGATCGGCAGCTACGGCTACCAGCGGCGGGCGATGCCGACCACCTTCCGGCCGGGCGAGTCGCTGATCGGCCAGGCCGCGGTGGAGAAGCGGGCGATCATCGTCAAGGAGGCGCCGCCCGGGTACCTCAAGATCGCCACCGGCCTCGGCGAGGCCTCGCCGGCCCACATCGTGGTGCTGCCGGTGCAGTTCGAGGGCCGGCTGCTGGGCGTGATCGAGCTGGCCACCTTCAGCTCCTTCACCACCGTCGCACTGGACTTCCTCAACCAGATCGCGGACCTGATCGGCGTCACCGTCAACACCATCAGCGTCAACACCAAGACCGAGGGGCTGCTGCTGGAGTCCCAGCGGCTCACCGCCGAACTCTCGATGCGCTCCGCCGAGTTGGAGGCCCGCCAGGAGGAACTGGAGCGCACCAACGAGGAGTTGCAGGAGAAGGCCGAGCAACTGGCCCAGCAGAACCGCGACATCGAGATCAAGAACAGCGAGATCGAGGAGGCCCGGCAGGTCCTGGAGGAGCGTGCCGAACAGCTCGCCCTGGCCTCCCGGTACAAGAGCGAGTTCCTCGCCAACATGTCGCACGAGCTGCGCACCCCGCTCAACTCGCTGCTGATCCTGGCCAAGCTGCTCTCCGACAACAACGAGGGCAACCTCTCGCCCAAGCAGGTCGAGTTCGCCGACACCATCCACGGCGCCGGCTCCGACCTGCTCCAGCTGATCAACGACATCCTCGACCTGTCCAAGGTCGAGGCCGGCAAGATGGACGTCCGCCCGGCCCGGATCGCGCTGGTCCAGCTGGTCGACTACGTCGAGGCCACCTTCCAGCCGGTCGCCCTCGACAAGAACCTGGACTTCGCGGTACGGATCTCGCCCACCCTGCCGGTCACCCTGCACACCGACGAGCAGCGGCTCCAGCAGGTGCTGCGCAACCTGATCTCCAACGCCGTCAAGTTCACCGACACCGGCGGCGTCGACTTCTCGATCAGCGCGGCCGGCCGGGACGTCCCCCAGCACGTGCGCGAGCGGCTGCTGGAGTTCGGTTCGATCCAGGGCCCGGACGACGAGCTGATCGCCTTCTCCGTCTCCGACACCGGCATCGGCATCCCCGGCAACAAGCTGCGGGAGATCTTCGAGGCGTTCAAGCAGGCCGACGGCACCACCAGCCGCAAGTACGCCGGCACCGGCCTCGGGCTGTCGATCAGCCGCGAGATCGCCCGGCTGCTCGGCGGCGAGATCCACGCCGAGAGCGAGCTGGGCAGGGGCTCGACCTTCACGCTCTACCTGCCGCTGCGCACCGACGCCCCGGACGCCGCCACCGAGCGCCCGGGCGGCGCGAACCCGCCCGCGCTGCGCGCCACGGTCGGGGTGACCCCGGTGGGCCTGCCGGTGCCGGTCGGCGAGAGCCCGGCCGACCACTGGGCCCAGGAGGTCCGGGAACTGGCCGAGGAGCGCCGTCGCGGCGCGGTGGAGCGGCGGCGCAGCGCCGCCCTGGAGAGCGCCGCCGCCCCGCGGGCGGTGGAGCCCGCCCAGCAGTACCGGCCGGCCCGCGGCGACACCCGCTTCGACGGCCAGCAGGTGCTGATCGTGGACGACGACGTGCGCAACGTGTTCGCCCTGACCAGCGTGCTGGAGCAGCACGGGCTGACCGTCCTGTACGCGGAGAACGGCCGCGAGGGCATCGAGATGCTGGAGCAGCACGAGAACGTGGCGCTGGTCCTGATGGACATCATGATGCCGGAGATGGACGGCTACGCGACCACCGAGGCGATCCGCCGGATGCCCCAGTTCGCGGGCCTGCCGATCATCGCGCTGACCGCCAAGGCGATGAAGGGCGACCGGGAGAAGTCGCTGGAGGCGGGTGCCACCGACCACATCACCAAGCCGGTGGAGACCGACCACCTGCTGTCGGTGATGTCCGAGTGGCTGAACGGCGACCGCGCGAGTGAGTGAGCGAAGCGCGTGAGCCGTCGACGGGCGCGGCCGGTGCGGCGTGAACCCCGCCGTTCGCGCCTGCCGGTCGGCCGGTTTGCTGGCGGTCGGGCCCGGGAACCCGGTAGGGTCACCGAGCGTTGCGAACAGTGACCGGACGGCGACACGCTGCTGAGCGTGCGCCGGAGCACTGGCTGCGCGCCGTTCCGGATCGGTCACGACGGAGCGATGTGCCGGGCGAGGGGGTGCGGCTAGCATGACCGGGGTAGCGGTGGGCAGTACGCGGGTGCCTACACCGGGCGGCAGGCAGGCGACAGGAGGGCGAGCCCCGATGCAGAAGGCCAAGATCCTCCTGGTCGACGACCGGCCGGAGAACCTCCTGGCGCTGGAGGCGATCCTCTCCGCCCTGGACCAGACGCTGGTGCGCGCCGCCTCCGGCGAGGAGGCGCTCAAGGCGCTGCTGACCGACGACTTCGCGGTGATCCTGCTCGACGTCCAGATGCCCGGGATGGACGGCTTCGAGACCGCCGCCCACATCAAGCGCCGCGAGCGCACCCGGGACATCCCGATCATCTTCCTGACCGCGATCAACCACGGCCCGCACCACACCTTCCGCGGCTACGCGGCCGGCGCGGTGGACTACATCTCCAAGCCCTTCGACCCGTGGGTGCTGCGCGCCAAGGTCTCGGTCTTCGTCGACCTGTACGTCAAGAACTGCCAGCTGAAGGAGCAGGCCGCGCTGCTGCGGCTGCAGTTGGAGGAGGGCGGCGGCGAGCCGGCCCTCGGCGGGGCGCTGCTCGGCGAGCTCTCCGCGCGGCTGGCGGCGGTCGAGGAGCAGGCGGAGGCGCTGGGCAAGCAGCTGGACGGGGCCGAGGACGCCGGGGTGGCCGCCACCGCGGCGCACCTGGAGCGCAAGCTCGCCGGACTGCGCCGGGCCCTGGACGCGATGCGCCCCGGCAGTGCCTAGGCCCTGTCCGGTCGTCTGAGGTTCACCCGTCCGGGTGGTCCGCTGCGGCGTCCGGGTGAATCCCGGTCAGCGTGACGGTGTGTCTGCGACACGGCGGGGCGCCCCGGCTCGGCCGCATGGGCACTGGTCGCCCGCCCCGGTAGGCTGCTGACCCATGGCCACTCGTACGCCCGGAAACGCCGCACGCAAACCGAGTCCGGGACCGTCCAAGAAGGCCGCGGCCAAGGCCCCGGGCAAGCCGCCCGCCAAGAAGGCGGCCGCCCGCCGGGCCCCCGCGAAGAAGGCGGCGGCCAAGTCCGCCCCGCCGCCCCCGCCGCGCCGCTCGGTGCTGATGGGCGCGCTCAACGCGATCGCCAGCCCGATCGCCGCGATCTTCCGCGGCTTCGGCGACGGCGCCAAGAACCTGCACCCGGCCCACCGCAAGGACGGGCTGGGCCTGCTGCTGTTCGGGCTCGCGCTGGTCGTCGCCGCCGGCACCTGGTTCAGCTCGGAGGGCTGGCTGAACGGGGCTGCCACCGCGGTGGTGTCCGGGCTGTTCGGGCGGCTCGACGTGCTGGTGCCGTTCCTGCTGGCCGGGATCGCGATCCGGCTCTGGCGCCACCCGGAGCTGCCGGAGGCCAACGGCCGGATCGTGATCGGGCTGAGCACCCTGCTGATCGGCATCCTCGGTCTGGTCCACATCGGCTGCGGCGCGCCCACCATGGGCAGCGGCGCCTCCCGGATAAGGGCGGCCGGCGGGATCATCGGCTGGGCCGCGTCCACCCCGATGATGGCCGCGGCCGGTGCGGTGCTGGCCGTGCCGCTGCTCCTGCTGCTGGCCTTCTTCGGTCTCTTGGTGGTCACCGCCACCCCGGTCAACCGGATCGGCGAGCGGGTGCGCGGGCTGGGCGTGCGGCTCGGGGTGGTGGAGCCCGGGACCGAGGACGAACTGCGCTGGGGGCGTACGCCGGAGCACGAGCCGTCCACCGATCCGCCGGAGGACGCCGATCCGGACGCGCTGCCCTTCACCCTGGACACCGACGGTGACGGCCCGACCGACGAGGTGGCCGCCCGCCGGCGCCGCCGCCGGCGCAAGCCGGCCGCCGGGGACGACGAGGAGCAGCCGGAGGCCGTGCGGGTCTCGCTCGACAAGGAGCCGCTGGACCCGTACGCCACCCGCGACCTCGCCGCCGGCGCGGCCGCCGACCTGGACGGCGCGCTGGTCTACGGCGTCCCCGCCTCCTCGGCGGTGGCGGACATGATGCACCAGGTCAAGGACCTCACCGCGGTGCCCGAGGAGCCCGCCGTCCCGGCCGCCCGCAGCGGCGGCCCGGGCGCGCCCGCGGAGCACGGCCCGGCGCCGGTGCGGATGGAGCAGCTCCAGCTCGGCGAGGGCGTCACCTACGCGCTGCCCTCGCTCGACCTGCTGGAGCGCGGCGGCCCGGCCAAGGCCCGCAGCGCCCTGAACGACGAGGTGGTGGCCCAGCTCACCGGTACCTTCGCCGAGTTCAAGGTCGACGCGAAGGTCACCGGCTTCACCCGCGGCCCGACGGTCACCCGCTACGAGGTCGAGCTCGGTCCGGCCGTCAAGGTGGAGCGGATCACCGCGCTCGCCAAGAACATCGCGTACGCGGTGGCCAGCCCGGACGTGCGGATCATCAGCCCGATCCCCGGCAAGTCGGCGGTCGGCATCGAGATCCCCAACCGGGACCGGGAGATGGTCAACCTCGGCGACCTGCTGCGCTCGCGCACGGCCGCCGAGGACACCCACCCGATGGTCGTCGGCATGGGCAAGGACGTCGAGGGCCACACCGTGATGGCCAACCTCGCCAAGATGCCGCACATCCTGGTCGCCGGTGCGACCGGCGCGGGCAAGTCGTCCTGCATCAACTGCCTGATCACCTCGATCCTGGCCCGGTCCACCCCGGACGAGGTGCGGATGGTGCTGGTCGACCCCAAGCGGGTCGAGCTGACCGCGTACGAGGGCATCCCGCACCTGATCACGCCGATCATCACCAACCCCAAGAAGGCCGCCGAGGCCCTCCAGTGGGTGGTGCGCGAGATGGACCTGCGCTACGACGACCTCGCGGCGTACGGGTTCCGGCACGTGGACGACTTCAACGCGGCGGTGAAGGCCGGCACGGTCACCCCGCCGCTCGGCAGCGAGCGGGAGCTGCGGCCGTACCCGTACCTGCTGGTGATCGTCGACGAGCTGGCCGACCTGATGATGGTGGCGCCGCGGGACGTCGAGGACTCGGTGGTCCGGATCACCCAGCTGGCCCGGGCGGCCGGCATCCACCTGGTGCTGGCCACCCAGCGGCCCTCGGTGGACGTGGTCACCGGTCTGATCAAGGCCAACGTGCCGTCCCGGCTGGCCTTCGCGACCTCCGCGATGGCCGACTCCCGGGTCATCCTGGACCAGCCCGGCGCGGAGAAGCTGATCGGCAAGGGCGACGCGCTGTTCCTGCCGATGGGCGCGAGCAAGCCGATCCGCATGCAGGGCGCGTTCGTCACCGAGGCGGAGATCGCCAAGGTGGTGCAGCACTGCAAGGACCAGCTGTCCGCGGTCTACCGGGACGACGTGACGGTCGGCGGCGGGCCGAAGAAGGAGATCGACGAGGAGATCGGCGACGACCTGGACCTGCTGATCCAGGCGGCCGAGCTGGTGGTCTCCACCCAGTTCGGCTCGACCTCGATGCTCCAGCGCAAGCTCCGGGTCGGCTTCGCCAAGGCGGGCCGGCTGATGGACCTGATGGAGTCGCGCGGGATCGTCGGCCCGAGCGAGGGCTCCAAGGCCCGCGACGTGCTGGTGAAGCCGGACGAGCTGGACGGGGTGCTGGTCACCCTGCGGGGCTGAGGGCGGCTCCGCAGGGCCCCCTGGAGGGCCCCGCAGGGCTGACGGGCCGCCGCCTCCGAAGGGGTTCACTCGTTCGGAGGAGGGTAGGCGCGGAGCGGGGAACCGAATGTCCGTACGCCGCGTCACAGGCCGGAAAGCACACTCGGGCCGGAAGGACGTAACGTCCCCGCGCGTCCCCGCTGACGACCGGTCAGCGGGGGGCCGGCCCCGGCGGGGGCGGGCGCGCGCATTCGGGCCCGTTCCGCTTGAGAAACGATCCGCCCACGCCCCTAGACTGTTCTCCAGCAGGTGGCCATCCGCTCGAAAGGCGTGCCCCGTGACCATCGGCAAGTCCTCCGACCGCGATAACGCCCCGTCGTCCGTCGAGCCGACCGACGACGCGGCGCAGGCGGCCGATGCCCCGAGCATCGGCCGGGTGCTGTCCGCCGCCCGGATCGAGGCGGGACTCACGGTGGACCAGGTGAGTACCGCCACCCGAGTGCGGGTGCCGATCGTCCATGCCATCGAGGAGGACGACTTCGGCCGCTGCGGCGGCGACTTCTACGCCCGCGGCCACATCCGCTCGATCGCCCACGCCGTCGGTGCGGACGGCGAGGCACTGGTGGCCCGCTACGACGCCGCCCACGGCGGCTCACCGGCCTCCAAGCGCCCCGCCACCCAGCTGATCGACAGCGGCCCGATCAAGGTGCCCGGCCGCAGCCGGCCGAACTGGGCCGCGGCCATGGTCGCCGCGATCGTCGCGGTGGTCGTGCTGATCGGCTTCAACCTGGTGAGCGGCAAGGGCGGCCACGGGACCACCGGCTCCGCCAGCGCGCCGCTGCCCAGCGGCTCCGGCACCGGCTCGGTCGCCCCGGCCACCCCGACCGTCCAGCCGCCGGCGCCCGCCCCGAGCGCCGCGGCGATCGCCGCCGTCCCGGCCGACAAGGTCACCGTGAAGCTCGTCGCCGAGGGCACCAGCTGGGTCTCGGCGATGGACGGCAGCGGCAAGTCGCTGTTCCAGAACAACATCAGCAACGGCCAGGACCAGACCTTCACCGACCCCAAGCAGATCAAGCTGGTGCTCGGCAACGGCGGGGCCGTGCACGCGTACGTCAACGGCAAGGACCTCGGCGTCCTCGGCAAGGACGGCCAGGTGGTGCACGTCACGTACACCCCCGGAGACCCCCAGGCAGGCTGACCACGGGGCCCGTCGAGGGCGTCGATGATCAGCTGATCCGTGGCACACGGCCTCCGGGGCGAACGGCACCGGAGGCCGCGCGTTAATCTTGGGCCTATGCCTGAACGCCGTACTGTCGCCCTTGTCACGCTCGGATGCGCCCGCAACGAGGTGGACTCCGAGGAACTCGCCGGGCGACTGGAAGCCGACGGCTGGTTGCTCGTCGACGATGCCGCCGAGGCCGATGTCGCCGTCGTCAACACCTGCGGCTTCGTCGAGGCCGCCAAGAAGGACTCCGTCGACGCCCTGCTGGAGGCCAACGACCTCAAGGGACACGGCCGCACCCAGGCCGTCGTCGCGGTCGGCTGCATGGCCGAGCGGTACGGCAAGGAGCTCGCCGACGCGCTGCCCGAGGCCGACGGGGTGCTCGGCTTCGACGACTACTCGGACATCTCCGACCGCCTGCAGACCATCCTCTCCGGCGGCCACCACGCCCCGCACATCCCGCGCGACCGCCGCAAGCTGCTGCCGATCAGCCCGGCCGAGCGGCAGTCCGCCGCCGAGGCCGTCGCGCTGCCCGGCCACGGCGCCGAGGCCGTCGCCGAGCCGATCTCCGACCTGCCCGCGGGCCTCGCCCCGGCCTCCGGCCCGCGCACCCTGCGCAAGCGGCTGGACGACAGCCCGGTCGCCTCGGTCAAGCTCGCCTCCGGCTGCGACCGCCGCTGCTCCTTCTGCGCCATCCCGGCCTTCCGCGGCTCCTTCATCTCCCGCCGCCCCTCCGACGTGCTGAACGAGGCCCAGTGGCTGGCCGGCGAGGGCGTCCGCGAGATCGTCCTGGTCAGCGAGAACAACACCTCGTACGGCAAGGACCTCGGCGACATCCGGCTGCTGGAGACGCTGCTCGGCGAGATCTCCGCGATCGAGGGCGTCGAGCGGGTGCGGGTCTCCTACCTGCAGCCGGCCGAGATGCGCCCCGGACTGATCGACGCGATGACCGGGACCGCCGACGTGGTGCCCTACTTCGACCTGTCGTTCCAGCACTCGGCGCCCGCGGTGCTGCGCCGGATGCGCCGCTTCGGCTCCACCGACCAGTTCCTGCAGCTGCTGGGGACCATCCGGGACAAGGCCCCGCAGGCCGGCGCCCGGTCCAACTTCATCGTCGGCTTCCCCGGTGAGACCGAGGAGGACTTCGCCGAGCTGGAGCGCTTCGTCACCCACGCCGGGCTGGACGCGATCGGCGTCTTCGGCTACTCCGACGAGGACGGCACCGAGGCGGCCACCTACGACGGCAAGCTGCCCGAGGACGTCGTCGCCGACCGGCTGGACCGGCTGAGCCGGCTCGCCGAGGAGATGACCGCCCAGCGGGCCGAGCAGCGGATCGGCACCGAGGTCGAGGTGCTGATCGAGTCGATCGAGGACGGCGTGGTCGAGGGCCGCTCCGCCCACCAGGCCCCGGAGACCGACGGCCTGACCACCCTGCACGGCGTCGAGGACCCGCAGGTCGGGCAGTTCTGGCGGGCCACCGTGGTGGCCAGCGAGGGCGTCGACCTGATCGCCGAGGCGCTGGAGCAGGTGCGAGCGCCCAGCACCGCGGGGGCCGAGGCTCCGGGAGTCGGGGAATGACCAAGGGGCCCGGCGCCCCGGCCGCGGCCCACCCGGGCAGACCGGCGGCCGCGCTGCCGCCGGTGCCGGGCATCTGGAACATCGCCAACGTGCTCACCATGATCCGGGTGCTGCTGGTGCCGGTCTTCGTGGCACTGCTGTTCGCCGACGACGGGCACAACCCCAAGTGGCGGGCCGTGGCCTGGGCCGCGTTCGCGATCGCGATGATCACCGACCTGTTCGACGGTGAGCTCGCCCGCCGCAAGGGCCTGGTCACCGACTTCGGGAAGATCGCCGACCCGATCGCCGACAAGGCGATCATGGGCTCGGCGCTGATCGGCCTCTCGGTGCTCGGCGACCTGCCCTGGTGGGTCACCGTGGTGATCCTCGCCCGCGAACTCGGCATCACCCTGATGCGCTTCTGGGTGATTCGCTACGGCGTCATCCCGGCCAGCCGCGGCGGCAAGCTCAAGACGCTGACCCAGGGCACCGCGGTCGGCATGTACGTGCTGCCGCTGACCGGCTGGCTGGCCACCGGGCGGGCCGTCCTGATGGCGCTGGCGGTGCTGCTGACCGTGGCCACCGCGCTGGACTACATCGGACAGGCGGCGCGACTGCGCCGCGAGGGCACGGCCGCGGAGCGCGCGGACCGGTAGGAACGGGGGACCTCGGTGACGGACTACCAGCTGGCCGAACGGGTGCACGCCGCGCTGCGGGCCGAGGGCGGCACCCTGGCCGTCGCCGAGTCGCTGACCGGCGGGCTGCTGGCCGCCGCACTGGTGGACGTCCCCGGGGCCTCGGCGACCTTCCGCGGCTCGGTCACCGCGTACGCCACCGAGCTGAAGGCGTCGGTGCTCGGTGTGGACGAGGGCCTGTTGGACGTGTACGGTCCGGTCCACCCGGTGGTGGCCCGGCAGATGGCCGAGGGCGTGCGCGGGCTGCTGGGCGCGACGTACGGGCTCGCGACGACCGGGGTGGCCGGTCCGGAGCCGCAGGACGGGCAGCCGGTGGGCACCGTACACCTGGCGGTCGCGGGCCCGGGGGGAACTCTGGTCAGCTCTCCCCTGCTGTCGGGCGCGCGTGCCACAATCCGTCACGGGGCGGTGACCGCCGCACTGGAGCTGCTGGTCGGCCGGCTCGCTCGATAGGGGCCCGCGGCCGGATCTCCACCGAACCGGGATCTGCCGAACGGGCGCGGGTATGGCACAGCTGGAGGATCGTGTTACATCCAACGGCCTGGTTGGGCAGAAACCAGGTGGCGAACGAGTTGCGTGACGGTGGCCGGGTGGGCCAGGTCGGGTACCACGAGGGGCCCGCGAACCCGGGTACGACACCGGAACAAGGAGGGGGACGGCCTTGCAGCCCAGAGTGAACACGACCAGGGTCCCCGCACGCGAAGCGGGCAAGGCGGTACGGTGGGGGCGTGACATCTCGATCCGCAGTCCGAGGAGGGAGGCACCGATGATCCTGCTCCGTCGCCTACTGGGCGATGTACTGCGTCGGCAGCGCCAGCGCCAGGGCCGCACACTCCGCGAGGTGTCGGCGGCAGCCAGGGTTTCGCTCGGATACCTCTCCGAGGTCGAGCGGGGACAGAAGGAGGCCTCTTCGGAGCTGCTCTCCGCCATCTGCGACGCACTCGACGTCCGGATGTCCGAGGTCATGCGCGAGGTCAGCGACGAACTGTCGCTCGCCGAACTTGCGGCGATGGCCACCCTCTCCGAAGGTGATCTGCTGAGGCCGGTACTCGAACCGGTTCCGCTGCCCGCCCCCGGCACCGACCGGGCGAACATGTCGCCCAAGGCCGCCGCGATGGACGTGGTCGCCGCCTGATCCCGGCCTCGTACCTCCCGGGCGCCCGTCCACGACGGGCACGAGAAGCCCCGGGGCGAACGGAGGAGGGCGGTCGTGCGAAGAGTCGCGACGGTGCGCGCGGTGGCCCGAATACGGCTGCGGATGCGGAGATCGGTGCCCCGGTCGGTCCGTTGGGTCCTGACGTTCCTGGTGGCCGGGCTCGCCTGGTGGCTGGTCGCCTTCCGGGGCCAGCTGGCCGACGGCGCGGTGCTCGGGCTCCTGGCGGCCGGCGGCTGGGGACTCGGTCTCATCCCGGTCCACGCCGACCGGAACGCGACCGGACCGGTCCGGCGCCCACGCGGGCGCGAGGAGGCCGTGGGCCGGGCGGAGGCACAGCCGCCTCCGATCGGGTGAATCGACGTGGCCGGAGGCCGCGGGGTCGTTGACTCCGCGGCCTCCGTGCTGTTCCGCCGCCCACGCGGCGGCTACGGCCTCAGTCGCAGGCCGCGGGGCGTGGCGTGGAAGCCCGCCTCCTCCAGGGCGCGGCCCAGCTCGGAGCCCAGCGCGGGCTCGCCGTTGGCACGCTCGACCGTGACGCTGCCGAGCGCGCCCGCGCGGACCGCCCCCGCGAGCGCTCCGGCGGCCAGCGCCAGGGTCGCGTCCTCCTCCGGCCAGGCCAGCAGGGACTTGCCGCCCCGCTCCACGTAGAGCGCCAGCTCGCCGTCCACCAGCACCACCAGGGCGCCCGCCTTGCGGCCGGGGCGGTGGGCCTTGGACTCCCTGGCGCCCGGGGCCCCGTCCTTGGCACCCGCAGAGGCGGGCGGCTCGGGCCAGGGCAGTGCCGCGCCGTAGGCGTTCGCCGGATCGGCGGCGGCCAGTACCAGCAGCTGCGGCGGCTCGGTGGCCGGGGCGGCCGGCCACTCGGTGGCCCGGGCCCGCTCCAGCCGGCCGTTGACCGAGCGCAGCCGGTCGGCCGCGCCCTCCATCGCGAACTGGGCGCCGCCCAGGCCCTCGACGAAGTAGCCCCGGCGAGCCCGGCCGCGCTCCTCCATCGCCGCCAGCACCCGGTACACCCCGGCGAAGCCGCCGGGCACCCGTTCGGCCGCCACCGTGCCGCGGGTGAGCAGACCGTGCCGGTCCAGCAGGCTCTGCGCCCGGGCGGTGGCCCGGACCGTCGGATCGGCGGCGAAGGCGGGCAGCAGCGACCAGCGGCCGACCACCGTCGGCGGGCCGCTGCGCAATGCCCCGCCGGTCCGGCCGAAGGCGCGGCCCGCGCCGCCGTAGCGGCCGCGCGGGGTGGCCCGGGGGGCGCGGTGGGCGGTGGCGCCCGCCGTCCGGCCGGAGCCGAGCAGGGCGCGCAGTGGGGCCAGGGTGTCGTTGCTGACGTATCCGGCCCAGACCAAGTCCCACAGCGCCTCGACCACCTCCGGCTCCGGCGTCTCCTCCGGCAGCTGCTGGACGAGCTGGCGGAAGAACAGCCCGTAGCCGCCGGCCAGGGCCTGCATCAGGGCGCCGTGCAGCGGGGTGAGCGCGGGCGGGACGGGCTCGGGACGCAGCAGGTGGGCGTTCTCGGCCAGGTGCAGGCTGAGCCAGCCGTCCTTGCCGGGCAGCGCGCCGGCGCCGCACCAGCCGATCTCGCCGGCCGCCATCAGCTCGTCCAGCAGGCCGGGGGAGTAGTCGGCGAGCCGGGCCGGGAGGATCAGCTTCTCCAGCGCGGAGGCGGGCAGCGCGGTGCCCTGGAGCTGCTCGACCACCCGGAGCAGGCCGTCCGGGCCGCGCAGCCGGTGGCCGCCCAGGTGCTGCCACTGCGGGAGGAAGGCGGCCAGGGCGCGCGGCGGGACGGCCTCGACCTCCTGGCGCAGCGCCGCCAGCGAGCGGCGTCGCAGCCGGCGCAGCACCTCGGCGTCGCACCACTCGGGGGCGGTGTGCCACTCGGCGGCGGTATGGCCCTCGGCCGGGAGGAACTGGCCCTGCACCAGGCGGCCGGCGGCGGTGAGCCGCTGGAGGGTGCCGGTGACGACCGCGGTGCCCAGGCCGTAGCGGGCGGCCGCCCCGGCGGCGGTGAACGGGCCGTGGGTGCGGGCGTGCCGGGCCAGCAGATCGCCCAGTGGGTCCTTGACCGGCTCGGTGAAGGCCTCGGGGACGCCGACCGGCAGCGGGGTGCCCAGCGCGTCGCGCAGCCGTCCGGCGTCCTCGATCGCGGCCCAGCGCTGCTCGCCGGCGATCCGGACCTGGATCACCCGGCGGGCCGCCTCCAGCTCCAGGGCCCAGAGCGGCTCGGCACCGCGCGCGGTCAACTCGGCCTCGGTGAGCGGCCCGAGCAGCCGCAGGGCGTCGGCCACGCCCTCGGCGTCCTTGATCCTGCGCTCGGGGGTGAGGCGTTGGAGCTCGGCCTCCAGCTCGGCGAGGACCTGGGGATCGAGCAGCTCGCTCAACTCGGCCTGGCCGAGCAGCTCGGACAGCAGCCGGGAGTCGAGCGAGAGGGCGGCGGCCCGGCGTTCGGCGAGCGGGGAGTCGCCCTCGTAGAGGAACTGGGCGACGTAGCCGAAGAGCAGCGAGCGGGCGAACGGTGAGGGCTCGGGGGTGGTGACCTCGACCAGGCGGACCGCGCGGGACTCCAAGTCCCCCATCAGCTCGACCAGGCCGGGGACGTCGAAGACGTCCTGCAGGCACTCCCGGACGGCCTCCAGGACGATCGGGAACGAGCCGTACTCGGAGGCGACTTCGAGCAGCTGGGCGGCGCGCTGGCGCTGCTGCCAGAGCGGGGTGCGGCGGCCCGGGCTGCGGCGGGGGAGCAGCAGGGCGCGGCCGGCGCACTCGCGGAAGCGGGAGGCGAACAGGGCGGAGCCGCCGACCTGGTCGGTGACCAGTTGCTCGATCTCGTCGGCCTCGAACAGGGCGGCGTCGGCGCCGACCGGGGCCTCGTCGGAGGCCGGACCGGCTGGTTCCGAAGGGCTGCTGAAATCGAAGTCGGGGGAGAGCAGGTCGGCGTCCGGGAGGCGGAGCACGATGCCGTCGTCGGCGTGCATGACCTGGGGGTCCAGACCGTGCTTCTCACGCAGCCGGGCGCCGAGGGCGAGGGCCCAGGGGGCGTGCACCTGGGCGCCGAAGGGGGAGTGGATGACGATCCGCCAGTCGCCGAGCTCGTCCCGGAAGCGCTCCACCACGATGGTGCGGTCGTCGGGGAGGTGACCGCAGGCCGTCCGCTGCTCGGCGAGGTAGTCCAGCAGGTTGGCGGCGGCCCAGTCGTCCAGGCCGGCCCGCTTGAGGCGCTCGGTGGCGGCCTCGGGCGGGAGGGCGCCCAGCTCGCGGGTGAACGCGCCCAGGGCGCGGCCGAGTTCGAGCGGGCGGCCGAGGGTGTCGCCCTTCCAGAACGGGAGTCGGCCGGGGACGCCGGGGGCGGGGGTGACCAGCACCTTGTCGTGGGTGATCTCCTCGATCCGCCAGGAGGTGGTGCCGAGGGTGAAGACGTCGCCGACGCGGGACTCGTAGACCATCTCCTCGTCGAGCTCGCCGACCCGGCCGCCGCCCTTTCCGCCCTTTCCGCCCTCTCCGCCCGTCTTCGCGTCGGCAGCGGCGCTGCCGGCGATGAAGACGCCGAACAGGCCCCGGTCGGGGATGGTGCCGCCGGAGGTGACGGCCAGTCGCTGGGCGCCGGGACGGCCGGTCACCGTGCCGGCCACCCGGTCCCAGACCACCCGGGGGCGCAACTCGGCGAAGGCGTCCGAGGGGTAGCGGCCGGCCAGCATGTCGAGCACGGCGTCGAAGGCGGACTGGGGGAGGGTGGCGAAGGGCGCGGCGCGGCGGACCACGGTGAGCAGTTCGTCCACCGGCCACGCGTCCAGGGCCGTCATCGCGACCAGCTGCTGGGCGAGCACGTCCAGCGGGTTGCGCGGGATGCGCAGGGCCTCGATCCGGCCTGCCCGCATCCGCTCCGTCACCACGGCGGACTGCACCAAGTCGCCCCGGTACTTGGGGAAGAAGACGCCGGTGGACACCGCGCCGACCTGGTGGCCGGCCCGGCCGACCCGCTGCAGGCCGGAGGCGACCGAGGGCGGGGACTCGACCTGGACGACCAGTTCGACGGCGCCCATGTCGATGCCCAGCTCCAGGCTGGAGGTGGCGACCACGGCGGGCAGCCGGCCGGCCTTCAACTCCTCCTCGACGAGCGAGCGCTGCTCCTTGGAGACGGAACCGTGGTGGGCCCGGGCGATGACCGCGGGCGCGCCCTTGGCGGCGCCCGAGCCGCCCATCAGCTGGGCCGGGGCGTGCGCCCCGGGGATGGCCGTGCCGGTGGCGCGCTCGTGGGCGATCTCGTTCAGCCGGTTGCACAGGCGCTCGGCCAGGCGACGGGAGTTGGCGAAGACGATGGTCGAGCGGTGCGCCTCGACCAGGTCGACGATCCGCTCCTCGACGTGCGGCCAGATCGACTGCCGGCGCTGCGGGTCGGATTCGGCGGCGCCGCCGGCGGCCGGGGCGGCGGGCAGGTCGTCCAGGTCGGGGACGGGGACGACCACCGAGAGGTCGAACTCCTTGGCGGCGGGCGGCTGGACGACGACCGCGCCGCGCTGCGGGCTGAGGAAGCGGGCCACCTCCTCCACCGGGCGGACGGTCGCGGACAGGCCGATCCGGCGGGCCGGGCGGTCCAGCAGCTCGTCCAGCCGCTCCAGGGTGAGCGCCAGGTGGGCGCCGCGCTTGGTGCCGGCGACCGCGTGCACCTCGTCCAGGATCACCGTGTCCACGCCGCGCAGGGCCTCCCGGGAGGCCGAGGTGAGCAGCAGGAAGAGCGACTCGGGGGTGGTGATCAGGATGTCCGGCGGGTGGGTGGCGAAGCGGCGGCGATCGGCGGCCGGGGTGTCGCCGGAGCGGATCGCGACCTGGACCTCGGGCTCGGGCAGGCCCTGCCGGACGGCGGCCTGGCGCAGGCCGGTCAGCGGGGCGCGCAGGTTGCGTTCGACGTCCACCGCGAGGGCCTTGAGCGGGGAGACGTAGAGCACCCGGCAGCGGCGCTTGGGCTCGGCGGGGGGTGGGGTGCTGCTGAGCCGGTCGAGGGCGGAGAGGAAGGCGGCCAGCGTCTTGCCGGAGCCGGTGGGGGCGACCACCAGGACGTCCGTCTCCCGCTGGATGGCGCGCCAGGCCTCGGACTGGGCGGTGGTGGGGGCGGAGAACGCACCGGTGAACCAGGCCCGGGTGATCGGGGCGAAACCGGCCAGGGGGTCGGCGGGCTGGGGCGCGTCGGGCTCGGGTGTGTCGGCGGGTGGGGTCGGGTGCTGGGGCGCCATGCCCCCATGGTGCCGGGTGGGACTGACAAGTGAGGTGGGATGCGGGGGTGCGGGGGTGCGGGGGTGCGGGGGTGTGGGGGCGCGGGGGTGCGGGGGTGCGAGGGCGCGAGGGCGCGAGGGGGTGAGGGGCGGGGGCGCGAGGGTGCGAGGGGCGGGGTGTAGTTGCGGGGGCGGGAATGATGATCGGCTCATATGGTGAGGAATCGGGCGCGTGATCAGACCGTGACCGGGCCGTAGGGGTGCGGCCTCACCGGACCGACGAGCGGAGAGCGTGGGATGGCGCAGGCGCACCAGTCCGGGCGCGTCGGAGTGGGCCGGCACCGGCGGGTCCGTCGCCGCAGGGTCGGCGGGCCCGTCCGGGTGCTGCTGGCGATGCTGCTCGCGGCGCTGGCGCTGGGCGGCGCCGTGCCGTACGTGTCCGGGCCCGCGCGGGCGTACCTCAGCTATCTGGTGCTGGCCGCGCAGGAGGACGCCGCGGGGGCCGCGCGGGCGGGGGCGGAGAGCCGGGCGGCCGGCGGACAGGTGGTGCAGGAGTACCCGCAGATCGGGGCGGTGCTGGCGTACGCGACCGGGGGATTCGCGGACAGGGTGCGGGCGCGGCCCGGGATCGCGGCGGTCGGGGCGACGCGGACGGTGCCGGTGGTGGGGCCGCCGCGGGCGGTGGCCGGGGCGGGGGACTTCGCGGCGGGAGGACGGGGTGGGGGCTCGGAGGGGCGGGGCTCGGAGGGGCGGAGTTCGGTGGGGCGGAGTTCGGTGGGGCGGAGTTCGGTGGTGCGGGGCTCGGTGGGGCGGGGTTCGGTGGTGCGGGGCTCGGTGGGGCGGGGTTCGGAGGGGCGGAGTGCGGTGGGGCGGGGTTCGGAGGGGTTGGATGACGAGGGGACGGTGACGGTTCCGGATCCGGCGGAGGGCGGGGAGTGGAACCTCGCCATGATCCATGCGGCGTCGGGGCCGACCGGGGATACGGCGTCCGGGGGCGCGCCGGGCGCGGATGCGCTGCGGAAGGTGCTGGTCGCGGTGCTGGACTCGGGCGTCGACGACACCCACCCGGACCTGCGGGCGGCCGTCGACCCGAAGGCCTCGGTCTCCTGCGCCGACGGCCGTCCGGACGCCCGGACCGGCTCCTGGCGGCCCGACCCCGGGGTCGGGGAGAGCGGGCACGGCACCCACGTCGCCGGGATCATCGGCGCGGCCGGGGCGGGGAAGGGCGTCACCGGGGTCGCCCCCGGGGTGCGGATCGCCGCCGTCCGGCTGCTCGGGCCGCTCGGGCAGTACTACGCGGAGAACATCGTCTGCGGGATGCTCTGGGCCGCCGACCACGGGGCCAAGGCGATCAACGACAGCTACTTCGCCGACCCGTGGAAGTACAACTGCCCCGAGGACCGCGACCAGGCCGCGCTGATCACCGCCGTCGGCCGGGCCGTCGGGTACGCCCGGCGCAAGGGCGCGGTGGTGGTCGCCTCCGCCGGCAACGACGGGCAGGACCTCGGCGCCGCCCGGCTCGACGAACGCAGCCCCAACGACCGGGTCTCCGAGCCGGCCCAGAGCCGCCACCTGGGCACCGAGTGCATCCGCCTTCCCGGCGAACTGCCCGGGGTCGTCACCGTGACGGCCGTCAACCGGGACGGGCATCCGTCCTCGTACACCAACTACGGGCGCGGCCGGGTCTCGCTGGCAGCCCCGGGCGGGGACCCGGACGGCGGGGCGCAGGGGGCGATCATCTCGGACTGGCCGGGCGGGCAGTACGCGGCGCTGGCGGGGACCTCGATGGCGGCGGCGCACGTGACGGGGGCGGTGGCGGTGGCGGCGGCGCTGCATCCGGGGTTCGGGGCGGGGCAGCTGGCGGAGTTGTTGGCGGTCACGGCGGCGGGAGGGTGTCCGGTGGGGATGGGGGGGTGTGGGGATCGGCGGTATTTCGGGGTGGGGGTGTTGGGGGTGCCGCGGTGAGGGGGCCGCTGCGCGGGGCTGTTGTTGGGGGGTGGGCTTTCGGGAGGGTGGGTGGCGCCGGGGGCGGTTCCGGGGGTGGGCGCTCCGGGGGCTGGGTGATTTTCCGACTGCCGACTCTGTGGGTGGGGGGTTGAGACCGTTGGCAGTCTGAAAATCACCCGTCACGCCCCTCTCCGCACCCACCCCCTCCACCGCCCCCTCCCGCAGCGCGTCCCTCTCGCCTGGGTCGGGTGGGAGGGGAGGTGGTGAGGGGGTGAGGGGTGGGTGGGCGTGGGTGGGTGCGGGTGGGTGCGGGTTGGGGGGTGGGTGTTGTGGGGGGGCGGGGTGTTGCCTGGGCGCCCGGTGGGGGTGTGGGGGGTCCGGGATACTGGGGGGCATGAGGCTGACGGAGTTCTGGCGACGGATGTACGCGCACTTCGGGGAGGGGTATGCGGAGTCGTTCGCGTCCGATCACGTGATGAGTGAGTTGGGTGGGCGGACGGTGCGCCAGGCGTTGGAGGCGGGTTGGGAGGCCAAGGACGTCTGGCGGGTGGTCTGTGAGACTCAGGGGGTTTCCGCGCAGCTGCGGTGAGCGCCTGTCGTGGGGGCGGTGAGACAGACTGTCCGGGTGACTACGAGCGGAGAGCAGAAGGACCCGGACGCGGAGCGGACGCGGGCGGGGGGCGGGGTGTTGTGGGGCGGGATGCCGCCCTGGTTGCCGCGGGCGATGGTGCTGTTCCTGGTGCTGGTGGGGCTGTTCCAGCTGGCGGACTGGGCGTTCCGGCAGTTGATCGACCTGTTCGTGATGCTGCTGGTGGCCTTCTTCCTCTCGTTGGCGCTGGAGCCGGCCGTGGACCGGATGGCGGCGCGCGGGGTGCGGCGGGGGGTGGGGACCTTCCTGGTGTTCGTCGCGGTCGGGGTCGCGGTGGTGGGGTTCCTGGCGGCGCTCGGCACGTTGTTGGTGGATCAGGTGGCGAAGATCGCCGGGGACCTGCCACACCTGGTCGACAATCTGATCGGCTGGGTCAACCGGACCTTCCATCAGGACCTTTCGCTGGGTGAGCTGCAGAAGCGGCTGCTGAAGGACTCCGGGACGCTCGAGGGCTACGCCCAGCAGGCCGCGGACAACGTGTGGGGCGTGTCGTCCACGCTGATCGGGGGGCTGTTCCAGACCTTCACGGTCGGGCTGTTCACCTTCTACTTCACCGCCGAGGGCCCGCGGGTGCGCCGGACGGTGTGTTCGCTGCTGCCGCCCGCCAAGCAGGGCGAGGTGCTGCGGGCCTGGGAGATCGCGCTGGCCAAGACCGGCGGCTACCTGTACTCGCGGGCGGTGCTGGCGGTGGTGTCGGCGGCCGGGCACTGGGTGATGTTCGCGCTGATCGACCTGCCGTACTCGGCCGCGCTGGCGGTCTGGGTCGGCGTCATGTCGCAGTTCGTGCCGACCATCGGGACGTACCTGGCGGGTGCGCTGCCGGTGCTGGTGGCGCTCACCCTGGAGCCGGTGGACGCGCTGTGGGTGCTGGTCTTCACGGTGGTCTACCAGCAGGTCGAGAACTACGTGCTGCACCCGAGGATCACCGCCCGGACGGTCGACGTGCACCCGGCGGTGGCCTTCGGCGCGGTGATCGCGGGCGCGGCGCTGCTGGGTGCGGTGGGCGCGCTGATCGCGATCCCGGCGGCGGCGACCCTGCAGGGCTTCGTCGGGACGTACGTGCGGCGGTACGAGGTGGCCACCGACCCGCGGATCGACCGGGGCGAGCAGCGGCGGGCCCGCCGGGAGCTGCGTCGGGAGGCGGCGCGGCGGCTGCGCCGGATGGTCGGCGGCGAGGGGGAGTGACGGGCGGGGAGTGACGGACGGTGCGGGGCGGGTGGTGGGGTGGATCCACTGCCCGCCCCGCGGCGTGTTCGGGAGCTGCGGGGCTTGAATCGAACAGATGTTCTTTTGTACTCTCCGGCGTGGAGTTTTCCACAGGGCGAGCCGGGTGGGGCTCGTTTGTCAGTGGGACGCGCTAGCGTCGAGGACGATGAAGCGCACAGCACAGAACCCGAGGGAAAAAGCCATGGCAGGTACGGACAAGGAGAAGGCCCTCGAGGCCGCGCTCGCCCAGATCGAGCGACAGTTCGGCAAGGGCTCGGTGATGCGCCTCGGCGAGAAGGCGAACGAGCCGATCGAGGTGATCTCCACCGGGTCGACCGCCCTCGACGTCGCCCTCGGGGTCGGCGGCATCCCGCGCGGCCGGGTGGTCGAGATCTACGGCCCCGAGTCCTCCGGTAAGACCACTCTGACCCTGCACCTCGCCGCCAACGCCCAGAAGGCCGGCGGCAGGGTCGCCTTCGTCGACGCGGAGCACGCGCTCGACCCGGAGTACGCCAAGAAGCTCGGCGTGGACACCGATGAGCTGCTGGTCAGCCAGCCGGACACCGGTGAGCAGGCCCTGGAGATCACCGACATGCTGATCCGCTCCGGCGCGGTCGACCTGGTGATCATCGACTCGGTCGCGGCGCTCGTGCCGCGCGCCGAGATCGAGGGTGAGATGGGTGACTCGCACGTCGGTCTGCAGGCCCGACTGATGAGCCAGGCGCTGCGCAAGATCGCCGGTGCGCTGAACCAGTCGAACACCACCGCGATCTTCATCAACCAGCTGCGCGAGAAGATCGGTGTGATGTTCGGCTCGCCGGAGACCACGACCGGTGGCCGGGCGCTGAAGTTCTACGCCTCGGTCCGTCTGGACATCCGCCGGATCGAGACCCTGAAGGACGGCACCGAGGCGGTCGGCAACCGCACCCGGGTCAAGGTCGTCAAGAACAAGGTCGCCGCGCCGTTCAAGCAGGCCGAGTTCGACATCCTGTACGGCATCGGCATCAGCCGCGAGGGCGGCCTGATCGACATGGGCGTCGAGCACGGCTTCATCCGCAAGTCCGGCGCCTGGTACACCTACGAGGGCGACCAGCTCGGCCAGGGCAAGGAGAACGCCCGCAACTTCCTGCGGGACAACCCGCAGCTCGCCGACGAGATCGAGCGGAAGATCAAGGGCAAGCTCGGTATCGGCCCCAAGGCCGAGGAGCCGGCCGAGGGCGAGCCGGAGGCCGCTGCCGAAGACGGTGCCGCCAAGCCGATCACCGCGACCGCCGCCAAGACGGCCGCGGCGAAGAAGACGGCGGCTGCCAAGGCCTGAGCCGTTGATGCAGCACGAGATGGTGGGCGGTGGCCCGGAGGACGACGACTACGGGCCGCCGGACTGGTTCGCCGCGGTGGCGGAGGAGCCCGAGCCCGAGTCGGAGCCGGGGCCGGGGCCGGGGCCTGTCGGGGAGCAGGAGGCGGGGGCCTCGATCGAGGCGCTCGGGCTGGTCTCCGCCTCCGAGCTGCCCACCGGGCGCCGTCGTCGCCGTTCGGCGCTGGGTGGGGAGCCGGGCGCTGAGGGCGGGGCCGGGGCGGCCGGGCACGGGGGTGTGGCCGCCCCGCCCGCTTCGCCGGCCCGTCCGCGCCGCAGCCGGCGGGGTGGGCGTTCCGGCGAGGGGGCGCCGGAGGAGAAGGCCCCCGGCTCGCGGAAGCGGGCCGAGGAGGAGGCGGATCCGGAGAGTCGCGCCCGTGACATCTGTCTGCGGCTGCTGACCGGCGCCGCCAAGAGCCGTAAGCAGCTCGCCGACGCCCTGCGGAAGCGGGAGATCCCGGAGGACGTCGCCGAGGGGGTGCTCAGCCGGCTGGAAGAGGTCGGGCTGATCGACGACGCGGCCTTCGCGGCGGCCTGGGTGGAGTCCCGGCACGCCGTCCGGGGCTTGTCCCGGCGGGCGCTGGCGCAGGAGCTGCGGACCAAGGGCGTGACCGCCGAACTGGTCGAGCAGGCCCTCGTCCAGGTCGACCACGACGACGAGACGGAAGCGGCCCGGGCGCTGGTCGAGCGCAAGCTGCGGTCCACCCGGGGGCTGGATCCGCAGGTCCGCACCCGGCGGCTGGTCGGCATGCTGGCTCGGCGCGGCTACTCCGAGGGCCTCGCCTTCCGGGTGGTGCGCGGTGTGCTGGAGGAGGAGGCGGCCGGAGAGCCGTCGGCAAACGAGTGGGGGTAGTGGAGGGAGTGACGGTTCGGCGTGTTTCTTGGTCTGAACCAGGCCGAGTCTTGACCCTTTCGTGACCCCGACCTAGCCTCGCACTCAGTGCGGGGCCGCTTCCGGACGGCGCCCAGCGCAAGGACGGGGAGTGGGGCGCATGGGGATCTCGGCGGGTACCGGTCCGGGTGGCGCTCTGGTGCCGATCGTCGGGTCGGCCGTCGCCGTCCTGGTGGTGCTCGCGGTGTTCGCCGTGCTGGTGTTCCGGCGGCTGCGGACCGCGCAGCGGCAGGCCCTGGCCGAGGCCGAGCGGGCCCGCCGGTCGGCCGAGGAACAGAGCGGCCGGCAGCGGGCCGAACTGGCCCGGCGCGAGGAGAGTCTGGCCGAGGAGCTGCGCAGGCTGCGCCAGCGGGAGGACGAACTGGCCGAGCGCTCGGCGGAGTTGGCGCGATCCCGGGGCGAGGTCGAGGCGCTGGTGGCCCGGCGGGCGGCGGCACTCGAACGCGCCGCGGGGCTCTCCGCCGAGCAGGCGCACGCCCAACTCCTGCGCGAGGCCGAGGAGTCGGCCCGGCGGGAGGCGGCCGTCACGGTCCGGGAGATCGAGCGCGGAGCCAAGGAGGAGGGTGAGCGCCGGGCCCGGGAGATCCTGGCCGGGGCGATCCAGCGGCTGGCCTCGGAACAGACCGCGGAGACCGCCGTCACCGTCTTCCGGTTGCCGGGCGAGGAGATGAAGGGCCGGATCATCGGCCGGGAGGGCCGCAACATCCGCGCCTTCGAGGCGGTCACCGGCGTCAACCTGATCGTCGACGACACCCCCGCCTCGGTGCAGCTCTCCTGCTTCGACCCGGTCCGTCGGGAGGCCGCCCGGCTCACCCTGGAGCAGCTGGTCGAGGACGGCCGGATCCAGCCGAGCCGGATCGAGCACGTCCACGAGCGCAGCCGGGTGGAGGTCGAGCAGCGCTGCGTCCGGGCCGGCGAGGACGCCCTGCTGGACGCCCGGATCGGCGGGATGCACCCCGAACTGGTCCGCACCCTGGGCTCCTTGCGCTACCGCGCCTCGTACGGGCAGAACGTGCTCGGGCACCTGCTGGAGTCCGCGCACCTGGCCGGGATGATGGCCGCCGAGCTCGGGGTCGACCCGGAGCCGGTGCGCCGGGCGGCGCTGCTGCACGACATCGGCAAGGCGCTCACCCACGAGGCGGAGGGCAGCCACGCGGCGGTCGGCGCGGACTTCGCCCGGCGGCACGGGGAGTCGCCCGAGGTGGTGCACGCGATCGCCGCCCACCACGGCGAGGTGGAGCCCCGTACCGTGACGGCCGTGCTGACCCAGGCCGCGGACGCCTGCTCGGGCGGGCGTCCGGGCGCGCGCAAGGAGTCGCTGGAGCTGTACGTGCGGCGGCTGGCGCGGCTGGAGGAGATCGCCCGCTCGCACAGCGGGGTCGCGGAGGTGTACGCGATGCAGGCGGGTCGCGAGGTGCGGGTGATGGTGCGGCCGGACACCGTGGACGACCTCGGGGCGGAGCTGATCGCCCGTGAGGTGGCCCGGCAGGTCTCGGCGGAGCTGACCTACCCGGGCCAGATCCGGGTGACGGTGGTCCGGGAGAGCCGGGCCACGGCGGTGGCCGGTTAGGGCGCGTATTTGGTCGTGATCAATCTGTGGGATTCGCCCTCGTGGCGGGGTCTGATCCGGTAGACCATGTCGTGTGGCGCGATTCCAACTGA
>NZ_JBVIFM010000046.1:0-18995 GCF_055571335.1 Kitasatospora sp. NPDC030952
TTCGGTCGTCACAACCCGAATGCTGGACACCCTCCCTTCATGCCCGGAGCAGAATCGGCAAACCCAGCCGACTTCGGAACTACTCGTCTAGGCCCTGCCCGGCCCAGCTAGCCGGGCCCGGATCGGCCGGACAGGGACCTAGCTAGGCCCTGTCCGGCGGGTGCCCGGGGAGCGAGCTCCAGCAGTCCCGCATCGCCGCCAGTGCCTCGGTGATCGCCGGCCGGCGGGAGGCCTGGGAGCGCCAGAGCGCGAACACCCGCCGGCTCGGCTGGGAGGCGACCGGTCGGGCCGCCACCCCGGTCGGCAGCGGGCCCCGGCCGAGCCGGGGCACCACGGCCATCCCCAGTCCGGCCGCCACCAGGGCGATCTGGGTCTCGAAGTCGCCGACCTGGTACCGCACGTCCGGCTCCTCACCGGCCTCGCGAAGGGTGGTGACCAGCCAGTCGTGGCAGATGTTGCCCGGCGGCACGCTGATCCAGCGCTGCCCGCGCAGCCGCTCCACCGGCACCGCGTCCAGCGCCGCCAGTTCGTCCCCGGCGGGCAGTACCAGGTCCACCGGGTCCGTACCGAGGTCCAGCCGGGCGACCCCCTCCTGCACCGGCAGCGGCACCGTCGGCCAGTCCTGCACCAGCGCCAGGTCCACCTCGCCGCGCGCCACCAGCTCCGCCGCCGGGTACGGGTCGCTCTCCAGCAGCCGTACGTCCAGCTCCGGGCAGCGCTGCCGCAGTTCGGCCAGCACTCCGGGCATCAGCCCGCGCGCCCCGGTCGCGAAGGAGGCCACCAGAAGCCGTCCCACCGCCCGGCCGCGCTGCTCCTCCAGCCGCACCTCGGCCCGCTCCACCAGCCCCAGGACGGTCCGCGCGGTGGCGGCCAGCTCCCGCGCCGCGTCGGTCAGCACCACGCCCCGACCCTGGCGCTCCAGCAGCACCGTGCGGGTCTCCCGCTCCAGCTTGGCGATCTGCTGGGAGACCGCCGAGGGCGTGAACCCGAGGGCGGCCGCCGCCCCGCCGACCGAGCCGTGCACCGCCACCGCGTGCAGCGCCCGCAGGCGCCCGAGATCCATCATGTAGCAACCCTAAAGTGTCCGCTTCAGTGATCATCGCTGGTGCTACACGTTCCCGCGCCGCCATGCTCGACCCATGACCGCGACACCCGCCGCTCCGGCCGGCTCGACCATGAGCCCGCGCCACATCGCCCTGGCCGTCCTGGTGGCCGCCGTCTGGGGCCTCAACTTCGTCCTGATCCACATCGGCCTGGACAGCTTCCCGCCGCTGCTCTTCTGCGCCCTGCGGTTCGCCGTGGTCGCCGTGCCGGCGGTCTTCTTCGTCGGCCCGCCCAAGGTCGCCTGGCGCTGGGTGCTGGCGGTCGGCCTGGTCCTCGGGGTGGTGAAGTTTGGGCTGCTGTTCCTCGGCATGCACACCGGGATGCCGGCCGGCCTCTCCTCCCTGGTGCTCCAGGGCCAGGCCGGCTTCACCGCGCTGTTCGCCGCCGTCCTGCTGCGCGAGCGCCCGGGCCGGCGGCGGCTGCTCGGTCTGGCGCTGGCCTTCGCGGGCATCGCCCTGAGCGCCGTGGACCAGGGCCTGGGCGGGCCGTTCGAGGCCTTCGTCCTGGTGGTGCTGGCGGCCGTCGCCTGGGGCCTGTCCAACGTGCTCACCCGCAGGGCCGCGCCGCCGGACGCCCTGCGCTGGATGGTCTGGGTCAGCGCCGTCCCGCCGCTGCCGCTGCTGGCCCTGTCCCTGCTGGTCGAGGGCCCGGACGCGGACCTGCGCGCACTGCGCGGGATGACCCTCGGCGGGCTCGGCGTGATCGGCTACGTCGGGCTGCTCTCCACCCTGTTCGGCTTCGTCGCCTGGAGCTACCTGCTGCGCGGCTACGACGCCACCGCCGTGGCGCCCTACTCGCTGCTGGTGCCGGTCTTCGGGATGTCCTCGGCCTGGCTGCTGCTCGGCGAGCGGGTCACCCCGACGGCGGCCGCGGCGGCCCTGCTGGTGATCGCCGGGATCGGGATCACCGCGCTGCGCCCGGGGGCGCCGTCCGTGCCGGCGGCCCGGCCGCGAGGAAACGGGCCTCGGCCGCGCGCAGCACTCGCAGCAGCACCTCCTCGTCCCCGGGGCTGACCTCGCCGAAGTAGTCCTGCGCCACCTCGTCCCGGACCTGCCCGATCCGCTCCACCGCCGCGCGCCCGGCCTCGGTCAGCAGGATCCGGACGGCCCGCCGGTCCGCCGGGTCGGGGCGGCGCTCGACCAGCCCGGCGTCCTCCAGCGCGTCGACCACCGTGGTGGCCGAGCGCGGGGCGATGTGCAGCTGGTCGGCGAGGTCGCTCAGCCGCATCGCGCGGTCCGGCGCCTCGCAGCCGGGCACGTGGGCGAGCGTGCGCAGGGCCCGGGCCTGGCCGGGGGTGATGCCGTACGGCTCCAGCCGCCAGCTGGTCTGCCGGCGGATCCGCTTGATCGCCCTGGTCATCGCGTCCGCGAGCTCGGCGGTCGTGCCGGGGGCATCGGGCCGGGGCTCGGGGGAGGAGTCCGCCGGATCGTCGGTCGGCGTGGTGGTCATCGGCGGTCTCCTCGGCTGGCGTCGGCCCCAGCGTATCGGCCGGTTCCGGGCGGGCGGCCGACTGCGGGAAGTGATCGGAGAAATATGTTGAGCCTAGCTCAGTATCTACGTTACGGTACCGGCAAGTGAGGGCACCCTAAGTCCCCTCCCCGCCCTTGGAGCACCCATGCCCGTTTCCACCGCCCGCGTCGCCACCGACCGCCCCGCCCGCTACGCCAAGCAGCTCGCCGCCCACATGAGCCGCCGGATCGAGACCTCCTTCTCGCCGGAGACCGGCCGAGGCACCCTGGTCTTCCGCGCCGGCACCGCCACCCTGGAGGCCCAGCCGGACGCGCTGCTGCTCACGGTCGAGGGCGAGCGCGAGGACCTGCCCACCCTGGAGGACGTCGTCGGCCGGCACCTCGTCCGCTTCGGCGCCCGCGACGAGCTGGTCGTCGAGTGGCACCGCGACAACGGCGAGGCCGGCCTCGTCCACCGCAACGAGGAGGACGCCCCCGAGGAGGACGCCCCCGAGGAAGGTGCCACCGAGGAGGGCGCCACTGGGGAGGGCGCCCCCGAGGAAGGTGCCACCGAGGAGGGCGCCACTGGGGAGGGCGCCACCGAGGCCTGAGACCCTCAGCCGCCGGGCCGGGGCAACCACCGGTCCAGCGCCCACAGCACCAGGGTGGCCAGGCAGCAGCTGGCCACCACGTCCAGCACCCAGTGGTAGTCGCTCCACACCAGCCCCGCGCCCACCCCGAGCGCCAGCAGCCCCGCGCCCGCGGTCAGCCCCCGGGCCGTCCACCGCCCCGCCGCCCGCGCCAGCAGCAGCGCCGCCACGCCGTACGAGAACGTCGCCGTCGCGGTGTGCCCGGACGGGTACCAGCCCCACTGCCCCGGTACCAGCGGATCCCCGAGCGGGCCCGGCCGCGCGAACGCCGCCTTCGCCGGGACCACCAGCAGCGGGATCAGTGCCGCGGTCGCCGCGGCCACCGGCAACGGCAGCCACCAGCGCGCCACCCCCGCCCGGCGCCACCACCAGGCGGCCAGCCCGCCGGCCGCCAGCAGCACCGGCACGGCCGGGACCCCGCCGCCCAGGTCCGACAGCAGCCGGCCCAGCTGGTCCAGCAGGGCGCTCGGATGATCCCGGTGGGACGACCGGACGGCCGCGCGGACCGAGCGGTCCAGACCGAGCAGCGGCCCGTCCACCGCCACCTGCCAGGACACCGCCAGCAGCACCACGGCCGCCATCACCGGCACCGCCACCGACCGGGCCACCCGGCCCAGGACAGCGGACAGCCGCCCCGGAGCAGGGGGGAGAGCTCCGGGGCGGCTCTGATGATCGCCGTTCCGTGCGCCCCGGGGGGTGTGGGTCGGACGGTCGGTCGATCGGCCTTCGGTGTGTGCCGTCCCTTCCGGGACGGCCTGGTTGTCCTCGCGGCGCCCACGCGGACCCACCCTTCGGGGAGGCTCCGCGGACGGCTCCGCCAATGGCTGAGGCTCGCTGTCCATCTGTGATGACACTACGTCAACCACCCTTCCGCACCGAGCGCCTTCAGCGATTCCGCACATCATCTTCACCCCGCCCGGGACCGTCTGCGGACGCCGCCTCCGACGCCGCTTCCGGACGTCCGGACGGTCGTGCGAACCGGCCCCGACGGCCCTCGGCGAAACCGAACGGCCCGTGCGGACCAGAGGTCCCCACGGGCCGTTCAGCGCTGTCCGGAAATCCCTCCGGAGGGGGTTCACGACCTGGTGGACGACACCGCTCAGACGGCGGCGAACGCGGCCTCCAGGATGTCCAGGCCCTCGTTCAGCAGGTGCTCCGGCATGACCAGCGGCGGCAGGAAGCGCAGCACGTTGCCGTAGGTGCCGGCGGTCAGCACGACCAGGCCCTCGGCGTGGCACGCCTTGGCGATCGCCGCGGTGACCTCCGCGTTCGCCTCCTTGCCGCCCGGCTTCACCAGCTCGACGGCGACCATCGCGCCGCGGCCGCGGACCTCACCGATGCAGACTCGATCGGAGTGGGCGAACTTCTCCTGCATCGAGCGCAGCCGACCCAGCATGATCTCGCCGATCCGCTGCGCCTTGCCGACGAGGTCCTGCTCCTTCATGGTCTCGATGGCGCCCAGCGCGGCGGCGCACGCCACCGGGTTGCCGCCGTAGGTGCCGCCCAGGCCACCCGCGTGCGCGGCGTCCATGATCTCGGCGCGACCGGTCACCGCGGCCAGCGGCAGACCGCCGGCGATGCCCTTGGCGGTGGTGATCAGGTCCGGGACGATGCCCTCGTCCTCACACGCGAACCACTGGCCGGTGCGGCAGAAACCGGTCTGGATCTCGTCGGCGACGAACACGATCCCGTTCGCCTTCGCGTACTCCACGATGGCCGGCAGGAAGCCCTTGGCCGGCTCGATGAAGCCGCCCTCGCCCTGGATCGGCTCGATGATGATCGCGGCGACGTTCTCCGCGCCGATCTGCTTGTTGATGATGTCGATCGCCTGCGCGGCGGCCTCGGCGGCGCAGTTCTCCGCGCCCGTCAGCCAGCGGTACGGGTAGGCGACCGGCACCCGGTGGATCTCCGGCGCGAACGGACCGAAACCCTGCTTGTACGGCATGTTCTTCGCCGTCAGGCCCATGGTCAGGTTGGTGCGGCCGTGGTAGCCGTGGTCGAACACCACGACCGCGGTGCGCTTGGTGTAGGCGCGGGCGATCTTCACCGCGTTCTCGACCGCCTCGGCGCCCGAGTTGAACAGCGCCGTGCGCTTCTCGTGGTCACCCGGGGTCAGCTCGTTCAGCTGCTCGGCGACGGCCACGTAACCCTCGTACGGGGTCACCATGAAACAGGTGTGGGTGAAGGCGGCCAGCTGCTCGCTCGCCTTGGCCACCACGGCCTCGGCGCTGTTGCCGACGTTCGTCACGGCGATGCCGGAACCGAAGTCGATCAGCGAGTTGCCGTCCACGTCCTCCAGCACGCCGCCGTTGGCACGGGTGATGTACACCGGCAGGGTGGTGCCGACACCGGCCGCCACCGCACCCAGCTTGCGGGCCTGCAGCTCCTGCGACTTCGGACCCGGGATCGCGGTGACCAGACGGCGCTCCTGCGGGAGCGGCGTTACGGCGCTCATGGGGTATCTCCAGACTTCTCGGCTCGGTGCTTGGCAGGCTACGGCCGCCCTCCCCGACCGGGCATGCGCCACTCGGTAGCACTGCGCCGTCCGACTTGTCCGGCACGGCCAGCACGGGCGCCACGACTACCCGCAGGCCCCACTCCACTACCCTGAGCGCGGGCGTGTCGCCGGTACGGCGGCATGGGTATGGCGGCACCGACGGCGGTCGGGCCGGGCGGGCGAGGGAGCGGGGCCGTACATGGCACAGGACGGGTCACACCACCACGTCGAACACACCACCACCAGACCCCCCACCCCCCTGCCCCACCAACGGCCCGCCACGGCAACCGGCGGGGCCTTCGACCTCGCCGCCTGGGCCACCGCCCCGCGCCCCGAGGCCGAACCGGGCGTCTACCGGCTCGGCTACCGCCGCATCGACCCGGAACGCGCGGAGGCGGCCCGGGTCCCGACCTGGCCGCTGCTGCTGCGGGCGGGGCTCAACGTGGTGGTGGGGTGGCTGGCCTTCGTGTACGGGGTCGAGCTGGCCAAGGACGGGACCACGATCATCGGCGTCCTCCCGTCGCAGTCGGCCTTCGTCGCCCTCTCCGTGGTGCTGACCCTCAACGTCCTGGTCCTCGCCGTGGTCATCAAGGTCTTCGGCCGCATGGGCCGCTGGCCCGAGGTCTGGCGCCGCTACGTCGCCCCGCTGCTGTCGCGGACGGTGACCCAGGAGGAGCCCGCCGAGGAGGCGGGGCCGGCGGCGGAGGCGGCCCGCGGGCTGGGCCCGTGGGACGGGCTGCGCCGGGGCGGGGCGGTCGAGGCGGCGGCGCGGCTGGACGGGGAGGCGGTCGGCGACGTCGACTACGTGCGGATCCAGCGGGCCTGGGAGTCCGCGCAGGCGGATCCGGTGTTCCTGCCCGCCTTCACCGAGCAGGTGGCCGCCCGGGGCGCGGCGGCTTTCGCCCACCCCTCCGAGGCGCGTGAGCTGCCGGGGCGGGTGCGGCGGCACGATCTCCTGCTCGGCCAGGTCTGCCTCGGTGTGGCGCAGGACGTGCCGAAGAACCCCTTGAGCCACCGGGCGGCGGACTTCGCGCTGGACCCGGCGGTGCTGGGCACGTCGCTGCTGGCGGTGGGCCCGGCCGGGACGGGGAAGACGGCGCGGCTGGCCCGGCCGGTGGCGGAGGCGCTGTGCCTGCAGGCGCTGGCCGGGACCGCGTGCGCGGTGGTGGTCGGGGCTTCGGACGCCGACCTCGGGCCGGACGCCTGGTACGACGTGGTGATCGCGCCCGGCGACCCCGCCTCGGTGTACGGGCTGGACCTCTACGGCGCGGCGCAGGATCCGGACGAGGCCGCGGCCCGGCTGGCCGACGCGCTGCTGCCGGACGAGCTGACCGCGCGGGCGGAGAACGCGCGGACGGCGCTGCAGCAGGTGGTCGGCCCGTTCCACGCCGCGTACGGCCGCTACCCGGGGGTGCGCGAGCTGCGGGCGCTGCTGAGCGGTGATCCGGACGCGCTGGCGGCGCTGGTGAAGGCGCTGGGCGTGGCGGGCCGGCTGGCCGCGTACGAGCGGGACCTGGACCACCGGGAGCGGCAGCGCGGCCGGGCGGACGATCCGGGGTCGCTGTTGGCGGACCGGCTGGGGCTGCTGGAGCGGCCCGCCTTCGAGGGGGCGTTCGCGACGGACGGGACGGGCCGTCCGCCGTTCGCGATGCGGGTGCTGGACCACCCGCTGCGGGTGCGGGTGAAGCTGCCGGAGCGCAGTCACCCGGAGGCCGCCCGGATGCTGTCCCGGCTGGTGGTGGGGCAGTTCGTGCAGGCGGCCGGGGCGCGTGCGGACCGTTCGCTGTTCGCGGGCCTGGTGGTGGACGACGCCTCGGCCGCGCTGGACGCCGGCTCCGTCCGGGGCCTGCAGCGGATGCGCGGGGCGAACGCGGGTGCGGTGCTGCTGCTGCGCACCCTGGTGGACCTGCCGGAGGCGCTGCGGGCGCCGCTGTTCGGCGCGGTGGGCTGCCGGGTGGCCTTCCCCGGGATCGCGCCCTGGGACGGCCGGCTGTTCTCGGAGGCCTGGGGGACGCACCTGGTGCAGGAGACCGCGGTGACCCACACCCCCGACACCTCCGGCGGGGTGATGCGGCGGGCCGGGCGGCTGGGGCGGAAGGCCTTGTCGGGGACGACGGCGCAGACGGAGTCGGTGACGACGCGGGACGTGGAGCGGTTGCGGTGGTCGCCGTCGGATCTGGCGCACGCGCTGCCGGCCGGGCACGCGGTGGTGTCGTTGACGGCGGTGTCGGGGGAGCAGGTGCCGCCGTTGCTGGTGGACCTGCGGGGGTGAGCCGGGGCGGGGCCCGGAAGTCGCCTTCGAGGTGGATTCGGCCGTGCCGGTTGTCCGGGGCGTCCATAATGAAGGGGAGAGACCCTCACCAGACCCACTGCCCTCTCCTCGCCCGGCCGCAACGGCGCGGTCAGGTCGACCCCCCTTCGAAGGTGCCATGCCCCCCACACTCGCCTCCGTCGTCCGCAACAGTTCGCTCCACTTGACGGTGCTCGCCGGTGCGGACCACCTGGAGCGGCCGGTCCGCTGGGTGCACACCAGTGAGCTGGACGACCCGACGCCGTTCCTGGAGGGTGGCGAGCTGCTGCTCACCACCGGTATCAAGCTGGGCCGTACGGCAGCGCAGCTGCAGGCGTACGTGCACCGGCTGGCCGATGCCGGGGTGGTCGGGCTGGGGCTGGGGGTGGGACTGTCGCACACCGAGGTGCCGCAGCCGCTGGTGGACGCGGCGCAGCAGCGGGGGCTGCCGTTGCTGCGGGTGCCGGAGCCGACGCCGTTCATCGCGATCAGCAAGGTGGTGTCGGCGGCGCTGGCCGCGGAGCAGTACGAGGCGGTGACGACCAGTTTCGAGGCGCAGGAGGAGCTGACCCGGGCGGCGCTGGGCAAGGACGGCACGACGGCCGTGGTGCGTCGGCTGGCGGCCCGGCTGGGGGGCTGGGCGGCGCTGTACGACGGGTCGGGCGCGCTGTCGGTGGTGGCGCCGGACTGGGCGGCGCGGCGCGCGGGGCGGCTGGCGGCGGAGGTGGACCGGCTGCGCCGGCGGCCGGCGCCGTCGAGTGCGGCCCTGCAGGGGCGGTCGCCGGGGATAGACACGGCGGACGAGGACTACGTGGTGGTCCAGTCGCTGGGGGCGGACCGGCGGGCCCGGGGTTTCCTGGCGGTCGGCACCGAGGACCGGATCACGCCGACCGAGCGGTACGTGCTGAACGCGGCGGTGGCGCTGCTGACCCTCACCCTGGAGCGCTCGCGCGAGCTGCGGCAGGCCGAGGAGCGGATGGGCGCGGCGCTGTTGCGGATGGTGCTGGCGGGTGAGGTGGCGACGGCCCGGCAGGTGGCGGTGGGGCTGTTCGGCGGGATGCCGGAGGGGACGATACGGGTCCTGGTGGCCGGGGCCGGGCCGAACGCGGATGCCGCGGAGGCGCTGGTGGAGCTGGGGGACCGGGCCGAGCAGGCGGGTGCCCGGGTGGGCGAGAAGCTGCTGGTGGCGCGGGAGGAGGGCGCGCACGGGCCGCGGCTGATGGTGCTGGCGCCGGACAACGGCGCGGTGCACCGGGCCTGTCTGGGTGTGGTGGAGGAGCACGAGGGCCTGTCGCTGGGCGTGTCGGCGCCGGCCGCGCTGGAGGAGGCCGGTACGGCGTACGCCCAGGCGGAGCGGGCGCTGGCGGTGGCGCTGCGCGGTGGTCGGCGCTCGGTGGACCACGAGGAGGTCGGCGCGGGTTCGCTGCTGCCGCTGCTCGGGGAGGAAGCGGTGACGGCGTTCGCGGAGGGGCTGCTGCGGCCGTTGCGCGAGCACGACCGGACGGCCCGCGGTGACCTGGTGGCCTCGTTGCGGGCGTGGTTGTCCCGGCACGGGCAGTGGGACGCGGCGGCGGCGGACCTCGGGGTGCACCGGCACACGCTGCGCTACCGGATGCGCCGGGTCGAGGAGCTGCTGGGCCGGTCGCTGGACGACACGGACGTGCGGATGGAGCTGTGGCTGGCGCTGCGCTCGGGTGAGGAGTAGGCGCCGGGCTGGACGCGGTGGAGTGGCTCCGGACCGGAATACTCCTGGTCGGCCAATCCGGTCGGCCCGCCGTCGCACCTACCCTCGGGTTCGGGTCCCACGCCCGTGGGCCGTACGACGACGAGGAGAGGGCCGGTACCACGGTGACCACCACGTACGATTTCTGGCTCGCCGGCCGCCGGGCGAGCGGCGACGCCGCCTTCGAGGTGCACAACAGCTGGGACGGCCGTCTGGTCGGCAAGGTCAGCGTTCCGACCGAGGCACAGGTCGAGGAGGCGCTGGACGCCGCCGTGGCCGCGCTGCCGGTGTTCGCCGCCACCCCGGCGCACCAGCGGGCCGCCGCCCTGGACCACGTGGCCAAGCGGCTGGCGGAGCGCACCGAGGAGCTCGCCCGGCTGATCACCGCCGAGAACGGCAAGCCGATCAAGTGGGCCCGCGGTGAGGTCGGCCGCGCGGTGTCGGTCTTCCGCTGGGCCGCCGAGGAGGCGCGCCGCACCAACGGCGAGACGATGCGGCTGGACACCGACCCGGGCGGCGTGGGCCGTTTCGCGGTGGTGCGCCGCTTCCCGCGCGGTGTGGTGCTGGGGATCGCCCCGTTCAACTTCCCGCTGAACCTGGTCGCCCACAAGGTCGCCCCGGCGATCGCGGTCGGCGCCCCGATCATCCTCAAGCCGGCTCCGGCGACCCCGCTGTCGGCGATGGTGCTGGGCGAGATCCTGGCCGAGACGGACCTGCCGGCCGGTTCCTGGTCGATCCTGACCGTGCCGAACGACCGGATGCCGGCCCTGGTGCAGGACGCCCGGGTGCCGGTGATCTCCTTCACCGGTTCGGACAAGGTCGGCTACCAGATCATGGACTCGGTGCCGCGCAAGCACACCACCCTGGAGCTGGGCGGCAACGCCGCGGCCGTGGTGCTCGCCGACTGGTCCTCGGAAGCGGACCTGGACTGGGCGGCGACCCGGATCGCGATGTTCGCCAACTACCAGGGCGGCCAGTCCTGCATCTCGGTGCAGCGGGTGATCGCCGACGCGTCGGTGTACGACGCGCTGGTGGAGAAGGTCGTGGCCAAGGTCGGGGCGCAGGTCACCGGTGACCCGAACGACGACGCGACGGACGTCGGCCCGCTGGTCGACGAGAACGCCGCGAAGCGGGTGGAGTCCTGGGTGGACGACGCGGTCGCCAAGGGCGCCAAGGTGCTCGCCGGCGGGACCCGTGAGGGCGCGACCTACGCGCCGACCGTGCTGGCCGAGCTGCCCGCCGACGCGATCCTGGCGAAGGCCGAGGTGTTCGGCCCGGTGCTGTCGCTGCACCGGGTGGAGGGCGTGGACGAGGCCTTCGCGGCCGTCAACGACTCGCCGTTCGGCCTGCAGGCGGGCGTGTTCACCCACGACCTGCAGACCGCCTTCCGGGCCCACCGGGAGCTGGAGGTCGGCGGTGTGATCATCGGCGACGCGCCGTCCTACCGGGCCGACCAGATGCCGTACGGCGGCGTCAAGGACTCGGGTGTCGGCCGGGAGGGCGTCAAGTACGCGATGGAGGACTACACCGTCGAGAAGGTCATGGTCCTGACCGGTCTCGACCTCTGAGACATCTGAGACCTCTGAAGCCGCTGAGATCTCAGAGCGCCTGATCGACGGAGGGCCCGGTCCGCCACGGACCGGGCCCTCCGGCGTGGGTTCAGCCGTCGTGCCCGGCCACGGCGGCGACGGCCTCCGCGACGGTGGCGTCGCCGGCGACCAGCTCCAGGGTCTGCCCGGCGGTGCCGGGCTCGCGCAGCAGTGCGGCCAGGACGACGGCCACGTCGGCCCGGTCGACCGCGCCGGGGCCGGTGGAGGGGGCGAGCCGGACCAGGCCGGTGCCGGGGCCGTCGGTGAGCCGTCCGGGGCGCAGCACCGTCCAGTCGAGTGAGGTGCGGGCGCGGACGGCGTCGTCGGCGGCGCCCTTGGCCCGCAGGTAGGTCTCGAAGACCTCGTCGGCCGGGTACCGGGCGGTGGCGTCGGCGCCCATCGAGGAGACCATCAGGTAGCGCCGGACCCCGGCGAGTTCGGCGGCGTCGGCGAGCAGGACGGCCGCGTCGCGGTCGACGGTGTTCTTGCGGGCGGCGCCGCTGCCCGGGCCGGCGCCGGCGGCGAAGACCACGGCGTCGGTGTCGGTGAGCAGGGCGGCGAGCTGCGGGGCGGTGGCGGACTCCAGGTCGAGCAGCAGCGGCTCGGCACCGACGGCGACGAGGTCCTGGGCGTGTTCGGGGCGGCGGATGATCCCGGCGGGTCGGTCGCCGCGGTAGGCGAGCAGCCGTTCGAGCCTCAGCGCGATCTGTCCGTGGCCTCCGGCGATGACGGTACGCATGGGTCCGACGGTAGCCCGAGGGGGCGGTGGTCGTCCTGGGCAAGGTCTCGGACAGGACACAATGGGCGCATGACTTCGCTCGCCCACCCGCAGCTGCGTTTCACGCCCACCGTGGCGGACCCCTCCGGCCCCCGGGAGCTGGTGATCCTCGGTTCCACCGGTTCGATCGGCACCCAGGCCATCGATGTGGTGCTCCGCAACCCGGACCGGTTCCGGGTGGTCGCCCTGTCGGCGGCCGGCGGCCGGGTGGGGCTGCTGGCCGAGCAGGCGCTGCGGCTGGGCGTGCACACCGTGGCGGTGGCCGATCCGGCGGCCGAGCCGGCGCTGCGCGAGGCGCTGGCGGCGGGGGCGGCGGGGCGTCCGCTGCCGGCCGTGCTGGTGGGGCCGGACGCGGCGACCGAGCTGGCCGCGATGGAGTGCCACTCGGTGCTGAACGGCATCACCGGTTCGATCGGCCTGCGGCCGACGCTGGCCGCGCTGCGGGCGGGCCGGGTGCTGGTGCTGGCCAACAAGGAGTCGCTGATCGTCGGCGGCCCGCTGGTGAAGGCGGAGGCGAAGCCGGGCCAGATCGTGCCGGTGGACTCCGAGCACGCGGCGCTGTTCCAGGCGCTGGCCGGCGGCACCCGGGCGGAGGTCCGCAAGCTGGTGGTGACGGCGAGCGGCGGCCCGTTCCGGACCCGTACCCGGGAGCAGCTGGCCGGGGTGACCCCGCAGGACGCGCTGGCGCACCCGACCTGGGCGATGGGCCCGGTGGTGACGATCAACTCGGCGACCCTGGTCAACAAGGGCCTGGAGGTGATCGAGGCGCACCTGCTCTACGACGTGCCCTTCGAGCGGATCGAGGTCGTCGTCCATCCGCAGTCGGTGGTGCACTCGATGGTGGAGTTCACCGACGGTTCGACGCTGGCGCAGGCCAGCCCGCCGGACATGCGGATGCCGATCGCGTTGGGTCTGGGCTGGCCGGACCGGGTGCCGGAGGCGGCCCCCGGCTGCGACTGGACCAAGGCCGCGACCTGGGAGTTCTTCCCGCTGGACAACGAGGCGTTCCCGGCCGTGGAGCTGGCCCGTGAGGTGGGCACTCTGGGCGGAACGGCGCCGGCGGTGTTCAATGCCGCGAACGAGGAGTGCGTGGAGGCCTTCCTGAAGGGCCGCCTCGCCTTCACCGGGATCGTGGACACTGTTGCGAAGGTCGTGGCCGAGCACGGACAGTCCGACGGCCGGGTGGCCGCGTCGGGAACTTCCCTGACCGTCGAGGACGTCCTGCACGCGGAGGACTGGGCGCGCGCCCGGGCCCGCGAGCTGGCGGCGGGCTGACGGCGCCGACTCCGGCGGCGGTGCCCGGCGGGAAGCCGATCGCGGCACGGCACGGATCGCGGTACGACGAGACGATGAGCGGAGCGGCATGACGGAGGGCCAGCGGTGGCAACGGTTTTGACGGTGGTAGGCATCCTGGTCTTCGTGGTCGGGCTGCTCATCTCGATCGCCTGGCACGAGCTCGGCCACCTCTCCACGGCCAAGCTGTTCGGCATCCGGGTGCCGCAGTACATGGTCGGCTTCGGCCCGACCATCTGGTCGCGCCGGAATGGTGAGACCGAGTACGGCTTCAAGGCGATCCCGTTCGGCGGGTACATCCGGATGATCGGGATGTTCCCGCCGGGCGAGGACGGCCGGATCACCAAGCGGAGCAGCTCGCCCTGGCGGACCATGATCGAGGACGCCCGTGAGGCCTCCTACGAGGAGCTCCAGGAGGGTGACGAGAGCCGGCTGTTCTACACCCGCAAGCCCTGGAAGCGGGTCATCGTCATGTTCGCCGGGCCGTTCATGAACCTGATCCTGGCGTTCGGGCTGTTCCTGACGGTGATGATGGGTTTCGGCGTCTCCATGGCGGTGCCGACCATCGGCTCGGTCGCCCAGTGCGTGGTCAAGGCCGGGCAGCCCACCGACACCTGCCCCGCGGACGCGCCCAAGACCCCGGCCAACGAGGTGGGCCTGCGCCAGGGCGACAAGGTGCTCTCCTTCGACGGCGACCGGATCCGCGACTACGACCAGCTCCAGGCGGACATCCGGAAGTCGGCCGGCAAGCAGGTGGCGATCGTCGTGGAGCGCGGGGGTCAGCAGCTCACCTTCACGCCCACCATCGCCGTCAACGACGTGCAGAAGTACGACGGGAACGGCGTGCCGGTGAAGGGCCAGACCGTCCAGGCCGGGTTCCTCGGCTTCACCCCGAAGAGCGACACCGTCCAGCTCGGCTTCGGGCAGTCGGTCGACCGGATGTACGACATGGCCGAGAACGGGGTGAAGTCGCTGGCCGCGCTGCCCGGCAAGATCCCGGGCCTGTGGAACGCCGTCGTGGGCGACGCCCCGCGCGACCCGGACTCGCCGATCGGCATGGTCGGCGCCGCCCGGGTCAGCGGCGAGGTGTTCTCGCTGCACGAGTCGGCCACCCAGCGGATCGCGATCTTCGTGAACCTGCTGGCCGGCATCAACCTGTCGCTCTTCCTGTTCAACATGCTGCCGCTGCTGCCGCTGGACGGCGGCCACATCGCCGGCGCGGTCTGGGAGTCGGTCCGGCGCCGCTTCGCACAACTGTTCCGGCGGCCCGATCCGGGCCCCTTCGACGTCGCCAAACTGATGCCGGTCGCGTACGTCGTGGCCAGTATCTTCATCGGATTCACCCTGCTGGTGATGGTGGCCGACCTGGTGAACCCGGTGAAGATCGGCTAGGGCGTTCGGGTACGGCGGGTGTGCTGGGCGCCCGGACCGTGCCGTACCGTGGAGGCCGGGTGCGCGATAGTCCGCGCGCCCGGCCTCGGCCGTCCCAACGGCCAGGCGGTCGACCACACCTCAACCCCGGGGAACCCTGCGCACATGACCGCGATCTCGCTCGGTATTCCGTCCCTGCCGCTCAAGCCGCTCGCCAAGCGCCGCTACTCCCGGCAGATCATGGTCGGCAACGTGCCGGTCGGCGGCGACGCCCCCGTCTCGGTCCAGTCCATGACCACCACGGTCACCTCGGACATCAACGCCACGCTGCAGCAGATCGCCCAGCTCACCGCGTCCGGCTGCCAGATCGTCCGGGTCGCCGTCCCCTCCCAGGACGACGCCGACGCGCTGCCGATCATCGCCAAGAAGTCGCAGATCCCGGTCATCGCCGACATCCACTTCCAGCCGAAGTACGTCTTCGCCGCGATCGACGCCGGCTGTGCCGCCGTGCGCGTCAACCCCGGCAACATCAAGGCCTTCGACGACAAGGTCGGCGAGATCGCCAAGGCCGCCAAGGACGCCGGGGTGCCGATCCGGATCGGCGTCAACGCCGGCTCGCTCGACAAGCGGCTGCTGGAGAAGTACGGCAAGGCCACCCCGGAGGCGCTGGTCGAGTCCGCGCTGTGGGAGTGCTCGCTGTTCGAGGAGCACGACTTCCGCGACATCAAGATCTCGGTCAAGCACAACGACCCGGTCGTGATGATCCAGGCCTACCGCCAGCTCGCCGCCGCCTGCGACTACCCGCTGCACCTGGGCGTCACCGAGGCCGGTCCGGCCTTCCAGGGCACCATCAAGTCCGCGGTCGCCTTCGGCGCGCTGCTCGCCGAGGGCATCGGCGACACCATCCGGGTCTCGCTGTCGGCCCCGCCGGCCGAGGAGATCAAGGTCGGCAACCAGATCCTGGAGTCGCTCGGGCTGCGCCAGCGCGGGCTGGAGATCGTCTCCTGCCCGTCCTGCGGCCGCGCCCAGGTCGATGTCTACAAGCTCGCGGAGGAGGTCACCGCCGGGCTGGAGGGCATGGAGGTGCCGCTGCGGGTCGCCGTCATGGGCTGCGTGGTGAACGGGCCGGGCGAGGCCCGCGAGGCCGACCTCGGGGTCGCCTCCGGCAACGGCAAGGGGCAGATCTTCGTCAAGGGGCAGGTGATCAAGACCGTTCCCGAGTCGAAGATCGTCGAGACCCTGATCGAGGAGGCGCTCAAGCTCGCCGAGCAGATGCAGGAGGAGGGCGTCGAGGCCGGTTCGCCGACCGTCGTCGCCGCGGAGTGACCGCGGGGCGGTCACGGCGCTGGGCGACCGCGGGGCGGTCACGGCGCTGGGCGACCGCGGGTGACCGTGACCGCCGGGCGGTCCGGACACGACCGCAGTGAAGTCTTCCGGAGGCGGGGCCGTCCGTTCGCGGACGGCCCCGCGGCCGTAGCCGGGTGGGGCCACGGAGTAGGGTGCGGCCAGAGTCGTCTCAGTGAGGTGCGGTCTCGATGATCGATCGAGGTGTGATGCTCCCCAGCTCCTTCCAGGCCGCCCGGGCACTGGCCACCACCCGTGTGCTGGAGCCGCCCGACCTCGCGGACGCCCTGGAGATCCTGCACCGCGACCCGGTCGCCAACGCCTTCGTGGCCACCCGGGTCGAGGCCGTCGGGCTGGACCCGTGGCGGCTCGGCGGGGAGATGTGGGGCTGGTACGACGGGGACGGCGTGCTCGCCGCCCTCTGCTACGCCGGGGCGAACCTCGTCCTGGTCAACGCCGGGCCGCAGGCCGTCGCGGCCTTCGCGGAGCGGGCCCGGCGGCAGGGGCGGCGCTGCTCCTCGATCGTCGGACCGGCCGGCTCGACCGCCGCCTTCTGGGCACTGCTGGAGCGGAGTTGGGGACCGGCGCGTGAAGTCCGGGGCCACCAGCCGCTGTTGGCGACCTCCTCGCCGTCGGCGGAGATCGCGCCCGATCCGCTGGTGCGGAGGGTGCGGCGCAGCGAGGTGGAGGCGCTGATGCCCGCCTGCGTGGCGATGTTCACCGAGGAGGTCGGGGTCTCGCCGCTGGCCGGGGACGGCGGGCTGCTCTACCAGGCCCGGGTGGCCGAACTCGTCACCAGTGGACGGGCGTTCGCGCGCTTCGCCGAGGACGGACAGGTGGTCTTCAAGGCCGAGGTCGGGGCGGTGACCCAGGGGGCCTGCCAGATCCAGGGGGTCTGGGTGGCGCCGGAGTACCGGGGGCAGGGATTGTCCGAGACCGGGATGGCGGCGGTGCTGGAGGTCGCGCTGCGGGAGGTCGCTCCGGTGGTCTCGCTGTACGTCAACGACTTCAACCTGCGGGCCCGGGCGGCCTACCGGCGGGTGGGGTTCCGGGAGGTCGGGGCGTTCATGAGCGTGCTCTTCTGAGCCCGCCCGGGGGTGGGGTCGCGTTGTGGTGCGGTTCGCCGCTGTTTCGCCGGTTGTTGGGTTCCGATCTTCGGCCGCGCCACGGGGCGGCTGGTAGTAACGTCCGGAGCATGGATCAGCTGACCGGCGTGACGATCGAGGCCATCGACCTCGCGGCCTGGGCGCCGCAGGCGCTGGGGGTCCAGGCGGTGGCGTTCGGGCTCACGCCCGAGGAGGTCGCGGTACGGCTGCACATCGTGGGGCGGCACGCCCTCCAGCCCGGGGTGATCGCGTTCGGGGCGATGAGCGAGGGGCGGCTGGTCGGGTTCGGGTACGGGATGCCGAACCAGCGGGAGCACTGGTGGAGCACCGTCATCGAGCCGTACCTGACCTCCAGGGGGTACGGGGACTGGCTGGACGGCGTGTTCGCGGTCACCGAACTGCACGTGCTGCCGGAGTACCAGGGGCAGGGCGTGGGGTCGCGGTTGATCCGGCTGCTCTGCGAGGGATCGGGGCTGGAGCGCAGCATCCTGTCGGCGATCGACGCGGAGACGCCGGCCCGGCGGCTCTACCGGGCGCTGGGGTACCAGGACCTGGCCCGTGCGGTGCGGTTCCCGGCCACGGACCGGCTGTACGCGGTGATGGGGGCGGGGCTTCCGTTGCGGCGGCTCGGGGACAGGGCCTAGACGGCGGCTCGGGGAGCCGGGCACGGGGTGAGGGCCTGGGCGGAGGTGCGGGGTGAGGGCCTGGGTGGAGGTGCGGGGTGAGGGCCTGGGTGGAGGTGCGGGGGCAGGACCTAGGCGGAGAGGTGGTCGGCGAACTCCAGGTGGAGTTCGGCGTCTTCGTGGTGGCCGGTGGTCAGGGCGCGCAGGGCCAGGTCGACGGCGCGGAAGAGGGTCCAGCCGCGCAGGCGGTCCCGGTCGACGTCGAGGGCCTCGGCGAGTTGGTGGAGCCGGCGGCGGACCGCGGCGGGGGCACCGGGGGAGCCGATCAGGGTGTCCGCGCGGTCCAGGGCGAGCCGGGCCAGGTCGTAGGCGCGTTCGCCGGTCAGCGGGCGGGGATCGATCGCCAGCCAGGGGGCTCGGTCGGCGGCGAGGACGTTGCCGTGGTGGAAGTCGCCGTGCAGTAGGAAGGTTTCGCTCGCGTCGCCGGCCAGGGCTCCGGCGGTGGTCAGGGCCTCGTCGGCGAGGGGCAGTGCGGCGGCCGCGACGGGGTGGGTGCGGTGGGCTTCGAGGCGGGCGGCGGTGTCCGCGATCCGGTCGGCGGGGGTGGGCAGGGCGGTTCCGGCGGGCGGCTCCACCCAGAGGCGGTGCAGCAGGCTGGTGGCCTCCAGCATGGCCTTGGGCTCGGCGAGGGAGCGCAGCGGGATCGATCCGTGCAGGCGCTCCAGCAGGAGGACGCCCTCGGCGGGGTCGGCGTCCAGCAGGAGCACGGCGCCGCGGCCGGCCCAGTGGGTCAGGGCGGTGTGCTCGTGGGCGGTCTCGGGGGTGACCAGGCCGGCCTTGAGGACGGCGGGGGAGAGGTCGTCGCGGTGGACGTACGCGATCAGGCTCAGGCTGCCGCCAGGGTCCAGGGTGCGTTCGAGGGTGAGGTTCCAGCGGGCCAGGTGGGTGGTGACTGCGGTCGGCAGAGCGGTGAGCCACTGGCGGCCTTGGGTGCCGTGGGTGGCGGTGATGGTGGTGGTGAGGTGGGTGGGGATGGTGATGTTTGCTCCCGGCATGGGTCCATTGTCGGTGGTGTGGGGGGCCCCTGCGCGGGGCTGGTGTTGTGGGGGTGGGCTTTCGGGAGGGTGGGTGGCCGGGGGCGGTTCCGGGGGTGGGCGCTCCGGGGGCTGGGTGATTTTC
>NZ_JBVIFM010000047.1:0-16322 GCF_055571335.1 Kitasatospora sp. NPDC030952
GGGCGCCGGCGATGTGGGCGGCGGCTATTTCGCCTTGGGAGTGGCCGATGACGGCGTGGGGGTGGATGCCGTGGTGTTGCCAGGTGCGGGCGAGGCTGACCATGAGGGCGAAGAGGGCGGGTTGGATGACGTCGACGCGGTTGAGGTCGGGGGCGTCGGGTTTGCCGTGGAGGACGTCGAGGAGGGACCAGTCGGTGTGGGGGTGGAGGGCGTCGGCGCAGGCGTGGAGGTGGTGGGCGAAGACGGGTGAGGTGTCCAGCAACGCGAGGCCCATGCCGGGCCATTGGGATCCTTGGCCGGGGAAGACGAAGACGGTTTTGCCGGGTGTGGTGGTGGCTTGGAGGAGTCGGGGGTGGGGTTGGTCGTTGGCCAGGGCGTTTAGTGCGTCGAGGAGTTCGTTGCGGGTGGTGCCGTAGGTGGCGGCGCGGTGGTGGTGGGGGGTGCGGGTGTCGAGGGTGTCGGCGACGGCTTGGGGGGTGAGGTGGGGGTGGTGGTGGAGGTGTTCGGTGAGGCGTCGGGCGTGGTCGCGTAGTGCGGTGGGTGTCTTCGCGGACAACCGCCAAGTGACCGGGAAATCGGCGCTGTTGGTGCCGTTGGTGTCGCTGCTGTCGTCCGCGCGATCGCCTGCGGCCGGAGGCTCGGGCGTCGCAGCCTGCTCCAGGATGACGTGGGCGTTGGTGCCGCTGATGCCGAAGGAGGACACGGCGGCGCGGCGCGGGCGCCCGTCCGTCGGCCAGTCGCGGCTCTCGGTCAGCAGCTCGACGGCGCCGGAGGCCCAGTCGACGTGCGGGGACGGCGCGTCGACGTGCAGCGTGGGAGGCATGACGCCGTGCCGTATGGCCTGCACCATCTTGATGATGCCGGCGACGCCGGCGGCGGCCTGGGTGTGGCCGATGTTGGACTTCACCGAGCCGAGCCAGAGCGGGTGTTCGCGGTCCTGGCCGTAGGTGGCGAGCAGGGCCTGGGCCTCGATCGGGTCGCCGAGCTTGGTCCCGGTGCCGTGGGCCTCGACCACGTCGACGTCGGCGGTGGTGAGTCCGGCGTTGGCCAGGGCCTGGCGGATCACCCGCTGCTGTGCGGGGCCGTTGGGGGCCGACAGCTGACTGGTGGTCCCGTCCTGGTTGACGGCCGAGCCGCGCACCACCGCGAGGATCTGGTGCCCGTTGCGCCGTGCGTCGGAGAGCCGCTCGACCAGCAGCAGGCCGACGCCCTCGCTCCACACCACGCCGTCGGCGGCGGCCGCGAAGGACTTGGAGCGCCCGTCGGGGGCCAGGCCGCGCTGCCGGCTGAACCCGGTGAACGCGACCGGGGTGGCCATGACGGTCACGCCGCCGGCGAGGGCGAGGTCGCACTCGCCGTTGCGCAGCGACTGCGCGGCCAGGTGCAGGGCGACCAGCGAGGAGGAGCACGCCGTGTCCAGGGTGACGGCCGGACCCTCCAGGCCGAAGCTGTAGGACAGCCGGCCGGAGGCGACGCTGCCCGCGCTGCCCGTGACCACCTGCCCCTCCAGCCCCTCCGGCATCCGGCGCAGACGCGACGCGTAGTCGCCGTACATGACGCCGGTGAAGACGCCGGTGCGGGAGCCGCGCAGCGCCTCGGGGTCGAGGCCGGCGTGCTCGAAGGCCTCCCAGCCGGTCTCCAGCAGCAGTCGCTGCTGCGGGTCCATCGCCAGCGCCTCGCGCGGGCTGATGCCGAAGAACGCGGGGTCGAAGTCGGCGGCGGCGTCCAGGAATCCGCCCTCCCGCACGTACGACTTACCGGGTGCGTCCGGGTCCGGGTCGTACAGGCCGTCGACGTCCCAGCCGCGGTCGCGGGGGAAGGGGCCGATGGCATCGCCGCCGGAGGCGACGAGGCGCCACAGGTCCTCGGGCGAGTGCACGCCGCCGGGGTAGCGGCAGGCCATCCCGACGATCGCGATCGGTTCGGCCGTCGCGTCGGTGTGCCGCTGGAGCTGCCGTCGAAGGCGCTTGTTCTCCAGCAGTGACGTGCGCAGCGCTTCGACGACCTTCTCGGTAGGCATGTTCATCGTCGGCTCCGTCGGTTCTGGGGTGGTCACGAGTCGGTGTCGGTGAGGGCGATCCGGACGAGGTCCTCGACGTCGGCGTCGATGAGGTCCTGCTCCTCGTCGTCCTCCTGCGCCGTCCGTCCGGGTCCGTCGGCGCCGTCGGCCAGGCCGAGGACGGCGTCCAGCAGCCCCGCTTCGCGCAGGCGCTCCGGCGGGACCGACGCGATGAGCCTGCGGAGCGCCGCGTCGGCCGGGTCGGCGGGGCCGGACGGGCCGGACGGGCCGGCGGGGACCAGCAGTTCACGCAGACGATCGGCGAGCTTGCGCGGTGTCGGGTAGTCGAACAGGGTGGTGGCCGGCAGCCGCCGGCCGACGGCGTCGCTCAGTCGGTTGCGGAGCTCGATGGCGGTGAGGGAGTCGAAGCCGAGTTCCAGGAAGCCACGGTTGAGCTCCACGGTGGCAGCTCCGGCGTGCCCCAGGGTGATCGAGATCTCCTGGCGGAGGAACTCCAGCAGCAGGTCGGTCTGTTCGGTCTCGGCGAGGCCCGCGAGGCGCTGAGTGAGCGACGGTCCGGCCTCGGTGTCCCGGCGAGGGCGCGGGGGGCCGGCCAGGGTGCGCAGGATCGGGGGCAGGGTGCCGTCCTCGGCCTGGGCGCGCAGGGTCGGCGGGTCGAGCCGGAGGAGGGTGGTGGTGGCGCGGCCGTCGTGCAGGGCGGTGTCGAACAGGGCGAGGCCCTGTCCGGTGTCGAGGGGCAGCATCCCGCCGCGGCCGATGCGGGCCCGGTCGGCCGTGCCGAGGCCGCCGGTCATCGTCCCGTCGGTCGCCCACATCCCCCAGGCGAGGGAGGCGGCGGGCAGGCCGCGGGAGTGCCGCTGTTCGGCCAGCGCGTCGAGGAAGGCGTTGGCCGCCGCGTAGTTGCCCTGGCCGGCGCCGCCGAGCACGCCGGAGGCGGAGGAGAACAGCACGAAGTGCGTGAGGTCCAGGCCTTCGGTGAGCCGGTGGAGGTGCCAGGCCGCGTCGGCCTTGGGCCGCAGGACGGTGGCGATCCGGTCGGCGGTGAGGCCGGGGATCGTCGAGTCGTCCAGGACGCCCGCGGCGTGGATCACCGCGGTGAGGGGGTGCGCGCCGGGTATCGCGGCGAGCAGGTCGGCCAGCGCGTCCCGGTCGCCGACGTCGCACGCCGCCACGGTGGCGTGGGCGCCGAGGCCGGCCAGTTCGGCGAGCAGTTCCTCCGCTCCCGCCGCGGCGCGGCCGCTGCGGCTGGTGAGCAGCAGGTGCCGGACGCCGTGGGCGGTGACCAGGTGCCGGGCGATCAGCGCGCCGAGCGCCCCGGTGCCGCCGGTGACGAGGACCGTCCCGTCGGGGGCGAACGGCGCGGTGCCGTCGTCCGCCGCACCGGACCGGTGGGTCCGACGGGCGGCCCCGGCGGCCCCGGCGGCCTCGGCGTCCTCGGTGCCGACGCGGGCCAGCCGGGCGGCGTAGGCCTTCCCGTCCCGCAGCGCGAGCCACGGTTCGCCGGTGAGCAGCGCGGCGCGCACGGCCGGGGCGGATGCCTCGGTGCCGTCGGTGTCGACCAGGACGATCCGGTCGGGGTTCTCGGTCTGTGCGGCGCGGACCAGGCCGCCGATGGCGGCGCCCGCGAGGTCGGCGACGCGGTCGCCGGCCACGGCGGACACCGTCGAGCGGGTGAGGACGCCGAGCCGGGAGCCGGTGAACCGGTCCTCGGCGAGGAAGGCCTGGAGGACGCCGAGCACGTGCTCGGTCGCCCGGCGCGCCGCCTCGGCCGGGTCCGTGCCCGCCGGGTCTTCGAGTGCCGGGTCCGGGCCTGCCGGGTCCGTGCCTGCCGGGTCCGGGCCTGCGGCGGGGATCCGCGTGCAGTCGAGGAGCAGCAGCTCCGGCGCGGCGGCGGTGTCCGGGGCGGACCCGTTCACCGGCCGGCCCACCACGGCGTCCAGCAGGGCGTCCACCGGGGCGACCGGGGTGCCCGCGCCGTCCGGCGGGGCGGGCAGCGCGACCTCGGTCCAGGTGACGCCGAACCGCGCCCTGGACCCCTCGCCCCCCGCCGCGCCGAACTGTCCGGGCGCCAGGTTCCGGACCGACAGCGACTCGATCGCGGCGACCTCGCCGCCCCGGTCGTCGGTCAGCCGCAGCGCGAACCCGGTGCCCGCCAGGGTCAGCCGTACGCGGAGGGTGTCCGTGGCGTCCCCGGACACGCTGACGCCCGCCCAGGAGAACGGCACCGGCACGCCCGCGGCGCGGTCCACGTCGGTGTGGAGGTACGCGAGGGTGTGCAGGGCCGCGTCCAGCAGCGCGGGGTGGATCCGGAAGCCGGACGAGGGCGACCCGGTCAGCCGGACCTCGGCCAGTACCTCGTCGCCGTGCCGCCACACTTTGCGCAGGCCGCGGAACGCGGGACCGTAGCCGAGGCCGAGGCCGGCGAGCAGTTCGTAGATCTCGGCGGCGTCGGCGGGTTGTGCGCCGGGCGGCGGCCAGGCGCCGTCCGGAGCCGGAGCCGGAGCCGGAGCCGGAGCCGAGGCCGAGGTCGGGGTCGGGGTCGGGGTCGGGGCGTCGGGGGCGTCGGGGGCGAGGATGCCCTGGCCGTGGCGCGTCCATCCCTCCTCGGCCGAACCGGCCGGCCGGGAACGGATGACGACGCTCCGTCGGCCGTCGGCGTCGGGGGCGCCGGTGACCACCTGGAGGTGGACGGCCCCGGTCTCGGGCAGGACCAGCGGGGCGGACAGGTCGAGCTCGTCGACCCGGCCGCAACCGGCCCGCCCGCCCGCGTACAGGGCCGGCTCGACCAGCGCGGTGGCGGGGACGACCAGGCTGCCGTGGACGGTGTGATCGGCCAGCCAGGGCTGGGTCTGCGCCGAGATCCGCCCGGTGAACAGGAAGCCCCCGTCGGGCAGTTCGGTTCCGGCACCGAGGAAGGGGTGGGTCGTCCGGTCCAGGCCGAGCCCCGCCGGGTCGCCGGAGTCGGCGGGCCGGCTGAGCCAGAAGCGCTCCCGCTGGAACGGGTACGTGGGCAGGCCGTCCGCGGGGCGGGCGCCGGGCAGCAGGGCCGCCAGGTCCACCGGCACGCCGTGCAGCCGTGCCTGGGCCAGTGCGGTGGCCACCGACTCCGGTTCGGGCCGGTCCTTGCGCAGCAGTGCGCCGACCAGCGGCCGGGGGTCCTGCTCGGGCAGGCAGTCCGGGGTGATCGAGGCCAGCGCGTCCGAGCCCAGTTCCAGGTAGGCGCGCACCCCGGCGGCGTGCAGGGTCGCGATGCCGTCCGCGAACAGCACCGGCCGCAGCACCTGGTCGACCCAGTAGTCGGCCGACGCCATGGTGCCGGGCTCCACCACGGCCCCGGTGACGGTCGACACCACGGGGATGGTCGGCTCCGCGTAGCGCAGCCGCTCGGCGGTCGCCCGGAGGGCTGCCGTCATCGGCTCCATCAGCGGCGAGTGGAAGGCGTGGCTGACCAGCAGGCGCTTGGTCCTGCTGCCGCGCCGGGCCCACTCGTCGACGACCGCCATGACGGCGACCTCGTCGCCCGACACCACCGTGCCGGCGGGGCCGTTGACGGCGGCGATGCCGACCGCGTCCTCCCGGCCGGCCAGCGTGGCGCGCACCTCGTCGGCACCCGCGCCGATCGCCACCATGGCGCCGCGGCCGGCGACCTCGTGCATCAGCCGGCCGCGGACGGCGACCAGTGTGCAGGCGTCGGCCAGCGACAGGACGCCCGCGACGTGCGCGGCGGCGAACTCGCCGACCGAGTGCCCCATCAGGTAGTCGGGGGCGACGCCCCAGCTCCGCAGCAGCCGGTAGAGGGCGACCTCCAGGGCGAAGAGCGCGGGCTGGGTGTAGCGGGTCTCGTGCAGCAGATCCTCCTCGGCGGTCCCGGCGGGCGCGAACATCAGCTCCCGCAGCGGCCGGTCGAGCAGTCCGTCGAAGTGCGCGCACACCTCGTCCAGCGCGCGCCGGAACTGCGGGTGGGCCGCGTACAGGCCGCTGCCCATCCGGGCCCGCTGGGAGCCCTGACCGGAGAACAGGAAGGCGGTCGCGCCGCGCTCCCCGGTACCGCCCCGGACGACGTGCGGTGCGGTGCGGCCCGCGGCGAGCGCGTCCAGTCCGGAGAGCAGGTCCTCCCGGGTCCGGCCGACCACCGCGGCCGCCCGCTCGAACACCGACCGGGCGCCGAGCGAGCGGGCGAGGTCAGCGGGACCGTGCTCGGGGTGGTCCCGGACGAACTCGCGCACCCGGGCGGCGTGTTCGGCGAGGGCCGGGTCCGTCCTGGCCGACAGCAGCCAGGGCACCACCGGGGCGGGAACGGCGGGCTCGGCGGCAGCGGTCGAGGTGGCCGGAGCTGCCGGGTTGGCCGGAGCTGCCGGAGTGGCCGCTGCTGCCGGAGCGGTCGAAGCGTCGGGCGCGGTGCCCCCGGGAACGGTGGCCGTCCCGGGCAGGTCCTCGGCGGCGGGCGCCTCCAGGACGACGTGCGCGTTGGTGCCGCTGATGCCGAACGCCGACACCCCCGCGCGGCGCGGGCCGCCGTGGTCCGGCCAGGCCCGCTCCTCCCGCAGGACGGCGACACCGCCCGACGCCCAGTCCACGTGCGGCGACGGGGTGTCGGCGTGCAGGCTGCGCGGCAGTCGGCCGTGCCGGAGCGCCTGCACCGTCTTGATGATGCCGGCGACGCCGGCGGCGGCCTGGGCGTGCCCGATGTTGGACTTGACCGAGCCGATCCAGAGCGGCCTGTCGGCCTCCCGGTCCTGCCCGTAGACCGCCATCAGCGCCTGGGCCTCGATCGGGTCCCCCAGCGGCGTCCCGGTGCCGTGCGCCTCGACCGCGTCCACGTCGGCGGGTGCGAGGCCCGCGTCGGCCAGGGCCTGGCGGATCACCCGCTGTTGGGACGGGCCGTTGGGCGCGGTGAGCCCGTTGGAGGCGCCGTCCTGGTTGACGGCCGTCCCCCGGACCACGGCGAGCACCCGGTGGCCGTTGCGGCGGGCGTCGGAGAGCCGCTCGACCAGCAGCAGTCCCACGCCCTCCGCCCAGGCGACCCCGTCCGCGCCCGCGCCGAACGGCTTGCAGCGGCCGTCCGGGGCGAGCCCGCGCTGGCGGCTGAACTCGACGAAGGGGGCCGGGGTCGCCATCACGGTCACGCCGCCGGCGAGCGCGAGGTCGCACTCGCCGTCGCGCAGGGCGCGGACGGCGAGGTGCAGGCTCACCAGGGAGGACGAGCAGGCGGTGTCCACGGTGATCGCCGGGCCCTCGAAGCCGAAGGTGTAGGCGACGCGGCCGGACGCGATGCTGCCCGCGCTGCCCGTGCCGAGGTATCCCTCGTACTCGTCGACCCGGCTGTTCACCAGGCGGGCGCCGTAATCGCTGTACATGACGCCGGTGAAGACCCCGGTGCGGCTGCCGCGGAGGTCCGCCGGGTCGATGCCGACGCGTTCCAGCACCTCCCAGCCGGTTTCGAGCAGCAGCCGCTGCTGCGGGTCGGCGGCCATCGCGTCGCGCGGGCTCATCCCGAAGAAGTGCGGGTCGAACCGGTCCGCGTCGTGGAGGAAGCCGCCCTCGCGGGTGTAGGACTTGCCGTGCCGTTCGGGCGCCGGGTCGTAGAGCTCCTCGACGTTCCAGTCCCGGTCGGCGGGGAACGGGCCGATCGCGTCGACCCCGTCGCGGACCAGCCGCCACAGGTCCTCCGGGGACCGGACCTCACCGGGGAACCGGCAGGCCATCCCGACGATCACGATCGGATCGTCCGTCACCGTCGGCCGGGTCCGCCGCGCGGGCTCGGTCCGTCCGGGCGCCGTCCCGCCCAGGCCGGGCAGTTCGGCCCCGAGATGGGCGGCCAGCGCCGCCGGGTTGGGGTAGTCGAAGACGAGCGTCGCGGGCAGCCGCAGGCCCGTCGCGGCGGAGAGCCGGTTGCGCAGGTCGATGCCGGTCAGCGAGTCGAAGCCCAGCTCGTTGAACTCGCGGTCGGCGGGGACGCGGTCGGTGCCCTCGTGCCCGAGGACCGCCGCGACCTGGTCGCGCACCGCCGCCAGCAGCACCTGGTTCCGCCGCGCTCCGTCGAGGCCCTGGAGCCGCCGCAGGAGCGGGGTCCGCTCGGTCCGGCGGTGTGCGGGCGTGCCCGCCAGCGCCGACAGCACCGGCGGGACCGCCGCCGGGTCCGCCGCGCGCAGGGCGGCGCGGTCGAGGCGCAGCGCGAGTGGCACCGGGTGGTCCGCGGCGAGGGCGGCGTCGAACAGGCCGAGGCCGGCCTCGGCGGACAGCGGGACCAGCGCGGCCTGGCGGACCCGCCGTTCGTCGGCCGCCATCCCGCCGGCCTCCGCCCACGGCCCCCACACCAGGCTGGTCGCGGGGAGCCCCAGGGCGCGGCGGCGGTGTGCGAGGGCGTCGAGATAGGCGTTCGCGGCAGCGTAGTTGGCCTGTCCGGGCGTGCCGAGCGTGCCCGCGACGGAGGAGAACAGGACGAAGGCCGCGAGCCCGGCGCCGGCGGTCAGCTCGTGCAGGTGCCGGGCGGCGTCGGCCTTCGGCCGGAACACCGTGTCGATCCGGTCGGGGTCCAGGTTGTCCAGTGCGGCGTCGTCCAGGACCCCGGCGGTGTGCACGACGGCCGTGAGCGGGTGCCCGTCGGGGATGCCCGCGAGCAGCTCCGCGAGTGCCTCGCGGTCGGCGGCGTCGCAGGCGGCGACGGTCACCTCGGCGCCGTAGCCGGCCAGTTCGGACCGCAGCTCGGTCGCGCCCGGCGCGGCGGCGCCCCGGCGGCCGGCCAGCAGCAGGTGCCGGACGCCGTGGCGGGTGACGAGGTGCCGGGCGACGAGCGCGCCCAGGGCGCCGGTGCCGCCGGTGACCAGGACCGTCCCGTCCGGGTCGAGCGGGGTGCCGGCGGGGGCGGTCAGCGGCGCGGCGGTCACCCGGGGGGCCAGGAAGTCGCCCTGGCGTAGGGCCAGTTGGGGTTCGTCGAGGGCGAGGGCCGCGGCGAGGGTCCGGGCGAGGGCGTCCTCGGAGTCGCTGTCGGCACCGGTTGCGGGGCGGCTGTCGGCGCCACCGACGGGACGGCTGACGGGACCGCCGACGGGACCGCTTTCGAGGTCGAGCAGGACGAACCGCCCGGGGTGCTCGGCCTGCGCGCTGCGGACCAGGCCCCAGACGGCGGCGCCCGCCAGGTCGGTGCCGGTCGGGTCGGTGCCGGTCGGGTCGGTGCCGGTCGGGTCACCGGCCTCGGGACCGGGGCCGGTGACGACGGCGCCCCGGGTGACGACCACCAGGCGGGACCGCGCCGGGTGGTCCCCGGTCGCCCACCGCTGGACCGCGTCGAGCACCCGGGCCACGGTGGCGCGAACCTCCTCGGGCCCGGCGTCGCCGGACGCCTCCACCCGCAGCAGGACGGCGTCGGGCGCGGGCGCCGGCCCCGGACGGGCCGTCACCGGGCCCCACTCCAGCCGGTACGCCTCGTGCCGCCGCGCGCCGACCTCGCCGAGGGCCACCGCCCGGACCCGCAGGGCCTCCACCGCCGCCACGGGGGTCCCGTCGGCATCGGTGACGGCCAGCGCCAGGGTGTCGGGCCCGGTCCGGGTCAGCCGGCTGCGGATCGTCGCGGCGCTCCAGGCGTACGGGTCGACACCGCGCCAGGAGAAGGGCAGCAGGACCTCCCCGCCGGCGTTCAGCGAGGGGTGGTCGGTCGCCAGTGCGTGCAGCGAGGCATCGAGCACCGCCGGATGCAGGCCGTCCGTGCCGCCGTCGGCCTCGGGGGCGTCGGCCTCCGTGTAGACGGCGGTGTCGTCCCGCCAGGCCGACCGCAGCCCCTGGAAGGCGGGCCCGTAACCGACACCGGCGTCGGCGAGCGTGTCGTACAGCCCGTCGAGGTCGATCGGCTCGGCGCCCGGCGGCGGCCAGGCCGCGGGGAAGTCCTCGAACGGCTCGGCGGGACGGCCGCCCAGCGCCCCGGACGCGTGCCTGGTCCAGGGCTGGTCGCCGTCCTCGTCGCGGTGCCCGTGGGCGCGCGAGCTGATCGTGAGGGTGTGCAGGCCGCGCGCGTCCGGTGCGGACACCAGGACCTGGAGGTCCACGGCCCCGTTCTCCGGCAGCAGGAGCGCCGCCTCGACGGTGAGTTCGTCGATCCGGGCGTTCCCGGTGACCTTCGCCGTGTGCACCGCGATGTCGAGGAAGACCGTGCCGGGCACGATCGCGGCGCCGTTCACGGTGTGCTCGGTGAGCCACGGGTGGGTGCTTCGGGACACCCGGCCGCTCAGCAGCCACCCGCCGCCGTCGGCCAGCGACGTCGCCGCCGTCAGCAGCCCGTGCGCGCCGGCCCCGGTGCCCGGGGTGGCGGGGGAGAGGGCGGCCGAGAGCCAGAACCGCCGCCCCTGGAACGGGTAGTTGGGCAGTTGCACCGGTTGCGGGGAGAGCGGGGCGAAGAACGCCCGCCAGTCCACCGCGGCTCCGCGGAGCGCGGCCTCCGCCACGGCCGCGACCAGGGTCGGCGGCTCCGGGCGGTCCCGGCGCAGCGCCGCGATCCGGTGGCTGCGGCGGTGGCCGGCGCCTGCGGGCGTGCCCGCGTCGGGGCCCTCGTCGGTGGCCCGGCCCGGGCCCGTGCCGTCGTCCGTGCGGTCGTCCGCGTGGTCGCTCGTGCCGTCGTCCGTGGCCGCGGCGGTTCCGTCGGCGGCGTCCTCCGGTCCGTCCGACACCAGCGCGGTCAGCGCCGCATCGGGGCCGACCTCGAAGAACACCGTGGCGCCCAGCTCGCGCAGCGCTTCCGTCCCGTCGTGGAACCGGACCGCCTCCCGCACCTGGCGCGTCCAGTACGCCGGATCGGCCAGCTCCGCCCCGGTGGCCTGCCGCCCGGTGAGTCCGGAGACGATCGGCACCTGCGGCGGGTGGAAGTCGAGGCGGCCGACGACCTCGCCGAACTCGTCCAGGATGCCGTCCATGTGCGGCGAGTGGAACGCGTGGCTGACCCGCAGCGGCGTCGTCCTGCGGCCGCGCTCCGACCAGTGGGCCGCGACCCGGGCCACGGCCTCCGCGTCGCCGGAGACGACGGTCGACCGGGCGGTGTTGACGGCCGCGATCGAGACGGCCCCCGCCCCGGCGGCTTCCACCAGGGACCGGGCGACCTCCTCCTCGCCCGCCCGGATCGCGACCATCGCGCCGCGCGCCGTCACCGACTGCATCAGCCGCGAGCGTTCGGCGACCAGCGTGCAGGCGTCGGCGAGGCCGAGGACCCCGGCCACGTGTGCGGCGGCGATCTCGCCGACCGAGTGCCCGAGTACGGCGTCGGGCCGCAGCCCCCACGACCCGAGCAGGCGGAACAGCGCCACCTCCAGGGCGAAGACGGCCGGCTGCCCGTATCCGGTCCGGTCGAGCAGCGCCGCCTCCGCCGTGCCCGCCTCGGCGAACATCACCGAGCGCAGCGGTACGTCCAGCCGGGCGTCCACGTGCGCGCAGACCCGGTCGAGTTCGGCGGCGAACAGCGGGAAGTGCTCGTACAGCTCCCGGCCCATCCCGGGCCGCTGGGCGCCCTGGCCGGAGAACAGGAACGCGGTCCGGCCCGCCCCGGGGCGTACCCCGCCGGCCGTCCGTCCGCCGTCGGCGACGGCCGCCAGGGCGGCGCGGAACTCCTCGCGGGTGCTGCCGGTCACGGCGGCGCGGTGTTCGTGCAGGGGCCGGGCCGCCAGCGCGGCGGCGACGTCGGCGGGGCGCAGGCCGTCGTGCCCGTCGAGGTGGGCGGCGAGCTGCCGTGCGTGCGCGGTCAGCGCGGCTTCGGTCTTGGCCGACAGCAGCCAGGGGACCACCGGGGGCGCGGCGGACGGGTCCGGACGGTCCTCCCGCCCGGCCTTGGCGGCGGCCTCGTCGGCTCCGGCTGCCTCGTCGGCTCCGGCGGCCCCGTTCTCGTCGGCTTCGGCGAGTTCGGCGAGTTCAGCGACCTCGGCGAGCTCGGCGGCGACGCCGACGGGCGCGGGACCGGGGTCCGGGACGGCCGCGGTCGCCGGGTCCCACTCCAGGACGACGTGCGCGTTGGTGCCGCTGATGCCGAACGCCGAGACACCGGCGCGGCGCGGCCCGGCGGTGTCCGACCACGGCCGGTCGGCGGTGAGCACCCGGACGCCGCCGGACTCCCAGTCGACGTGCGGTGTCGGCTCGTCCACGTTCAGGGTGCGGGGCAGGAGGCCGTGCCGCATCGCCTGCACCGTCTTGATGATCCCGGCGACGCCCGCGGCGGCCTGGGTGTGGCCGATGTTGGACTTGACCGAGCCGATCCAGAGCGGCCGGTCGGCGGGCCGGTCCTGCCCGTAGGTGGCCAGCAGTGCCTGGGCCTCGATCGGGTCGCCGAGCCTCGTCCCGGTGCCGTGCGCCTCGACCGCGTCGACGTCGGCGGGTGCGAGGCCCGCGTTGGCCAGGGCCTGGCGGATCACCCGCTGCTGGGAGGGGCCGTTGGGGGCGGTCAGGCCGTTGCTGGTGCCGTCGGAGTTCACGGCCGAGCCGCGCACCACCGCGAGCACCTGGTGCCCGTTGCGGCGGGCGTCCGACAGCCGCTCCAGCAGCAGCACGCCGACGCCCTCGCCCCAGGCGGTGCCGTCGGCGGTGGCGCCGAACGGCTTGCACCGGCCGTCGGGCGCCAGGCCCCGCTGCCGGCTGAACTCGACGAACAGCGTCGGCGTCGCCATGACCGCGGCGCCGCCCGCCAGCGCCAGCCCGCATTCGCCGTTGCGCAGTGACTGCGCGGCCAGGTGCAGGGCGACCAGGGACGAGGAGCAGGCCGTGTCGACGGTCATCGCCGGCCCTTCGAGGCCGAAGGTGTAGGCGATCCGGCCGGAGGCGACGCTCGTCGTCGAACCGGTGATCCGGTAGCCCTCGGGGTCGGTGCCGGCCGGCCGGGCACCGAGCCCGTACTCCTGCGCGGCCGTCCCGATGAACACCCCGGTGGCGCTGCCGCGCAGTGAGGCCGGGTCGATGGCGGCGTTCTCCAGCACCTCCCATGTGGACGCGAGCAGCAGCCGCTGCTGCGGGTCCATCGCCAGTGCCTCGCGGGGGCTCACCCCGAAGAACTCCGCGTCGAACTCGTCGGCGTCGTGCAGGAACCCGCCGTGCCGGGCGTACGTCTTCCCCTGCCGGTCCGGGTCCGGGTCGTACAGCTCCTCGGCGTCCCAGCCGCGGTTGGCCGGGAATCCGCCGATCGCGTCGACGCCGTCGGCCACCAGCCGCCACAGGGCGTCGGGGGTCCGGACGCCGCCGGGGAAGCGGCACGCCATGCCGACGATCGCGATCCGGTCGTCCTCCTCCCCGCCCGCCGTGGCGGACGCGGCGGTCCCGTTCGCGACCGGCGCGGCGACGGGCGGCTCGGCGTCCAGCAGTTCGGCACCCAGCCGGTCGGCGAGCGCCGCCACGGTCGGATGGTCGAAGACCAGCGTGGCCGGCAGCCGGAGCCCCGTCGCGGTGTTCATCCGGTTGCGGAACTCGACGGCGGTGAGCGAGTCGAAGCCCATGTCCTTGAAGCTGCGCGTCGCGTCGACGCCGCCCGTTCCGCCCGTTCCGCCCGTTCCGCCGTGCCCGAGGACCGCCGCGACGTGCGCGCCGATCAGGTCGGTGAGCGCCGTCAGCCGCTCCGCACCGCCCAGCGGGCGCAGCCGTCCGGCCAGACCCCCGGCGGCGGACGGCTCGGCGGCGGCCGCGGCGGCCCGCCGCAGGGAGGGCCTGGCCAGGGTGCGCAGGATCGGCGCGACCGAGCCGTCCTCCGCGTCGATCGTGGTGGGCCGGATCCGGGCGAGCAGCAGCGGGGTGTGGTCCGGCACCGCGAGCGCCGCGTCGAACAGGGCCATCCCCTGCTCGGTGCCGATCGCCGCCGCGTTGCGGGTCAGCCGCGCGACGCCGGCGCTGTCCAGACCGGCCGTCATGGAGCTGGTCTCCGCCCACAGGCCCCACGCCAGTGAATCCGCGGGCAGCCCGCGGGAGCGGCGGTGGGCGGCCAGCGCGTCCACGAAGGTGTTGGCGGCCGCGTAGGTGGACTGCCCCGGGTTGCCGATGACGCCCGCGGCGGAGGAGAACAGCACGAACGACCGCAGATCGAGGCCCTCGGTCAGCGTGTGCAGGTGCCAGGCCGCGTCCGCCTTCGGCCGCAGGACGGCGTCCGCCTGCTCGCCGGTGAGCGCGCCGAGCACGCCGTCCTCCAGGACGCCGGCGGTGTGCACGACGGCGGTGAGCGGATGCTCCTCGGGGATGCCCGCGAGCAGCTCCGCGAGTGCCGCGCGGTCGGCGGTGTCGCAGGCGGCGATGGTGACGTCGGCGCCCGCCGCCACCAGCTCGTCCCCCAACTCCGGTGCGCCCGGAGCCGCGACGCCGCTGCGGCTGGTGAGCAGCAGGTGCCGGACCCCGTGGGCGGTCACCAGGTGCCGGGCGAGGTGGGCGCCGATCGTGCCGGTTCCGCCGGTGACCAGGACGGTGCCGTCCGGGTCGAAGGCGAACCCGGGGGCGTCCTCCTCGGGCCGGACGGCGACCAGGCGCGGGCGCAGGCAGGCGCCGTCCCGCAGCGCGACCTGGATCTCGCCGGAGGCGACCGCCTCGCGCAGCGCCGCCGGTGCCGTGCCGGCGCCGTCCAGGTCGACCAGCACGAACCGGCCCGGCTCCTCCCACCAGGCGGCGCGGAGCAGACCCCACACCGTCGAGCCCGGAAGGTCCTCGATCGGGTCGCCGGGGCGGACGGCCACGGCGCCGCGGGTCAGTACGACCAGGGTGGACGAGGCGAACCGCTCCTCGGCGAGCCACGCCTGGACCAGGCCGAGGACGTGTCGCGCGGTGTCGTGCGCGAGCGCGGCCGGATCGGCGCCGGTCGGCGGCGTGGGGCAGGGCAGCAGGACGACGTCCGGGGCGGGCGCACCGGCGTCCATCGCCCCGACCAGGTCGCCCAGCGTCGCGTGCTCCGCGACCTCGTCGAGCGGTACGCCCAGTCCGGCCGCGCCGTCCCCGAGCACCGCCCAGGCCCCGGCCTCCCGCGCCGGGGTGGCGGTCTCGGGGGAGGTGCCGGCGGCGCGGGCGGGCTCCGTGCGGACCCAGTCCATCCGGAAGATCGAGTTGTGCAGCGGGTGCGGGCCCGCGAGCCGTTCCGGGTCGAGCTCCCGCAGCCGCAGCGACGGGATCGTGATGAGCGGCCGCCCGGAACCGTCGGCGATGTCGAGCACGGCCGTGGTGTCGTCGACCAGCGTCGTCCGCACCCGCAGCGCGGTCGCCCCGGTCGCGTGCAGGGTGACGCCGGACCAGGAGAACGGCAGCCGGACGGGGGTCGCGGCGCCGTCCGGGCCGGCGCCGAGCGCCACCGTGTGCAGCGCGGCGTCGAGCAGTGCCGGGTGGACGGCGAAACCGGCCGGATCGGCGTCCTCGGGCAACCGGATGTCGGCGTGGAACACGTCGCCGTCCCGCCAGGCCGCCCGCAGCCCGCGGAAGGTCGGGCCGTACAGGTAGCCGAGGCCGGCGAGCCGCCCGTAGAAGTCGTCCAGCGGGACGGGCTCGGCCCCGGCCGGCGGCCACGCCTCGTCGACCACCGGCGGCTCGGACCGGGCGCCCTCCGCGATGGTGCCGACGGCGTGGCGGGTCCACGGCTGGTCCGGGTCGCCGGCCGGACGCGAGTGGACGGTGACGGTGTGACGGCCGTCCCCGTCGGGCGCGGTGGCGACATGGAGCCGGACCGGGGAGCCGTCGGGCAGGGTGAGCGGACTTTCGAGGGTGAGCTCCTCGACGTGGGCACGGCCGAGCGCCCCGGCGGCGTGCAGCGCCATGTCGAGGAACGCGGTGCCGGGGAGCAGGACGGTGTCCTGCACGGCGTGGTCGGCCAACCAGGGCTGCGCCGTGGTGGAGACCTGGCCGGTGAGGATCAGCCCCCGTCCCTCGGGTTGTTCGAGGCTGCCGCTGACCAGCGGGTGGCCGGTCGTGGTCTGCCCGGACCCGACCGACGTGGTGCTCGGCATGACCCAGTAGTGCTGGTGTTGGAAGGGGTAGGTGGGGAGGGGGGTGTGGTGGGGGGTGGGGGTTTTGGTGGTTGTGGTGGTGGGGGTGTTGTGGGTCCAGGTGTGGGCGAGGGCGTGGGTGAGTTGGGTGGTTTCGGGGGTGTTGCGGCGCAGGGTGCCGGTGGTGTGGGCGGTGGTGTTGGTGGTGTCGGCGGTTTGTTGGATGGGGGTGGTGAGGACGGGGTGGGGGCTGGTTTCGATGAAGTGGGTGTGGCCGGTGTTGAGGAGGTTTTGGGTGACGGTGTGGAGGTGGACGGGGTGGCGGAGGTTGTCGTACCAGTAGTGGGCGTTGAGGGTGGGGGTGGTGCCGGGGTGGGTGGTGGAGTGGAAGGGGA
>NZ_JBVIFM010000048.1:0-15919 GCF_055571335.1 Kitasatospora sp. NPDC030952
GCAAGTACGGCTCGATGAACTCCCACTCACTGTCGGTCAGTTGCACACGGGTCACGCACCACGGTCTACCGGATCAGGGGCAACCGCGAGGGCGAGACCCGCAAATTGATCACAACCGAATACGGACCCTAGTCGACCGAGAGCCCGCCGTCGGCCGCCTCGACCTCCTCGCGGGTGATGCCCAGCAGGTACAGCACGGTGTCCAGGAAGGGCACGTTCACCGCGGTGTCGGCGGCCTCGCGCACCACCGGCTTGGCGTTGAACGCCACCCCGAGCCCGGCGGCGTTCAGCATGTCCAGGTCGTTGGCACCGTCGCCGATCGCCACCGTCTGCTCCAGCGGCACCTTTGCCTGCTCGGCGAACCGGGCCAGCCAGCGGGCCTTGCCCGCGCGGTCCACGATCTCGCCGACCACCCGGCCGGTGAACCTCCCGTCCACCACCTCCAGGGTGTTGGCCGCCGCGAAGTCCAGCCCCAGCTGCTCCACCAGGTGATCGGTGACCTGGGTGAACCCGCCCGACACCACCGCCACCTGGAAGCCCAGCCGCTGGAGCGTACGGATCAGGGTGCGCGCCCCCGGCGTGAAGCGCACCTCCGCGCGCACCTTCTCCGTCACCGAGGCGTCCAGCCCGGCCAGCAGGGCCACCCGGGCCCGCAGCGACTCGGCGAAGTCCAACTCGCCGCGCATCGCCGCCGCCGTCACCTCGGCGACCTCCTGTTCGCAGCCCGCGTGGGCGGCGAACAGCTCGATCACCTCGTCCTGGATGAGCGTGGAGTCCACGTCCATCACCACCAGGCGCTTGGCCCGGCGCTCCAGCCCGGCGGCCACCACCGCGACGTCCACCCGCTGGGTGGCCGCCTCCTGGGCCAGCTCGGCCCGAAGCTCCTCGGTGGCCACGCCGGACACGGCCAGTTCGACCGCCGTCACCGGGTACTTGGCGAGGCGGAAGACCCGGTCGATGTTGCCGCCCGCCGCGGTGATCCGGGAGGTCAGCGCGGAGACGGCGGCGGCGGTCAGCGGGTGGCCGAGCACCGTCACGTGCGAACGGCCCTCGCGGCGCGGCCGGTTGTCGCCGATGCCGGAGAGGATCTCGGCCTGCAGCTTCTGCTCGTCCGCCCAGCGGTGCACGGTGGCCCGCAGGCCACCCTCGGCGCCGGGCGCGTGGGGCGGGGTGACCAGGGCGCACAGCGTGATGCGGCCACGGGTGACGACCTGCTCGATGTCGATGACGTCGACGCCGAAGCCGGCCAGGGTGGAGAAGAGGCCGGCGGTGATGCCGGGGCGGTCCTTGCCGAACACCTTGACGAGCAGGGTGCGCTCGTCCGTCCGGGGCTGGGCGGCGGGGAGGGGCTCAGCGGCCGAGGGCGATGCGTTCATGGTGTCTCCCACGCTACCCGTCGGTCGTCGCGCCGAGGGCACCCGTCCCACGTCGCGGGACACGTGTGCGCGCCAGGTCCGGGACGGAGCCCGTGGGTAGCAGCCTGGTCACAGTCACCCGGGGTGACTTTCACCCGCGGACGACGGGCTGGAATGATTCCCCCCGTCAGTCAGAGGAACAGCACCCCCGGCGGGGGGCCGAATTCGGGGGAACCGAGAGAGCGGGGCAGGCGAGCAGTGCCGCAACTCGTCATTGAGATCAACGGACAGCAGCGGACTCTTGAGCCCGCGCAGTCCTACACCATCGGACGCAACCCGCAGTCGGACTTCACGTTCGACGACGCCAGGGTCTCCTGGCAGCACGGGACCATCAGCTTCAACGGCAGCGGTTGGCAGCTGGACGACCACGGAAGCACCAACGGCACCTACGTGGCCGGCGCCCGCACCATGCAGGCCCAGCTGTTCGCCGGTGCCGTGGTGAACCTGGGCAACCCGGAGAACGGCCCCCGGCTCGCCTTCTCCGCGCCCGCCCACGCCGTCGCCCCGCAGCCCACCCCGGTGCACGAGGCCGTCACCAGCCGCAGCCCCGCCCCGACGCCCCAGCAGCCCGGCCCGCAGCAGGGCTGGCCGGGGCAGGACCCGTACCAGCAGCAGGCACAGCCGCAGCAGGCCTGGCCGGCCCAGCAGCAGCCCCCGCAGCAGTACGCGCCGCCGCAGCAGGAGCAGTACGCGCCGCCGCAGCAGTCGTACCCGGCGCAGGACCAGCAGCAGCCGCAGCACGGCGGGTTCCCGCAGCAGCAGGGCTTCACGCCCGCGCCCCAGCACGGTGGTGGCGGCGGCCCGCAGCCCACGATGATCCGCAACCTGACGGCCGGCATGCGCACCGTCAGGATCGGCCGTGCGCTGGACAACGACATCGTGGTGTCCGACCTCCAGGTCTCCCGCCACCACGCCGAGCTGCGCCAGCTGCCGGACGGCCGCTACGAGATCGTCGACCTCGGCAGCCACAACGGCATCTTCCTCAACGGCCAGCGGGTGCAGCGCCAGCTGATGGGACCGCAGGACCGGCTGACCGTCGGCCACTCCGGCTTCGTGCTGGTCGGCGACCAGCTGCAGGAGTTCGTCGACACCGGCGCGGTCTCCTTCTCCGCCCGCCACCTGACCGTCGAGGTCGACTTCAAGGGCGGCAAGAAGGTCCTGCTCGACGACGTCAGCTTCGGCGTCCCGGAGAAGTCCCTGGTGGCCGTCATCGGCCCGTCCGGCTCCGGCAAGTCGACCCTGCTGCGCGCCCTCACCGGCTACCGCCCCGCCGACCGCGGCGAGGTGCTGTACGACGGCCGCAACCTCTACAAGCAGTTCGCCGAACTGCGCTCCCGGATCGGCCTGGTGCCGCAGTCGGAGATCCTGCACAAGGAGCTCACCGTGCGGAAGGGCCTCAAGTACGCGGCCCGGCTGCGCTTCCCCGGCGACACCGAGGCCCGCGAGCGCGAGGCCCGGATCGACGAGGTGCTGTACGAGCTGCGCCTGGACAAGCGCGCCGACAACAAGATCACCGCGCTCTCCGGCGGCCAGCAGAAGCGCGTCTCGGTCGCCCTGGAGCTGCTCACCAAGCCCTCGCTGATCTTCCTGGACGAGCCCACCTCGGGCCTCGACCCGGGCATGGACCGCGAGGTCATGCAGATGCTGCGCGGCCTCGCCGACGACGGCCGCACGATCCTGGTCGTCACCCACTCGGTGGCCGAACTCGCCCTCTGCGACCGGCTGTTGGTGATGGCGCCGGGCGGTTCGGTGGCCTACTTCGGCCCGCCGGACGAGGCGCTGCACTTCTTCGGGTACGAGACCTGGGCGGACGTCTTCCAGGCCTTCGAGAACTACCCGGACCACGACTGGGCCGGCCGCTACCGCGGTTCCGTGCACTACCAGCAGTACTCCGCCCCGACCGTCGAGGCCGGCGAGGTGCAGCACGTCCAGGTCGCCCAGGAGGCGGTCAAGCCGCCCAAGCCGCAGAGCTGGGGCTCCCAGCTGTGGACGCTGATGCGCCGCTACATGTCGGTGCTCGCCTCGGACCGCGGCTTCCTGGCGCTGTCGGTGCTGCTGCCCGCGGTCATCGGCGCGGTCAGCGTGCTGATCCCCAACGACCCGGGGCTCGCACCGAACCCGAAGACCCAGCTCCACCTCAACAGCGGGGCCGCGACGATCCTGCTGATCCTGGCGATCGGCGCCTGCTTCTCCGGGGCGGCCAACTCGGTCCGAGAGCTGATCAAGGAACGGGCGATCTACGAACGGGAACGGGCCACCGGGCTGTCCCGCTCGGCGTACATGATGTCCAAGATCATCGTGCTGGGCATCTTCTCGATCATCCAGGGCGCGATCATCTCCGCCGTCGGCTTCCTGCCGCGCAAGCTCCCCGAGCACGGCCTGATCGTCCAGAACATGCCGATGATCGAGATGACCATCGGCATGATCCTGCTGAGCTTCGCCGCGATGATGTTCGGTCTGATGATCTCCGCGCTGGTGAAGACCGCCGAGAAGACCATGCCGCTGCTGGTCATGTTCGCCATCGTCCAGGTCGTCTTCACCGGCTGCCTCTTCCAGATCTTCGGCAAGCCCGGCCTGGAGCAGGTCGCCTGGCTGATGCCGGCCCGCTGGGGCACCGGCATCGTCTCCAGCACGCTCGACCTGTCGAAGCTGATGGGCCCCTGGAACAAGGACTTCCAGAACCCGAACTACGACCCGCTGTGGGACCACAGCGTTGCCCAGTGGTCGATCGACGCCGGCGTGCTGATCGTCATCTCGGTCGTGATCGGCGTGATCGTGACCCGGCTGCAGCGCCGGCACGAGCCGGAGGTCATGCAGAAGGGCTGACCCGCTCCGCTGCGAAGGGCGCTCTCCCCGACCGGGGGGAGCGCCCTTCGCGTTGCCCGGCCGCTACTCGCCCGCTCGCCCGCTCGCCCGGGTGGGCCCATCGGCCTAGGTCCCCGGACCTGCGCCCGGAGCGGCCCGGGACGGACGCGGCCGCCCCCGCGACGGCGGTAGTTTGGCGGTATGCCCAGCACGACCGGTGACCACCGCACCCCCGCCGGCCCGCCGTACGCCTGCGACCCGCTGGCCGGCATCGAGGCCGTCAGCCAGGCCCTGCTCGCGATGAGCCGGCACCTGGAGGTCCGCGAGGTGCTGCGCCGCATCACCGCCTCCGCCCGCGACCTGCTCGGCGCCGAGTACGCGGCCCTCGGCGTGCCCGACGACCACGGCGGCTTCGCCCAGTTCGTGGTCGACGGCATCACCGACGAGCAGTGGCGCGCGATCGGCCCGCTGCCCCGCCAGCACGGCGTGCTCGCCGAGATGCTGCACGAGACCGGCCCCACCCGCCTCGCCGACGTCCGCAAGGCCCCCGCCTTCGAGGGCTGGCCCTCCGCCCACCCCGAGATGGACGCCTTCCTCGGCATGCCCGTCCTGGACACCGAGGCCGCCGAGGACGAGCCGCAGGTGATGGGCGTCATCTTCCTCGCCAACAAGCGCGGCGGCGGCCTGTTCACCGACCACGACGAGGAACTGCTGCGGATCCTCGCCGCACACGCCGCCCTCGCCCTGTCCAACGCCCGCCTGTACGAGCGCAGTCGCGAACTCACCCTGGCCGGCGAGCGCGCCCGGATCGCCCACGACCTGCACGACGCCGTCGCGCAGAAGCTCTTCTCGCTGCGGCTGACCGCCAAGGCCGCCGCCAAGCTCGTCGACCGCGACCCGGCCCGGGCCCGCGCCGAACTCGCCGAGGTCGCCCGGCTCGCCGCCGAGGCCGCCGACGAACTGCGCGCCGTGGTGGTCGAACTGCGCCCCGCCGCCCTGGAGGAGGACGGGCTGAGCGCCACCCTCGCCTCCCAGGTGCAGGTGCTGGACCGCGCCCACACCGCCGACCTCGCCTTCGCCGCGGACGGCGTCCGGGCCCTGCCGCCCGCCCAGGAGGCCGCGCTGCTGCGGGTCGCCCAGGAGGCGCTGCACAACGCGCTGCGCCACTCCGGCGCCGGCCGGGTCACCGTCACCCTGGCCGGTACCTCCGCCCGCGGCGCCGTGCTGCGGGTGCGCGACGACGGGCGCGGCTTCGACCCCGAGTCCGTCCGCCGGGCCGGCCGCCACCTCGGCCTGGCCTCGATGCGCGACCGGGCGGCCGCCGTCGGCGGCACGCTCACCCTGGAGTCCGCCCCCGGCAAGGGGACGCTCGTCGAGATGGAGGTCCCCGGTGCCTGAGAGCTCGCCGTCGATCCGCGTCCTGCTGGTCGACGACCACCAGGTGGTCCGGCGCGGACTGCGCACCTTCCTGGAGGTCCAGGACGACATCGAGGTGGTCGGGGAGGCCGCCGACGGGGCCGAGGGCGTCGACCGCGCCCGCGAACTCGACCCGGACGTCGTCCTGATGGACCTCAAGATGCCCGGCGTCGACGGCATCGAGGCGCTGCGCACCCTCAAGGACGGCGGCAGCCGGGCCCGGATCCTGATCGTCACCAGCTTCACCGAGCACCGCACCATGGTCCCCGCGCTGCGGGCCGGGGCCGCCGGGTACGTCTACAAGGACGTGGACCCGGAGGCGCTGGCCGGGGCGATCCGCTCGGTGCACGCCGGCCACGTGCTGCTCCAGCCCGAACTGGCCGAGGCGCTGCTCGCCGACGACGGCCCGCGCGCCCCGCAGGGCCGCGGCGGCACCCTCACCGAGCGCGAGCGCGAGGTGCTCGGCCACATCGCCGACGGCCGCTCCAACCGGGAGATCGCCCGCAGTCTGCACCTGTCGGAGAAGACGGTGAAGACCCACGTGTCCAACATCCTGATGAAGCTGGACCTCGCCGACCGCACCCAGGCCGCGCTGTGGGCCGTCCGCAACGGCGAGGCCCGCGCCTGACGCTCCTCGTTCCTCGCCTAGCGCTCCTCGTGCTCGTCCACCAGGGCGTTGTAGGCGGCCACCTGGGCGCGCCGGGCGGTGCGCCGCAGCGGGGCCAGCGCGGACTGCCGGGCGGCCATCTCGGAGGCGCTCACCGCCGCGCCGTGGCCGCCCGAGGCGATCGACAGCAGGGCGGACACCTGGCGGGCCGACTCCAGCACCCGTACCGCGCGCGGCGGGTAGCCGGGGGCGAGCAGCTCGGCGTGGCCGCGCCGGCGGTACGCCTCCAGGGCGCGCAGCGCCTCCGGGCCGGCGCCGGCCACGTCGAGCCGGGTGAGCAGGACGGTCGCCTCGCGCAGCCCGTCCGCCAGCTCGCGCTCGGCCTCGTTCAGCGAGGGAACGTCGGCCGGCGGGGTGTCGTTGACCTCGGCGCAGCGCCACAGCACGGTGGCCGAACGGTCCCCCTCCGGGCCGAACACCGTGATCTCCGGCACCAGCCCGAGCGGTACGCCCACCGCGAGCACCGCCTCGCCCGCCGCCAGGGCGCGCTCGTTGAAGGCCGCCGGACCGGTCAGCCCCAGCGGGTGCCCGGCCGAGGGCAGCGCCAGCCGCAGCCCCTTCACCCCCAGCACCCGCAGCCGTCCCAGCGCCCAGGTCAGCCCGTGCTGCTCGCCCGGAGCGTCCCCGGGCAGTCCGGTCACCCGGTGGCCCTCGTCGGCGCCCAGCACGGCCGCGGCGGCGTTGTCGGGCGGCACCAGGCCGCCCAACAGGGCGTTGCCCCAGGCGGTCAGCCGCCCCGAACGGGGCTCTTCGTACGGATTGTCGGCAGGAGTCACGAGCATCCGGCCAGCCTACGGAATCGGCGGTCATCCGCGTGGCGTAGGTTTGCCCATGCGCGTGCGGCGCACCCACCCCGTGCCCACCGGCTGCCGGAGTGGGTTCGCCGCCCCGCACCGACGGCCGACATTTGTGTATTTGGGGAAGGCGTAGGCATGAGCGACGTGCTGGAGCTGGTGGACGTATCCGTGGTCCGGGAGGGGCGCGCGCTGGTCGACCAGGTCTCGTGGTCCATCTCCGAGGGTGAGCGCTGGGTCATCCTGGGCCCGAACGGCGCCGGCAAGACCACCCTGCTGCAGATCGCCTCCTCGTACCTGTTCCCGACCTCGGGCAAGGTCTCGGTGCTGGGCGAGCAGCTGGGCGAGGTCGACGTCTTCGAGCTGCGCTCCCGGATCGGCCTGGCCGGTGCCTCGATGTTCGACAAGCTGCCGGCCGAGCAGACCGTCCTGCAGACCGTGCTCACCGCCGCCTACGGCATGACGGTCAGCTGGCAGGAGACCTACGAGCAGTCCGACGAGGGCCGCGCCCTCGCCCTGCTCGACCGGATGGGCATGGCCACCCTGACCGGCCGCAAGTTCGGCACCCTCTCCGAGGGCGAGCGCAAGCGCACCCTGATCGCGCGCGCCCTGATGACCGACCCGGAGCTGCTGCTGCTCGACGAGCCCGCGGCCGGCCTGGACCTCGGCGGCCGTGAGGACCTGGTCCGCCGGCTCGGGGCGCTCGCCCAGGACGAGTTCGCGCCGGCCATGGCGATGGTCACCCACCACGTCGAGGAGATCGCCCCCGGCTTCACCCACGTCCTGATGATCCGCCAGGGCAAGGTGCTCACGGCCGGCCCGATCGACACCGAGCTGACCGCCCGCAACCTCTCCAAGTGCTTCGGCCTGCCGCTCACCCTGGAGCGCCACGGCGACCGCTGGTCGGCGCAGGGCCTGCCGCTGGGCTGACCCCCCGTTCGTCCACTTCGCGACGGCTGTCGGAACCGGTCGCACCTGCGACCGGTTTCCGCCCCTCGACCTGCGGGAACTGTCCGCCTCGAAGGCCCTTCGCTCCCTAGGATGGACGTGTGGACAGCTGGATCTGGTGGCTCCTGGCCGCCGCAGCGCTCGGCATACCGCTGGTGCTCACCGCGATGCCGGAGTTCGCCATGTTCGCGGTCGGCGCGCTCGCGGCCGCCGGCGCGGCCGGGCTGGGCGCCGGAGTGGTCCTCCAGGCGGTGACCTTCCTGGTGGTCTCGGTCGCGCTGGTGGCCTTCGTCCGGCCCATCGCCTACCGGCAGTTGCAGAAGGGCCCACAGATCAAGATGGGCATCGAGGCGCTCCAGGGCGCCACCGCGGTCGTCGCGGAAACCGTCGACGGGGAGGGTGGACGGATCAAACTCAACGGCGAGATCTGGTCGGCCCGCGCGCTCCACCCGGACCAGGTCTACCAGCCGGGGCAGCAGGTCGACGTCGTCGAAATCCAGGGCGCGACCGCCCTGGTCGTCTAGGGGAGAGTCCGTGGAACCCGTCCTTATCGTTTTGGTCGTCCTGGTCGTGGTGGCCTTCATCGCGCTGATCAAGACGATCCAGGTCATCCCGCAGGCCAGCGCCGCGATCGTGGAGCGCTTCGGCCGCTACACCCGGACGCTCAACGCAGGGCTGAACATCGTCGTCCCGTTCATCGACCGGGTCCGCAACCGGATCGACCTGCGCGAGCAGGTCGTGCCGTTCCCGCCCCAGCCGGTGATCACCCAGGACAACCTGGTGGTCAACATCGACACCGTCATCTACTACCAGGTCACCGACCCCCGGGCGGCCACCTACGAGGTCGCGAGCTACATCCAGGCCATCGAGCAGCTGACCGTCACCACGCTGCGCAACATCATCGGCTCGATGGACCTCGAGTCCACCCTGACCTCCCGCGAGGTCATCAATGCCGGTCTGCGCGGGGTGCTGGACGAGGCCACCGGCAAGTGGGGAATCCGGGTCAACCGCGTCGAGCTGAAGGCGATCGAGCCGCCGACCTCCATCCAGGACTCGATGGAGAAGCAGATGCGCGCCGACCGTGACAAGCGCGCCGCGATCCTCACCGCCGAGGGCCAGCGCCAGGCGCAGATCCTCAAGGCCGAGGGTGAGAAGCAGGCCGACGTGCTCCGGGCCGAGGGTGAGGCGCAGGCCGCGGTGCTGCGCGCCGACGGTGAGGCGGCCGCGATCCGGACGGTCTTCGAGGCCATCCACGACGGGGACGCCGACCAGAAGCTGCTCGCCTACCAGTACCTGCAGACCCTGCCCGAGCTGGCCAAGGGCGACTCCAACAAGCTCTGGATCATCCCCAGCGAGGTCGGCGACGCGCTCAAGGGCCTCGGCGGCGCGTTCGGCGGGCTGACCGGCAACGGCGGCGGGATGAACGGTGGCGCGGTGGCGGCGCCGAGCGTGCCGCAGGCGCCCCCGGCGGCCACCCAGGTGCCGATCGACCCGGCGGCCGGGCCGCGGCCGGTGGACGTGGAGAAGGGTGCGGCCCGGCCGCGGGTGGACCCGGCGCGGGAGTACCGCAAGATCGACCCGGAGTGATCGGAGCGCTTCTCCGGTCGGGGGCCCGCTGCCTGGTGGTGGCGGGCCCCCGGGCTTTCCCGGGCTTCCGGGCTTCCGGGGCGTTCCCGGCGTCTGGGCGTTGCGGCGGTGTGGCGTACGTCCCGAATGATGGTCGGGCCTGGTCGGGCCGGTGCGCGGTCCGGCATGATCCCCTCGGACAGGACCGAGAGGAGAGGTGACCCATGACGCTCTGGGAGGCGATCGCCGTCCTGGTGGCGGGCGTCGGTGCCGGGATGATCAATGTGATCGTCGGCTCCGGCACCCTGATCACCTTCCCGGTCCTGCTCGCCGTCGGCATTCCGCCGGTGATCGCGAACGTCTCCAACTCCTTCGGCCTGGTGCCCGGTTCGCTCAGCGGCGTGATCGGCTACCGCCGCGAACTGGCCGACCAGGGCCGGCGCCTGCGGCGGCTGGGCACCGCCTCGCTGCTCGGCGGCCTGCTCGGCGCCCTGCTGCTGATCAAGCTGCCGAGCGGAGCCTTCGACGCGATCGTCCCGGTGCTGATCCTGCTCGCCCTCGTCCTGGTGGTGATCCAACCCCGGGTGGCCAAGGCCGTCGCGGCCCGGCGCCGTGCCGACGGTGATCCGGACGGCGGCGTGGTGCTGCTGCTCGGGGTGTTCCTCACCGGCATCTACGGCGGGTACTTCGGCGCCGCGCAGGGCGTCCTGCTGATGGCGCTGATGGGCATGCTGCTCCAGGAGGGCCTCCAGCGGATCAACGCGGTGAAGAACGCGCTGGCGCTGATCGTCAACGGGGTCGCCGCGCTGTTCTTCCTGTTCACCTCGACGGTCAACTGGGCGGCCGCCGGGCTGATCGCGGCCGGCTCGCTGGTCGGCGGCCTGCTCGGCGCCAAGGTCGGCCGCCGGCTCCCGCCGGCCGCGCTGCGCGGGGTCATCGTGGTGGTCGGGCTGGCGGCCGTCACCAAACTGCTGGTGGGTTGACCGGCCGTCGGACGAACGTGGGATCGTACATCCGACCGTCTGACCGTACGTGAATCGGAGAAGTGCGCCATGGCCCTGGAGATGCGCGAGACCTGCGAGCGCTGCGAGGTGTCGCTGACCGCCGACAGCCCCGCCTCGATATGTTCCTACGAGTGCACCTTCTGCGCGGACTGCACCGAGGCGATGGCCTCCAACTGCCCCAACTGCGGTGGCGAACTGGTGGTCCGTCCGCGCCGGAAGGCCGCCTGACCGGTACCCGAGCGACGACCCCCGGAGCGCACCGATGAGCAGCAGGGCACGACTGAGCGAGGACGAGATCGGGGCGGCCCTGGCAGCCGTGCCGCAGTGGAGCCGGGACGGCGACAGCATCGTCCGCAGCGCCGACGCCCCCGACTTCCCGGCCGCGATCCGGGTGGTCGTCGCCGTCGCCGAACAGGCCGAGGCGCTCGACCACCACCCCGACATCGACATCCGCTGGCGCACCCTGCGGTTCGTGCTGTCCACCCACAGCGCCGGCGGGCTCACCGGCCTGGACTTCACCCTCGCCGCCCGCATCGACGAAGCCCTGCGCGCCGAGTCCGCCGCCTGAGGGCCCGGATGGGGCGCCCGGGTGGGCGTCCGGGTGGGCGCTCGGGCGGGCGTGAGATGCTGACTGCCGCAATCGGCAGGCAGGCAGGCGGGGCTGGGAGGGACGGAACGATGGCGCAGGAGCCCTTCGGAGACCCTCACGCCCAGCAGCAGCCCTGGTACCCCCAGGGCCCGCAGCAGGACTGGCAGGGGTACTACGACCCGCAGCAGCCGCCGGCGCAGGTGCCGTCGCAGCCGCACGGGCAGTGGCAGCAGGCGCCGCAGTGGAGCCAGCAGCCGTACGACCCCCAGCCCTATGACCCCCAGTCGTACGACGGGCAGGGTGGCTACGGGCAGACCGGGTACGTCGAGGGCGGCTACGTCCAGGGGCACGATCACGCGCAGGGCCAGGGCGACGGCCAGGGTCACGGCCAGGGGCCGTACGGCGGGCAGGAGCAGTACCAGCCGTACCAGCAGCCGTACCCGGACTACGGGCACCAGCCGTACGCGGCCGCCGCGCCGCAGGAGCAGCCGGCGGGGGAGGGGCTGTACGTCCCGGCGGGGGCGGAGTACTCGGCCGACGGCTATGTGCAGCTGGAGGAGCCCCCGGCGGAGCCCGCGCCCGCCGACGAGGAGAGTGGCGACGAGCCCGCCGGGCCTGCCGAGCCTGCCGGGCCTGCCGAGCCTGCCGGGCTTGCTGGGGCCGCCGGGCGTTCGCGGGCCGCTCGGCGTGGTGACGGCGGCTCGGGTTCCTCCGCCCCTTCCTCGCTGGTGGCCAAGGTCCGCTCGGCCGTCCTGACCGGGGAGCACGTGCCCAACCGGCGGGCCCTGATGGTGCGGGCCGGTGCCGGGGTGGCCGCGCTCGGGGTGCTGATAACGGCCGCGCTGACGGTCGGCGCCGAGGGCGGCGGCAGCGCGGCCGCGACCAGCGGTGGCGAGCCCGGGTTCTCGGTGGCGCACACCAAGATCTGGTCCGCGCAGGCCGTTGCAGCCACCCAGCCCGCGGGGGACGACACGCTGGTCGGCAGCTGGCTGCTGGCCGACGCGGTGGTCCGGGCCGACGGCTCCGGGGTGCACGCGTACGACCGGACGGCGGGCAAGCCGACCTGGACGGTCGAGCCCCCGGCCGCCGGGGCCGTCCCGTGCGGACTGTCCGCGGGCGTGAACCAGGCCGGGCTCGGAGCGGCCCTGTTCCGGCCGCAGGCGGACCCGAAGAGCCCGTGCACACTGGTCGCCGCCGTGGACACCAAGACCGGCAAGACCGCCTGGACCAAGACCCTCTCGGATGCCAAGGGCGCCTACTCGGCGCGGATCGGCGTCACCGAGGACATGGTGATCGCGGTCGGCGACGACCATGTGGCGGCCTGGGCGTCGGCCGACGGCAAGGACGTCTGGCAGTACACCGGACAGGGCAAGTTCTGCACCCTGTCCGGCGGCGTCACCGGCAAGACCGTGCTGGTCGCCTCCTCCTGTGCGGACTCGACGCCCGCCGACCAGGCCGTCTCCCTGAACGTGGCGGACGGCAAGGTCGGCTGGTGGCGGGGCCTGAACAACCAGCCGAAGACGGTCACGGTGCTCTCCGCCGAGCCCGCCGTGGTGCTCACCACCGGCGGGAAGCCCGAGGACGACCGGGTGTTCGCGTGGGGCACCGCCGGCGATCCGGCCGTCGAGATCCCGGTGGTCACCGACGCGGGCCGGCTGGCCGTCACCCACGGAACGTTTTCGGCCACCCCCGAGGTGTTCTTCGAAGGCCGCACCATGGTCGCCGCGATGACCCCGGCGAACCCCGGCGGGCCGGTGTCCGCGGTCGGCTACGACCTGGACACCGGCAAGCAGCGCTGGAAGGCGCCGACCGCCGCCAAGGGCACCGCCAGGGCCGTCGGCATCGACGGCGGCTCGCTGGTGCTGGCCGCCGACGAACGCCGCGACCAGCCCGCCCGCCTCGGCCGCTTCCCGCTGGCGGGCGGCCAGGAGGCGGTGGGCGGCAACTTCCCGCCCGGCACCGGCTCGCTGCTGCTCTCCGGGCGGGTGCTGATCGGCGGCGGGCAGGTGGTCGTCGTCCCCGAGCACGCGACCAACTACGGCACGGCCGCGGGCTACCAGGCGAAGGGCTGAGCCCCCGCCGGCGGCTGGATCCGCCGGACGGGCCTAGGCCGCGGTGACGGGCTGACCCGGTACGGCCGGCAGCCAGTCGGCCAGCTCCCGGGCCTCCGAGCCGCGCAGGCCGAGCGCCAGCATCAGGGTGGCCTGTGGCGTCGGCACGAACGGCCGCCGCAGCAGCTTCATCCCGGCCTGCTCGGGCGTCCGGTCGGCCTTGCGCTGGTTGTCCTCCGGGCACGCGGCCACGGTGTTCATCCAACTGTCCTCGCCACCACGCGACTTGGGCTGCAGGTGGTCCACCGTGGTGGCCCGGCGCCCGCAGTAGGCGCACAGGTGCTGGTCCCGGGCCAGGACACCCCGCCTCGACCACGGGGCCTGTTGTCGGAACGGCACCCTCACGTACCTCTGCAACCTGATCACTCTCGGCACCGGGACGGCCACGCCCGTCCCCCGGATCGAGCGCAGCGGGTGCGCCTGCTCCACCACCGCCTTGTCCTGGAGCACCAGGACGACGGCGCGCTGAAGCGACACCGTCGTCAGGGGCTCGTAGCTCGCGTTCAGAACCAGCGTGTTGCGCACTCGGCACACCCTTCCCACGGGCGTGCCACGGCGGCACGACCGTCTCCACACACGTCACTGCCGCCGCGCGGCGGTGGAACCACTCTGAATGGGCCCACAGCCGACGAACAACGGAATTTCCGGTATCGGGGAGGAGCGCGGGGGAGAGCAGGCGTCCGCCCGGTGCCGACGCGGCGCTCACCTGGTGCCTAGCTGGCGCCGACCCGGCGCAGGCCCGACCGCCGGCCCGACCCGATGCCTCGGGGAAAACTCGCTGGCCGGAACCGCGTAGGCTCTAGCAGGCTGGAGTCGTACCGACCCGGGGCCCGACCGAACCGGGCCAGCACCGGGCGGACGCCCGATCGAAGGAGAAGCGTGACCGTGACGGACATCGTCGACGAGCTGCGGTGGCGTGGGCTGATCGCCCTGTCCACCGACGAGGACGCACTGCGCAAGGCGTTCGCGGACGGCCCGGTCACGTTCTATTGCGGCTTCGACCCGACGGCCCCGAGCCTGCACCTCGGCAACCTGGTGCAGATCCTCACCATGCGCCGGATCCAGCAGGCGGGGAACCTCCCGCTCGGCCTGGTCGGCGGCGCCACCGGCCTGATCGGCGACCCGAAGCCCACCGCCGAGCGCGTGCTCAACGACCCCGAGACGGTGGCCGGCTGGGTCGAGCGCCTGCGGGGCCAGATCTCGCGCTTCCTCGACTTCGAAGGCCCGTACGCGGCGCGCATGGTCAACAACCTGGACTGGACGTCCGGGATGTCGGCCATCAGCCTGCTGCGCGACGTCGGCAAGTACTTCCGCGTCAACAACATGATCGCCAAGGAGGCCGTCGCCCGACGGCTCAACTCCGACGCGGGCATCAGTTACACCGAGTTCAGCTACCAGATCCTCCAGGGCATGGACTACCTGGAGCTGAACCGCCGCTACGGCTGCGCCCTGCAGACCGGCGGCAGCGACCAGTGGGGCAACCTCACCGCCGGCACGGACCTGATCCGCAAGGCCGACGGCAAGTCCGTGCACGCGCTGGCCACACCGCTGATCGTCAAGGCCGACGGCACCAAGTTCGGCAAGACGGAGTCCGGCACGGTCTGGCTCGACCCCGAGCTGACCACCCCGTACGCCTTCTACCAGTTCTGGCTGAACGCGGACGACCGGGACGTCTCCAATTTCCTGCGGATCTTCAGCTTCCGCTCGAAGGAGGAGATCGAGGAGCTGGAGCGCGAGACCACCGAGCGCCCCGCCGCCCGCCTCGCCCAGCGCGCCCTGGCCGAGGAGCTCACCACGCTGGTGCACGGCGCCGAGCAGTACGAGCGCGCCGTCGCCGCGTCCAAGGCGCTGTTCGGACAGGGCGACCTGGCCGACCTGGAGGCCCCGACCCTGGCCGCGGCGCTGGCCGAGGTCCCGAAGGCCGAGGTGACCGAACTCCAGCCGGTGGTCGACCTGTTGGTCGCCGTCGGCTTGGCGCCGAGCCGCTCGGCCGCCCGCCGGACGGTCAAGGAGGGGGGCGCCTACCTCAACAACGTCAAGGTGACGGACGAGGAAGCGGTGCCGACCGAGGCCGATCTGCTGCACGGCCGATGGCTCGTGCTGCGCCGCGGCAAGCGCAACCTGGCGGCCGCGGAGCTGCTGCCGGCGTCGGCCGCGGTGTCCGACGCGACAGCGGAGTGACCGAAACCCGACGCCGCTGACCTGCGGCTTCGACGAACGAGGGCGGGATCCAGCCGGATCCCGCCCTCGACGTTTGACGATGTCCTCCAGGTGGCCTAGTGTTGAACGAGTCGCTGGAGCGGCCACCCCACTCAGCAAGACCCACTCTCACACTTCGAAGCCCATTCGATTGGGTTCGTTGGCGTTGTCGTCGACAGGGTGTGAGTGTGAATTTCGAGTAACTCTCGAAATGCGCTAACGTGGTGGTCGTCGCAGAAAGCGGCCCCGGCCAGTTTGGGAAATTGGATGAATGAAACTCCGGAAAACGGAGCGGAAAACATCTGGTAAACTGGAAACACGAAAGAACGAAGCGCCCGGAGGGCCCGCTGGAAGGCGGTCCGAAGGAAGCGTCCGTTCCTTGAGAACTCAACAGCGTGCCAAAAG
>NZ_JBVIFM010000049.1:0-15428 GCF_055571335.1 Kitasatospora sp. NPDC030952
CCCCCCCCCCCCCCCCCCCCCCCCCCCCCCCCCCCCCCCCCCCCCCCCCCCCCCCCCCCCCCCCCCCCCCCCCCCCCCCCCCCCCCCCCCCCCCCACCGCCCGGTCAGCGGGTCCGGAGGTCGGCCAGTGCGGCGCGCATCTTGGCGAGGCCGCGCATCCGGTTGCGCTGCACCGTCCCCCGGTGGGCGCCGAGCCGTTCCCCGGCCGCGTCGTGGCTGAGCCCCTCCAGGTCGACCAGGATCACCGCCGCCGCCTCCTTCGGCGACAGCAGCGCCAGCAACGACAGGGCCGCGCACCTGGCCTCGCAGCGCTCCATCCCGCCGTCCCAGTCCGGTTCCGGCAGCCGGCCGGTGGCGGTCTCCCGGCGGGACGGCCGCCGCCAGGAGTCCCGCAGCAGGTTGAGCGCGGTCGCCGAGGCGTAGGCGTACGGGTGTTGCTGGGCGGTCAGGGTGCGTCGCCTGGCCCGGTGGGAGAGGCGCAGGTAGGTGTCCTGGAGCAGGTCGTCCGCGTCGTGCGGATTGCCGGTCAGGGCCAGCAGTCGACGGCGCAGCCGGGGCATGGCCTCGGTGAAGGCGGCGTCGAACTCGGCCGGGTCCATGCCGTTGAGCGGACGGTCGACGACGGTGTCGCAGGGCTCGGTGATGCGCATCGGACGATTCCCCCAGGTGCACGCGATGTCGTTGGTCGGTCGGGTCGGGGTGGGCTGCGGGTGGTCCGGTCGGGGGGCAGGGCGCCGGCCGGACGTGCGGACGGAGTCGGTGCGGAGTCGATGCGGAAGCGGTGCAGCGAGGGCGGGCCGGGTCAGGCCGGTGCCACGGGGCCGTACCGGGCGGACCGGTGCCCGGACAGCAGCGCCCAGTACCGGTCTCCGTAGGACCAGTGCCACCACTCCGTGGGGTAGTTGACGAATCCGGCGGAGGTGAGCGCCCGGCGCATGGCCTCCCGGTGGGCGCGGGCGGTGGCGTCGATGCCGGGGGCGTCCGTGCGGCACGCGTCGAGGCTCTCCTCGGGCGTGGCGTTGACCTCGGTGCCCAGGGGGAGTTCGGTGCCGTCCGGGGTGGACAGGGTCAGGTCCACCGCGCCGCCGCTGGCGTGCGGGGCGACCTCGGGCGGTGAGATGTAGGCGCTGGCGAGCTCCCGGATCCGGGCCTGGGAGGCTTCGGGGTGGGCGGCCCGCAGGGTCGCCGAGTACGCCTCGAAGTAGCTGCGCTGGAGGTCCGGCGGCCGGAACCCCTCGACCACCAGGAACCGCGTCCCCGGAGGGAGGAGGGCCTGGGCCCGCAGGAGCCGGTCGAGGACGCCGGAGCGGACCCTGGCGTAGGCGCCGGAGTCGTCGGCCTGCCGGTCGTCGAGCAGGAGTTGCGGTACGCCCCGGAGGTCGACGAGCGGCTCCCCGCAGTCGTCCAGCGGGACGGCCGCCACGCGGGGGTTGGCGAGAGTGATGATGTCGGTCACACGACGATGCTCGCCGGGGGCTCTGCAGATTCCCTGTAGATGCTCTGTACGTGCCAAGCGGCTGCCCGGCGGTGCCCGGGGCCGGTCAGTCGCGCTCCTCCCACGCCTCCCGGCTGCCGAAGGCCAGGAAGGCCGAGTGCGCCTGGCGGCGGGCCAGTTCGGCGCCCGGGCGGTCGCCGTGCGCCGCGTGCACCTCGGCCAGGTCTCGCAGGGTGCGGGCCCGCCAGAGCGGCAGGGCGAGCCGTTCCCACAGGGCCAGCGCCTCCCGCAGCGGGGCCTCCGCGGCGTCCGGGTCCCTCGCCGCGAGGTGCCACTCGCCCCGGGTGCGCAGCACCAGGGCCTCGCCGAAGCGGTCCCGGCGCTCCCGGGCCACGGTCAGGCAGCGGTCGAGTCGCTGGTCCGCCGGGTCGAGCAGGCCCTGCCTCAACTCGACCTTGGCCAGAGCCTGTTCGGTGTACATCAGACCGAAGGTGTCGCCGATGGCGGTGAAGACGCGCAGTGCCTCCGTGAGCAGGCCGGTGGCCTCGGTCAGCGCGCCGCGGGCCCGCTCGCACAGGGCGATCGAGCGCAGGGTGATGGCCTCGCCCTGACGGTCGCCGAGCCGCCGGAACAGCGCCAGGGACCGGCTCAGCACCTCCCGGGCCTGGTCGCCGCGGCCCTGCTCGCGGTGGACGTAGCCGATTCCGTACAGGGTGTGGGCCGTCCCCGCGTCGTCGCCGATCGTCCGGTACCGCTCCAGGGCGGCGGCGAGTGCCTCGGACGCCTCGCCGAACCGGGCCTGTTCGCGGCGGATGGTGCCGATGGCGACCAGGGCGGTGGCGCTGCCCCGCAGGGCGTCGCGCCCGGTGCCGTCCGGGGAGCCGGCGGTGCGGTCCGGGGGTGCGGCGGTGCCGCGCGGGCAGGCGGTGTCGTCCGTGGCCGGCGCCGGTGCGTCGAACAGGCGTCGCGCGCGGTCCAGGAGGGTGTACGCCTCCTCGAACCTGTCCTGCTCGTAGCGGAGTTGGCCGAGGCCGAGGAGGAGCCACGGTTCGCCCTCGCCGTCCCCCTCGCGGCGTACCGCGTCCAGGGCGACGGTGTGGGTCTGCGCCCAGACGTCGAAGCGGTTGTAGAGGGCGGCGGAACTGGCGATCAGGGCGCCCGCCAGTTCGCGCGCGTCCCGGGTCATGCCCTGGGCGGCGCAGTGGTGGACGGCCGCGACCAGGCAGCCCTGTTCGGCGGCGAACCAGGTGGCGGGCCGGGGCAGCAGCCGGTCCTGTACCCGGGGATCGAGGCGGTACTCCGGGCGCGGCGGCGGCAGCAGCCAGGAGACCCCGCCCGGTCCCTCGACCGCCGCGCGGTCGGCGAGAGCCAGCCAGCAGGCGACCAACCGCCGCACCGCGCGCCGGCGTTCGGCGGGGGCCTCCTCGGCCAGGCAGCGCTCGCGGGCGTGTTCCCGGACGAGGTCGTGGATCCGGTACCGGTTCTCGCCGGTGCCGTCGGTGCCCACGGCCTCGATGAGGTGGCAGTCGACGAGCCGCTCGACGGCCTCCTCCGCCTCCGCGGTGTCGATGTCGAGGAGCGGCGCGGCGATCCAGGCGGCGAAGTCGGGCAGGTCCATCAGGGCGAGGCGGCGCAGCGCCCGGCGTTCGGGCGGGTCCAGTTCGGCGTAGCCCAGTTCGAGGCTGGCGCGCACCTCCAGGTCGCCGGTGCGGAGTTCGTTGAGGCGCCCGCGCTCGTCGCGCAGCCGCCCGGCGAGCTGCCCGGGGGTCCAGTGCGGCCGGGCGGCGAGCCGGGCGCCCGCGATCCGCAGGGCCAGCGGGAGCTGGCCGCACAGGGAGACGATCTCGTCGAGGTCGCCCGGCCCGGGCTGCGGGCGGGGACGGCCGGCGACCGTGGTCAGCAGGCGCAGTGCCTCCCCGGGATCGGGCACCGACAGGTCGAGCCGGATCGCGCCCTCCAGCGCGGTCAGCCGTCGGCGGCTGGTGATCAGCACGGCCGACCCGGGGCCGGGCGGCACCAGGGGCCGCAGCCGGGCTTCGCTGGGGGCGTTGTCCAGGATCAGCAGGATCCGTCGTCCGGCCAGCCGGGTCCGGTAGAGGCCGAGCAGGTCGTCCGGGCCGGCTCCGGCACCGGGGTCGACGCCGAGCGCCCGCAGCAGCCGGGTGAGGGCGTCGGTGGTGGTCAGCGGGGCGGTGTCGGAGGCGCGCAGGTCGAGGAAGAGACGGCCGTCGGGGAAGAGGTGGGCGGCGCGGTGGGCGGCGTGGACGGCGAGCGTGGTCTTGCCCATGCCGGGGCGGCCGGAGATGACCGCGATGGGTGGGGCGGTCCTGGCGGTGTCACGTGCCCGGCCCAGGAGCGTGGTGACCCAGCCGACCTGGCGGGTCCGGCCGACGAAGTCGGCGACGTCCGGCGGGAGGTGGGAGGGCGGGCTGACCGTCCGGCTGCCGACTGCCAGGCCGACCGCGGGGCTGGTGGTCGTGGGGCCGGTGGTCGTGGGGTTGCGGGTCGAGGGGCTGCCGGGACCGGCCGCAGTGGCGGGCGTCGTCACGTGCGCGTCCACCGGACCGCCGGGCGTGCGGCCGGGTCCGCCGGTCGTGGCCGCTGCTCCGGTCGCCCCGGCGGGCCCGAAGGCGAGCGCGGGGTCGTTGCGCAGTGCGGCGAGGTGGAGCGCGCGCAGTTCGGGGCCGGGGTCGAGACCGAGGTCGGTGCGGAGGATGTCGCAGCCCTCCTGGAAGACCCGCAGCGCGTCGGGCGCCCGGCCGGCCCGTAACAGGGCGGTCATCAGCTGGGCGCGCGGCCGTTCGCGCAGCGGGTGGGCGGCGACGTGGGCGAGCAGCGGGGCGACCACCTCGGTGTCCTGCCGCAGCCGCAGCCGCAGCGCGTAGAGGTGCTCCTGGGTGACCAGGCGCAGTTCGTTCAGACGGGCGGCCTCGATCCGGGCGAACGACTGGGTGAGGCCTTCCAGGGCGTCCTGTCCGTGCCAGAGGGCGAGGGCGTCGGTGAACAGGTCGAGCGCCTCGCCGTCGCGGCCCTCGTCCGAGGCCCGCCGCCCGGCCGCCAGCAGCCGTTCGAACCGGCTGGCGTCGACCTGGCCGGGCGCGAGGTCGGCCAGGTAGCCAGGGGCCCGGGTGCGGATCACCGGGGCGGCGTCGGCCGGTGCCAGGGCGCGGCGGACGGCGGCGACGTGGGTGGCGACCAGCGCGCCCGCCGTCGCGGGGGCGCTGTCCTCCCAGACGAGGTCCACCAGCCGAGCGGTGGAGAGGACTTCGCCCAGGTGCACGACCAGCGCGGACAACAGTGCGACGGGTCTCGATCCGCCCAGGGGCAGCCGCCTGCCCTCGTCGTCCCGCACCTCGACCGGGCCCAGCAGGCGTACTTCGATCATCGTTCCCCGTCAAGCAGCTCTCCGCGCGAAAGGTACCTGACAACGATATCCCCCGGGCCGGGCGAGGGCCTCGGAAAATCCCGGGCGGAAGCCCGCCGGCAACGGCGGCTCGCGAACGGTGCTCATACGGAACGTGAGCGCGGCCCGTCGACGGTGTGACGAGGGTTCACCGAACGAGGAGTCGATATGACGAAATCCCTTCGCACCACCGCCCGTTCACTGCGGCGCGCGCTCCCGGCCGGTGTCGTCGCGACGGCGGCGACGCTTCCCCTGCTGCTCCCCGGAGCGGCCCACGCGACGACGACGGATGCCCGGTTGTACGTGTGGGCGACCGGCGTGAACGTCCGGGCCTGTGCGGGCGCCTCCGCGTCCTGCCCGCCGATCGAGGGCGCGCAGATCGGCCGGCGGTGGGTGACGGCGTTCTGCCAGGGCCAGAGCACCGAGGTCGTCGACGGCCCGTACCGCAACAACTGGTGGGTGCAGGTGGACGCGGGCGGCCCGGTCGGCTGGATCAGCGCGGTGTACGTGCGCGGGGGCGACAACGACCAGCCGGTGCCGGGGCTGTCCCTGGAGTCCGACTGCCACTGACCCGGAGCCACGGCGGTGCGGACGCTCATACGAACGGCCGCCGGACGCCGTCTCCCGGGTGACGCGTCCTGTTCTTCCGTCTTCTTCCGTCCAACCACCGAGAGGGGCACCCATCGTGTCCGGAAAGTCCACCACCCGCCTGTTCCCGCTGCGAGCGCTGGGGGCCGCCGTGCTCGGCCTGACGGCCGTGCTGGGGGTGACGGCGGCGCCCGCGCAGGCGCAGACGACCGCGTCGGCGTCGGCGTCGGCGTCAGCCAGTCTCACGAACTCGACCGTCCACATCTGGGCCAGCCAGGTGCGGGTGCGTGAGTGCACGGACACCTCCTGCGGACTGGCCACGCAGGAGCGGCTCACCAACGTCAACGTCCAGGCGTTCTGCCAGCGCTGGGGCGGCAACGTCACCGACGGGTCCTACTACAACCACTACTGGGTCGAGATCGTGACGCCGGGGGGCTGGCTGGGCTGGGTGAGCGCCGTGTACGTCAGCGGCGGCTCCAACGACGGCCCGGTGCCCGGAGTGCCGGTCGAGACCAACTCCAGCCCCGTGTACTGCGAGTACCCGTAGGCGTGCCCTGGGGGCCGGCAGCAGCAAGGCGCACCGAGGAGCGCGGCACCACGCGCCACAGGAAAGGGAACACGATGAACGCACAGAACCCGACGCTCGGACGGCGGTTCCGCCGGACGGCCGTCGTCCTCTTCTCCACCGCCTGCCTGGGCGCGGCCGTGACCGGCGTCGCCGGGGCTGCGACCGGTGATCCGTCGCCCACGGGGAACCGGGCCGCCGCGTTGGCGGCGGTCGAGCACTTCGGCAACATGGCGACCGGCGGCTGCCTCGACGACAGCTTCGCGTACGGCTTCCGGGGCTTCGGCTGCAACAACAGCGACTTCCAGAACTGGAACGTGCGGATCTGGCAGGAGGACGGTACCCGCCAGTTCCGCAACATCGCCACCAACCGGTGCATCTACGGCGGTGTGGGGGCCGGCGTCCACCCGGACACCCGGGCCTGCGACTCCTCCAAGGAGCAGAGCTGGTGGGTGAACGCCCGGGGCGACCAGGTGAGCTTCGAGAACCAGGCCAACGGCCTGTGCCTCGACGACAGCGAGTACGGCCTGCGCATGATGCCCTGCACCTACAACCGCTACCAGACCTGGCGCTGAGCACGCGCCGGGGGTCCGGCGCCGGGGGCCCTGGCGACCCCCGGCGCCGGCCCGTACCTCCGGGCCCGTACGGGGGCGGGGCCCGGGGTGCGGCGGGTGCCGGTTTCGGCCCGGCCCGGCCCGGCGCGGTTCGGTTCGGCGGGGGCGGACAATGGTGGGCGTGACAGACATGACGCTCAACCTCTGGCGGCAGCCGCTCGGCCCGGTGGCCGCCGAGGCGCTCACCTTGGCGTGGGAGCACACCGAGTTGACCGTGCTCATCCTCGCCGAAGGCGCGCTCTCCGAACTCCCACCCGGCATCAGCAGATTGATGCGGCTGCGGACCCTCGACCTCGGACACAACCTGTTCACCGAGGTGCCCGCCGAACTGACCCGGCTCACCTGGCTCCGGGACTTCCTCTACCTGCACGACAACCAGTTGACCAGCCTGCCGGACGGCCTCGGCCGGCTCACCCGGCTGCGCTACCTCAACGTCGGCGAGAACCGGCTCACCGAACTCCCGTTCGCCATCGGCAAGATGGCCGAGCTGGTCGAACTGCGCGCCCAGCACAACCGGCTCACCGCCCTGCCGGAGTCCATCGGCGCCCTCGGTGAACTGCGCGAACTGTGGCTGCGCGGCAATGAGTTGACCGCTCTGCCGGCTTCCTTCAAGCTGCTCTCCGAACTGCGCGAGCTGGAACTGCGGGAGAACGCCCTCGGCGAACTGCCCGCCGTGCTCGCCGGGCTGCCGAAGCTGCGCCGGATCGACCTCCGCACCAACGGGATCACCGAACTGCCCGACTGGCTGGCCGATCCAGCGGTGCTGCCCGCGCTGGAGAAGCTCGACCTGCGGTGGAACGACGTACAGGTGCCGGACCACCTGATGGAGGCGCTCACCGAGCGCGGCTGCATGGTCCTGATGTGAGCCGGCCTGATGTGAGCCGGCCCATGAAGATCAACGCGGATAAAGATCAACGCGGGCGCCGGCGGGCTGCTACCGTGGAAGGCATGAAGCGCGCTGCACTCGCCACGACGACGCCGGAAAGAGTCCCGGCGCGCTGACTGCTGACCAAGTCCGAAGCCCCGGGGCGAGTGCCCCGGGGCTTCGTCGTTCCCGGCTCCACTCGCCCACCCGTCCCGAGTGGAGACCACCATGAACGCGCAGCCCCTCCAGCCCCTCCAGGACCGGCCCGCCAACGACCGGCCCGCCAACGACCACCGCAGGCTCGGCCGCGAGCTGGACCTGTTCGACACCGATCCGCTGATGGGCTCCGGCCTGCCGTACTGGCTGCCCGACGGCGCCGCGATCCGGCACACCCTGGAGGAGTTCATCCGCGGCCGCGAGCGCCGGGCCGGCTATCGCCACGTCTACTCGCCGGTGCTCGGCAAGCGCGAGTTGTACGAGATCTCCGGCCACTGGGACCACTACCGCGAGGACATGTTCCCACCGATGGAACTCGGCTCGGAGGAGATGGTGCTGCGGCCCAGCCTGTGTCCGCACCATGCGCTGATCTTCCGATCCCGCCCGCACAGCTACCGGGAACTGCCGCTGCGGATGGCCGAGTTGGGCGGCATGTACCGCTCCGAGCTGTCCGGCGTGCTCGGCGGGCTGACCAGGGTCCGGGCGATCCAGCTGAACGACGCCCACGTCTTCTGCACCCCGGAGCAGGCCGCCGACGAGGCGGTCGCCGCCCTGGAGCTGATCCGCGAGGCGCACCGCGCGCTCGGCATCGTGCCGGTTCGCTACCGGCTCTCGTTGCCCGGTGAGGGCGGCAAGTACGTCGCCGACCCGGAACTGTGGCGCCGGGCCACCGCACTGCTGACCGATGTGCTGGAGCGTTCCGGGGTGCCGTTCGAGGCGGCCGAGGGCGAGGCCGCGTTCTACGGGCCCAAGATCGACGTGCAGATCGCCGACGGCGCCGGGCGCGAGTTCACCCTCTCCACCGTGCAGATCGACTTTCACCAGCCCGAGCGCTTCAACCTGCACTACATCGGCCCGGACGGCGCCAAGCACCGCCCGGTGATGGTGCACCGCAGCGTGATCGGCAGCGTCGAACGGGTGGTCGCCCATCTGATCGAGCTGTACGGCGGGGCGTTCCCGGCCTGGCTGGCACCGGCCCAGGTGGTGCTGGTGCCGATCTCCGAGGCCGAGGTTCCGCAGGCCGAGCGGCTGCGGCAGCGCTGCCTGGACCTCGGGCTGCGGGCCGAGGTCGCCGGGCCCGAGCACGGCAGCCTCGGCGCCCGGATCCGGGAGGCCCGGCTGGTGCCCTACCAGGCGGTGATCGGCGCCAGGGAGGCGGCGGACGACCGGGTCGCGCTGCGGCTACGGGACGGCCGCCGGCTGGAGCCGATGCCGGCCGAGGAGGCCTGGAGCCGGATCGGCGCGCTGGTCGCCGATTGCAGCGCCGAGCTGTGGCGGGACGCTGCGGCCCGGTGAGCCGGGAGCATACGTACGACTAGTGCGGTGAGCGGTGTGTCGGCGGGACCGGGGGCGGCGGCCGCCCGTCGAATGGGCGCGGCGGGCCGGTCCACGGCCGCCGCCGTCCCCGTGCGTCCCATCGTTCCGGAGGTGTCCATGCGCGGCTCGCGCAGGTTCGTCGCTCCCGTCCTCACCGTCTGTCTCGCCGTCGCCGGTGCCGTCGCCGCGGCCCCGCCGAGCTCGGCCGGGCTCCGCCCGCTGCCGATCCCGGAGGTCCAGTACTGCGCCACCGTGCTCGGGCACCTGCCCGGCGCCGACGGCGCCTCCCCGGTGCTCGGCCGGGCCTGCTCGTCGGACTCCCGCGCCGACGCGCTCGCCCGGGCCGACGGCCGCACCCGCACGGCCGAGGAGCCGGCCGACCGGACGCTGCTGCTGGAGGAGTTCAAGGACGTGGACTACGGGGGCGGCGTCATCTACTCCTTCTACGGCGACGCCGGCGGCTGCGACGGCACCGGCTACCACCTGGTCAACTACTTCGACGTGGCGCTGAGCGTCTCCTCGATGAAGGGCTACAACAACTGCAACGCCGTCCACCTCTGGTCGACCCTCAGCGTGGAGAAGACCATGGACCTCCCGGCGGCCCAACTGGGCGCGAACTTCAACGACGCGGTCCGTGAGCTGCAGGTCTTCCACCGCTGAGGCGCCCGACCGCGATCGCGGCGATGGCCGTGGCCGTCCGCGGACGGCCACGGTCCCGGTGGCTCCGGCGGCTCCAGCGGTCCCGGTGGTCCCGACGGCCCCGTACGGTCAGTAGGACTGCAGCTCGATCAAGTGGCCCTCGGGGTCGCGCAGATGGGCGCTGCGCAGGCCGGAGCCCCACTCCGGGCGGTCGGTGGCCGGGGCGGCCAGGGTGCCACCGTGGGCGAGGCAGAGGGCGAGGGCCGCGTCGACGTCCTCGACCCGGAGGACCAGCATCGCGGGGTCCTGGGCGGGGGCCTCGGGGCGGGCGGGCAGGCCGGTGGTGCCGAGGGCGGCGGCCATCGCGGCGCGGTCGAAGAGGGTCAGGACGGCCTGCTCGTTGACGTCCCAGTTCGCGTACGGGCCTTCGGGCGTGCCCTTGACCAGGGTGGCGCCGGTGAGCACGGGGAGCACGGCGCGGTAGAAGCCGAAGCAGTCGGCGAAGCGGGTGACGAGCAGGCGGGGGTAGAGGGCGTCCACGGGTGAACTCCTGAGCCGAGAATAGTGGGTCGTCACCCACTATAGGGAGCGACCCTAGAATGTCGCCATGGTCTCCGAGCACCCCGAGCACCCCGAGCGTCCAGAGCACTCTGAGCTTTCCGAGAACCCCGGGCACCCCGCCCCGACCGACGCACTGCCGCCGACCCTGGTGGACCTCAGCACCTTCCTGCTGGCCCGGATCGGCCGGACGGCGCGCGGCCGGCTCGCCGAGCAGCTCGCCGAACGCGGGCTGCGGCTCTGGGACATGGCCGTGCTGGCCGCGCTCGCCGACTTCGGGCCGCACGCCCAGCGGGACTTGGTGCGGCGACTCGGCATCGACCCGAGCGACCTCGCGAAGGTCGTCGACCAGCTCGGCGCGGCCGGGTACGTCGAACGCGCCCGGGACCAGGCGGACCGGCGGCGGGTCTCCGTCTCGGTCACGGATACCGGGCGGGCGCTGCTGGCCGAACTGGAGGCGCGGGCACGGGCGGTGCAGGACGAGGTGCTGGCGCCGCTGAGCCCGGCGGAGCGGCGGGTGCTGCAGGAGCTGCTGCTGAAGGTGAGCCAGGGGCCGGCGTTGCGGCGCGGCTCGGTGTGACCCCGAGGGCCGTGCGTGCTCCTCGGGGCCGCGCGTACTCCTCAGCCGGAGGCCGCCCCGGGGCGGCGGGCGCCCGCGAACTCGCCCGCCCAGCGCGGGAGGTCGAGCACCTTCTCGAGCCGGGCCACCAGGGTGCCGGTGCGCTCGGCGTGGATCATCGCGCCGTCGCCCGCGTAGATGCCGACGTGGTGCAGCGGAGCGTCCGGGCGGGAGAAGAACAGCAGGTCGCCGGGGGCGAGCGCATCGCATTCGACCGGGGCGCTCCGGTTGAACTGGGCCGCCGTGTAGTGCCCGAGTTCGACGGTGCCGTGGCTGGCGCGGTACCAGCAGTACAGGGACAGTCCGCTGCAGTCGAAACCGACCGTGCTCTCGCCCAGGCACACGCCGTTGAGGTAGCCGTTCTCCTCGTCGCAGAAACCGAGGCTCGGGCCCAGCCGGTCGCCGCCGCCCCAGGCGTACGGGATGCCGACCTGCGCCTCGGCGACGTCGGCGACCTGGCGGCCGAGGGCGGCGGCGGTGGGAGGGTCCGCGGCGGAGCCGGACGGGCCTGCGGCGAGGGCGGGTTGGGCCCCGGCGGGTTGGGCCCCGGCGGCGAGGGCCGGAGCGAGGCCCGCGCCGAGGGCGAGGCCGAGCATGCGGCGGCGGGCGACTCCGGAGGCCTGGTCGTGGCCGGGCGGTCGGGATTCCATCGGTCGGCTCTCCTGGGCTGGTCGAGGGAATGGGCGCGGGCCGCACCAGGATCGCGGTCCGGCGGTACCGTCCGCCATCACCCGTAACGGTGAATCGTGGGCACACGGGCCTTGGCGGGAGCGGGAGTTCACCGGAAAACGGTTTGACGGTCGTTCGGGAGGGACCAACGATGGGCGCGAACGTTCGGTGACGATCCTCGGAGGCCTCATGAACAGCGCCGTCAAGCTGGTCCGCAACACCCGGCTGACCCAGGCCGTCGACTACGCCTACGCGGCGGTGGTCGACGCCCCGGCGCGCTCGCTCTGGCTGGCCGGGGCCTGTCCGCTGGACGAGGAGGGGCGCACCGTCGCCGTCGGGGACTACGAGGGCCAGGCCCACCAGGTGATGCGCAATCTGATAACCGTGCTGGAGGACGCGGGTGCGGGGGTCACGGACATCGCCCGGACCACCGTGTACGTGGCCTCCGGCGATCAGGCGGACTTGGTGAAGGTCTGGAACGTGTACCGGGAGTACCTGGGGGCGCATGACGCCCCCAGCACTCTGGTCGGCGTCTCGGTACTCGGCTACCACGACCAGCTGGTGGAGGTGGAGGCGGTGGCCGTGCTGCCCTGACGGGCCCGGGAGGTCGGGGCTCAGGAGCTCGGGGGGCTCGGTCGGTCGGCTCAGCCTGTCCTGGCTCGGTCGGTCCTGGGCTCAGGAGGAGGCTGCGGCGAGCAGGGCGTCCAGCTTCCGGTAGCCCTCGACCACGCCGCGCTCCATGCCGCTGGCCAGGATCGCGTCCCGGGCCGCCAGGCTGTCGACCACCGACAGGATGGTGACGCGGGTGCGGCCCTCACCGACGGGTTCGAAGACGGCGGTGTCCAGCGAGACGCCGTCCGGCACGCCCTCGAAGGTGAAGGTCTGGACGAGCCGGGTGGCCGGCCGGACTTCGTGGAAGGAGCCGTAGAAGGCGGCGACCTGTCGGCCCTCGCGGTGCATGGAGTAGCGGTAGTGGCCGCCGGTGCGGGGCTCCCAGTCGTCGATCTTCATGTCGAGGTCGTCGGGGCCGAGCCACTGGGCGACCAGCTGGGGCTCGATCCAGGTCCGGAACACCCGCTCCTGCGGGGCGTCGAACTCGCGGACGATCCGGATGGTGGGCAGCGTCGGGTCCGCCTCGATGCGGGTCTGGTGACCGGTGGTGGAGGTCATCACGGGGCTCCTTCGGTGTGCCGGTTGCGGCCGGGGTGGCTGGAGGTGTCCGGGGCGTGCGGACCGGCCGGCTTCGGTTCCGCGCCGGTGTCGGCCCTGGTGTGCGCGCCGGTGTTCGGGCCGGTGCTCGGGCCGGGTTCTGTGTCGGCTTCCGCGCCGGCCTCCGGGTCGGCTTCGGCCATGGCCGCGAGGACGGCATCCAGGCGGCCGAAGCGGGCCTCGGCCTGGCGGCGGTAGCGCTCGATCCAGCCCGACATCAAGTCGAACACCTGCGGCTCCAGGTGGCACGGGCGCCGCTGGGCGTCACGGCTGCGGCTGACCAGCCCGGCCTCCTCCAGCACCTTGAGGTGCTTGGAGACGGCCTGCATGGACATCGCGTAGGAATCCGCCAGCTCGCCCACGGTCGCGTCCCGGACCGAGAGCCGGGCGACGATGTCGCGCCTGGTCGGATCGGCCAGGGCGACGAACGCCCGGGAGAGCTGGTCGACGGCCACCGCACACCTCTGTTCATCCGCAACCGATTGGTTGAGGACAACGCTACTCCGGCGCGCCCCCTTCCTCAACCGTTTGGTTGCGGAGGGGGCGGGGGCGGGTTTCGGGCGGAAGTGGCCCGCTGGAAGGAAACCGAGCGTTCGGTTTCCCGGCGCCAGTGCCGGGCGGTAAACCGTGTTCGTCGGCGGGCGTCCGGGGAGATACGACTTCCGTTCGTCCGGTCGGGATCTGACGGACCGTAGGAGAGAACATGTGGGACGGGTGGGGGAGGGGAGAAGGAGTGGGCTGATTCCTCGACATCGTCTTGTCGCCCGTAGGTGGCCCATAGCTAAGATACGGGGTGTTTGGTTTTGTTTTCCCGGAACTCAGGGCGGGGTGGTTGCGGTGGTACGGCAGGAACGGGCGCTCCGGACCCGTCGGCTGATCCTGGAGGCCGCGGCGTCGGTCTTCGACGAGTTCGGCTACGAGGGTGCCACCATCGGGGAGGTGGTCTCCCGGGCGGGTGTGACGCGAGGTGCGGTGTATTTCCACTTCGCCTCGAAGCGGGATCTCGCGCACGGCGTCGTCGAGGAGCAGTTCGTCCAGGACGGAGTGCCCGAACGAAGCTGCAAACTCCAGGAGTTCGTGGACACCGGGATGGTGGTCGCGCATCTGATGCCGCGTGACCCGCTGCTCAGCGCGGGCGCCCGGCTCACGCTCGGCCAGGACGTGTTCGAGGACCTCGGCGGCGCCGCGATCCCCGGTTGGATCAGCCGGATGGAGGCGCTGCTGGTGGCCGCCGGCGAGCGCGGCGAACTGCTGCCGCACGTCGTCCCGGCCGACACGGCATGGCTGATCACCGCGGCCTGGACGGGAGTTCAGATCCAGTCGCAGAAGCTCTCCGGCCGGGCGGACCTGGAACTCCGGGTGTCCGGCCTGTTCCAGCACCTGATGCCGAGCGTCGCGGTGCCCGGGGTGCTGGGCTCGCTGCAGATGGGGCCGGACCGGGGCGCCCAAGTGGTCGCCGAGGTCGCGGCGGCCGGGCGGGCGGAGTCGGGGGCCGAGGTTGAGGCGGTCGCGGGCGGGGTCGGCGTGGGCTGACCGGCCCGTCGGGCGAATTGGCGGCGGCGCGGGATCCACGGGGTCCGACGCCGCCTTCGGTTTGCCCCCGGCTTGGTCACGATGGGATTCGCTGGCTTTAGAGGTCGTTGTCTTTCCGAGAGTGATGGATGTGTTTTGGCTGGTCAGGCGTAGGTCTGGTGTTCCGTTGGCAGGGACGAGGTGTTGTGTCGTCTCTTCGGTGGAGGTGCCGGGATGCCGTCGGTGATGGGGTTGCTGGAGGAGCATGAACGGGCTGCCCGGCAGCGGGTGGAGGCTCTTCAGGCCGAGCTGCGGGAGGCGGAGGCCGCGTGGAAGCAGTTCGTGATCGCCCGCGAGACGGTGGGCGAGGTCCTGGCGGAATCTCGCGGAGGCGAGGAGCTGCCGTCGGCCGTGGTGGACGGTGAGCGGCCGACGCCGGTCGCGGTGGCGGTGCCCGGTTCGGTGGTGCCGCACTGGCGGGAAGGCCTCTCTCCGGCCGTACTGGCGCTGTATTAACAGCGGATCACGGATGTCCTCGCTGGTGGGAGCGAGGCGGGCGGGGAGGCGCTTGGCTGTAGGCAATTCGCGGCGGCGCTCGGCCTGGAGCCGGCTCCCGCGAAGGTCGAGGGGGTGCGGTCGAAGGCGAAGCGGCTGGCCGCGCGGGGCTGGCTGGCCGAGGAACGCCCGGGGAAGTTCAGGATGCCCGCCGGGCGAGGCGCCGGCTCATGACCATGCTCATCGACCACCGGATCACCGCCTCCGAGCTGTCGGTACGGGCCTCGTAGTCGCGGGCCAGTCGGCGTGAGCGCATCAGCCACGCGAACGTCCGCTCCACCAGCCACCCTTCGGCAGCACGACGAAGCCTGCGGTGTCGTCGGTGCGTTTGACCACGCTCAGCGCGAGGCCCAGAACATCGCGGGCGAGGTCGACCAGGCGTCCGGTGTAACCGCCGTCGGCCCGCACCAGGGTGATGCGCCAGTGCCGTTCGCGCAGCCGGGCCAACAGCGTCCCGCCGGCTTCGCAATCGGTGACCGAGGCCGCGGTGACCATCACCGCGGTCGGCTCCGGATCGCGGCTCGCCGCCTCGCGGACCCGGTCCCGCAGCCGGTCGTGGAACTCGGCGACCAGGCCTGTCAGCGGACACGGCAGACTCCCCGCTGGCGGTCAGTTGGCCTCCCCGCTGGTGGACATGAAATCTCCCCGGTGACGGACAGCTGAT
>NZ_JBVIFM010000050.1:0-11539 GCF_055571335.1 Kitasatospora sp. NPDC030952
CCTGCGCGATCTGGCACAACCGGACCACCGGCCGACCCATCACCCGCTCGCTGATCGCCTACGACCACTGACCGACTTCGGAACTACTCGTCTAGCTGGCGAAGCCGATGACCAGCCACATGAAGCCGACCCCGGCCACTGTGCACAGCAGGGTGCTGCGCGAGGGGTGCGGGCTGTGCGCCTCGGGGAGGATGTCCGAGGTCGCCAGGTAGAGCAGGAAGCCGGAGAAGAAGCCCAGGTAGAGGCCGAGCAGGTGCTCCGGGATGGTGAAGGCCAGGGTGATCGCGGCGCCGGAGACCGGGGCCAGCGCGTCGGCGGCGAGCAGGGTCAGCGCCCGGCGCCGGTTGTTCCCGTACAGCCGGGTGATCGTGTACGTGTTGAAGCCGTCGGCGAAGTCGTGGGCGACCACCGCGATGGCCACCACGGTGCCGACCGTGGTGCCGGCCTGGAAGGCGGCGCCGATCGCGAAGCCGTCCATCACGCTGTGCCCGACCAGGGCCAGCGCGGCGGTCATGCCGACGCCCTGGTGTCCGGAGCGGTGGGCGTGGTCGTGCTGGTGGCCGTGGGTGTGCGCGGCGTACTCGCCCTCGTGACCGCGGTGGATGGCGACGGCGCGCTCGATCACGTGGATGGTGAGGAAGCCGCCCGCGAACATCAGCAGCGCCTGGGGCACGCCGTGCACCTCACCGGGTGCCTGGTGGATGGCCTCGGGCAGCAGGTCGAAGGCGACCACGCCGAGCATCAGTCCGGCGGCGAAGCCCAGCACCAGGTGGCGACGGTCGCCGGTGCGCTGGGCGACGAAGCCGCCGATCAGCGTCATCAGGAACGCCCCGGCGGCGACCAGGACAGCGGTCATCGGGCCGCCTCCGCCGTCGAGTCGGCCCGGTCGGCCGGGCCTGCCGGTCCGGTCGCGCCCGCCGGGCCCGCCGGGTGACCGGGGCCGACGTGTGGTCTGCCGAGCGCTCTGCCCATTCCTCTCCCCCTGGGGTCCGCCCGTGGCCGGGCCGACCGCCGACCGTACCGGACGTCCGTTCGACGGTGATCGCCCGGGGGTGCCGCTGACCGGGCCGCTCCTCGGCTGCGGTCCCGTCGGCCCGGTCCCCTCAGCCTTGGTCCGGGTACGGAGGGGCGCCCGCCGGGTGGGCCGCCGGGGTGAACTCCCGCCGAGGCGGAGAGGCGGAGAGAGGCGGATCGAGGCAGGCCGGGGCGGATCGGCGCGGGCCGGGTGGGTCGACCCCGGGCGTGACCAGGCGCGACCGGGCGCGACCGGGCCGGTCAGTGACCGGCGGCGAGCGGCAGGCCGAGGTGGGTGCGGGCGAGTTCGCGGACGCCGTCGCCGTCGATCAGGTGGATGTGCCGGTGGCTCTCCTCGGCGGTGAGGTCCAGGGCCTCGTCGGCGAAGCCGCCGGTGGTCAGCCGCAGGCCGCGCTCGGCGGACTCCTCGCGGACCGCCTCGGCCAGGGTCTCGATCTGCTCCGCGGTGACCGACGCGGTGTCCCGGGAGGCCCAGACCACCCAGCGGCCGGGCAGCGCGCTGCCCGGGGAACCCTCGCCGGTGGCCACCAGACCGGCCGGACCGCGCAACCGTACGCTCCACTCGGCGAGCCCGCCCCGGGTGAGCAGGTCACGCACCAGCTGGGCGAACTCGTTGGCGGACAGGTCGGGCGTGGCCGGGACGGTGGCGCCGGCCCGGGCGGCCGGCTGGACGACGGCCCGGGCGTACGGGTCCGGGGTGACGGCGGCCCCGAGCTGGCGCAGCCGGACCAGGGCCTCGTCCCGCTCGGCGTCGGCGTAGACGCCCTCGGCGTCGCGGTCCTCGTACGGGGTCTCCGGCGGCAGCAGCCGGGTGCGGGCCAGCGCGTCGCGGTCGGCGTCCACGCTGAGCAGGCAGAGCGGCTCGGCCGCGCCGGGCTCCCGCAGCCAGCCGTTGAGGACGACGCCGGCGAGTATCTCGTCGGTGTCCACGGCGTCGGCGGCCTGCAGGGAGCGCAGGGCGAGCCGGGCGACCAGCCGCAGGTAGTCGGTGGCCCGGTCCGCGGGTGGTCGCGGCACCGGGACGATGTCGCCGTCGGGGGCGAGCCGGTAGCCGGTGAGCGAGGGCACCAGGTCGAGCGGGGGCAGGTCGAGGTCCAGCACGACGGTGCGGGTGAGCGGGCGGAAGACCGCCCGGCAGGGGGCCGGCAGGTCCTGGGTCGCGGTCTCGGCGGCGGCCAGTGCCCGTTCCAGCAGCGACTCCACGGCGGCCGGCTCGGCCAGCCGGTAGGCGCGCCGGCACTCCTCCAGGCTCTCGTTGTACTCGCGCACGGCGCGGGCCCGGGCCTCCTCGGCCGCCTCGTGGGCGCGCCGGGACTCCCCGGCGGCCGGGCTGCCGGCCTCGGCCCGGCGGGTGCGCCACTCGCGCAGGGTGCGCTGGTGGGTGAGCCGGGCCTGGGCGAGTTCGCGCTGGTAGCCGGAGTCCAGCAACCGGCGGGACGGGCCGCTCTCCGGGTCGGCGGCGGGCGGCTCGGCGGGGGCGAAGTCCTCCCAGCGGGGCTCGGCACCGTCGGCGGCGTCCGGGCCGTCGGCCGGGTAGGGGCGGGGCTCGTAGTGGCGCAGCTGGCTCTCGAAGTCCATCGCCGAGACGGGCAGCGCGGCCCGCCGCAGCAGGTCGGCCAGCCGGTCGTGCTCGGCCTGGACGGTGAGCGTGCGGTGGTGCGTGAGGGCGGCGGCGCGGGCATGGACCGCGAGGGCCTCGTCGGGGTCGGCGGAGCCCGGGTCGGCGGAGCCGGAGGCCGGCGATCCGGCGGGGGCGGCCGGGCCGTCCCCGGTCGCCCCCGGGCCGGGGCGCTCGGGGGCGGCCCCGCCCGAGGCATCGTCCGACTCCGGGCCCTGGTCGGCGCCGAGGTCGCGGAAGACCGAGGCGAGGAAGCCCGGTTGGGGGAACTGGACGGTGGCGGTGCCGTCGGACTGGCCGTCTGCTGAGTACTGCATCGGTCGTCGTTCCCCCATGCTCGTCCGGCACCTGCCCGGGGCGACAGACCGGACCGCGGCCCCGCCCCTGCCGGACATTGTCCACCGAACGGGCGCAGCGGTCAGCCAAGCCCGTCAGTTGGTCCGGGTGTTGGTGAGGTGCAGGCCGATGTAGCCGACGTAGATCCGGCCACTGCCGGAGCAGTCGTCCAGGTAGTGCAGCCGGGGTGCGGTGCGGCCGCCGCCGATCCGCAGGTGCGCGCCCATGAACGCGCGCCGGGAGGCGTCGACGCATTCCGGCACCGGCAGCATCCGTTCGCGCTTCCACTTGGTGTGGCTGAACACCGTCCGGGACTCCCCGCGCACCGCCTTGCGCGGCGGGAAGCGGTGACAGCCGTCCGGGGTGTGCTCGCACCACTGCTTGAAGTCCCCGCCGGCCGTGCCGCGCACGGCCGCCTCCGCGTACTCCTGGAGGGCCGTCAGGCCGTCCCAGGCGAGCCGGGCCCAGCCGGCGCCGGCGCACTGGAGTCCGTCCAGGGCGAGCGCGTTCTTCTGGTCCCCGGTGAAGGTGAGCAGGGGGAACTCGCCGATCCTGGTGAGGAGTTCGGTGAAGGTCGCGGGCTTGCCGGGGCATCCGGAGGACTGGGCGACGGGGCGGCCGGCGGCCGGGGTGCCGCCCGGTCCACTGCAGTGGCGACCGGTCAGGGCGCTGCGGGTGCCGGTGCGGAGACGCCCCTCGTGACCGTCCCTGGGCTGGCCCCGGTCGCGGCGTTCGAGGCGGAGGGTGCGCCGGACCCGCTCCAGTTCGTCGGCCCTGGCCTGCTGTTCGGCGCGGTCCTGCTGCTCCTCGCGGGCGAGCGCGGCCAGTTCGGCGGCGGGGCCGGCCGGGCCGGCGGGGGCCGGCCCTGCGAGGGTCCGGCCGGCGGAGGTCGGGTCGGTGCTCGCGGCGGTTTCCGCGCGGGTGTCCGTCTCCCCGACCCGGTCGGTGGCCGGGCGCAGTTGCGGGGGCGGGACGCGCAGCACCGGGACGGCGGCCAGCGGCGCCGGCAGCGGCTGGTCGGCGGCGAGGCGGCGCGGCTCGCGGGCGAGCAGCCCGGCGGCGCGGCGGAGGTCCTGTTCTATTCGGCCCCGGGCGAGCACCGGATGTCGGGCGCCGTCCTGCCGGGAGGCCGGGTCGACCTCGGGCAGGTAGGTGCGCACCGCGCCGCCGTACACCGTGTGGTACTCCAGCGCGACGTTGAACCCGGTGCGGGCGCCCGGGTCCAGCACGTAGGCGGTGGCGAGGCCGGGGAGTTGGCGGCAGAGCGGGCGGACGACCTCCTCGACCCAGTGGTCGAGCGGGAGGTTCACCGGCACGCTGGCGACCACCGTGGGCAGCCGGCGCTCCGGGTCGCACAGCTCGTCGATCAGGGCGTCCACCTCATCGGCCGTGATCACCCGGGGGGCGGGGTGGACGGCGGCCGGGCCGTCGGCGGCGTCGAGCAGCGGCAGCAGGGTGCGGGCGAGTTCGGGCACCGGCACCCGGCAGGGGGTGCGCACACCGCTGCCGGTGTGGTGGGTCTCGGCCTCCAGCCGGACCCAGGTGGGGCCGCCGGCCCCGGTGGCGACGGTGAGGGTCAGCTGTCGGGTGCCGTGCGGAGCCGGGGTGCGCAGGCGGCGGCGGTCGTAGCGGCCGGCGCCCGGGCCGCCGCGCAGCGGCCCGTGGTCCCGGTCCAGCAGGACGCGCTCGCCCAGGCGCAGGCGCTCGGTGGCGGGGGGTGTCCCCGCGGTGGCACCGGGGGCGGACGGGGGCTCCTCGCAGCCCTCCTGCTTCAGCCAGGACGCGAGGTGCTCGTCGGCCAGGGCGACGGCGTCGGCGTGCGGAAGGGCGGTGGTGACGGTCATCCGGTAGGGCGTCGCGAGGCCTCGGAGGCCGGGTAGGTCGGCACCGGCGAGCGACGGCGAGTGATCTGAGGTCATGCGCATACCTCCGTGGTGCGGGGTGGGGTCCGTTGTCCTCCATCGATGGTTTTCGTCCGGTTCCGCCGGATCCTTGCCCAGGAAACGCCACGGCCGGGAGCGGAAGTTCCAACTCCGGGCCACGACACTACGTTCGAGTGAATCTGTTCAAGCCGTCTTCCGCGTGGCGCGGCCGCTCGGCTACGGGGAGCGGCCCCGGTTGCGCGGCATCGCGGGCCCGGTCAGGCCCCACCGGAGGCCGGACCGGACCGATCGCGATCCGGCCGGACGGGTGGCCGGATCGCGCCGCCCCGGCGGGGAGGGCACAGCCAGCGGAGCTGGCGCGGCCCACGGAGCCCACGGAGCCCGCGGAGCCCACGGAGCCCACGGCTCAGACCGGTACCTCGACGTAGGTGCGGCCGGCCGGCACGGCGACCGCGGTTCCGCCGGTCGCCTCGGCCAGCCAGGTGTGGAACCCGGCCACCTCCGGCTCCAGCACGCCCACCTCGATCCGCACCCCGGCCTCCTCGTAGGCGAGGTCGTTCACCGCGTACCCGGCGGCCCGCAGGTCGTTCTCCACCCGCCCGGCGCGCACGTGGTCCGCCGTCACCGCGAGCAGTGCGACCGGCCGCCGCTCCAGCAGGCCGACCTCGTCGACCGCCTGCGACACCGCGTTCCCGTACGCCCGCACCAGGCCGCCCGCGCCGAGCTTGATCCCGCCGAAGTACCTGGTCACCACGGCGACGGTGTCGGTGAGGCCGCGCCGGCGCAGCACCTCCAGCATCGGCGCCCCGGCCGTGCCGCCGGGCTCGCCGTCGTCGCTGGAGCGCTCGCGGCGCTGGTCGTCGCCGACCACGAAGGCGGTGCAGTTGTGCCGGGCGTCCCAGTACTGCTTGCGGATGCCGGCGATGAAGGCCTGCGCCTCGTCCTCGTCGGAGACCCGGGCGAGGTGGCAGATGAAGCGGGACTTCTTGATCTCGGTCTCGTGGCTGCCGGCCCGCCGGATGGTGAGGTACGGCCTGGCGGTCGGTTCCGGCGTGGCGGACATGACGCGGTGGTTCTCCCGGGAACGGCGACGGCTGGCGGTGCGCGCCCCATGGTCGGGGGGCGGCACCCGCCAGCCTAGTTGGCGCGCGGCCGGGGGCTCAGCGGCCGGCCAGGGCGTCCAGTTGGGCGCGGTCCAGACCGGTCAGCGCGGTGACCTCGGCCGGGTCGACGGCGCCGCAGTCCAGGCCGCGCAGCAGGTAGCCGCTGAGCGCCCGGGCCGTGGCGGGCTCGTCCATCACGTCGCCGCCCGCCTTGGCGACGTAGGCGGCCAGCCGGGCGGCGGCGGCCGCCAGGCCCTCCCGGTAGAAGGAGTACACGGCGACGTAACGGGTCGGCAGGTGCGCCGGATGCATGTCCCAGCCCTGGTAGTAGGCGCGGGCCAGCGAGCGGCGGACCAGGTCGTGGTGGAGCTTCCATGCGGCGTGCACCTGCTCGGTGGAGCCGGTGGGGATCACATTGGTGGAGCCGTCGGAGAGCCGGACGCCGGTACCGGCCGCGGCCACCTGCATGACCGCCTTGGCGTGGTCGGCGACGGGGTGGTCCATGCTCTGGTAGGCCGCGCTGACCCCGCAGGAGGCGCTGTAGTCGAAGGTGCCGTAGTGCAGGCCGGTGGCGCGGCCCTCGGCGGCCTCGATCATCCGGGCGACGGTGGCCCGGCCGTCCGGGCCGAGGATCGCCTGGGTGGTCTCGATCTGGATCTCGAAGCCGATCCGGCCGGCGGGCAGCCCGGCCCGGTGCTCGAAGTCCTCCAGCAGCCGGGCCAGCGCGGTGACCTGCTCGGCGTAGGTGACCTTGGGCAGGGTGAGGACCAGCCCCTCCGGCAGACCGCCGTTCGCCAGCAGAGTGGCGAGGAACAGCTCCAGGGTGCGGATGCCGCGGGCGCGGACAGGCGCCTCCATGCACTTGATCCGGATGCCGAGGTACGGCGGTGCGGCGCCCTCGGCCACGACGGCGGCGACCAGTTCGGCGGCCCGCACGGCGGCGGCGTCCTCCTCGGCGTCCGGGCGGGGGCCGTAGCCGTCCTCGAAGTCGATCCGCAGGTCCTCGACCGGCTCGCGCTCCAGCTTGGCGCGCACCCGGGCGTGCACGTCGGCGAGCAGTTCGTCGTCGGCCACGCCGAGGGCGCGGGCCAGCTCGGCGGGGGTGCCGGCGTGGGTGTCGAAGGCCTCGAGGGCCTGGCGGCCCCACTCCCGTACGGTGTCCGCGCGGAAGGCGTCGGCCGGGACGTAGACGGTATGGACCGGCTGCCGGGTACCGGAGTCGCCCGGGTAGCGGCGCGCCAGGTCGGCGTCCACCGGGGCGAGCAGCGCCTCCACGGCGGTGCGGGCGGCGGCGGAGAAGGAGGCCCCGCCCGTCGGTCCGGTTCCGTCGACCTCGACCTGCGACATCCGCGCTCCTCCATGCCGAACCAGCACTTCAACAAATTGTTGAGGCGACGGTAGCTCCGGCGGGGACGGCCGTCAATGGCCGACCGAGCGGTGGACGCGAGGTGTCAGCGCGGGCTCAGTCCCTCCCGGCGGCCTGGAAGCGCGCGTTCAGCTTCGGGTAGAGGTCGGCGACCTCCTTGGGGTGGACCGAGCCCTCCGGCCCCTTGCCGGTGACGCCGTACTCCGTGGTCAGCCACTCGGCGAGGCGCTGGGCGTCGGGCTGGTGGCCGTGGTTGTCGATGTACGAGAGCAGGCCCTCGTACGCCACGTCGACGTCGAGGTGCGCTGGCACCGGAGCGGGTTCGGGCTGGCCGGCAGGGGTCGGTTGCCGGCCCTGGTCCGGCCGGTCCTGCGGCTGGGGGTGCTGGGGCTGGGCCTGGGGCGCGGAGGCAGGCTCCGGGGTCGACTCGTCGACGGCCGGGGCCGCGGCGGCGAACCACGGCGAGGACTTGCCGGGCGCGCGGCCGCCAGGCGTGGCGGGTGCCGCGGAGTTGACGGGGGCGGCATCGGGCCGCTGACCCCCGGAACGGACCTGGCGCGCGACCCAGACGTCCAGTTCCTCACCGCGCTGCTGCGGAGCCTCCTCCGGCTCGGCTTCCGGCTCGTTCTCGGCGCGTCGGCGCACCGCGGCCAGCTTCGCCAGCACCGGCCCGGCCACCTCGACGGGCACCGGCGGGACCGTGGCGGAGGCGGGAGCCTGCGGCTGCGGCTGCGGCTGCGGCTGAGCCGCGACCTGGGACGGCTCCGGATGAGGCGCGAGGGCCTGTGCCTGTGCCTGTGCCTGTGCCTGCATCGGCGTGTGTGTCTGCGGTTGCTGCGGTTGCTGCGGCAGCAGGGCCCGTTGCGCGTGCGGCTGCTGCGGCTCCTGGACCGGAGCCGCTTCCACCTGGGCGATGGCCGCGGCTGCGTGGTTCTGCTGGGGCTGGGGCTGGGGCTGGGCCTCGAGTTGCTGGGACTGCTGCTCCGTCAGGGCCTCCTTGGCCTCGCGCTCGCGGGCCTCCTCGTCCAGCCGGTCCAGCAGCGACGGGTCCAGCGGGACACCGAACTTGGCGAGCTTGAGCGGCAGCAGCGCCTGGATCGGGGCCGAGCGGCGCCAGCCCCGGCCGTAGCGGAAGCGCAGCTGCGCCCGGTAGACCAGCCGGTTCTGCTCCAGCCGGATGACCTCCTCGTAGGAGCGGAGCTCCCAGAGCTTCATCCGCCGCCAGAGCCGGAAGGTCGGCACCGGGGAGAGCAACCAGCGCATCACCCGGACCGACTCCATGTGACGGTCCGCCGTGATCGCCGCGATCCGGCCGACCGCGTGCCGGGAGGCCTCGACCACCACGACGAACAGCACCGGGATGACGGCGTGCATCCCCATGCCGAGCGGGTCGCCCCAGGAGGCGGCCGCGTTGAAAGCGATGGTGGCGACGGTCAGCAGCCAGGCCGTCTGGCGCAGCATCGGGAACGGGATCCGCAGCCAGGTCAGCACCAGGTCGAGGGCGAGGAGCACCACGATGCCCGCGTCGACACCGATCGGGAAGGCGTAGGAGAAGGCACCGAAACCTTTCTCCAGGGCCAGCTCGCGCACCGCGTTGTACGAGCCTGCGAAACCGATGCCCGAGATGATGCAGGCGCCGGCCGCGACCAGGCCGAGCAGGCCGCGATGGGCCTTGGTGAGCGTTGGGCGTGCCATTACGTCTATCAACCCCTGGATGTCGGCGCTGCCGTACGCGCCTCGGCTGCCGGTTCCCGCCAGTCGGGCCGCCGGACGGCTGAGCGGCCTCCGGGCTCGGCCCACCGGAGTTTACTCGTACGCGTGTTTCAGCGTTTCCGCAGCCTGGAGTGTCACCGTACCGGCCGTACCGGTGCCCGCGCCCGGACCGGTCTGGCCGGTCGGGCCGTCAGTGGCTCTGCCCCGCCGTGCCGTTGAGGTAGGCCAGCACCGCCATCACCCGGCGGTTGGCGTCTTCGTCGGGGGCCAGCCCGAGCTTGCTGAAGATGTTGGCGATGTGCTTGGCCACGGCGCCGTCGCTCACCGCCAGGCGGGCGGCGATCGCCGAGTTGGAACAGCCCTCGGCCATCAGCTCCAGCACCTCACGCTCGCGCGGGGACAGCCCGAGCAGCGGACCGGGCCGGCGCGAGGTGGTCTGCATCAGCTTGGCGATCACGTCCGGGTCCATCGCCGTGCCACCGGCCGCCACCCGGCGGACCGCGTCGATGAACTGCCCGGCGTTGAACACCCGGTCCTTCAGCAGATAGCCGACCCCGCCCGTGCCGTCCGCCAGCAACTCCCGCGCGTACAACTGCTGGACGTGCTGGGAGAGCACCAGCACCGGCAGGCCGCGGATCTCCCGGCGCGCCTGGAGGGCGGCCTGGAGACCCTCGTCGGTGAGCGTCGGGGGCAACCGGACGTCCACCACCGCCACGTCCGGGCGGTGGGTCAACAGCGCCTCCAGCAGCTCGGGGCCGGTCTCCACGGCCGCCGCGATGGTGAAGCCGTGTGCTTCCAGCAGCCGGATCAGGCCTTCGCGAAGGAGGTAGAGGTCCTCGGCGAGGACAACTCGCACGGCAACTCCAGGGTGATGGTGGTGGGACCGCCCGACGTGCTGTCGATGGCGAGGACACCGTCGAAGGTACCCAATCGTCGTTCGATCCCGCGCAGGCCCGTGCCCCGCGAGGGATCCGCCACGCCCACACCGTCGTCCGTCACCGCCACCCGCAGGATCCCGGCCCGGTACAGGATGTCCACCCACACCTGGTCGGCCCCCGAGTGCTTGGCCGCGTTGGCCAGCAGCTCGCTGATGCTGAAGTAGACCGCCGCCTCGACCGGGGCCGGCAGGCGGTCCGGCAGGCTCACGAACACCTCGGTCGGCAGCGCGCCGTCCAGCGCCAACGCCCGGACCGCGTCGCCGAGTCCGCGCTCGGCGAGCACCGGCGGGTGGATGCCGCGGACCAGGTCGCGCAGTTCCTGCAGCGCCCGGGCCGAGGACTGCCGCGCCTCGGACAGCAGCTCCCGCGCGGCCGCCTGGTCGGTCTCCATCAGGTGCTCGATGGTGCCCAGCGTCATCCCGATCGCGACCAGCCGCGCCTGGGCGCCGTCGTGCAGGTCACGCTCGATCCGCCGCAGCTCGGCCGCCTGGCTGCCCACCGCGTCCGCCCGGGTCTCGGTCAGCACGGCCACCCGCCTGGTCAGCTGGGCGTGCGTCGCCCGGCCGTCCTGGTCCAGCACCCGGCGGGCGGCCTCCGCGTAGCCGCGCACCGCGTACGGGGCGAGGAGTATCCCGATCAGGACCATGCCGCCCCCGACCAGCAGGCTCAGCGTGACGCGCGTCATCCGCGCGCTGATCGGGCCGAACCCGACGGTCGGCACCGTGCCGCCCAGTGCGAACGCCGCGCCCAGCATCAGCAGCAGGCCCACCGCGCCGGCCAGAGCGGCGACGAGGACGGGGTTCACGATCAGCCAGAGGATCTCGGCCCGGGTGGTCCGGTCCCGCAGGCCCCAGTGGATCAGCTGCGCGTACTTCGCGACCGCCCGCGAGCGGTGGTACGAGTAGCCCGTCCACCAGTGCCCGCGGTCGTCCAGCTCCAGCTCCGGCATCGACTGGTAGACCGCCGGCAGCCGGATGTCGTACCAGCGCTCCAGGAACCGGCGGGTACGGTCCGCCGTCCGGCGGACGCAGGCGGCCGCCACCGCGGAGCCCGCGACCGCGGCGGCCACGAGGGCCACCAGGGAGACCGGGTAGTAGTACTGCAGGAACCGGGCCGTCACCACCCCCGCGATGACGGCCGCCCCCACCGGGAGCACGAAGCCCGGCACAGCCGCCAGCACCACCTGAGCCAGCCGGCCCAGGCCCTGGCCACCGGCCCGGAGGGCCTCCTGGGTCTGCGCACGCACGGACGTGCCGCTCGTACGGGTCTCTGTGGTCACGCAAGCTCCTGATGCCGGTACCGATCGTCCTCTTCAGTGTTCACGAACGACCCGCTCGGGACACTGGCCGTGGCACCCCAATTCCGGGGTAGACCTAGGACCACCTGACGGTGGTAGGAGCAACACCCGGCCCTCTCGGGACGATCCGACTGATCCGGTTGATCTGACTGGTCCGGAAATGCGAAAAGCCCCTGATCCAAAGGATCAGGGGCTTTTCTGAAGAATTGTTCGGCGGCGTCCTACTCTCCCACAGGGTCCCCCCTGCAGT
>NZ_JBVIFM010000051.1:0-9209 GCF_055571335.1 Kitasatospora sp. NPDC030952
TGGCACGCTGTTGAGTTCTCAAGGAACGGACGCTTCCTTCGGACCGCCTTCCAGCGGGCCCTCCGGGCGCTTCGTTCTTTCGTGTTTCCAGCTTACCAGATGTTTTCCGCTCCGTTTTCCGGGGCTTCGTCATCCAACTCGCTGGTGTCGTCTGCGGCTTGACGCCCCGTCCGACGTTTCAAACTCTAGCCGATCCCCGCTCCGAAAAGCGAATCCAGCCGCAATCCGATAAAACGAGCACACCGAATAAGCACCAGGCCGAGCCGCGCAAAGCGAAACGACCGGCACGAACCGGAAGTGTGTTTCAAGGGATTGGCTGCCCCGGGACCGTCCGCGCTGATGCGTGTCCGGTGCTCCCTGCCAGGCAACTCGAAGAACACTAGACCTCTGGAGTGGCCGAGTCAAGCACGGCAAGCGAATTCTCGGTGCCCTCGTCCGCCTCGTCCGCCGGCAGCTGGAAGGCCAGGACGGCCACGTCGTCGTCGTGCTCCGAGGTGACGCCCATCGCCCGGAGCAGCCGGGCGCAGATCACCTCGGGGGCGCCGATCGCGCCGGTGAGGGTGCGGGCCAGGAGGTCGAGGCCCTGGTCGATGTCCTCGTCACGGCGTTCGACCAGGCCGTCCGTATAGAGGACGCCGGTCGTACCGGGGAGCAGGCGCAGGGTGTGGGAGACGTGCAGGCCGCCGCCGGTGCCGAGCGGGGGGCCGTTCTGTTCCTCGCTGCGCAGGATGGTTCCGTCGGGGCAGCGCAGCAGCATCGGGAGGTGGCCGGCCGAGGCGTAGGTGAGGGTGCGGTGCTGCGGGTCCCAGACGGCGTAGGTGCAGGTGGCGATCTGGTTGGCGTCGATCTCCATGGCGAGGCCGTCGAGCAGGCACATCACCTCGTGCGGGGGCAGGTCGAGCCGGGCGTAGGCGCGGACGGCGGTGCGCAGCTGGCCCATCACGGCGGCGGCGCGCAGGCCCCGGCCCATGACGTCGCCGATGACGAGTGCCGTGCGTCCGCCGTCGATGGCGATGACGTCGTACCAGTCGCCGCCGACCGCGGCCTCGGCGCCGCCCGGCTGGTAGGTGGCGGCGACCCGGAGGTCTGCGGGCTGGTCGAGCTTCTGCGGGAGCAGGCTGCGCTGGAGGGTGACGGCGGCCTCGCGCTGGCGGCGTTCGGCTTCGCGCAGGCGGGCGGCGGCGAGGACCTGGTCGGTGACCTCGGCGGCGAAGATCAGTACTCCGGCGGGCGGGCCCTCGGCGGGGGTGTCACCGGTGTCGCCGGGGCCGAGGGGGACGCAGGAGACGTTGTAGTAGCGGTTGCCGGTGAGGCCGAGGATGCAGCGGGCCTTGACGCTGCGGGGCCGGCCGCCGCGGATGACCTGGTCCATCAGGGGCAGGACGCCCATGGTGCCGAGCTCGGGGAGCGCCTCGCCCGCCGGCAGGCCGGTGGGGCGTTCGCCGAAGAGTTCGCGGTAGGCCCGGTTGGCGTAGCCGAGCTGGTGGAGCGGGCCGTAGGTGACGGCGACCGGGGCGGGGATGCGGTTGAGGACCTCGCGCAGGTTCTGGGGTTTGTGCGGGTCGAGGAGTTCGGCGGTGTGGGCGGGGCCGGTGGGGTCCCGGGGGCTGGGCACGACGACGCCGTCGGTGGAGGGCGTGCCCTCGTCGGTGCCGGCCCCGTTGGACGGGGCGGCACGCCAGGGGACTCCGGTGAGCCGGGCGCTCCAGCGCATGAGGTTCAAACGACGGCCGCTTCCTCGTTTTCCAGGCATATCATCACTTTTTGTGTACGCAGCGGCACACGGGGTAATGACCAGTTCGGGCTGATCCTGTCAGGCGGAGGCCCGGTTCCGGAAGTCGCCCGCCCGGCGTGGCCGTCGGATCGGCGTTCCGTTCGCCGTTCCGATCGGCCCTCGGAACGGCCACCCGGCCGGCCACCCGGCCGCTAACCGGGCCGTTCGGGCCCGGCGTCGAAACCGCCCTCGAAGACCGAGCGCGGGTGCTCCATCGCCCCCAGCGAGACCACCTCGCGGGAGAACACCCCGCCCAGCACCCAGTCCACCAGCACCCGCACCCGGCGCTCCGTGCTCGGCAGCCGCCGTAGGTGCCGGGCCCGGTGCAGCCACCACGCCCGCCGCCCGGTGAGCCGGCCGCCGCCCCGGGTGTGGGCGACGGCCCGGTGCAGGCCGAGCGAGGTCGAGCAGGCGGCGGGGCCGGGCCGGTACTCGACCAGCCCCGGCGCGTGCGGCCCGCCGGCCAGGGCCAGCGCGATGTTGCGGGCGAGCAGTTCGGCCTGGGCGAAGGCGTGCTGGACGTTGGGCGCGCAGGGGGCGCCGTCCGCGTTCGGATCGGGTACGGCGGCGCAGTCCCCGGCCGCCCACACCCCGGGCAGGGCCCGGCCGTCCGGGCCGACGGCCTGGAGGGTGGCCAGGCAGCGGACCCGGCCGGCGGTGTCCAGCGGCAGGTCGGTGTCGCGCAGCATCGGTGCAGGCCGGACGCCTGCCGTCCAGACCAGGGTCCGGGCCCCGAAGCGGCTGCCGTCGGAGAGCGCGGCGACCCCGCCGGCGGCGGACTCCAGGGTGGTGCGCAGCCTGACGTCGACGCCGCGCTCGCGCAGTTGGCCGAGGGTGTGCTCGGCGAGCTCGGGCGACTCCTCGGCCAGGATCCGGTCGGTCGCCTCGACCAGCACCCAGCGCAGGTCCTCGGCGCGGACGTTGTGGTAGCTCCGTACGGCGGTCCGGACCATGTCCTCCAGCTCGGCGAGCGCGCCGACGCCCGCGTAGCCGGCGCCGACGAAGACGAAGGTGAGCGCGGACTGCCGCAGGGCCGGGTCGCGGGTGGCGGAGGCGAGGTCGAGCTGCTCCAGCACGTGGTTGCGCAGGTGCACCGCCTCGGCGACGGTGGAGAAGCCGTGCCCGTGCTCGGCCAGCCCGGGCACCGGCGCGGTGCGGGAGACCGAGCCGGGGGCCACCACCAGGACGTCGTAAGGGAGTTCGAGCGGCGCCGGGGTCTCGCCGGGGCCCGCGGCGTCGGCCAGGGCACGGCGGGCGGCGTGTTCGATCCGGGTGACCCGGGCGGTGAGCACCCGGCAGTGCGGCAGGGCCCGGCGCAGCGGGACGACCACGTGCCGCGGGTCGATCGAGCCGGCCGCGACCTCGGCCAGCAGCGGGTGGTAGGTGGAGTACGACTGGGGTTCGACGACGGTGATCTCCACTTCACCGCGTCGCAGCTGCTCCCGCAGGCCACGCTGGAGGTGGAGCGCGGTGGCCATCCCGGCGCAGCCGCCGCCGGCGATCAGGATCCTGATGGTGCACCTCCTGCCGATGTGACGTTTCGTCCCGGCCTCGCGGCCGGGGGTGTCCCCCCATCACGCCCCCCTATGAAGGACCGGCGGAGGTGGTCTTGTCCACAGTCCGTACGGGGCTGGTTGGGACGGAAGTGGCAGCCGTGACCAGTTGTGCTTGCTGGGCGACTTTCTGACGCACTTTCGGCCGCGAAGAGCCGTGAACTATGGTCGGATTGTGTGCCGGAGCGGCCACCGCCATGACAACCGGCGGCGACGCACCGTGGAGCGGCCACTACGGCCAGTTCCAGCGTTGGCTCGACAACCCGACTGGGGGAGAGTCATCCGGGGAAGGGTAGTTCCCGGACGAGGCCCCGGGCGGTGCCGACGCGCCGAGCCGGACGCCGAGGCGGCCCGGCGGCACGACCGTGGTCACCTGAACGGGACGGGCGGCACAGAGCGATGGGTCATCTGGTCATTTCTGCCGGGCCGAGCTGCACCGGGGGGTGCAGGGGCGGGCGACGACAGGGTCCGGTTTCGGACGCCTGCGGGGGAGAGTTGGGATGATGGAGCAGAAGCAGGCATTGGGGCGGGCGGGCACACCGCACGCCGGACAGGGCATGGTGCCGGAGCAGCGCGGCCCGCTGGACCTGCCCCAGGGCGGGATGGCGTACGCGGCCGTCCCGTACCGGGCGGATCCTCCTCAGGCGGCGGCGCCGGTCCCCGGGGCCCGGCTGCGGGTTGACGCCCGGCGGAACCTGGAGAGCGTGCTGCGCGCGGCCCGGGAGGTGTTCGGCGAGTTCGGCTACGGCGCTCCGATGGAGGAGGTCGCACGCCGGGCCGGGGTCGGCGTCGGCACCGTCTACCGACGGTTCCCGAGCAAGGAGGTGCTGGTCCAGCGGATCGCCGCCGAGGAGGTGGCCTGGCTGACCGCGCAGGCACGGGAGTCGCTGTACGGCGGCGACGGCGCCTGGGACGCCCTGGCCGGGTACCTGGCCCGGGCGGTCGGCACCGGAGCCGGGCGGCTGCTGCCGCCGGAGGCGTTCCGGTACGCGGAGGAGCTGGGCCGGGTGCCCGAACAGCGGGCGGCGGAAACGCCGGCGGCCGTGCGCTTCGACCTGCGGGACGAGGAGGCGCGCGCCGGGGCGGCGGCCGAACCGTCGTCGGCGGACGCCGATCCGCGGCTGCTGCTGCAGCTGTTGGCCGCCCTGGTGGCGCGGGCCGGTGCGGCGGGCGAGCTGCGGCCGGGCGTCACGGTGTCGGACGTGGTGCTGGTGCTGACCGCGTCGGTGCCGGTGCACGCGGCGCGGCCCTCGGTCACGGCGCCGACGGCGGCCGGTTTCACGGCGGTTGGTCCGCAGCCGGACGGTCAACCGGCCGCCGGGCCGTCGGACCGGCTGCTGCAGATACTGCTGGACGGTCTGCGGTCACGCTGACCTCTCGGCTCGGCCCGCCACCGGGACGTCCTGGTGGACGGGGGCAGCGGCGGACGCGTCGGACCAGGCACGGGCGACGCGCCCGACGGGCACGGGGAGTTGGGCGGGACACCGGCGCGCGAGCAGGGTACGCGCGCCGGGTGCGGACGTCGTGCGACCCCGCGCCGCACGCTGGGCGAACATATCCGCGACGGCCCCTCGGAAGAGTGGGTACCGGCCGGTCCGGCTACCGCGGGTCCCTGCGCTATGCCATCCTTTGCCCGTGGTTGGAGCCAATGTCCCGATGCGCGCCCTTCGCGCGCCGTCGGCGCCGTACATCGGGGAACCGTGCGCCTACGCACTCCCGCGCGCCCTGCCACACTACGGGGGCTGTCGTGGAATCTGGGGTCCGTTGTGAGCGCCGAGGAACAGAACGACTACGGGTACGGCCTCGACTTCGGGGGCCTCTCCGGTAGTACGGCCGGAGGGTCCGCCGCGGGCCCCGGCGGTACCGGATCCGCCCAAGTACCGGGCGCCGCAGGCGGTTCGGGTTCCGCCGGCGGTCCGGGTTCCGCCGGCGGTCCGGGTTCCGCCGCCGGTCCGGGCGGCACCGGCGGTCCCGGTGGTGGACACGTCCCCGACCAGGCCGGGATGCCCAGCCGCGAGTCGCTCTCCGCCTCTGCCTCCGCCGCCGCCCTGCCGTCCGGCCGGGTGCCCGGCCAGGCCCCCGCCGGCCGCGGCGGGGTCGCCCCCGAGGCGTTCGTCGGCGACCGCCGGTCCGCCCGGCCCACCGTGCCCGCCCCCGCCGACCCGGTGGACGGCGAGCGGCCGCCCTCCGACGCCGAGTTGACCGCCCGGGTCCGGGCCGGCGATGACACCGCGTACGAGGAGATCTACCTCCGGCACGTCGACTCCGTCCGCCGCTACGCCCGCACCTGCTGCCGGGACAGCTTCACCGCCGAGGACCTCGCCGGCGAGGTCTTCGCCCGCACCCTGCAGGCCCTCAAGGCGGGCAAGGGCCCGGAGTTCGCCGTCCGCGCCTACCTGCTGACCGCCGTGCGCAACGTCGCCGCCGCCTGGACCCGCAGCGAACGGCGCGAACAACTCGTCGACGACTTCGGGGTGTTCGCCCAGAGCTCGGCCGCCGTGGTCGACTTCGACCTCGCCGACCCCGGCGCCGACGCCTGGGCGATGGCGATGGCCGACCAGCGCATGGTCATGCAGGCCTACGCCGAACTGCCCGAGGACGACCGGGTCGTGCTCTGGCACACCGAGGTCGAGCAGGAATCGCCCAAGACCGTCGCCGTGATGCTCGGCAAGACCGCCAACGCGACCGCCGTCCAGGCCCACCGGGCCCGCGACCGGCTGGCCGCCGGCTTCCTCCAGGCCCACGTCTCCGGCAGCCAGGACAGCACCTGCGAGTCCTACGCCAACCGGCTCGGGGCGTACGCGCGCGGCTCGCTGCGCAAGCGGGCCTCGGCCGAGGTCGGACGGCACCTCAAGGAGTGCGACCGCTGCACGGCGGCCTGCCTGGAACTCACCGAGATCAACACCGGTCTGCGCGCGCTGCTGCCCGGCGGCGTGCTGGTCTGGATCGGGGTCGGCGGGTTCAGCGCCGCCGCGGCCGCCGTGGGCGGGGTCGCCGCGGTCGGCGGAGCGGCCGCGGCGGGGACGGCGGCCGCGGCCGGGTCCTCGGGCGCTTCCGGTGCGGCCGGGGCTTCCGGTGCGGCCGGTGCCGCCGGGGCTTCGGGTGCTTCCGGCGGGAGTACGGCCGCTGCCGCGGCCGGCGAGGGGCTGGGCACCGCCGCCAAAGCCGGGATCGCCGCCGCCGTCGCGGTGGCCGCCGCCGCCGTGGCCGCGTACGCCCTCACCGGCTCGCCCGAGCCCAAGCCGCCCGCCGCCGCTCCCCCGGTCACCACCGCGCCGGTCACGCCCGCCCCGGTGGCCCCCGTGCCCGCAGCCCCCGCGGCTGCCCCCGCACCCGCGCCCGCACCCAGCAGCGCCGCCCCGGAGCCGCCCGCGCCCAGCCCGAGCAGCAGCCCCAGCCCGAGCCCGAAGCCCAGCGCGAAGCCGAGCCCACCCCCGGCGGCCACCCGGGCCCCGCGGAGCGAACCGCCCGCCCCACCCGTCGAACGCACCCCCGAGCTGCCCGCCGTCCCGACCCCGACCCTGCCGCCGGTGCCGACCCCGGACGTGCCCGACGTCCCGACGCCCACCCTGCCGCCGGTGCCGACGCCGATCGTCACGCCCACCCCGCCCGCGCCCAGCGACTTCTGGGGCGACTCGCTGCCCGTGGTCAAGCCCGGTCACAACCGGGTGCCGCCCGAGGGGCCGAGCATCCGGCAGAAGGGCAGCGACCGGTTCTGGCAGCGCGACGGCGGCTGGATCGGCGGCGACTACCACCCCCACGCCATCACCGTGCACGCCCCGGCGACCACGCTGATCGACCTCAACCGCAGCTGCACCTCCTTCGACGCCGTCGCCGGGGTCGACGACGCCACGCTGGGCCCCGGCGGGGTGGTCTTCACCGTCCAGGGCGGCGACGGCAGCACCCTGTGGCGCTCCCGGACCCTCGCCGCCGGCGACGACGCGGTGCCGGTGCACGTACCGCTCGCCGGGCAGAAGTCCATCCGGCTGGTGGTCACGCCCGCGCACGGGATCTGGTCGGCGCTGAACGTCGCGGACTGGGCGCAGGCCCGGTTCAGGTGCACCTGACCGTCCGGACACGGCTCGGGGCCCGTCCGAGGAGCTGGTGACAGCTCCCGGGACGGGCCCCTTCGTGGTCCGGCGTCGGGTCGTCCGGCGTCGGGTCGGCCGGCGTCAGATCGTCCGGCGCCGGGTCGGCCGGCGTCAGATCGTCCGGCGCCGGGTCGGCCGGCGTCAGATCGCGCAGGATCCGTCCGCGCAGGCCTCCCCGGCCTGGGCGACCGGCACCGGCGCCGGGCGGCGCTCACCGATCTCGGCGGCGACCTGCTCCAGCACCTTGCGGAAGGTCGCGGCGTCCTGCCCGCCCTGGACCGCCCACTTGCCCTCGAACACGAACGTCGGGACGGCGCTGATGCCCAGCTCACGGGCCTCCGCCAGCTGGGCGCGGACCTCGGCGGTGCCCTCGTCGCCCGCCAGGTAGGCCGTCACCCGCTCGCGGTCCAGGCCCGCCGCCACGGCGACGTCCGCCAGCGCGGTGCGGTCGCCGACGTCCACGCCGTCGGTGAAGTGCGCCTTCAGCAGCGCCTCCTTCAGCCGGCCCTGCACCTCGGCGCCGTACTCGGCCTCGGCGAGGTGCAGCAGGCGGTGGCCCAGGAAGGTGTTGGCGTGCAGGGCCGCGTCGAAGTCGTACGTGATGCCCTCGGCCTGGCCCAGCTCGGCCACCCGCGCGTCCATCGCGACCGACTGCGGGCCGTAGCGCTCGGCCAGCCAGGCCCGGTGCGGGCTCGCGGTCGCCGGCGCGTCCGGGACCAGCTGGTACGGGCGGTAGACGACCTCGACACCCTCCTTGCCGGGGAAGTCCGCCAGGGCCTGCTCGAAACGGCGCTTGCCGATGTAGCACCAGGGGCAGGCGATGTCGGACCAGATCTCGACCTTCATGTTCGGGGGGCTCCAGGGGCGTGTCGGGGTGGGGGTACGAGATAGGTGAACGATGAACCATCTCGGTACATTCCCGGCACTGGCGCTGGCACTGGCACTGGCACCGGCCCGGGACCGGTTCCGTCGGCTCAGGCCTCCGCGGGCGCCGGGACCACCAGGACCGGGCACGCCGCGTGGTGCACCGCCGCCGAACTCACCGAACCCAGCAGCAGCCGGGAGAAACCCCCGTTGCCCCGAGTGCCGACCACCAGCGTGTGCTGCCGGGTCGACGCCGCCAGCAGCACCTCGATCACATTGCCCAGCACCACGTGCAGCGACATCTCCCCCGCGTACGGCCGCACCCGCTGCCGCAGCACCGTCGCCACCGCCCGGCGCAGCCCGTCCGCCATGCTCTCGACCAGCGTCTCCACGCTCTCCTGTACCAGCTCCGCCATTCCCGGCGGGTACCCGGCCGGCGCCGGGTTCACCACGGCCAGCACGTACAGCGGCAGCCCGAACAGCTCCGCCTCCGTCATCGCCCGGTCCAGCGCCCACAGCGAGCCGTCCGACCCGTCACACGCCGCCAGCACCCCCGGTGGCCGCCCCGTCGGCGGCCGCCCCAGCACCGACAGCACCACGGGAACCTCCCGCCCCGGGCTCACACCGGCCACCGCACACTCTCCTCACCGCGGACTCACAGCCGCGTAATCATCGCCCGGCTGGTGGAGGGGCCGGCTGGAGCCGCGCCGGGGGTGGGGGTGGGGGTTTCTGTTTGTGGGGGTGGGCTTTCGGGAGGGTGGGTGGCCGGGGGCGGTTCCGGGGGTGGGCGCTCCGGGGGCTGGGTGATTTTCGGACCGCCGACCCTCATCGAGGGGGGTGCTCGCCGTGGGCGGTCTGAAAATCACCCGTCACGCCCCTCTCCGCACCCACCCCCTCCACCGCCCCCTCCCGCAGCGCGTCCCTCTC
>NZ_JBVIFM010000052.1:0-8181 GCF_055571335.1 Kitasatospora sp. NPDC030952
CGGGGAGATCAGCTGTCCGTCACCGGGGAGATTTCATGTCCACCAGCGGGGAGGCCAACTGACCGCCAGCGGGGAGTCTGCCGTGTCCGCTGACACACGAACGAACCCAACGACTTGTGATCACTTTCGATGGTCTCCGACCGGGACTGCGTGATGTGCGTGATGATCAATGCCCGTGACCGACGTGGATGCCGAGGAAGTTCTGTTTCCGAACCTGGGTGGCCTGGAGATATCGAACATCGAGATGGGCGGCGACACCGTGACCGTCGCTGCCTGCGCGTGTGCATCCGAGGCGCTCTGCCCGGCCTGCGGCACCAGATCACGTCGGGTCCACAGCCGTTACGAGCGCCGGCTGGCCGACTCGGCAGTCGGTGGCCGACGGGTGATCGTGAAACTGCGGGTCCGACGCTTCCGCTGTCAGACGACGTCGTGTCCCCGGGCGACGTTCGTCGAACAGGTCGCCGGACTCACCTTCCGCCACGGGCGGCGGAGCCTGCGACTGCAGACGATCCTGCAGGCGGTGGCACTGATGCTGGCCGGACGAGCCGGCGCCCGCCTGTCCGATGTGCTCAGCTCGAAGGTCAGCCGCTCGACCCTGCTGAGGCTGATCCGCGCGATGCCCGACCCGCAGACAACCACACCACGAGTACTCGGAGTTGACGACTTCGCCCTGCGCAAGGGTCACGTCTACGGGACAGTGCTGATCAACGTCGAGACTCGCCGTCCCGTCGACCTGCTGCCCGACCGCGAAGCCGACACCTTCGCCCGCTGGCTGACCGAGCACCCCGGTGTCGAGGTCATCTGCCGCGACCGCGCCACCGGCTATGCCGAAGGCGCCCGCCTCGGCGCACCCGACGCGGTCCAAGTCGCAGACCGCTGGCACCTGTTCCACAACCTGACCGAGGCCGTGGAACGCTGCGTCACCCGCCACTCCCCCCAGCTGCGCGAACCTGCCCGCGTCCCCACCCCCGAGGAATCCGCAGCGGCTCTCGCCGAATTGAAGAAGATCACCACAGCGGCGAAGGCGGAGCGGGGCGCCCACCGATACGCGGACCGCACCCGCGAACGCCACGAGGCCGTGCACGCCCTGCTCGAAAAGGGCCTGTCCCGGCGGGAGATCAGCCGCCGACTGGGCCTGGCCCGCGGCACGGTTCGCAGGTTCGCCCATGCCGCCACCCCGGAGGAACTCGTCGCCGGCAAGTGGCAGGGCCGCACCAGCGTCCTGGACGGCTACAAGCCCTACCTCCACCAGCGATGGCAGGAAGGCTGCACCACCGCGAAGACACTCTTCGACGAGATCAAGGCCGCAGGCTACACCGGTGGCCTGACGGTCCTGCGCGACTACCTGCGGCCCCTGCGATTCGGAGCCCCGCCAAAGGACCGCTCCACCCGGCCGCCCTCAGTCCGCGACGTGACCGGCTGGATCACCCGCCACCCCGACAGCCTCACCATGGACGAGGCCCTCAAGCTCAAGGGCGTCCTCGCCCGCTGTCCTCAGCTCGACACCACCGCCGGCCACGTCCGCGCCTTCGCCGAGATGATGGCCGCCCGAACCGGCCGCGACCAGCTGGTCGGCTGGATCGACAAGGTGAAGGCCGCCGACCTGCCCGAGTTGGGTTCGTTCGTGAACGGGATCGGTTCTGACCTTGGGGCGGTGGTGGCGGGGTTGAGCCTGCCGTTCAGCTCGGGTGCGGTGGAGGGGCAGGTGAACCGGATCAAGATGCTCAAGCGGCAGATGTTCGGCCGGGCGGGCCTGGACCTTCTGCGCAAGCGCGTGCTCCTCGCCGCGTGACCGCCACCCTCCGCTGGCACTGTCAGTGATGGTCCGCCAGCTCAGCACGGAAAGTGATCCAGAACCTCGTTTCACCCGTTGCCGACACGGAGCGGACACCCGAGGGAAGACGACCACGCTGCAGGCCGCCGGGGCACCTCCGCACGGGCGGAGCGGACCTCTCCGGCGGTAGTCACGATCTTACGGACGGCGGGGCACCTCCGCACGGGCGGAGCGGACGATCCTGCCGAACATTGGGGCGGCGGCCGAGACGGGGCACCTCCGCACGGGCGGAGCGGACGACCCGGCGAAGAAGTTTCGGCGGGCCCGGAGCGGGGCACCTCCGCACGGGCGGAGCGGACCCTTCGCGATCTGCGGCGCAGCGCGGCCTTTGCGGTTTCTTGACCGTGCCGCAGTGTCGGGTCGGCAGTGCTGTTGTGGTGTCAAGGAGCGCTCGCTGCCCATGGTGTCACGGCTCGCGGACAGCACCGCTGTGAAGAGCTGCCCACGCGCTCACCCTGGCGGCGGCACTCCTCCGCGCGGGCGGAGCGGACTCGTCCAGGGTCTCCAGCACCTCGTGCAGCACCGGGTCACCTCCGCGCAGGCGGGGCCGATCCGCTGGAAGTTGAAGCTCAGGATGGGTGCGGGGGGCCACCCCCGCGCAGGCGGAGCGGACCAAGCCGCGCTGCAGCAGTCCGGGTGCGACGTCGGGGCACCTCCGCGCGGGCGGAGCGGACGAAGGTGCACAGCACGGAGTAGGGGTAGGCAGCGGGGCACCTCCGCGCGGGCGGAGCGGACCCTTCGCGACCTGTGGCCAGCGCAGCCTTTGCTGTCTTGTTGACCGGCTTCGCGAGGCTGGGTTGTGCTGTTGTGGTGTCAAGGAGCGCTCGCTGCCCCTGGTGTCACGGCTCGCGGACAGCACCGCGGTGAAGAACTACGAAGGAACTCTCACCGTGCAGGAGGCAGCCCTCCGCGCGGGCGGAGCGGACCACGGCTACCGGCACGGCGTCGGCGCGCTCTCCGGGGACCCTTCGCGCGGGCGGAACGGACGTACGTTGCCCACCGCGCCGCCGACTACCCGCTGGGGCACCTCCGCACGGGCGGAGCGAACCTCGGCTGGCACCCCGCCCGAGTTCGGTGGACCGGGTCACCCCGCGCGACGGAGAGTAATTAGACCTTCCCGAGACCAGTGGACTTGCTCAACGGGCCACCTCCGCATGGGTAGAGCGGACCGCCGCGTCGAGTTGGGTCGCCAGGCGCCGGGCGGGGCGCCTCCGCGCGGGCGGAGCAGACGAGTACGGCAGCATCGACGCCGGGATGATGCACGGGGCACCTCCGCGCGGGCGGAGCGAAACCTTCCGAGAAACCACGGCACAAAGTTCACTGCTGGGTCACCTGCCCACAAGCGGAGTGGCCGTGGCCTCGTCTTCGAGGACGATGTCGCGCGGCAGGTCACCTCCCTACCGGCAGAGCGGACCCTCCGTGACCTTCGGCGCAGCGACTTTGCTGTTCCTAAAGTGTGTTGGTGGAGCTGGCCAGCTGTGTTGTTGAGGTGTCAAGGTGCGCAGGCTCATCGTGTCACGTGCTGCGGACACTGGCTTTGAAGTCGGGCCCGGACCGACAAATCGAGGAGTCCGAGGCGGGGAGGTGCTTCTCTAACTACATCGGAGCGGGCACTCCTTACCCCGGTCCTGGTGAGCCTGCCGCTGCCGGAGAATGCTCTAGCATGCTGGTGGCGGCCTTGCTCTCAAGTGTCTGGCCTCGTGAACCGGCGGCGCCAGCTCGGTGGCGGGGCGGCTGGTTCATCTGCATCGTGCCGGTTGTGCCGGCCTGTGGGTGGGTGGTGTGGCTGTCGGGGGTGACCGCTATGATGCCGGTCATGCCAGGGGAGGCCATGCACCAGAAGGGTGCCGACGGGGCACGGCGCGCGAAGCTCTGGCTGGATGCCACGACACGGGTGCAGTCGTCGTGGACGAACGAGGACGCGATGAGTGCGTCCCGGCTTGAGTTTGCCTGGCCTCACGGCGACAGCCAGCCCTACTCCTTCGATGTGGGTGGGATTCTCTCCGGTGGGGAGTTCCAGGGGCACTTCTTTGTGGCGGAGTGCAAGAACTATTCGAGTGACGGCGACCAGGGACAGCACTTGGACGACTGGGTCGCGAAGTGTTACTTGACCCGGCGGGACCATGCCCGACTGGCAGACCACTTCATGTGGATCACCTGGCATCCGTTCCGGGTGAAGGGCTGGTCGGAGCTCTGCTCGAAGGAGAGCGTGGTGAAGGGTCTCCTTCTTGAGCGCAACCGTGTCCGAGCTCTTGACGCGGCGAGTGAGGACGAGGCTCTCGAGAAGATCGATCTGGATCTCGCCGCAGACGTCGCTCGCCGGATGTGGGTGATCGTTCTCTCCGAGAAGCAGGAGAAGCTGGTCATCACTCCGCAACACCGGGCCTTGATCATCGCGAAGCAGATCGAGAGGGGTGAGCTGTAATGGACGAGTTCGCGGCAGTCATTTCCGATCTGACCGACGATCCAACACACAACGTGTCATCGATCAAGCATGCGGTGATCTCCCGAATCGAGGCATCGGACTCCGCCGTAGAGATCCAGTCGACCGACTTTTTCAACCACACCTACGCCCCGGACCTAGTCCTGCGCTGGCCAGGGGACGACGCGGTCAGGCATGTCTACCTACGGACGAGCGACAATCCCGGCTACATCCTCGAAGACGTCGAGGTACTCACCGAGGTCAAGCCGATCATCATGCCCCTGACCCCGCTACGCCGTGGTGAGTCGGCTGAGCTTGCCAGGCAGTCGGCGAGCGCCAATACGCTCGTCGCGACGCCTTCGACAATTCATTCATTCGGAGCCGCAGGCCGGAACAGCCCTGTCCTGGGGCTGCTGTCCCACGCGGTTCTTCAGGGCGGGCGCGGCCTTGTGGACCAGCAGCGAGCCCAGACGCTCAGCGCCACGGTCGACGCGGGGTTCACCGCAGCCCAGCGAGCGGAGACCGACGAGACCTGGGAGGCCGTTCAGGCCGCTGAAGGGCTACTGGACCCGGCTCGTGCCGGCGTTCTCACACGTCTCCTGCAGGCGGTATGGCTGGGATCCGGGGCCTCCGCGGCTGCATTCCCAGGCGCGGTCGGCATCTCGGCACGCCTCGACCCAACGAGCCTGAAGGTGCTTCTCGACGTCGCTGTATCGGACAGTCAGGACTTCTGGCGCAGGATCGGTCGAAGCGTCGACCTGGAGGTGCTGTGCGAACTGGAGGTTCCGGCCTCTTCGGAAAGTCTGCAGAGACTGGTGCGGGCTAGCCTGACCTCCTGGCGTGCGAAGAGCTGCCGGGTCAGTAATCTGTCCGCCGCCGCTTCGGATACTGGCGAGATCCGGTGGTTCGTCGGTTCTGGCCTGCTCGGATTCCGAAGCGCGACCTACGTTTCCCACTTCTCGCCAGGCCCAGTTTCCTCCATGGATCATCTCGAGTGGGGCCACGGCGATCCCACGTCGCTGAGCGTGCTCATCGACCGAGCAGCGCACATCAGCACAGACCTGGAAGACGTCACGATCGAAGCCGACAACGGACGACGAATCGAGTACACGTCCCCCAGTGACACCGAGATTTGGAACGACGAGGTTCTCGCGGAACTTGCCCTGGTCCTGGGCAATCGATCCAAGGTTGTCTCAGCCACAGTCCCCGTCGGAAGCGGAACCCGACACCTCAGGTGTGACTTCGAACGCCTAGTGGCAACAGGACGCACCGGCGCAAAGTTCTACCTTTCAGAAATGATCGACCGCGCAGTCCCTGTCCTGCGAGGAATGTCTCCCGCAGACCTTCGTGATCTAGAGGCACTTCGAGGCCACGAATAGCCTGTCCGCTCCGCGTAATCGGAGCGGACACTTGGGCAACGAGGTTTCCGTCCACCTGAGTTGGGGAACCTCCGCGCGGGCGGAACGGACGGCCTGCACATCTGGCACCGGAGCACCACGGCCGGGGCACCTCCGCACAGGCGGAGCGGACATCCCGAACTCGGCCTTGCCCGCCAGAAATGGCGGGGCACTTCCGCGTGGGCGGAGCGGACAACTGCCCGAGGTCGCCGACCACGCGCTCGGTCGGTCACCTCCGCGCGGTAGAACGGATGCCGCCCTTGCCCAGCGAGCCGCGCAGCGTGCCGGGTTACCTCCGCGCGGGCGGAGCGGACTCCTCGGGTCTGCCCTAGGCCGTGTTTCGCAATTGATCTTGTGGTGAGTCATTGCTCCTCGGCTCGCAGCCACAGGATCAGCGAGGCGAGGACGACGCCGGCCCGATAGCGGTTGGCCAGCTTGTCGAATCTGGTGGCCACTGCCCGGAATTGCTTCAGCTTGGCGAAGCAGCGTTCGACGACGTTGCGCCCCTTGTAGGCGGCCTTGTCGAAGGCCGGCGGTCGTCCGCCGCGGCTCGCGCGGCGGACGCGGCCGGCGATCTGGTCCCGGCGTTCGGGGATGGTCGCTTTGATCCGTCGGCGCCGTAGCAGGCTGCGGATCTTGCGGGAGGAGTAAGCCCTGTCGGCCACGACCCGGTCGGGTCTGGTCCGCGCTCGCCCGGCCCCGACGCGTGGGACGCGGATGGCGTCGAGGACGGCGGGCAGCATCGTGCAGTCGGCCGTGTCGCCCGTGCTCAGCACGATCGACAGCGGCAGGCCCCGGCCGTCGACCGCCAGGTGGATCTTGGTGGTCAGCCCGCCCCGGGACCGGCCGAGCGCCTCGCGGCGCGCAACTGCTGCCGGATCATCCGATTCGTCCTCGGACTGGCCCCCTTTTTGCGGGCGCCGGCCGCGTGCCGGTGTGCCCGGGCGACTGTGGAGTCGATCGAGACCGTCCACTCCACGGTGCCCCACCGCGTCGTTGCGGACCCGGACCTCCCGCAGTAGCGCCGCCCAGGTTCCGTCCTTCTCCCACTGGGCGAAACGCCGATAGACGGTCTGCCACGGACCATAGCGCTCGGGCAGATCACGCCACGGGGCACCCGTACGCAGCCGCCACAACACCCCGTTCACCACCTGACGGTGATCCCGCCACGGACGCCCGGCACCATCCCGCTGCGGTAGCAACGGCTCGATCCGAGCCCACGCAGCATCCGTTATCTCTCCTCGACCCACCACAAGATCAATTATGAGACACGGCCTAGATGTATTGACCACGAGCGTTGTTGACGGCGGTCGGGCTTGATCATGGCGAAGACCTCCGGTGTGGTGGAGGTGTCTAGGCTCCACACCACACACGGAGGTCTTCGTGTCCCACCGTAACGCCCGGTTGACCGTGCACGGCAGGCGGCTCTTGGTCGAACGGGTCCAGGGCGGCCGACCGGTCGCGCACGTCGCCGCCGAGATGGGCGTCTCCCGGGCCACGGCCCACAAGTGGGTGCGGCGATGGCGGGCCGAGGGCGACGCAGGCCTGCTCGACCGCTCCAGCTGCCCGCGCACCACCCCGCACCGCACCGCTGCCGCCGTCGAGGCCCGGGTCTGCGAGCTGCGGCGGGACCGCAAACTCGGACCCGCGCGGATCGGCCCGATCCTCGGCATCCCGGCCTCGACGGTGCACCGGATCCTGACCAGGCACGGCCTGAACCGCCTGGCCTGGCTCGACCGGCCCAGCGGCGAACCGATACGCCGCTACGAGCGCGAGCGCCCGGGCGAACTCGTGCACGTCGACATCAAGAAGCTCGGCAACATCCCCGACGGAGGCGGCTGGCGCACGGTCGGCCGCGAGGCCGGAGACCGCAACCGCCAGGCCACCAGCACCGAACGCAGGAGCTGCAAGCCGGTGGTCGGCTACAGCTACGTCCACTCCGCCGTCGACGGCCACTCCCGCCTCGCCTACAGCGAGGTACTCACCGACGAACGCCAGGAGACCGCCGCCGCGTTCTGGCAACGGGCCCAAACGTTCTTCGCCGACCACGGCATCACCGTCGAACGCGTCCTGACCGACAACGGCTCCTGCTACAAGTCCAGGCTCTTCACCCGGACCCTCACCGCCGCGGGGATCGCCCACAAGCGCATCCGGCCCTACCGGCCGCAGACCAACGGCAAAGTCGAACGCTTCAACCGCACCCTGCTCGACGAATGGGCCTACCAGCGGCCCTACACCAGCAACGACGAACGCACCGCCGCCCTGGCCGACTTCCTGCACCAATACAACTACCATCGCTGCCACACCGCACTCGGAGGCAAGCCACCGATCTGCCGCGTGAACAACCCTAAGGGTCAATACACCTAGACGAGTAGTTCCGAAGTCGGCTGGGTTTGCCGGTTCTGCTCCGGGCATGAAGGGAGGGTGTCCAGTATTCGGGTTGTGACGACCGAAGAGCTGGACACCCTCCTGACGGCACTCTATGTGCAGATCGATGATCACCTGCCCCGAACGCGATGGTTGGGGCG
>NZ_JBVIFM010000053.1:0-8072 GCF_055571335.1 Kitasatospora sp. NPDC030952
TGGCTCGGGGTATGGGCGTTCGGCATGGACGACGGCCGCTCGGGCGGCGGCCGGGCGATCGGCCTGGTCATCGGCCTGTCCCTGGGGGCGCTGTAGGGGTCCAGCCAAGGTACGTGCAAAAGGGGCCATGACGTGATCTTGAAGTGGAGACATGTACGCACGGCCAGCCCTCGCAGCCGTCGAGGCCGGGCCCTACAGGTCAAATGGGGTGGTCAGCAGCCGACCTGATCGTGGGCGACAGCCGGGTCGAGCCCTTCCGGGAGGTTGTCGACGACGAGGGCTACCGCGGCGTCCGCGGTGTGGGCATACCCGATGACAACGGAGCTTCGAGGATTGCGGACGCGGAACCGTCCGTCATGGAGAGGATCGACCGAGGGTGCCTGGACCGACCACGGGTAGCTCGTGTAGCTGCTGAAGTTCAGGCTGAAATGACTGGTGAAGGGGTAGAGCTGCCGCAGTTTCGGTTCCGCTCCCGCCGCCTTGATCAGGGACACGATGTCCGGGTAGTTGCTGCCGGGGTGCAAGACATCGTGCCGCTCGTGGTGCCACTGCCAGACGAGCAGCAACTGTTGCCAGCGGGCCTTCACGGTCTCCGCCGGTCCGAGTTCGCGGGCTGCGGCGAGATCGGGAAGCTGGGGCTTCGGCGGGACGCTCGGCGTGTGGCCGGGGGCGTCCGGGGTCATCGTCACAGTGTGCCGCCGGTTTCTCTCAGATCGGGAAGGATGCCTGGAACGCCAGGCGCTCGTCGGCCTCGTCGCCGATGCGGGAGAGGACTTCGTCGAGCGCGATGAACTCCTCCCAGGCCGCCCGGCCGGTGGCCTCGGCCAGCCGAGCCACGATGAGATCCTCCAGGTCTGGAATGCGCTTGTTCTTCCAGATCTTGTCGGCGAGGCTCACCAGGAGATCTTCCACACCGACACTCGACTCCGTCCACGATGCATGTGTCGCGGCGAAGCGGGCGAGCTCCGAGCTGACGCCGCGGCCGAGTAGAAGAGTCCGCCCCGCCTCCTCGTGCGCCGCACCGGGCTCGGAAAGCTCGGAAACGTGCACCGACTTCCCGATGTCGTGTGTCGCGGCCCCGAAGAGCACCGCCTCGCGGTCGAAGTACAAGGCGGGACAGTGCCGCTCGATCCAGTCGACCAGCTGGTGTGCGACATCGTGGACGGCTCGCAGGTGGGCCGCCAGTCGCGGCGGGCACTCCAACTCGGACATAAGCTCCGCGACGCGATCCGGCAGCGGCAGCAGGGCTGGGTCGACGGTGCCACTCATGGCCCTCGACAACAAGGCGGTGTCGGTCGTCACCGCGTCAGGGTACTGGCCACGGAGTCCTTTTGTGTCCGTTAGGGGAACCTTCACCGAACAAACGTGATCTTGTCCGGCGAGAGAGATCGACCTGCACTGACGGCGTCTCATTTAGGGTGTCCGGTGATCTGTACGCTGAGCGGGGGCTTACCGTACGCTCCGGGCATGAGCGAACGCGTCGGCTATGCGAGATGCAGCTTGGACAGGCAGGACCTCACCGCCCAGCGCGAGATCCTGCTCAGCCTGGACGTCCCGGAGGACCGGATCTACCTCGACCACGGATTGACCGGAACCAACCGCGACCGGCCCGGCCTGGCTCAGGCCATCGCGGCCGTGCGCGCTGGCGACACCCTCGTCGTCCCGAAGCTCGACCGCCTCGCCCGCTCGGTGCCCGACGCCCGCGACATCGGCGACTCGCTCACCGCCCGCGGCGTCAAGCTCTCGCTGGGCGGCACGCTGTACGACCCCGCCGACCCGATGGGCAAGATGTTCTTCAACATCCTGGCCACCTTCGCTGAGTTCGAGGTCGACCTGCTGCGCATGCGCACCCGCGAAGGCATGGCGGTAGCGCGGGCCAAGGGCAAACTCAAGGGGAAGCAGCCCAAGCTCACCGCCCGCCAGCAGGCTCACCTGGTCCAGCAGCACCAGTCCGGCGAGCACACCATCGCCGACCTGGCCGAGCTCTTCTCCGTCAGCCGCGCAACCGTGTACCGCGTCCTTGAACGCCACCAGACCCCAGCAGCAGCGCCTTCGACCTCCGGCGGGCAGTGACGTGCTGCCCTACGTCTACCAGGTCACCAAATACGACCCTGCCGACCGCGATCAGCATGGCCACTACGCCGGTGCCGAGCCCGCGACCAGTGACCACGGACCGGTCGAAGCCGCCTATCTGCAGGCCGTCGCCGCCTTCGCCGAAGAGACCGGTGTCGACCAGCTGGCCATCCGCGAGCCGCAGCTCGGAGGCTTCGCCCACTTCGGTCTGGAACCACCGGTCGACGGCTACGGCCTGGCGGGCGTCTTTCCATGCGGCCTCACCGGGTTCCACGACGGTGCGCTGGTGCCGATTGACGCCGGCCTGGAACTGGTCAGGGCCATGCTCCGCGACAACGGGGCCTGGTGCCGTCTGGAGGCGGAGGGAGCATTCGCGGTGCACGTCGGCTGGGACCAGTACCTCTACATCGGCAGCAACCGCCCCTGCGAAGCGGCGCTGGCCCGCACCCGCTCGCTCGGACTGTTCCCGGAACGCCTGGACTCTTCTCCGTACGAGTTCGCCCCCGACGACCCACTGCGCGTACAGCGCCCGGCCGACGCTGATTTTTGGGCCCGCCTGCACTGGGTGGTGAGCGCCTACCGCGCCACGTTCCTGGAGGAGACCTACGCCGCGAACGCCTCCCGCTGGCACCGCCTCACCCGCGACAACATCGAGGCGGTGCGCTCTCAGCTGACCCCACGCGCACAGCTGGCGGTTTGGCCGGACCTGCTCACCGATGTCGACGTGGCCGTGGGTTCCCTGCCCGAGGTGGGCCTGGTGGAGGTCCTCTGGGAGGGCGAGGACGGGCGGATCACCAGCATGGTCGTGGATGAGACCCAATTCGAGGCACTGGCCTCCCAGCTCGCCGACGCGTGTGCTGCCGGCGTCGTATCCCTGACTACCGATGACCGACACCCGCTGTTCACCGCTGTGCTGCCGGACAGTGATGGGGTTCTCCGTGCACGTTGGCAGACCGAGCCGACGCCCAGCGACCGGGACTGGGCGTTCCTGAAGACCCTACGGCGCGGCCAGGTCGTCACCGGCACGGTGACGACCATCGCCAGCTTCGGCGTCACCTTCGTTGACCTCGGCGGCTTCACCGCGATGATCAACATCCCGGAACTGTCCTGGCGTCCGATCAACCATCCGTCCGACGTCGTCAGCGTCGGCCAGGAGATCACGGCCGAGGTCCTCGACGTCGACATGGTCCGGGAACGGGTGCCGCTGTCGCTCCGAGCAATACAGGAAGACCCGTGGCCCCAGGTCGCACAGCGAATCGGGCAGGTGATCACCGGACCGGTCACCAAGATCGTCCCGTTCGGCGTCTTCGTCCGCATCGAAGACCGAGAGGACGGCTTCCAGGGGCTGGTGCACACCAGCGAGCTGGATGAATCGTCCGGGAACGACATCGAGGTCGGCGACGCCCTCACCGTGAAGATCATTGAGGTCGATATCGCACGCCGCCGTATTGCCTTGTCGCATGCCCAGGCCCGCACAACCCTCCCTGAGAGCGACAGTGAGTGGGGATCGGCATGAGGAGCCAGGAGACCGAGTTCGACCGGGACATAGCCGCCCTTCTGGCGGCCAGGGCGTTCACCGAGATCCGGCATCTGGCCGGAGGCGCACAGCGCGCGGCACAGGACGACTCCCCTGGCGAGGCCCTGGACCGCATCAGGTTCCTGGCCAACTTGAGCCACAACCTTCCGGGCGTCGCACGGCCAGGCCCCAGGAAGCCGTCCCGTCGGGGCAAGTCCTCCGGGAGCTTCGATCAGGCGATGGCCCAGCGACCGATGAGCTGGGTCTGGAACACCGCCGGCCCGGAGGCGCGGACATGGATGCTGCGCCACATCGAACAGGCAGGGCGAACCTGGACACCACCCCCGCCACTGCCGGCGTCCCGCAAGGACCCGTTGCCGATGACACCGCAGCAACGGGTCGGCCTTCTGCTCAGGCGCTGGCCAGTCAAGGCCCCGGCCGGGCTCCAGCCACTGCCTCCGGAAGCGAACGTTCTCAAGGCCCTTGACACTGAGACGGTCTGCGCCCTGCACGCCGAAGCCAGATGGCTCCGGCTCGGCCTGAGCGGAAGGGAATCATGGCTCCGGGCCCACCTGGCCCCCGACGGAGTCCACTATCTGCTCCCGGATCCTGCGAACTACTACTGGCCCGGCACCCCGAACAGTCACGGCGGCAAGATCGACTGGTGGCAGTGCACCACGCTGCTGCAGATGTACAACGGAGAGCAGGTCAGTGGCATGGTCGCCGTACTCCCTGAGACCTTCACAGCGTTGCCCTCGGTGCTATCCCGGAAGGACCAGTTGCGACTCGTCCACCGCGTCCGCTCCATCGAGCGAGACACCTCGCAGTGGGGTCGAGACCACAAGGCCGAATGCGCACCACAGCTTTGCGGTTACGTTCCCGAAGCGACCGACAACGCTTCGACGACCACATGACCGCCGACAATGACGGCCAGCGGGATCGATCGTCAGCCGCAGCTCGACCATGATTGATTCAGTCGTCAGGAGGACGGGGCCAGGTCCTGCGGGTCGAGCTTGGTGAAGTCGACGTCCAGGTGCGGCTCGTACGCCTCCGGAGGCAGGTCGAGCTCGCGGGTGGAGTACTCGCCGAACCGCATGACCTTCTCGGTCAGGTAGGGCGAGACCTCGGCCAGGTCCTCCGGGTCGACCTTCCAGCCCTCGGCCTGCAGTTCGCGCACCGCCTGGGCGATGTCCAGGGTGTTGTGGAAGATCAGACAGTTGGTGAGCAGGGCGTTGAACTTGACCGCCTTCTCCTGCTCGACGGGGTCGTTATCGGCGATGACGCCCCGGTTGCCGAAGCGCACCCACTCGGAGAAGCCGTTGAACGCCTCGACCTTGTTGGTCGCGGCGGTCACCCGCCGGCGCATCTGCGGGTCGGTCAGGTACCGCAGCAGCTGGATGGTGCGGATCACGCGGCCGACCTCGCGGAACGCCGCGTAGTGGGCGTTCCTGGGCGAGCCGGAGCGCAGGCACCGCAGTAGCAGGACGGAGGAGATCTTGCCCTCGCGCACCGACAGCGCCACGCGCATGAGGTCCTTGAAGTGCGACTCGATCAGGTCCCAGTCGATGACGTTGCGCCCGGGTGGGCCGAACAGTGCGTCGGTGTGGACGTAGGAGGTCTGCTTGGTCGGGCGGAAGAACACCAGGTCCTTCCAGTTGCGGATCCTGGGCATCAGCTCGAAGCCCAGCAGGTGGGCGAGGCTGAACACCGGGAAGCTCTGACCCTGGGTGTCCGCGTGGATCGTGGTCGGCTGCAGCTCGGACTCGTTCTTCAGCAGCCCCTCGATGATGTAGACCGCCTCCCACACGCCACACGGGATGAAATGGGTGAACAGCGCGATGTAGGTGTCGGCGATGTGGTGGTAGGCGATGCCGCCGGGCCGGCCGTAACGCACGGAGGTCTCGGCGACCAGGTTGTTCAGGTAGGTGTCCATGTGGGTGCCGTCCGCGGCCACCGCGGTGCCGTCGCCCCACGCGCGGGACATGTCGAGCTGGGTGTGGGCATTGACCACGTCGGTGATGGCCTGGTTCAGCTTGGCGATGGAGAAATGGCGATTCGCCGTGGCGGACAGCTCGTGCCCGCTCACCCCGTTGATGTGCCGGGCCGCCTCGTAGGGGCCCAGGTTGGTGCCGTTGACGAAGGTCGTGATGACGTAGCGGCCGAAGGGGTCTTTGAGCTTGGGGTCGTGGCCGGAGGCCGGGCCGAAGCGCCGCCACCACTCGATCCAGTACGCGGTGCGGGCCAGCACCCCGAGTAGGGACCGCTCAGGCAGGCGGGCCTTGATGGCCTGCTCCAGCTTCACCGCGCTCGGGCGCCGCTCGTCCGCCTTGTACTTCTCCAGCGTCGGCACCCCGGTCTTCGGGTCGATGAACAGACCCTCGTTCTCCGGGTAGCCGGAGTCCGCAGCCACCGCCGCCTCGGTGAGCCGCTCCTGTAGCTGGGCGCGGAAGGCCGCCGCGTCGAACGGCCGGGTGTCGCCGGGCTCGCGGAAGCCGACCTCGACCAGGTACACCGGCAGCCGGACTTCGATGTCCTCCCACTTCAGCAGCTGCTGGCTCCAGTCGGCGTACTCCTCGGAGCCGGCCACCGCGATGTCGCCGCACCGCAGTTCCTCGATGAGGTAGTAGAACACCATGGCCTCGAAGTGCCGGCGCACGTATACGGACGGGCGGGTGCGGTCGCGCACGATCTTCCGCCAGTTCTGGGTGGCGAAGCGGATGTCCACCACCCCGGTGTCCCGGCCCTCGTCGTCCTTGCCCTGCCTCGGCAGATAGTCCCGCGAGGTGCGGAAGCGCAGCAGGTGCCCGAGTGCGTCCAGGACCCGGCTGTCCTCGCTGGTCGCCACCAGGTCCAGGTTCTCCAGCAGACTCAGCATCACCGGCCGGTCGGCCTTCAGGTGTCCGTGCAGCAGCACCTCCCAGAGGTCGCCGTGGTGGGCGGAGACCTTCTCGATCTGGTCGTACTGGGCGGCAAACCCGCCGAAGCCGTCCACGACCGAGGTGACGCTGAACAGGCCGTTGGACTGCATCATCAGGCCCTCAGAGAGCTTGAGGAACGCCGCCGACACCTTCCGGTTCAACCGGCGCGACACCTCGCCGGGCAGCGCTTCCTCGTCCAGGCCCTCCAGGGCGTCCAGGGTCTCCTTGGTCAGCGCGCCGGCCTTCGCCCTCGCCGTCTGCGCGGGACCGTTGGTGTCCACCTGTTGCAGCAGGGTGCGGTAGTTGCCGACTAGCACCTCGACGATTCCCTGCTGCTGGCGGCGGATCTCCTCCAGCTCGTCGCGGGCCCGCTTCACCTTGGTGGCTACCCGCTTGCAGAACATCGTGGTCAGGTCGTCGCGCACCCGCATCCGGGCCTTGTGGAGCAGGCAGGCGATCAGCGTGACGCGCTTGGTCTCCGCGCAGTCCTGCAGCACGGCCGCGTCCGCCGCCTCGGCCTCACCCGCGAAGTCCGCGATCTTCCCGGCCGCCAGATCCTCCAGCCACACCTCGGTGTCGCCCAGCTCGTCCAGCCACCGGCGGTGCTCCGCCAGCTTCTTGAGGTGCGACCAGGTCGCCCGCTTCGCGGGCTGCTTCAGCTGGTTGAACAGCGTCTTGCGGTCCAGGCCGAGCGTGGTCACCAGCCGCAGCAGGCCGGCCCGCTCCTCCGCGCCGATCCGCCGGTGGACCAGGGCGAAGATGTCGGTGTTCACCTCGGTACGGATGCGCATCGCCATCCGGTCCAGCGTCGAGAACGCCGGCAGCTCCAGGCCCCTCTGCACCAGCTGTTCCAGCGCGACGTTGATCAGGTCGGCCGGGTTGTTCTTCGACGCGGCCTCCGCCCGGATCGCCTCCTCGGCCACCTTGCGGGCCTGCCCGGCGTCGTACAGCACCCCCACCCGCTGCCGCACCAGCGCCCGGTGGTTCTTCGCCGTCTTCTCCGCGCTGTGGCCGGCCACCACGTCCTCCGGCAGCTCCACGGCCCGCCGCACGAACTCGACCACCGTCTCCGGGATCTCCTCCCACCGCGGGAAGCACCCCATCCGTTGGTAGGACTTCAGCAGCACCAGCAGCGTGAGCTGGTGCCCGTCCGAGTCCGTCCGGGCCACCGCCCACTCCACCTCCTCCCGACTCGGCGAGAAGAACAGGTGCAGCTCACGCGCGGTGATCAGCCGCTTGAACCGCGGATACGCGGTCCGTTCGATCGAGGTCATCCCGAAGCCCTACAACCCGAAGCCGACGCGGGCGGCCCCCGCCCGCGCGGGCATGCTCACACTCTGGCGCCTGGTCGAAGATCGAAAACCCGATACCCAGGACAGATGGGGGCCGGCGGTGGTAGACGTCCGGCGAACCTGATCAGGGCTTCAAGATCACGTCATGGCCCCTTTTGCACGTACCTTGGCTGGACCCCCACATCGGGCCCGAGAGCGGCGGATCCGTCCAGGTGACCCTCCCGTCCGAGGCCCTGTGCCCGGGCTTCGACGGCTTCGCCGTCCAGCAGCGCC
>NZ_JBVIFM010000054.1:0-7955 GCF_055571335.1 Kitasatospora sp. NPDC030952
AGACGGGTGAGGTGTCCAGCAACGCGAGGCCCATGCCGGGCCATTGGGTGCCGTGGCCGGGGAACACGAACACCGTCTTCCCCGGAACCCCGGTGCCCTGGATGAGCCGGCCGTCCGGCTGATCGGCGGCCAACGCCCGGAGCCCGTCGAGGAGTTCGCCACGTGTGGTGGCGACCACGGCGGCGCGGTGGGTGAAGCCGGCGCGGGTGTCGAGCGCGGCGGCGACGGCGGCGGGCGTGAGTTCGGGGTGGGCTTCGACGTGGTCCGCCAGCCGTTCGGCGTGCTGCCGCAGGGCGGCAGGGGTCCTGGCCGAGAGCGGCCAGGTGACCGGCGCCGGGTCGGCCGTCCCCGCCGCGTCCGGGGGTCCCTCGGTCTGGGCCACCGGCCGTGCGGTGGGGCCTTGTTCGAGGATGACGTGGGCGTTGGTGCCGCTGATGCCGAAGGAGGAGACGGCGGCGCGGCGCGGGCGCCCGTGCGTGGGCCAGTCCCGGTTCTCGGTCAGCAGCTCGATGCTGCCCGTGCTCCAGTCGACGTGCGGGGACGGCGCGTCGACGTGCAGGGTCCTGGGCAGGACCTCGTGGCGCATCGCCTCGATCATCTTGATGATGCCGGCGACGCCGGCGGCGGCCTGGGTGTGGCCGATGTTGGACTTGATGGAACCGAGCCAGAGCGGGTGTTCGCGGTCCTGCCCGTAGGTGGCCAGCAGGGCCTCCGCCTCGATCGGGTCGCCGAGCTTGGTCCCGGTGCCGTGCGCCTCGACCACGTCGACGTCGGCGGCGGCGAGCCCGGCTCCGACCAGGGCCTGCCGGATCACCCGGCGCTGGGCGGCGGCGCTGGGCGCGGTGAGGCCGTTGGAGGCGCCGTCCTGGTTGACCGCCGTCCCCCGGACGACCGCGAGGATCTGGTGGCCGTTGCGGCGGGCGTCGGAGAGCCGCTCGACCAGCAGCAGGCCGACGCCCTCGCTCCACACCACGCCGTCGGCGGCGGCCGCGAAGGACTTGGAGCGCCCGTCGGGGGCCAGGCCGCGCTGCCGGCTGAACTCGACGAAGGCGTTCGGGGTGGCCATCACCGTGACCCCGCCGGCGAGCGCGAGGTCGCACTCGCCGTTGCGCAGCGCGCGGGCGGCCAGGTGCAGGGCGACCAGCGAGGAGGAGCACGCGGTGTTGACCGTCAGTGCGGGCCCGGCGAGGTCGAGCGCGTACGACACCCGGCCGGAGGCGACGCTCGTCTGGGTGCCGGCGAGCAGGAACCCCTCGAAGCCGTCGGGTGCCGCCTGCATGAGCCGGTTGCCGTAGTCGTCGTACATGACGCCGGTGAAGACGCCGGTGTGGGTGCCGCGCAGGGTGGTGGGGTCGATGCCGGCGTTCTCCAGGGTCTCCCAGGCGGTTTCGAGGAGGAGGCGCTGTTGCGGGTCGGCGGCGAGCGCCTCGCGGGGGCTCATGCCGAAGAACTCGGGGTCGAAGTCGGCGGCGTCGTGGAGGAATCCGCCGTGGCGGGTGTAGCTGGTGCCGGGGTGGTCGGGGTCGGGGTGGTAGAGGGTGTCGAGGTTCCAGCCGCGGTCGGTGGGGAACTCGCCGATCGCGTCGACGCCGTCGGTCACCAGTCGCCACAGGTCCTCGGGGGAGCGGACACCGCCGGGGTAGCGGCAGGCCATGCCCACGATCGCGATCGGCTCGTCGTTCCGCACCCGGGTGGCCGTGACGTCGTCGGTGCGGCCGGTGCCGGTGATCCGCTCGCCGAGGTACCGGGCGAGCGCGGTGGCGGTCGGGTGCTCGAACACCACCGTGGCGGGCAGCCGGAGGCCGGTGGCCGCGTTGACGCGGTTGCGCAGTTCGACGGTGGTGAGGGAGTCGAGACCCTGCTCGCGCAGGGCCCGGTCCGGTTCGACCGTGGCGGGGTCGTCGTGGCCGAGCACCTCGGCGGCCTTGGCGCGGACGAGGTCGAGCAGCGCCGCCTCCCGCTCGGCCGGGGGCAGTTCGGCGATCCTCCTGGCGGACGCGGCGGGCCGTGTGCTGGTGGTGCGGGCGCCGCCCGGCCCGCCGGTGCGGGGCAGCAGACGGCGCAGCAGCGGGGGGATCTCGCCCCGGTCGTGCTCCGTCCGGACCGCCGCGAGGTCGAGCCGGGCCGGCAGCGCGACCGGCCGGCCCGCGGCGAGCGCGGAGTCGAACAGGGCGAGCGCGTCCTCGGCGGGCATCGCGGCGAGGCCGCCGCGGCGCAGCCGCGCCTGGTCGGAGTCGCTGATCCGCCCCGCCATGCCGGCGGAGTCGGCCCACAGGCCCCAGCCGAGCGAGACGGCGGGCAGGCCGGAGGCACGGCGGTGCTGGGCGAGGGCGTCGAGGAAGGCGTTGGCGGCCGCGTAGTTGGCCTGGCCGGCGCCGCCCAGGGTGGCGATCGCGGAGGAGAACAGCACGAACGCGGTGAGCGGAAGCTCCCGGGTGAGTTCGTGCAGGTTCCAGGCCGCGTCCGCCTTGGGGCGCAGGACGGCGTCGGTCCGCTCGGCGGTGAGGGAGGTGACGGTCCCGTCGTCGAGGACGCCGGCGAGGTGGACGACGGCGCGCAGCGGCCGGTCGGCCGGGACGGCGGCCAGCACCGCGGCCAGCGACTCCGGGTCGGCGGCGTCGGCGGCGGTGACGGTGACCTCGGCGCCCAGGGCGCGCAGTTCCGCCGCCCGTTCGGCGGAGCCGTCGGCGGCGGGGCCGCGGCGGCTGACCAGGACGAGGTGCCGTACCCCGTGTGCGGTCACCAGGTGCCGGGCGACCAGGGCGCCGAGGCCGCCGGTGCCGCCGGTGAGCAGCACGGTGCCGTCGAGGGCGGTGCCTCCGAGGGCGAAGCTGCCGAGACCGGTGTCGTCGAGGGCGGGGGCGCCGGGCGCCGTGCCGTCGGGCGCCGGGCGATCGCCGGGCGGCCCGGCCGTGGTGAGCGGGGCCAGCCGCGGGACCTTCACCGTCCCGGCCCGGACCGCCAGTTGGGGTTCGCCGGTGCCGACGGCGGCGGGGACGGCGCGGGCCGAGGCCGGGTCGTCGTCCAGGTCGAGGAGGACGATCCGGTCGGGGTGCTCGGTCTGCGCGGACCGGATGAGGCCCCAGACGGCGGCGGTCGCCGGGGAGGGGGCCGGCGCCGTGTCGTCCACGGCGGTCGCGCCCCGGGTGGTGATCACCAGTCGCGCGTCGGCGAGGCGTTCGTCGGCGAGCCACTCCTGGACGAGCGTCAGCGCCTGCCCGGTGAGCCGGTGCGCGGCGTCCGCGGGGATGCCGGGTGCGGTGTCGTCCGGTCCGGCATCGTCCGGTCCGGCGCCGTCCGGTCCGGCATCGTCGGCGTGCAGCGGTCCGGCGAGGACCAGGTCGGGGACGGCGGCGCCGTCGGCGACCGCCTCGCGCAGCGCGGCGAGGTCAGGGTAGGAATGTGCGGCCGGGCCGTCCGCCGGCCACGCGCGTCCGAGGACGGCCCACCGGGCGGCCTCGGGTGCGCCGAGCGGCAGCGGCCGCCATTCCACGGCGTACAGGTCCCGTACGGTCCGGACGGGGGCGAGCCGTTCGACGGCGACGGGCCGCAGCGCGAGGGTGCCGACGGCGAGCACCGAGCTGTCGGTCTCGTCGGTGACGGTCAACTCGACGGTGTCGGCTCCGGCGGGGGTCAGCCGGACGCGCAGCGGTTCCCCCGCCGAGGAGCCCGAACCCGAACCCGAGCCCGAACCCGAACCCGAATCCGATGCCGAACCCGAGCCCGCGCCCGCGCCGGGGCCGGCCTCCGCCGCCGACCCGGTCGCGAAGCGGGTCCAGGAGAACGGCAGGAACATCTGCCCGGAGTCCTCCCGGAGCACCCCGGTGGCGGCCAGCGGGTGCAGTGCGGCATCGAGCAGCGCGGGGTGCGGGGCACCCCGCCCGGTGTCCGTCCGCAGCTCCGCCGGGACGGTCACCTCGGCGAACAGCTCCTCGCCCAGCCGCCAGGCGGCCCGGACGTTCCGGAACGCCGGTCCGTACTCGTAGCCCTGCTCGTGGAGGTGGTCGTACAGTTCGGCGACGTCGAGCTCGGTGGCCCCGCGCGGCGGCCACTCCCCACCCGGGAACACGTCCGCACCCGCACCCGGGCCGCCCGCCGCACCGGCCGAGACGAAGCCGGCCGCGTGCCGCGTCCACTCCGCGCCGCCCTGCCGCGAGTACAGCCGCACCGGGCGGCGTCCGGCCTCGTCGGTGGTGCCCACGACGACCTGGAGCCGGACCTCGCCGTCCTCGGGGACGGCGAGCGGCGCCTCCAGGGTGAGTTCGTCGACCGTGCCGCAACCCACCTCCGCCCCGGCCCGGACGGCGAGGTCCAGCAGCGCGGTGCCGGGCAGCAGGACGGTGCCGCGCATCGCGTGGTCGGCCAGCCAGGGCCGGGCCGCGGTGGACAGCCGTCCGGTGAACACGTGCCCGTCGCCGTCGGCGAGTTCGGTCACGGTGTCCAGGAACCGGTGCCCGAGGGCATTGGCGCCGCGCGCGGCCGGTTCGATCCAGTAGCGCTGCCGCTGGAACGGGTAGGTCGGCAGGTCGACGGGGTCCGCCGGGGCGTCGCGCAGGACGGCCCGCCAGTCGACCCGCACGCCCTGGGTGTGCACCCGGCCGAGCGCCGCCGCGAACCGGTCCCAGCCGCCGTCGTCGCGGCGCAGCGACTCGGCGACCACGGTGCCGGCGGCGCCCGCCGCCTCCACGGTCTGCTCGATCGCCTGGGTCAGCACCGGGTGCGGGCTGATCTCGATGAAGGTGCGGTAGCCCTCGGCCGCCAGCTCCCGGATCACCGGCTCGAACTCGACCCGGTGGCGCAGGTTGCGGTACCAGTACTCGGCGCCGGTCTCGAACGGCTCCTGCCGGACCCCCTGCACGGTGGAGCGGAAGGCGGTCCGCGGCGCGCGGGGGGCGATCGGCGCGAGCACCTCCGCCAGCCGGTCCCGGACGGCCTCCACGTGCGCGGTGTGCGAGGCGTAGTCGATGGGCACCCGCCGGGCCCAGACGCCGGCCTCGGCGCAGTGCGCGGCCAGCTCCTCCAGGGCGGCGAGGTCGCCGCCGACGACGGTGGAGGACGGGCCGTTCAGCGCGGCAACGGTCAGCCGGCCGTCCCAGCGGGCGATCAGTCCGGTCACCTGGTCCAGCGAGCGGGCGACCGACAGCAGGCCGCCGGTGTGTGCCAGCGGCAGCAGCTCCCTTCCGCGCAGCGCGACCACCCGCGCGGCGTCCGGCAGCGACAGCGCGCCGGCGACGTACGCGGCGGCGATCTCCCCCTGGGAGTGGCCCATCACCGCGTCGGGTTCCACCCCCGCGGCCCGCCAGAGCGCGGCGAGGGCCGCCACCACCGCGAACGTCGTGCACTGGATCACGTCCGACCGGTCCATCCCGGGAGCGCCCGGTACCCCGGCCAGGACGTCGCGCACCGACCAGTCCAGGTACGGCTGGAGGGCGTCGGCGCAGGCGAGGAGTTCCGCCCGGAAGGCCGGCGAGGACTCCATCAGCCCGGCGGCCATGCCCGCCCACTGCGAGCCCTGCCCGGGGAAGACGAACACGACCTTGCCCCGGTCGGCTGCCGTGCCCCGCTCGACGCCGGGCGCCGGCTCGCCCTCCGCGAGCGCGGCCAGGGCGGCGCCCAGGGCGGCCCGGTCGGTGCCGGTGAGGACGGCGCGGTGGGCGAACGCGGGGCGGCCGGTGGCGAGTGCCCGGCCGATGCCGGCCAGCGCGTGGTCCGGGGCGGTGTCGAGGTGGCGGCGCAGCAGGTCGGCCTGGGCGCGCAGGCCCTGTTCGTCGGGCGCCGAGACGAGCCACGGCACGGTGGTGTCGGCGCCGACCGCGAGCGGCAGGCGGTCGCCGTCGTTCCCGGTCCCGCTGGTGGCGGCCCCGCTGCTGCCGGTCCCGCCGTTGCCCGCCCCGTCGGCCGCCGGTTCGCGGACCGGGTGGACGCCGGGGACGTCGGAGGCGTCGGGGGCCTCTTCGAGTACCAGGTGCGCGTTGGTGCCACTGATCCCGAACGACGACACCGCTGCCCGCCGGACGGCCGTTTCGGGCCACGGCCGCGCCTCGGTCAGCAGCCGTACGGTGCCCGCCGACCAGTCGACCTGACGGGTCGGCCGGTCCACGTGCAGGGTGCGGGGCAGCGACCGGTGGCGCAGCGCCATCACCATCTTGATCAGGCCGCCGACCCCCGCCGCGGCCTGCGCGTGACCGATGTTGGACTTCAGGGACCCCAGCCACAGCGGGGCGTCGGCGGGCCGGTTCCGTCCGTAGGTGTCGATCAGGGCCTGGGCCTCGATGGGGTCGCCGAGCCTGGTGCCGGTGCCGTGCGCCTCGACGGCGTCCACGTCGGCGGGCCCGAGCCCGGCGTCGGCGAGCGCCTGGCGGATCACCCGTTCCTGGGACGGCCCGTTGGGCGCGGTCAGCCCGTTGCTCGCCCCGTCGGAGTTGACGGCGGAGCCGCGGATCAGGGCGAGGACGCGGTGCCCGTTGCGCCGGGCGTCCGAGAGCCGCTCCAGCACCAGCATCCCGGCGCCCTCGGCCCAGGCGGTGCCGTTCGCGGCGTCGGAGAACGCCTTGCACGTCCCGTCGGCGGACAGCCCCTGCTGCCGGCTGAACTCGACGAAGATCCCGGGGGTGGCCATCACGGCCACGCCGCCCGCGAGCGCCAGCGGGCAGTCCCCGTTGCGCAGGGCCCGGGCCGCGAGGTGCAGGGCCACCAGCGAGGACGAGCAGGCGGTGTCCACGGTGAGCGCGGGGCCCTGGAGCCCCAGGGTGTAGGCGATCCGGCCGGACGCGACGCTCGCCGTGGTGCCGGTCAGCAGGAAGCCCTCCAGGCCTTCGGCGCCCTCGGTCAGCCGGGGCCCGTACTCCTGGGACATCGCGCCGACGAACACGCCGGTCTGGCTCCGGCCCAGCGACAACGGGTCGATGCCGGCCCGCTCCAGGGCTTCCCAGGACACCTCCAGCAGCACCCGCTGCTGGGGGTCCATCGCCTGTGCCTCGCGCGGGCTGATGCCGAAGAACGCGGGGTCGAACCGGTCGGCGTCGGGGAGGAACCCGCCGCGGCGCACGGAGGAGGTGCCGGAGGCCGCCGACTCCGGGTCGAACAGGGCGTCGAGGTCCCAGCCCCGGTTGTCCGGGAAGTCGGAGGTCGCGTCCGTCCCGGTCTCCACCAGCCGCCACAGCTGCTCGGGTGTGCGTACGCCGCCGGGGTAGCGGCAGGCCATTCCGACGATCGCGATCGGGTCGTCGGCGTCCGCGGCCGGCCCGTTCGCCGGGTGGCCGGGCCGGTGCCCGGTCGTGGGCGCGGCGGTGCGGGGCGCCTCGGCGAGGCGGTCGCGCAGGTGTTCGGCGAGGAGCTGCGGCGTCGGGTGGTTGAACAGCAGCGCGGGGGGCAGCTCCAGGCCGGTCGCCGTCACCAGCCGGTTCCGCAGCTCCACGGCGAGCGAGGAGTCGAAGCCGAGTTCCTTGAACGAGCGCCCGGAGGCGGGCTCCTCGCTGCCGGTGTGCCCGAGGACGGCGGCCGCGTTCCGGTGCACCAGGTCCAGCAGCGCGCGGCGCCGTTCGGCGGGCGGCAGCGCGGTCAGTGCCTCGGACGCCGCGGGCGGGGCGGCGGTGTCCCGCTCCTGCTCGCCCGGGTCCTCGGCCGGTCCGTCGGGCGGCGTGTCGGCCGTGGTCCGCCGATCGGTTCCGGGCTCCAGCCAGTGGCGGCGCCGCTGGAAGGGGTAGGTCGGCAGGGAGACCCGCCGGGGCTGCGCGTCCTCGAAGAGCCGGGTCCAGTCGGCGTCCGCGCCGGCGGTGTGCAGCCGCGCCATCGAGGCGAGGAACGCCGTCCAGCCGGGCCGCTTGCGGTGCAGGGTGCCGGTGGTGACGGTCTCGGTACCGGTGTCGGTGGTGTCGGCGGTTTGTTGGATGGGGGTGGTGAGGACGGGGTGGGGGCTGGTTTCGATGAAGTGGGTGTGGCCGGTGGTGAGGAGG
>NZ_JBVIFM010000055.1:0-7002 GCF_055571335.1 Kitasatospora sp. NPDC030952
CTCACCACCCCCACCGCACTCACCCTCTTCGACACCACCCTCCACACCCCCCACCCCCACCTCCTCCTCACCCCCACCGACCGAACCGCCCTACGGAGGCGGGTCGAGCGCGGTGAACTGCCGCCGATCCTGAGCGGGTTGGTGCGGTCCACGGGGACGCGTGCCACCGGGGGCGGGACGGGCGACTGGGCGCGCCGGTTCGCCGAGGCGCCGGAGGGCGAGCGCGGCACGCTCCTGCTGGACCTGGTCCGCTCGCACGTCGCGGCGGCGCTCGGGCACGGTTCGCCGGAGAGCATCGATCCGGACTCGGCGCTCAAGGAACTGGGCTTCGACTCGCTGATCGCGGTGGAGTTCCGGAACCGCCTCGGCGCCGCCATCGGGCTGCGGCTGCCGGCGACGCTGGCGTTCAACTACCCGACGCCCCGCGCGCTCGCCGAACACCTCGGTGACCGCCTCGCCCGCGAGGCCGCCGCCGACGGGTCCGCCGACGGCGCGGGCCTCGGTTCGGGCGCCGGATCGGGCGAGGGCTCCGGGCAGGTGCCGGACGATGCCACGGCGTTCGCCGAACTCGACCGCTTCGAAAGCGTTCTGCGGACGGTCTCCGACAACGCCCGGGAGGAATTCACGGCCCGGTTGCGCCTGCTGCTCTCCGAACACTCCACCACGCACGCCACGGACGATTCCCTCGCCGTCGCCCTCGATTCGGCGACCGACGAGGAGATGTTCGACCTGATCGACAACGAGCTCGGCACGGCTTGAGACGGGACTGAATGCGATGACGGCTGAGATGACGGTTGAAGAGAAACTGCGGGACTACCTCAAGCGTGTGACCGCCGACCTCAAGAGGACCCGGGCGCGCGTTCAGGAGCTGGAGTCCAAGGAGAACGAGCCCGTCGCGATCGTGGGCATGGCCTGCCGCTACCCCGGCGGTGTCCGCTCCCCCGAGGACCTGTGGCGACTGGTGACCGACGGCGTCGACGCGATCGGCGAGTTCCCCACCGACCGCGGCTGGAACCTCGACACCCTCTACCACCCCGACCCCGACCACCCCGGCACCAGCTACACCCGCCACGGCGGATTCCTCCACGACGCCGCCGACTTCGACCCCGAGTTCTTCGGCATGAGCCCCCGCGAGGCCCTTGCCACCGACCCGCAACAGCGCCTCCTCCTCGAAACCGCCTGGGAGACCCTGGAGAACGCCGGCATCGACCCCACCACCCTGCGCGGCACCCACACCGGCGTCTTCACCGGCGTCATGTACGACGACTACGGCAACCGGCTCATGGAGGCGGCACCCGACGGCTTCGAGGGCTATCTCGGGACGGGGAGCGCGGGCAGCCTGGCCTCCGGGCGGCTCTCCTACGTGTTCGGGTTCGAGGGCCCGGCCATCTCGGTGGACACGGCGTGCTCCTCCTCGCTGGTCGCCCTGCACCTGGCCGCCCGCGCGCTGCGCAACGGCGAGTGCGACCTCGCGCTCGCCGGCGGGGTCACCCTGATGGCCACCCCCGCCGCGTTCATCGAGTTCAGCCGCCAGCGCGGCCTGGCCCCCGACGGGCGCTCCAAGTCGTTCGCGGCCGCCGCCGACGGCGCCGCCTGGAGCGAGGGCGTCGGCCTGCTGCTGGTCGAGCGGCTCTCCGACGCCCGCCGCAACGGCCACCGGGTGCTCGCCGTGGTCCGGGGCTCCGCCGTCAACCAGGACGGCGCCTCCAACGGGCTCACCGCACCCAACGGGCCGTCCCAGGAGCGGCTGATCCGCCAGGTGCTGGCGGAGGCGCGTCTGCGCCCGTCCGACGTGGACGCGATGGAGGCCCACGGCACGGGTACCGAGCTGGGCGACCCGATCGAGGCGGAGGCCCTGCTGGCCACCTACGGGCAGGACCGCGAACACCCGCTCTGGCTCGGCTCGGTGAAGTCCAACATCGGCCACGCCCAGGCCGCCGCCGGCGTCGCCGGCATCATCAAGATGATCGAGGCGATGCGCCACGAGGTCCTGCCCAGGACCCTGCACGTCGACGCGCCGTCCCCGCACATCGACTGGGACGCCGGGCGGGTGGAACTCCTCACCGAGAGCCGGGCCTGGCCGCGTACCGACCGGCCGCGCCGCGCGGGCGTCTCGTCCTTCGGCATCAGTGGCACCAACGCCCACGTCATCCTGGAGGAGCCGTCCGCCGCCGACGCGGCGCCCGCCCCGGTGGGAGCGGCCGCGCCGCCGGTGGTGCTGTGGCCGCTGTCCGGCCGGACCCCCGAGGCCCTGCGCGCGCAGGCCGCCGGGCTGCGGACGTTCCTGGAGACCCTGCCGGACGACCGACTGGCCGCCGCCGGACGGGCGCTGGCCCTGGACCGGGCCGCGCTGACCTGCCGTGCGGTGGTGACCGGTGCGGACCGGGCGGAGTTGTCCGCCGCCCTGGACGCGGTCGCCGACGGCAGCACCGCGCCGGGCCGGGTGCTCGGCGGCAAGGTCGCGTTCCTGTTCACCGGCCAGGGGTCCCAACGGCCGGGCATGGCCCGCGGCCTGTACGAGGCCTACCCGGTGTTCGCCGAGGCGCTGGACGCCGTCCTCGCCGAACTGGACGCCCACTACGAGGTGCCGCTGCGCGAGGTGTTGTGGGGCGCCGACGAGGAGGCGGTCCGGCGGACCGGGAACGCGCAGGCCCTGCTGTTCGCGGTCGAGGTGGCGCTGTTCCGACTGGCCGAGTCCTGGGGGGTGCGGCCGGACCACCTGGCCGGGCACTCCGTCGGTGAGATCGCGGCCGCCCACGTCGCCGGGGTGCTGTCGCTGGCCGACGCCTCGACGCTGGTCGCCGCGCGCGGCCGGCTGATGCAGGAGCTGCCCGAGGGCGGAGCGATGGCCGCGATCCGGGCGACCGAGGAGGAGGTTCGACCGCTGCTGTCCGACGCGGTGGGGCTCGCCGCGGTCAACGGCCCGCAGTCGGTGGTGGTCTCGGGTGACGAGGTCGCCGTCGCGGCAGTCGTCGCGCACTTCGCGGAGCAGGGACGGAAGACCGGATCGCTGCGGGTCTCGCACGCCTTCCACTCACCGCTGATGGCCCCGATGCTGGACCGGTTCCGCGCGGTCGCCGAGTCGCTGTCCTACCGGGAGCCGACGATCGCGGCCGTGTCCACGGTCTCCGGCGGTCCGGCCGCGGGCTGGGCGTCGGCGGACTACTGGGTGCGGCACGTCTCGGCGGCCGTCCGCTTCGCCGACGCGGTGCGCGGCCTGCGGTCCGCGGGCGTCACCGCGTTCGTCGAGATCGGCCCGGACGCGGTGCTCTCGGCGGCGGGGCCGGAGTCCGCGGCCGACGCCCTCTTCGTCCCGCTGATGCGCCGGGACCGGCCGGAGGCGGCCGAGCTGGTCGCCGGGCTCGGGCGGCTCCACGCGCACGGCGTGCGGGTCGACTGGTCGGCGTTCTTCGGGCCCGCGGACCGCGTGGACCTCCCCACCTACCCGTTCCAGCACCGGTCGCTGTGGCTGCACCCCACGGACAACCCGTCCTCGTCCGGCTCCACCGCCCGGCACCCGCTGATCGGCGGGGCGGTCGAACTGCCCGACGGCAAGGGCCGGATCCTCACCGGCCAGGTCACCGCCGCCGCCCATCCGTGGCTGGCCGACCACGCCGTGCACGACGTCACCGTGCTGCCCGGCGCGGCCTTCCTGGACCTCGTCCTGCGGGCGGGGGCCGAGAGCGGGCTCACCCGGGTCGCGGAGCTCACCGTGGAAGCGCCGCTGGTCCTGACCGACGGCGCGCCGGCGCGGCTGCACCTCACGGTCGCCCCGGAGGGCACGGAAAGCGGCGCCACGGACGGCGGCCTCCCCGGCGCCACCGACGGGGGCGCGACCGACGGGGGTTCGACCGTCCAGCGGGTCACCGTCCACTCCCGTTCCGGCGACGACCCGGAGCGGCCCTGGATCCGCCACGCCGGCGCCGTCCTCACCGGCCCGGGCCACGGAACCGCCGAGGGCGGCACCGCCGGAGCGGCGGGCGACTGGCCGCCGGACGGCGCCGTCCCCGTCGACGCCGAGGAGCTGGCCGACCGGCTCGCCGGCCTCGGTCACAGCGGGGCCGTCCCGCTGGCCGGGCTGCACGCCGCCTGGCGGGCCGGGGACACCGGCTACGCCGAGGTCAGCCTGCCCGACGACGCCGGGCAGGGCGGGTACCTGCTCGACCCGCGCCTCCTCCAGACCGCCCTGGCCGCCACCGTCGACCCGACCGACGAGCTGCGCGCCCCGGTGGCGTGGCAGGACGTCACCGTCCACGCCACCGGCGCGCGGGCACTCCGGGTCGCGCTGACCCGCACCGGGCCCGACACCGCCTCGGCGTCGGTCCGGGACGCCTCCGGCGCCCTGGTCGCCACCGTCGGCTCGGTGACGCTCGGGCCGGTCCGTGCCGCCGGACTCCGCGGCGCGGACGCGGACACCGGGTACCGGCTCGACTGGATCCCGGTGCCGCCGCCCGCCGAGGCCACCACCCGCTGGGCGGTCATCGCCGGGAACGCGGACGACGACGCCCTCGCCGCCCTCCCCGGCGAGCGCCACACCGACCTCGCGGCGCTCGCCCGTGCCGTCCGGGAGGGCGCGCATCCCGCACCCGACACGATCGTCATGACGCTCCCGGACAGCGGGCCGGAGCCCGGCACGGCCGCCGTCGAGCAGGCCGTCCGGGCGCTCGACGCCGTACGGGGCCTGCTGGCCGAGGAACCGCTCGGCGGCTCGCGGCTGGTGGTCGTCACCCGTCGCGCGGTCGCGACCGGCGGCGGTGCCGGTGCCGACGGCGGCGCCCCGGAGGACGTCCTCGATCCCGGCCAGGCCGCGGTCTGGGGCCTGCTGCGCTCGGCCCAGAGCGAGCACCCCGGCCGGTTCGTCCTGCTCGACGTCGAGGAGCAGGTCACCGAGGCCGTGCTGGGTGCGGTTCCGGCCGTCGGCGAGGACCAGTTCGCCGTCCGCGCCGACGCCCTGCTCGCGCCCAGGCTGGTCCGCGTGCCGCTCACCGGGCCGGCCGCACCGGGGGAACAGGAGCAGGAACGGGAGCAGGAGCAACAGGCAGGAGGGGCAAGGCCGTTCGACCCCGACGGCACCGTGCTGGTGCTGTCCGGGGCCGCCGGAGACCTCGCCGGTCCGCTCGTCCGGCACCTGGTCACCGAACACGGCGCACGCCATCTGCTGCTCGCCCGCACCGCCGGGGCCGCGCCGCTCGACACCGACGGCCTCACCGCCCTCGGGGCGACCTTGACCACGGCGCCCGGCGAGATCGGCGACCGTGCGGACCTCGCCGCACTACTGGCCGCCGTCCCGCCCGGACGGCCGCTGACCGCCGTCGTCCACGCGGTCGAGGAGACCGGCGGCCCACTCGCCACCCTCACCCCCGAGCACCTGGACGCCGCCCTGCGCATCCGGGCCGGCCTCGCCTGGGACCTCCACGACCTCACGGCCGACGCCGGACTCGACGCCTTCGTCCTCTTCTCGTCCGCCGCCGCCCTGGGCTCCCCCGGCCGGGCGGACCGGGCCGCCGCCGGGGCACTCCTCGACGCCCTCGCCGACCGCCGACGCGCCGAGGGGCGCCCCGTCCTGTCGCTCGGCTGGGCGCCGGAGGAGCCGTCGGACCCCGCCCGACCGGAGCCCGCCGCGCCGGACGGGCTCAAGCCCCGCTCCACCGGGCACTCGCTCGCCGTGTTCGGCCTGGCGCTGTCCGGGGGGTGGCACGGCAAACTGCTGCCCGTCGAACTCGACCACGCCGAACTCCGCAGGCACGCACGGGCGCTGACCCTGCCGCCGGTGTTCCGGAGCCTGGTCCGGGTCCCGACCGCGGGCACCGCCGCCGTCGACAACCGCGCGTGGGCGCGACAACTGCGCGCCCTGTCCGAGGACGAGCAGTTCAGGACCGTCCTCGACCTGGTCCGCAGCCGGATCGCCGCCGTGCTCGGGCACCGGACCCTCGACACCGTCGATCCGGACCGCCCGCTCCAGGAACTGGGATTCGACTCGCTCACCGCCGTCGGCCTCCGCAACCGGCTCCACGAGGCGACCGGGCTCGACCTCCCGGCGACCCTGCTCTTCGACTACCCGACCGCCGCCACGATGGCCGGCCACCTGCGCGCCGAACTCCTCGGCGTCCGGGGGAGCACCATCGTTCCGGTCACCGCCGTCCGGTCCGACGACGACCCGATCGTCATCGTCGGGATGGCCTGCCGCTACCCCGGCGACGTACGGTCCCCCGAGGACCTGTGGCAGCTGGTGGCCGAGGGCCGGGACGCCATCACCGGCTTCCCCGACAACCGCGGCTGGGACCTCGACGCCCTGTACGACCCGGACCCCGAACACCTCGGCACCTCCTACACCCGTGCGGGCGGGTTCCTGCACGACGTCGCCGACTTCGACGCCGACTTCTTCGGCATCAGCCCGCGCGAGGCGCTGGCGATGGACCCGCAGCAGCGGCTGCTGCTGGAGACCAGCTGGGAGGTGTTCGAACACGCGGGGATCGACCCGTCCTCGCTGCGCGGCTCCCGCACCGGCGTCTTCACCGGCACCCACGACCGGGACTACGGAACGCTGGTCGCCGGGCACGAGAACCTGGAGGGCTACCTGATCGTCGGCAACTCGGCGAGCATCCTGTCCGGGCGGCTGTCCTACACCTACGGCCTGGAGGGCCCGGCCGTCTCCCTGGACACGGCGTGCTCGTCCTCGCTGGTCGCCCTGCACCTGGCCGCGCAGTCGCTGCGCAGCGGCGAGTGCGACCTCGCCCTGGCCGGGGGCGTCTCGGTGCTGGCGACGCCCGCTTCGTTCGTGGAGTTCAGCCGCCAGCGCGGTCTGGCCCCCGACGGGCGCTCCAAGTCCTTCGCGGCCGCCGCCGACGGCACCGCGTGGTGCGAGGGCGTCGGCCTGCTGCTGGTCGAGCGGCTCTCCGACGCCCGCCGCAACGGGCACCAGATCCTCGCGGTGGTGCGCGGCTCGGCCGTCAACCAGGACGGGACCACCAGTCAGCTGTCGGCCCCCAACGGCCCCGCACA
>NZ_JBVIFM010000056.1:0-5244 GCF_055571335.1 Kitasatospora sp. NPDC030952
ACGCCCGCCGCCGCGACAGCGCCAAGAGCGCCCTCATCACCCTCGTCGAACACGCCCTCCTCGCCCGACTCCGCTGACCACCACAGCCACGGCCCGGAGGCGAGCACGGGAACCGATCGGCCCCGGTGAACCGTCACACTGACGGGTCGCCGGGGCGGCGGTGCTTTACCGGCCGGTGTCCTCCCGGGGCCGCGCGCAAGACCCGTGTATAAGCAGCGGATAACAGTTCGGTAGGCATTTTGTGATCAACAATGACGCAGCGTGGCGAATCAGCGTCACTCAGCGCCAGATCACCACGGATTTGCTCCGTCATGTCGTTGATTGTCCGTATTGTTCCGGCACGGGTGCCATGCGGCGGCTGTTTGTCCCCCATCCCTGCACGTGCTGAAATTCCAGCTACCCCTGAACATCCCGCGTCGGCCGTCCGGTGCCGGGCCAGGGCCCCGGGGGTAGCGCTGGATTGATCCATGGCCGGCTAGTCGGCCGAGAGGTAGTTGTCGAGTGAGGCGTAAGCAGCAACCCGCCCCGCAGCGGCGCTCCGAGCCCCGCCAGAGCGCGCCGAACGGCAGCGCCGCGGAACAGGCCGGATTCTCCGCGTTCACTCCCACCGAGGAGCGCGCCCAGGCCACCCCGGCCCCCAAGCCCCCGACGGCGGGCAAGGAACCGCGCCCCGGCGCCGGTTCGACGGGCTCACCGGGTGACGGCGGCACCAGCCGGTACGACTTCCTCCGCCCGCGCAACTGGCGCGTGCCGACCCGACTGATCGCGATCCTGCTGATCCCCGTGATCATCAGTCTCGTCTTCGGCGGTCTGCGAGTGAACACCTCGGTCGACGGCTACATCAAGGCCTCCCGCGCCGAGAAGACCGCCGAGCTCGCCAAGGCGGCGACCGAACTCGCCGAGGCGCTCGAGAACGAGCGCGACAAGACCCTGATACCGCTGATCACCGGGCAGGACCCGAACAACGAGGTCACCAAGCGCCGCGCCGACACCGACGCGGCGATGAAGGCCTACAACACCGCGTACGACGCGTCCGACAAGTCCGGCGAGCTGCCGCGCCGCCACGAGGCCTTCCAGAGCCTGGTGGTCGACCTGCCGCACCTGCGCCAGGTCGCGTACGGCAAGGAGCTGTTCGCCAGCGCCACCGCGAACGCCTACTCGGCGATGTTCGCGCCGCTGCTGGCCTACGACAACTCGGTCGGCAACGGCTCCGCCAACGCCACCAGCAAGGGCCGCGCGATCTACGCCATGTCGCTGGCCAAGGCCTCCGCCTCGACCCAGCGCTCGCTCATGCTGAGCCTGCTGGTCGGCATCTCGCAGGGCGTGACCACGCGCTACGAGAACCAGGACATGACCCAGCAGATCCTGGTCGCCGAGAAGCTGGAGCAGGTCTCCCTCTCCGAGTTCAACACCGGTGCCGACCCCGGCGACGCCAAGAAGTACGGCGACGCCCAGGTCGCGCTGGCCACCGCCCAGGACCGCTCGGCCTACAAGATGCCGAACGGCAGCGCGCCCACCATGCAGGGCCTGCTGGCCCTGGCCGGCAACTACGCCGAGGCCGCCGCCGCCGGCCAGCAGAAGGGCAAGGCCGCGGCCGACGCCGCGTACGCCGAGGCCAAGAACTCCGGTCTGACCCCGGACAACTGGAACCAGGCCGCCGGAACGCACATCCAGGCCCTGCGGAACACCGAAGTCGCGCTGCTGGACGACGTCCTCACCCAGTCCCGCGACCTCAAGGACAACGCGCTCTACGACGCCATCCTCAACACGGTCATCGTCGTCGCCGCACTGATCCTGGCCGGCCTGCTCACCGGCTACGTCGCCCGCTCGATGATCCTCGGCATGCGCACCCTGCGCAGCGCCGCCCTGGAGATCGCCGACCACCGCCTGCCGGACCTGGTCGAGAAGCTCTCCAAGACCGACCCCGACCGGGTCGACACCTCGGTCAGCGCGATCCCGCTGCACGGCAAGGACGAGATCGGCGAAGTCGCCCGGGCCTTCGACCAGGTCCACCAGCAGGCCGTGGCGCTCGCCGCCGAGCAGGCGCTGCTGCGAGGCAACGTCAACGCGATCTTCACCAACCTGTCGCGCCGCAGCCAGGGCCTGATCCAGCGCCAGCTGGCGCTGATCACCGACCTGGAGAACAACGAGGCCGACCCGGACCAGCTGGAGAACCTCTTCAAGCTGGACCACCTGGCCACCCGTATGCGCCGCAACGGTGAGAACCTGCTCGTCCTCGCGGGCGAGGAGGCCGGCCGCCGCTGGAACACCCCGGTCCCGCTGGTCGACGTGCTGCGCGCCGCCGCCTCCGAGGTGGAGCAGTACGAGCGCGTCGAGCTGTCCGGCATCCCGGAGGTCGAGGTCGTCGGCGCCGCCGTGACCGACCTCGTCCACCTGCTCGCCGAGCTGCTGGAGAACGCCACCTCGTTCTCCAGCCCGCAGACCCGGGTGCTGGTCAACGCGACCCGCCTGCCGGACGGCCGCGTCCTGGTCGAGATCCACGACAAGGGCATCGGCCTCACCGCCGACGACTTCGCCGAGATCAACGAGAAGCTGGCCGAGCCGCCCACGGTCGACGCCACCATCTCCCGCCGCATGGGCCTCTTCGTGGTCGGCCGGCTCTCCCAGCGGCACGACATCCGCGTCCAGCTCCGCCCGTCCGGCGAGTCGGCCGGCACCACCTCGCTGGTCATGCTCCCGCCGTTCGTCACCCGCTCCGCGGCCGTGCCGGAGCCGGAGGAGGAGCAGTTCACCGTCTCCCGGATCTTCGCCGAGCAGGAGCCGGCCGCCAAGTGGGCGCCGGACAACCGCAGCGCGGCCGAGCTGGGCTTCGACGACCACCTCACCGGCATCGGCAACGCCGGCTCCTCCGGCTTCAGCCCGGCCCTGGAGGCCGTCCAGCGCTCCCAGCGCCTCGACCAGGTCCGCCGCGCGGCCCTGGAGAGCGCCCCGGAGTCGCCGGTGGTGGACGCCGAGGTCGAGGAGGACTACCAGCAGGGCTACGACCAGTACGCCCCGCAGCAGCAGGGCTACCAGCAGGGCGCCTACGCCGACGACCGCTACGGCAACGACGAGCAGTACGGCTACCAGCAGGGCGGCTACCAGCAGGACGAGTACGCCCAGGACGGCTACGGCCAGTACCCGCAGCAGGGTTACGACCAGACCGCCTACGCCGACGACCGCTACGGCAACGACGACCAGTACGGCTACCAGCAGGGCGGCTACCAGCAGGACGAGTACGCCGGCCAGTACGGCCAGCAGGCCGAGGAGGCCCCGGCCGGCCACCCGTACGCCCCGGAGCCGCCCGCCCTGCCCGCCGCCGAGCCCACCCCCACCCTGCCGTCCGGGCTGCCCCAGCGCCGCCCCGGCCAGCAGCTGGCGGGCGGCAACCTGGGCGGCGCCCCGGCGGTCAGCAGCAGCCCGACCGGCGAGAGCCCGAACTGGTTCGCCGGCGCCAAGGACACCTCGGCGCCCGTCGAGACCCGCGGCCACGACGTGTCCGCCCTGGGCGGATACGGCCCGACCGGCCCGACCTCCTCCCCCTGGCAGTCGCCGAACGACGGTGACTGGCAGCGCGCCGAGCAGCTGCGCGAGCCCTCGTCCGCCGGCACCACCGGGGCCGGACTGCCCCGGCGGGTGCCCAAGCAGAACCTGGTACCCGGCAACGCCAAGCCCACCCCGCAGGACGGGCCGCAGGTCTCCCGCAGCCCCGAGGAGGTCCGTGGCCGCCTCACCAACCTGCGCCGCGGTGTGGAGCAGGGCCGCAGCGCCGGCAACACCGGAAGCTTCCGGATCGACCCCGATCAGGTAGACCAGTCCGGCAACGGACAGAACCGGAGCACCGATCTCTTCGGCGGCTCGAACCACCAGGAGCGTTGAGTTGACTCAGATGAGCCAGGCCGCACAGAACCTGAACTGGCTGATCACCAATTTCGTGGACAACACCCCCGGGGTGTCCCACACCGTGGTGGTCTCCGCGGACGGCCTCCTGCTGTGCATGTCGGAAGGCTTCCCGCGCGACCGCGCCGACCAGCTCGCCGCCGTCGCCTCCGGCCTCACCTCCCTCACCTCCGGCGCCAGCCGGATCTTCGAAGGCGGCGAGGTCAACCAGACCGTCGTCGAGATGGAGCGCGGCTTCCTCTTCCTCATGGCCGTCAGCGACGGCTCCGCCCTCGCCGTCCTGGCCGCACCCGACTCCGACATCGGCCTCGTCGGCTACGAGATGGCCCTGCTCGTCGACCGAGCCGGCGCCGTCCTCACCCCCGCACTCCGCGCGGAACTCCAGGGCAGTCTCCTGCACTGACGGTTCGTCGGATACCGTCCAGGTATTCGAAGTACCTCCGCGTCCTTCCCGGGCCCGCTTCGGCGGGCTCGGGTTCGGACGTTGTACGGCCTTCGCACCACCGGCTCCGGACTCGTACCGAAGCTCGCACCGCACCGCCGCACCTTGTGAGGAGAGGAACCGTGACACCGCCCGACGACCGCAGCGGCCAGTACGGCGTTCCGTACCCTGGCACAGGCCATGACGCCTTCGGAGCACCCGGCGCCGGCCACGGTCAGCAATACGGTCGGCACCAGTACGGGCAGCAGCCCCAGCAGCATCCGTACGCCCCGCCCGAGGAGCAGTACGGCCCGTACGACCCGTACGCCCGGCAGCAGCCCGCCTTCGACGCCCCGCCGCCCGGCTACCCGGCACCGCCCGGCCCGGCGCCCGCCGCGGCCCCCGGCCGGCAGCCGGCCCAGGAGCCCGGGTACGTCGAGGAGTTCGAGGACGAGCCGGACTCCGGCCCGCTGATCCGGCCGTTCGCCATGACCGGCGGTCGCACCCGGCCCCGCTACGAGCTCGCGCTGGAGGCCCTGGTCTCCGCCGATGTCGACCCGCAGCGCCTGGCCACCCTCCTCCCGGAGCACCAGCGGATCTGCACGCTGTGCCGGGAGGTCAAGTCCGTCGCCGAGGTGTCCGCGCTGCTCTCGCTTCCCCTGGGAGTGGCCCGCATCCTCGTGGCCGACCTGGCCGAGGCCGGCCTGGTCGCCATCCACCAGCCCGCTTCCGGCGGCGAATCCGGAAACCAGCCCGACGTCACGCTGCTCGAAAGGGTCCTCAGTGGACTTCGCAAGCTCTAACGCGGCCGCCCCCACCCGCGCCACCACCTCCGCGAAGATCGTCATCGCGGGCGGCTTCGGTGTCGGCAAGACCACGCTCGTCGGCGCCGTCTCCGAGATCAACCCCCTGCGCACCGAAGC
>NZ_JBVIFM010000057.1:0-4228 GCF_055571335.1 Kitasatospora sp. NPDC030952
GGAAGCTAAGCCTCACAGCGCCGATGGTACTGCAGGGGGGACCCTGTGGGAGAGTAGGACGCCGCCGAACAATTCTTCAGAAAAGCCCCTGATCCCTTTTGGATCAGGGGCTTTTCGCATTTCTGCTTCGCGCTCAGTTGTCGTCGTCGTCCTGCGGCTGGGTGTCGTCGGTCTTCGGCTGCCCCTGGGCCTGGGCCGGCGTGGCCTCAGCGGTCGGGGCCCCGGACGGCGTCGCCCCGGCCGGTGCCCCGGGCGCCGCCGGTACCGCGGATGCCGACGGGTCCCCTGACGCGGCCGCGGCCGGGGATTCGGCCGGGGTCGCCTGGGCCGTCGGCACGGCCGCCGTTCCCCAGGACGGGCGGTCGAGCCACTTGTCCGCGCTGTTGGTGAGCCGGGCGACGCCCGTACCGTCCGGGCGCATGCTGTAGAGGTCCGCGCCGGAGCCGGCGGGCGCCTGGGCGAAGACGATGGACTTGCCGTCGGGCGCGTAGCTGGCCGAGCCGTAGAAGGCGGTGGAGGGCGCGGGGGTGAGCGCGCCGATGGCGGTGCCGTCGGGGTGGACGGTGTAGATGCCGCCGCCGGGGGCGTTGTCGGGGCCGGCCGGGTAGGTGGTGAAGAGGATCTGGGTGCCGTCGGGCGACCAGGCCGCGCGGTCGCCGGCGCGCAGTTCCCAGGGGGTGAGCTGGCGCAGGCCGGTGCCGTCCGCGCCGACGACGTAGATGGCGCGGCTGTTGGCGGGCTGTGCGGTGGCGCTGGTGCGGTACTCGAAGGTGAGCTGCTTGCCGTCCGGGGACCAGCTGGGATTGCTGATGGCACCGGAGTAGGGCTTGTCGTTGGTGAGGAAGGTGAGCCGCTGGACGCTGGTGCCGTCGGGGCTCATCAGGTAGAGGTCCGAGTACTGGACCTGGTTGTTGTGGGCTTGGTCCAGGGCGCCCCAGGAGCGGCTGAAGGCGAGCTGCTTGCCGTCCGGGGAGAAGGCGGGGGCGCGTTCGTCCTCGTTGGCGCAGTCGGCGGTGGCACTGCCGCTGTCGCAGAGCTGGCTGATCTGGTGGGCGTTGTCGCCGCCGGCGGAGACCGTCCAGAGGCGGGCCGCGCCGGTCCGGGGGTCGGTGCGGTCGAAGGCGATGGCAGTGCCGTCGGGGGACCAGTCGGGGCGGTCGTCGCGGGCGCGCTCGGGCGGCTGGGTGATCTGGTGCTGGCCGGTGCCGTCGGGGCCGAGGGTGACGATGGCGCTGGTGGCGCGGGCGGCGTCGGTGTAGGCGCGGCTGACGATCAGTCCGTTGTGGGCCTCGGCGTTCGCGGCGCCGACGACGCCGGGGGTCGCGGACGGGCTGGGGTCCGGTGCGGCGGTGGGTGATTCCGGGCGGATCTCGGAGAGCGGGATGTCGCCGGGTTCGGCCCCGCACCCGGTGAGCAGGGTGCCCACAAGCAGGAGGCCCGCACCGGCGGTTGCGCGGGTGCGGGCCTTGCTGCTGGTGGGGGACTGCCGTGTGCCGGTGATCCGTGTCATCTCCGTCTTCGACCTTTCCGACCGCTCCGACGTGTGCCCGACTCCGATGTGGGAGGGACGCAGGACGAATCCAGGAGGAAGGCCCCTGGAAGGAGCTGTCACTGTGTCAGACGGGGTGTGTCGGCGGCCGGGGCGACACGCGACGGATCGCATTCACTCGGTCACACGGAGTAGACGGGGTGGATGGGGTGCGGCGGGGTGGGTCAGTCCCGGGCGGCGCGGCGCTCGGCCTTGGCGACGGCCTCCGCCTCGTCCTCGGCCTCGGCGACCTCCAGCGTGGGTGCGGTGCCGCCGAGCTGGGCGGGCAGCCACCAGGAGTCGTCCGGGCCGGACGGCTTGCCGGGGTACTCGCGCTGGGCCCGGTCGAGCATCTCGCTCATGGCGGCGCGCAGCTTTCTGGTGACCATGACGGGCTTGTCGCCCGGCTCCAGGTGAATCGGTTCGCCAATCATGATCGTCACCGGGACGTGGCGCTTGGTGAGGGTCTTGGGGCGGCCCTTGGTCCAGAGTTGCTGGGTGCCCCAGAGGATGACGGGCAGCAGCGGGGTGCCGGAGTCGGCGGCCATCCGGGCGGCGCCGGTCTTGAACTTCTTCAGCATGAACGAGCGGCTGATGGTCGCCTCGGGGAAGACCCCGACGACCTCGCCGGCCCGCAGGGCCCGGACGGCGGCCTCGTAGGCGGGCTGGCCGTCGGTGCGGTCGACCGGGATGTGCTTCATGCCGCGCATCAGCGGGCCGGAGATGCTGTGCCGGAAGACGTCGTCCTTGGCCATGAAGCGGGTCTTGCGCTTCCCGCCGCGGTAGGCGCCGAGGCCGGCGAAGAGGAAGTCCAGGTAGCTGATGTGGTTGCTGACCAGCACCGCTCCACCCCTGGCGGGGATGTGCTCGGCGCCGACGATCTTGATCCGCACGTCGAGCGCACGGAAGGCGGTGAGTGCGGCGCCGATCACCGGCGGGTAGACGAACTCTGCCACGGTCAGTCCTGACTTCCACGGGCCGGGGCCCGGTACGACGGGTACCCGAGCCGTGCGTGGGAGCCGACCGGAGCACGGCACGCCGCGGCGGTCACGGGTGATACACGGAGATGATCCCCCGAACGAGTGCCTGCTGTCACCTGAGCCGTGGGGTCAAGCGAATATTCACGGTGTGATGTCCGTGATGAACCCGGGGCGGAACTTTTCCGTTGCCCGGCCCACGGCGACCCGTCGGAGCTCAGGCCCCGGCGCCGAGCCGGCCCTGGGCGCGGCGGACGATCGGGTAGATCTCGCAGCCCAGGCAGTAGCCGAAGGTGGCGTTCAGGAAGGCCGCGGCCAGGGCGAAGGCGCCGGCCAGCAGGCCGAGCCAGATGACCCCGGTGAAGTAGCCGAGTGCGGCCACGGTGGCGAACACCGCCCCGCCGCCCTGGGTGAAGCGCAGCGGGCGCTCGTCCGCGGTCGCGGTGGGCGGCGTCAGGCGGGGTGCGACGAAGGTGTGGAACAGCCAGCCGTACGGGGACAGTCGGGGGCCGCCGGCCGCGCCGAGTACGAACACCACGGCCTGGGCGGCCAGCAGCAGGCCGCTGCCGGTGATCAGGGCGGCGGCCAGCACCAGGGTGGTGAGCGCGGCGGCGAAGCGGTGACCGCGGGGGTCGGTCTGCAAGGGGGCTCCGGGAGGGTCGCGACGGACGGCTGTGGTGGGGCGCGTCAGCGACAGCGGGCGGTGGCGGCCAGCTCCAGGTCGACGACGCGACGGACGGTCAGCAGCGGCGGGGAGGGGCGGTCGGAGTCCACCCGCCGATCGTACGGGGCCGGTGTCGGCAGGTCGACCACCCTTTCGGTGCTCGGCTGTGCTGTCGCAGACTGGAGGGATGACCGGACTGGTGGTGTGCCTCGTCGTGCTGGCGGCGGCGACCGTGTTCGGGCTGTTGAGGGCTGGGCGCGACGGGAGGCTGAGGGTGCGCACCAAGGACGGGACGGTACGGCTGTCGGAGGCGGAGCTGGGCGGACCGCTCGGTGAGCGGGCGACGCTGGTGCAGTTCTCCACCGCTTTCTGCCAACCGTGCCGGGCGACCCGGCGGGTGCTGGCCGAGGTGGCGGAGATGGTCGAGGGGGTCGCGCACGTCGAGCTGGACGCCGAGGCCCAGCTGGAGCTGGTCCGCCGGCTGGAGGTGCTGCGGACGCCGACCGTCCTGGTGCTGGACGCGGCGGGCCGGGTGGTGCGCCGGGCGGCGGGGATGCCGCGGAAGGCGGACGTGATCGCGGCGCTCGGCCGGGCGGTGTGATCCGTGGGTGCGGCTGAGGGGTGACGGGGCAGCGGTGAAACAGCTGACGGATGAGGGATAACAGCTGACAGCGAACAGATGATGAAATCTGTTCGCTGTCAGCTGTTATCTGTTTGCCGTCGGTTCGCGCCGCCCCGCGAGGTGGACCCGGCCTCCGGCTGGGGCAGGATGGGCGCAAGCGGCGGCGCGCGCCCTCCGCCCTAAGCTACTGGCCAGTAGTGACCACTGGACTACCGGCGAGTATGCTGCCAGGAAGTTCCGGACCGGCACGGGAAACTCGCTGCCCGGAGCGGGTGCGTGGCGTGTTCGCACCCGCTTGCACGTCGCAGCCGCCGGACGAGACCAGTACAGGAGACAAGGCCGTGAGCTTGAGGATCGTCGTCTGTGTGAAGTACGTGCCGGACGCGACGGGTGACCGTCGTTTCGCGGACGACCACACCACTGACCGGGAGGGTGTG
>NZ_JBVIFM010000058.1:0-2582 GCF_055571335.1 Kitasatospora sp. NPDC030952
TACTGGGTGCGGCATGTGCGGGAGCCGGTGCGGTTCGCGGATGTGGTGGACTCGCTGGTGGGTTGGGGTGCGGGGGTGTGTGCGGAGGTCGGTCCCGATGGTGTGTTGTCGGGTCTGATCGCTGGGATCGCCTCGGAGGGTCTGGAGGCGGTGCCGTTGGGTCGTCGCAGTGGTGACGAGGCGGAGACGCTGGTCTCCGGTCTGGGCCGGCTGTTCGCGGCCGGTGTCCCGGTCGACTGGTCCGGGTTCTTCACCGGGCGGGGTGGACGGCCGGTCGACCTGCCCACGTACGCCTTCGACCACCACCACTACTGGATCACCGACGGCCCGGCGCACCGGACCGCCGCCGAACCGGTCGAGTCCGTCGCACCGGAGGCCCCCTCGGCCGGCCTGGCCGAGCAACTCGCCGACCTCGACGAGGCCGACCGGGCCGGACACGTCCTGGACGTCGTCACCGAGCAGACCGCCGCCGTGCTCGGCCACGCCGACGTCCGCGCGATCGACCCCGACCGGCCGTTCGCCGAGCTGGGCTTCGACTCGCTGACGGCCGTGGAACTGAGCAACCGGGTCAACCGGATGAGCGGTCTGACGCTCGCCGCGACCCTGGTCTTCGACCATCCCTCGCCGAGCGCCCTCGCCGAGTACCTGCGGGCCCGCCTGAGCCCCGACACCGAAGAGTCCCTCGACGATCTGTTCGCGTCCATCGACAGCGAACTCGGCCCGGAAGCGAGCTGACCGCCGTGACCACCGCGACCACGCCCAACGAGCGGAAGCTCGCCGACTACCTCAAGCGGGTCACCGCCGAACTGCGCGGCACCCGCGAGCGCCTCGCCCGGGCGGAGGCCTCCGACGATCCGATCGCGGTCGTCTCCGCGGCCTGCCGCTACCCGGGCGGCGTGCAGTCGCCCGAAGACCTGTGGCGGCTGGTCGCCGACGGGGTGGACGCGATCGGTGAGTTCCCGACCGACCGCGGCTGGGACCTCGCCGACCTGGCCGTCCGTTCCGACACGACCCGGGGCGGATTCCTGTACGACGCTGGGGAGTTCGACGCGGCCCTGTTCGGGATGTCACCCCGCGAGGCCCTCGCCACCGACCCCCAGCAGCGCCTCGCCCTCGAAGCGGCCTGGGAGGCCGTCGAACGCGCCGGCATCGACCCGACCTCGCTGCGCTCCACCCGGACCGGGGTGTTCCTGGGCTTCGCCGGCCAGTCCTACACGGACATGGACTCCGGCGCCGACGACCTGCGCGGCTATCTGCTGGCCGGCAGCGCCGCGAGTGTGGCCTCGGGCCGGATCGCCTACACCTTGGGTTTGGAGGGGCCGGCGATCACGGTGGACACGGCGTGTTCGTCGTCGTTGGTGGCGTTGCACCTGGCCGTCCAGTCGCTGCGGCGCGGCGAGTGCTCCATGGCCCTGGTCGGCGGCGTCACCGTGATGTCCACCCCCGGGGCCTGGATCGAGTTCTCGCGTCAGCAGGGGTTGGCGGGGGATGGCCGGTGCAAGTCGTTCGGGGTGGGTGCGGACGGTACGGGGTGGTCCGAGGGTGTGGGTGTGTTGGTGGTGGAGCGGTTGTCGGATGCGCGGCGGTTGGGGCATCCGGTGGTGGGGTTGGTGCGTGGTTCGGCGGTGAATCAGGACGGTGCGTCGAATGGTCTGACGGCGCCGTCGGGGGTGGCGCAGGAGCGGGTGATCTGTGCGGCGTGGGCGGATGCGGGTGTGGTGGGTGCGGATGTGGGGTTGGTGGAGGGGCACGGTACGGGGACTCGGTTGGGTGATCCGATCGAGGCGGGTGCGGTGTTGGCGACGTACGGGCGGGAGCGCGGGGGTCGTGGTCCGGTCTGGTTGGGGTCGCTGAAGTCCAACATCGGCCACAGTTCCGCGGCTGCGGGCGTCGGCGGTGTGATCAAGGCGCTGATGGCGTTGCGTCATGAGCGGATGCCGAGGACCTTGCACGCGGATGAGCCGAGTCGTGAGGTGGAGTGGGGTGAGGGTGAGGTCCGGTTGTTGGCGGAGTCGCGGTCGTGGCCGCGGGAGGCCGGTCGGCCGCGCAGGGCGGCGGTGTCGTCGTTCGGGATCAGCGGGACCAACGCCCATGTGATCGTGGAGGAGGCCCCGGAGAACCCGGTGGCAGAGGCCCAGGACGAGCAGGACGAGCAGGACGAGCGGGGAGCGGTGCGGGTGCCCGAGGGCGGCACCGGTCCCGCACCGGTACTGCCGTTCGTCGTAGCGGCCGCGACCCCCGACGGCCTGCGCGGTCAACTCCTCCGCCTGCGCGACCACGTCACGGTCGCCGACCCGGCCGCTGACAGGGCCGCCGCTGCCGCCGAGGCCCCCGACCTCGGCGAGGTGGCGTCCGCACTGGCCACCACCCGCGCAACCACCCTGCCGTACCGGGCCGTCGTGCCCGCGCGCACCGCGAAGCAACTGCGCTCCGCCCTGGACGCCGCCGCCCACGCCCCCGTCCCCGAGCCCGCCTCCCGGCCCCGTCTGGGTCTGGTGTTCTCGGGTCAGGGTGCGCAGTGGGCGGGGATGGGTCGGGGGTTGGCGGCGGAGTTCCCGGTGTTCGGGCGGGTGTTCCGTGAG
>NZ_JBVIFM010000059.1:0-1804 GCF_055571335.1 Kitasatospora sp. NPDC030952
AGGGTCCTGGGCAGGACCTCGTGGCGCATCGCCTCGATCATCTTGATGATGCCGGCGACGCCGGCGGCGGCCTGGGTGTGGCCGATGTTGGACTTCACCGAGCCGAGCCAGAGCGGCCGTTCGGCGGGCCGGTCCTGCCCGTAGGTGGCCAGCAGGGCCTGGGCCTCGATCGGGTCGCCGAGCGTGGTGCCGGTGCCGTGGGCCTCGACCACGTCGACGTCGGCGGTGGTGAGTCCGGCGTTGGCCAGGGCCTGGCGGATCACCCGCTGCTGGGCCGGGCCGTTGGGCGCGGTGAGGCCGTTGGAGGCGCCGTCCTGGTTGACCGCCGTCCCCCGGACGACCGCGAGGATCTGGTGCCCGTTGCGGCAGGCGTCGGAGAGCCGTTCGACCAGCAGCAGTCCGACGCCCTCGCCCCAGGAGGTGCCGTCCGCCGACGCGGCGAAGGACTTGCAGCGCGCGTCGGCGGCCAGGCCGCGCTGCCGGCTGAACTCGATGAACGACGCCGGGGTGGCCATGACGGTCACGCCGCCGGCGAGGGCGAGGTCGCATTCGCCGTTGCGCAGCGATTGCGCGGCCAGGTGCAGGGCGACCAGCGAGGAGGAGCACGCGGTGTCGACGGTGATGGCCGGGCCCTCCAGGCCGAAGCTGTAGGACAGCCGGCCGGAGGCGACGCTGCCCGCGCTGCCCGTGACGAGCTGGCCCTCGAAGCCCTGTGGCTGCTGTCGCATCAGGCGTGAGCCGTAGTCGTCGTACATGACGCCGGTGAAGACGCCGGTGCGGGAGCCGCGCAGCGCCTCGGGGTCGAGGCCGGCGTGCTCGAAGGCCTCCCAGCCGGTCTCCAGCAGCAGCCGCTGCTGCGGGTCCATCGCCAGCGCCTCGCGCGGGCTGATGCCGAAGAACGCGGGGTCGAAGTCGGCGGCGGCCTCCAGGAATCCGCCCTCCCGCACGTACGACTTACCGGGTGCGTCCGGGTCCGGGTCGTATAGGCCGTCGACGTCCCAGCCGCGGTCGGCGGGGAACCCGGCGATGGCGTCGATTCCCTGGACGGCCACCCGCCACAGGTCCGCGGGGGACCGTACGTCGCCGGGGTAGCGGCAGGCCATGCCGACGATCGCGATCGGCTCGTCGGCCGCCACGGGAGCGGTCGTGGTGGCCGGGGCCGTCGGAACGGCGGGGTGCTCGGCCCCGGCGGGAGCGGTGAGCAGGAGGTCCGCGAGGTGTCGGCCGATCGCCGAGGTGGTCGGGTGGTCGAAGACCAGGGTCGAGGGCAGGCGTCGGCCGACGGCGCTGCTCAGCCGGTTGCGCAGCTCGACGGCGGTCAGTGAGTCGAAGCCCAGCTCGCTGAACGAGCGGTCGGGGTCCAGCTCGGCACCACCGGAGTGCCCCAGGACGGCGGCGACGTGCCGGGTCACCAACTCGTGGAGGAGTTCGGCCTGTTGCGGTGCCGTGAGGCCGGCGAGCCGCTGTTCCAGGGTGGTGCCACCCGGGTCCGTGGCGGCGGCGACCCGGCGGGGCCTGGCGCGCATGAGCTTGCCGAGCAGGGGCGGCAGGGTGCCCTCGGCGGACTGCCGCTGGAGTGCCGACACGTCCAACTCGGCTGTCACCAGCACCGGTTCGGCCGAGGCGAGCGCGGTGTCGAACTGGGCGAGGGCCCGCTCGGCGGACATCCCGCGGAACCCCTGGCGGGCCAGCCGGTCCCGGTCCGTCTCGGTGAGGGTGTTGGTCATGGTGCTGGTGTCGGTCCAGAGTCCCCAGGCGAGGCTGGTGGCGGGGAGTCCTTGGGTGTGGCGGTGGTGGGCGAGGG
>NZ_JBVIFM010000060.1:0-1723 GCF_055571335.1 Kitasatospora sp. NPDC030952
GGCGATGTGGGTGGCGAGGGTGCCGGTGCCGCCGGTGATGAGGATGGTGCCGTTGGGGTCGAGGGCGGGTGTGGTGCCTTCGCGTTGGGTGGTGGCGGTGGTGGGGGTGAGTCGGGGGGTGAGGAGTTGGCCGTTGCGGAGGGCGAGTTGGGGTTCGCCGGTGGCGAGGGCGGCGGCGACTGCCTCGGGTCCGGGGGTGTCGCCGTGGTGGTCGAGGAGGGTGAAGGTGTGGGGGTGTTCGTTCTGGGCGGTGCGGATGAGTCCCCAGATGGTGGCGGCGGGGAGGTCGGTGATGGGGTCGTCGGGGTGAGTGGAGATGGCGCCGCGGGTGATGATGACGAGGTGGGCGTCGTCGGTGCGGTCCTGGGCGAGCCATTCCTGCACGCGGGCGAGGGTCTGCTCGGCGATGCGGTGGGCGGCGGCGACCTGATCGGCGTCCTGGGCGGTGTCGCCCTCGGGCCGCACGACCAGCACATCGGCTGCCCCGGTGGCCGGCTCCGTCGCACCGGGCGTGTCGATCACCGACCACTCCACCAGGAACGGCAGGCCCGGGTCCGTGTCGGCGCGTAGGCGCGCCGGGTCGACCGGGCGCAGGGCGAGCGACGCGATGTCCGCGACGGGCGCACCCGTGGTGTCGGTGACGGTGATGGCCACGGCGCCCGTCCCGACCGGCGAGAGCCGCACCCGGACACCGTCCGCGCCGACGGCGTGCAGGGAGACGCCGCTCCAGCTGAACGGCAGGACGCTCTCGGGGCGGTCGTCGAGCAGGCCGAGGGCGATGGGGTGCAGGGCGGCGTCCAGCAGCGCCGGATGCAGGCAGAAGCGCTGGGCCGCGGGCTGCTCGGACTCGGGGAGGGCGACGGTCGCGTAGACGTCGTCGCCGAGCCGCCAGGCCGCGCGCAGGCCCTGGAAGGCCGGTCCGTAGTCGTAGCCCCTGGCGCTCAGGCGCTCGTAGGCGTCCGTGAGGTCGATCGGGACGGCTCCGGCGGGCGGCCAGGCGGCGGACTGCGGGGACGCGGACGAAGGCGAGGTGGCGGGCGCGGGCGCTTCGGCGGTGAGCGACCCGCCGGCCCGGCGGGTCCACGGCGCGTCGCCCGAGGCGTCGGCGGGGCGGGAGTAGACCGCGAAGGACCGGCGGCCTTCGGCGTCCGGTTCGCCCACCACGGCTTGGAGCCGGACGGCCTCGCCGTCGGAGAGGACGAGCGGGACCTCCAGTGTGAGGTCCTCGACGTGCCCGCAGCCGACCTCCAGTCCGGAGCGGAGGGCCGTCTCCAGGTAGGTGGTGCTCGACAGCAGCACGGTCCCGTGCACGGCGTGGTCGGCGAGCCACGGGAGGCCGGTGGTGGACACCTGGCCGGTGAGGATGTGCCCCTGGCCGTCGGCGAGTTCGACGGCGGAGACCACCAGCGGGTGGTCGGTGCCGGTCTGCCCGAGGGCACCGGTGACCGTGGCGGCGGGGTGCAGCCAGTACGGCCCGTGCTGGAACGGGTACGGGGGCAGGGCCGGACGCGGGCCGCTGTACGGGGCGCCGGCGACGGGCAGGCCCGAGATCCGGCCCAGCGCCAGGGCGGTCGCCAGCTGCGACGGGCCGCCGTGGTTGCGCCGGAGGGTGGCGATCGTGGCCACCGCGGTGTCGGTGGTGTCGGCGGTTTGTTGGATGGGGGTGGTGAGGACGGGGTGGGGGCTGGTTTCGATGAAGTGGGTGTGGCCGGTGGTGAGGAGG
>NZ_JBVIFM010000061.1:0-1595 GCF_055571335.1 Kitasatospora sp. NPDC030952
GGACCGGGAAGCGGGCCGGTTCGGCGCTCGGGTCGCTGCCGACCGGGACGGTCTCCAGGTGCTCCAGCAGGGTCGGGCCGCCGTACCAGTCCATGTGCGCGGACGGCTCGACGACGTTGTCCCCGGCGAGCGCGGAGATCGGGACCGCCAGCACGTCGCGCACGCCGAGCGAGGCGGCGTAGGCGGTGAACTCCTCGGCGATGGCGGCGAAGACGGGCTCGGCGTAGTCGACCAGGTCCATCTTGTTGACGGCCAGCACGACGTGCGGCACCCGCAGCAGCGCGGCGACGGCGGCGTGCCGGCGGGTCTGCTCGACCACGCCGTTGCGGGCGTCGACCAGGACGACGGCGAGCTCGGCGGTGGAGGCGCCGGTCACCATGTTGCGGGTGTACTGCACGTGCCCGGGGGTGTCGGCGAGGATGAACCGCCGCCGGGGGGTGGCGAAGTAGCGGTAGGCGACGTCGATGGTGATGCCCTGCTCGCGTTCGGCGCGCAGGCCGTCGGTGAGCAGTGCGAGGTCGGGCGCCTCCTGGCCGCGGCCCAGGGAGACGCGCTCGACGGCCTCCAGCTGGTCGGCGAGCACCGACTTGGAGTCGTGCAGCAGCCGGCCGACCAGGGTGGACTTGCCGTCGTCGACGGAGCCGGCGGTGGCGAAGCGCAGCAGGGAGGTGGCGCTGGTCTCGATGGTCGTGCTCATTTAGAAGTACCCCTCGCGCTTGCGGTCTTCCATCGCGGCCTCGGACAGCTTGTCGTCGGCGCGGGTGGCGCCGCGCTCGGTGAGGCGGCTGGCGGCGATCTCGGCGATCACCGCCTCGATGGTGGTGGCGTCGGAGTCGACGGCGCCGGTGCAGGACATGTCGCCGACGGTGCGGTAGCGGACCAGCCGCCGCTGGACCGGCTCGCCGTCCTTGGGGCCGCCCCACTCGCCGGCGGTCAGCCACATGCCGCTGCGGGAGAAGACGTCCCGCTCGTGCGCGTAGTAGATCTCCGGCAGTTCGATGCCCTCGCGCTCGATGTACTGCCAGACGTCCAGCTCGGTCCAGTTGGACAGCGGGAAGACCCGCACGTGCTCGCCGGCCGCGTGCCGGCCGTTGTACAGCGACCACAGCTCGGGGCGCTGGCGGCGCGGGTCCCAGGCGCCGAACTCGTCGCGCAGCGAGAAGACGCGCTCCTTGGCGCGGGCCTTCTCCTCGTCCCGGCGGCCGCCGCCGAAGACGGCGTCGAACCTGTTGGACTCGATCGCGTCGAGCAGCGGCACGGTCTGCAGCGGGTTGCGGGTGCCGTCGGGGCGCTCGCGCAGCCGGCCGTCGTCGATGAAGTCCTGGACGTGGGCCACGTGCAGGCGCAGGTTGTGCTCGGCGACGACGCGGTCCCGGTAGGCGATCACCTCGGGGAAGTTGTGCCCGGTGTCGACGTGCAGCAGGGAGAACGGCACCGGCGCGGGCGCGAAGGCCTTGAGCGCCAGGTGCAGCATCAGGATGGAGTCCTTGCCGCCGGAGAACAGGATCACCGGACGCTCGAACTCCCCCGCGACCTCGCGGAAGATGTGCACCGACTCGGCCTCCAGCGCGTCCAGGTGGGACAGCGCGAAGGGG
>NZ_JBVIFM010000063.1:0-1347 GCF_055571335.1 Kitasatospora sp. NPDC030952
GAGGAGCGGCTGCGGCTGCACCCGGTGCCCGAGCAGCCGTTCACCGCCGCGTTCGGCGAGACCCGCCGGGTCGGCAAGGACTCCACGATCTCGGTCGAGTCGGTCCGCTACTCGGTCCCGCACGAGTTCGTCGACGAGCGGGTCTGGGTCCGCTTCCACGGCGACGAGCTGATCGTCACCGCGATGGCCGCGGGCAGCGCGGTCGAGGTCGCCCGCCACCTTCGCTCCGCGCCGGGCAGTCCGCGGATCGCCGACGAGCACTACCCCGAGGCCCCTCGCGGCGAGCGCACGCCGAAGCCGACGAACCCGGCCGAGGCCCAGTTCCTGGCGATCGGCCCCGGGGCGGCGGCCTGGCTGGTCGAGGCGGCGGCGACCGGTGTCCGCCGGATCAGGGCGAAGATGACCGACGCGGTTGCGCTCGCCAAGCTCTACGGAACCGCCGACGTCGACCGTGCTCTTGGCACCGCGGCGACGGTCGGCCGGTTCGCCGAAGGCGACCTGCTGTCGATCCTCGGCCACCAAGGCGAGCACGACCACGCAGAGCCGGTCCGCCGCAGCGAGGACCACAGCCTGCAGCCGGGCACCTCCGCCTGGTCAGGCTTCGGCTCAGCCTGAGCCCTCGGGCTCCTCCTCGACCAGGCCGCTGGCGACGGGGAAGTTCTCCAGGAACTCCCGCCGGTCCGGGTCCTGCTCGGCCTCGGCCAGGTCGGCGAGCACGGTCAGGAACCGCTCGCGCCGGTCCTGCGGCAACTGCCCGAGCACCCAGCTCACGCTCTCCATCATCTTCACCGCGGAGTCGGGGTCGACCTCGTCGTCCTCGCAGCTGTCGAGGAACCGGACGACGTCGACGACGAGTCCGGCAAGGACGGGCACCAGCGGGTCCGTGTCAGTCATCCGGGCAACCTATCCGACCCCCATGACAGCAACATCATCACCTCGGCCGACGGGCACTCGACGTCGGCCCCGAACTGGAAAGAGCACCTGTTTCATGAACGACAGTCCTGCCCAAGCAGCCGCGACGCGACCGCGCATGCAAGCGCCCGCCTCCGCGGTCGCCGCGACGTCCGGCGCCGCGTTCGACGAGGCGATCGCGCTGACCCGCAGGTTGAAACTGCCGCACATCCGCCGGGCGATGGCCGAGATCATCCCGACCGCGAAGGCCCAGCGATGGGATCCCGCCGAGATCGTGCGGGCCCTGCTGGCGGAGGAGGCCGCCGGCCGCGACGCGGCCAACCTCCGCACCCGTCGCACCCGGGCGGCGTTCCCGACCGGCAAGACCTTCCACATCTGGAACGAGGAGGCGTCCTCGATCCCGGTCCCGACGCAGTCTGCGCTGCGGACCCTGGA
>NZ_JBVIFM010000064.1:0-1310 GCF_055571335.1 Kitasatospora sp. NPDC030952
CGATCCTCAGCTCCGACGCCACGTCGGCGGACTTCGCGGCGATCAAGCTCCCCGAGTCCTACCGGGCGGTCACGCTCCACAAGGACGAGGAGCAGATGTTCGCGGGCCTCGACAGCCGCGACAAGGACCCCCGCAAGTCCCTTCACCTCGACGACGTCGCCCTGCCGGAGCTGGGCCCCGGCGAGGCCCTGGTCGCCGTCATGGCCAGCTCGGTGAACTACAACACCGTGTGGAGCTCGATCTTCGAGCCGGTCTCCACCTTCGGCTTCCTGGAGCGCTACGGCCGGCTGTCGCCGCTCACCGAGCGCCACGACCTGCCGTACCACGTGCTCGGCTCCGACCTCGCGGGCGTGGTGCTGCGCACCGGCGCCGGCGTCAACGCGTGGAAGCCCGGCGACCAGGTCGTCGCCCACTGCCTGTCCGTCGAGCTGGAGTCCCCGGACGGCCACAACGACACGATGATGGACCCGGAGCAGCGCATCTGGGGCTTCGAGACCAACTTCGGCGGCCTGGCCCAGATCGCGCTGGTGAAGACCAACCAGCTGCTGCCCAAGCCCAAGCACCTGACCTGGGAGGAGGCCGCCTCCCCCGGCTTGGTCAACTCCACCGCCTACCGCCAGCTGGTCTCGCGCAACGGCGCCGGCATGAAGCAGGGCGACAACGTGCTGATCTGGGGCGCCAGCGGCGGCCTCGGCTCGTACGCCACCCAGTACGCGCTGGCCGGCGGCGCCACCCCGATCTGCGTGGTCTCCAGCGAGGCCAAGGCCGACATCTGCCGCGCCATGGGCGCCGAGGCGATCATCGACCGTTCCGCCGAGGGCTACCGGTTCTGGAAGGACGAGAACAACCAGGACCCGCGGGAGTGGAAGCGCCTGGGCGCGAAGATCCGCGAGTTCACCGGCGGCGAGGACGTCGACATCGTCTTCGAGCACCCGGGCCGGGAGACCTTCGGCGCCTCGGTGTACGTCACCCGCAAGGGCGGCACCATCGTCACCTGCGCCTCCACCTCCGGCTACATGCACCAGTACGACAACCGCTACCTGTGGATGTCGCTCAAGCGGATCGTCGGCTCGCACTTCGCCAACTACCGCGAGGCCTACGAGGCCAACCGCCTGATCGCCAAGGGAAAGATCCACCCGACCCTCTCCAAGGTCTACTCCCTGGAGGAGACCGGCCAGGCCGCCCTCGACGTGCACCACAACAAGCACCAGGGCAAGGTCGGCGTGCTCTGCCTGGCCCCCGAGGAGGGCCTCGGCGTCCAGAACGCCGAACTGCGCGAGAAGCACCTGCCCGCCATCAACCGCTTCCGC
>NZ_JBVIFM010000065.1:0-1304 GCF_055571335.1 Kitasatospora sp. NPDC030952
GTCGAGGAGGGTGAAGGTGTGGGGGTGTTCGTTCTGGGCGGTGCGGATGAGTCCCCAGATGGTGGCGGCGGGGAGGTCGGTGATGGGGTCGTCGGCGCTGGTGGAGATGGCACCCCGGGTGATGATGACGAGGTGGGCGTTGTCGGTGCGGTCCTGGGCGAGCCATTGCTGGACGCGGGTGAGGGTGTGTTCGGCGGTGTGGTGGGCGGCGGTGAGCTGGTCGTCGAGCGGGGTGGTGTTGTTCTGGGGGTGGACGATGAGGATGTCGGGGGTGGTGGGTGTGGTGGTGGGTGTGGTGTCGGTGGTGACGGGGACCCACTCCAGCACCAGCGGCGCGAGGTCGCCTGACACGAGCTTCGCCGCGTCCACCGGCCGTGTGGCCAGAGCGCCGACGGTGAGGACCGGCTTGCCGTCCGGGTCCGTCATCTCCAGGGCGATCGTGGTGTCGTCCGTGAGGGTCATCCGGGCGCGGAGCGTTCGCGCGCCGTAGCTGTGGAGGCTGACGCCCGACCAGGAGAACGGCAGCTCCAGGTCCGTGTCGTCACCGGTGGACGCGAGCCGCACGTGGAGCGCCGCGTCGAGCAGTGCGGGGTGGACCCCGAAGCCGGCCTCGCTGACGTCCTCGGTCAGTTCCACTTCGGCGTACAAGGCGTCCGCGTCCTGCCAGGCGGCCCGAAGGCCCTGGAACGCGGGTCCGTAGGTGTAGCCGCGTCCGGCCAGTTGCCCGTAGAGGTCCGCGATCGGCAGGCGCGTGGCGGTCGGGGGCGGCCAGGCCGCGTGCGGCGGAGTCGGCGGTGCCGGCGGCGCTTCGGGTGAGAGTACGCCGGTGGCGTGCCGGATCCACTCGGCGTCGCCGCGGCGGGAGTGGATCGTGAAGGGCCGACTGCCGTCATCGCCAGGCGAGTTGACCTGGATCTGAAGGTCGACCGTGCCGTTCTCGGGCACGAGCAGCGGGTTGTCGAGGGTGATGTCCTCCGCGTGGGTGCAGCCGACCTCGGACCCTGCCCGCAGGGCGATGTCGAGGAACGCGGTGCCGGGGAGCAGGACGGTGTCGAGGACGGCGTGGTCGGCCAGCCACGGCTGGGCTTCGAGGGAGACCCGTCCGGTGAGTACCAGGGCGTCGCTGCCCGGTAGTTCGATGGCACCGCCGACCAGCGGGTGTCCGGTGCTGTGCCGTCCGAAGTCGCCGGAGTCGGCGACCGGGTGGAGCCAGTAGTGCTGGTGTTGGAAGGGGTAGGTGGGGAGGGGGGTGTGGTGGGGGGTGGGGGTTTTGGTGGTTGTGGTGGTGGGGGTGTTGTGGGTCC
>NZ_JBVIFM010000066.1:0-1295 GCF_055571335.1 Kitasatospora sp. NPDC030952
CTGACCGAGGCCGCGATCGTGGTCTCCGGCGGCCGCGGTGTCGGTGCCGCCGAGGGCTTCGGCGTGGTCGAGGAGCTCGCCGACGCGCTGGGCGCCGCGGTCGGTGCCTCGCGTGCCGCCGTCGACGCCGGCTGGTACCCGCACAGCTCGCAGGTCGGCCAGACCGGCAAGCAGGTCTCCCCGCAGCTGTACGTCGCCAACGGCATCTCGGGCGCCATCCAGCACCGGGCCGGCATGCAGACCTCGAAGACCATCGTGGCCGTCAACAAGGATCCCGAGGCCCCGATCTTCGAGCTGGCCGACTACGGCGTGGTCGGCGACCTCTTCGAGGTGCTGCCGCAGCTCACCACCGAGGTGAAGTCCCGCAAGGGCTGATCCCCCGGAGCAGCGCGGAGGGCGTGGCACTCGGTACCCCCGGTACCGAGTGCCACGCCCTCCGTCGTTCCCGACCGTACGGACCCCGCGGACCGTACGGACCGCGCGGACCACGCAGACCGCGCAGACCGCGCGGATCACCGGGCCCGCACGGCCCGCGCCGACTACTCGGCGAAGGCCGCGAGGTGCTGGGTGAACCCGCCCTGCGCCGGCGGCAGCGGCCGCGGCTCGACCTCCTGCTCCTGCTGCGGCTCCTCCACCGGCAGCAGCCGCAGTTCGGGCTGGTCGGAGCCGGGGGAGGGGAACAGCCGCACCCGGGTGCCGACCGGGACGGTGCTGCGCATCCCGTCCACGATGCACCAGACGTCGAACCCCTCCGCCATCCGGATCAGCGACTTCTGACGGACCAGCGGCGTACGGGCCTGCTCGACCGCGCAGCGCCGGACGACACCGGTGCCCTCGCTGGGCTCCAGCCGCAGTTCGGTGGAGCCGCAGGTGGGGCAGAGCAGCCGCTGGAAGGTCGGGTTGTTGCACCAGGTACAGCGCTGGAAGTACAGCGTCGTACTCCGGGTGTCGGCGTCGATGGCTGAGTGGACCACGTTGTCATCTCCCTGCGCTCGGACCGGCTCCGTCGGGCGGTAGTACGGCAGAAGTACGGCGGACCTACGGCAGTGGTGCGGCGGTAGTCCGGCGGTAGTTCGGCAGGAAAAGGATAGGGAACTCAGTGCCGCCCTGTGAAGGCACTGAGTTCCCTTTTTGCCGCGCGCGTGCATAATGAAGGGTACTGAGTACCGTCGTGAAACAGGAGTGGCGATCATGAGCCAGGACTTCGATCTCTTCCGTATCTCCGAGGAGCACCAGATGCTCCGTGAGGCGGTGCGTTCGCTGGCCGAGGCGAAGATCGCTCCGTTCGCGGCGGA
>NZ_JBVIFM010000067.1:0-1158 GCF_055571335.1 Kitasatospora sp. NPDC030952
GAGGTGGGCGTTGTCGGTGCGGTCCTGGGCGAGCCATTGCTGGACGCGGGTGAGGGTGTGTTCGGCGGTGTGGTGGGCGGCGGTGAGCTGGTCGTGGAGTGGGGTGGTGTTGTTCTGGGGGTGGACGATGAGGATGTCGGGGGTGGTGGGTGTGGTGGTGGGTGTGGTGTCGGTGGTGACGGGGACCCACTCCACCACCAGCGGTGAGTCGAGCGGACCGCCCGGGGCGGCGGCCAGGTCCGGCGCGGTGAGCGCGCGGCTGGCGACCGAGCCGATGCTGAGCAGGGGCGCTCCGGTCGTGTCCGCCACACCGGCGGACAGGGTGCCGTCGGACTGGGCGGTCACCCGGATCCTGGCCGCGGCGGCGCCCGTCGCGTGCAGTGTCACGTCCGTGAACCGGTGCGGGAACGCCGTCTCTCCTGACTGACCGGCCAGGACGGCGTCCAGCGCGGGAGCCAACAGCGCCGGGTGGAGCCCGAATCCGCCCGGGGTGGCTTCCTCCGGAAGGGCTGTCTCGATGTGCCCGCCGGAGAGCCCGCGGATGGTTCGGAAGGCCCCGCTGTGGTCGTACCCGGCCGCGGCGAGCCGTTCGGCCGACTGGTCGGGCTCGACCCCGGCGGCTCGGCCGGAGCCGGTCTCGGCCGCCTCGCCCGAGGCGCTCAGCACACCGGTGGCGCGGCGCGTCCAGCCGTCGGCCTGTCGGGTGTGGACGGTGACGGGGTGCTTCCCGTCCTCGTCCGCGCCGGACACGTGGACGCGCAGATCGACCCCGCCGTCCTCCGGCAGGACGAGCGGCCGGTCCAGGGCGAGTTCATCGAGGTGGTGCAGGCCCAGACGGTCCCCGGTGGACAGGACGAGGTCGAGCACGGCCACCGCCGGCAGGACCGTGGTGTCCTGAAGTGTGTACCCCGCCAGCCAGGGGTGGCTCTCCACGCCGATCCGGCCGGTCGCCACCACGCCCTGGCTCTCGGGCAGTTCCACCACGGCGGCGAGCAACGGGTGCGCGGCGTCGTCCAGTCCGGCTGACGTGGCATCGTCGAGGCCCGCCCCGGCCGCCGCGTCCAGCCAGTAGTGCTGGTGTTGGAAGGGGTAGGTGGGGAGGGGGGTGTGGTGGGGGGTGGGGGTTTTGGTGGTTGTGGTGGTGGGGGTGTTGTGGGT
>NZ_JBVIFM010000068.1:0-1100 GCF_055571335.1 Kitasatospora sp. NPDC030952
TAGGGCGCGTATTTGGTCGTGATCAATCTGTGGGATTCGCCCTCGTGGCGGGGTCTGATCCGGTAGACCATGTCGTGTGGCGCGATTCCAACTGACGGATGCGGAGTGGGAGTTCATCGGGCCGTACCTGCCGATCGGCGAGTACGGCCCGTATCCGGAGCGGCTGCGGCAGCAGTTCGAGGGCGTGATCTGGCGGTTCAGGACCGGCGGGCAGTGGCGGGAGATGCCGGTGGAGTTCGGCGCGTGGTCGACCGTCTCCAATCGTTTCCGGCAGTGGCGTGACGCGGGTGTCTTCGAGGCTCTGCTGGAGGGCGCGATTGCGGAGGCCGCGAGGCGGGGTGAGGTGGACTTGTCGCTGGTCAGCGTGGATTCCACCACCGTTCGGGCCCACCACGACGCTGCCGGGATGCACCTGGGCCCCGACGCCCTGGCGGCCCTGGAGAAAGCCGCCGACGAGGCGGAGAAGGCCCGGCAAAAAGGGGCAGCCCGCGGGAACAAGACGGACACGACGCCGATGACCCGGGACGCGAAGAGCAACGACGCGCCCGACGGCGGCGCAAGCTCCGTCTGAAGGCCGCGCTACTCGGACGCTCCAGGGGCGGGCAGACCAGCAAGATCCATGTCGCCGGTGAGCGGAAGTGCCGCCCGTTGGTGTTCGTGCTGACCGAGGGGCAGGCCGCCGACAGCCCGCAGTTCATTCCCGTGCTCAGGAAACTACGGGTCCGCGGGCCGGCCGGCCGTCCCCGCACCCGGCCCGACGCGGTCGCCGGGGACAAGGCTTACTCGTCCCACGGCAACCGCTCCCACCTGCGCCAACGCGCGATCAAGGCTGTCATCCCGGAGAAGAAGGACCAGGCCGCCAACCGGAAGAGGAAGGGCAGCCGGGGCGGACGGCCCGTCAGCCACGACGCCGACCTCTACAAGGAGCGCAACACCGTGGAGCGCCTGATCAACAGACTGAAGGCCTGGCGGGGCATCGCCACCCGATACGACAAGACGCCCGCCAGCTACCTCGCCGGCCTCCACCTCTGCGGCGCGATGATCTGGATCAAAGACCTCACCCGGACCACACCTTGATCACGACCGAATACGCGCCCTAG
>NZ_JBVIFM010000069.1:0-1057 GCF_055571335.1 Kitasatospora sp. NPDC030952
AGCGGATAGTACCGTGAGGGAATGGTGAAAAGTACCGCGGGAGCGGAGTGAAATAGTACCTGAAACCGTGTGCCTACAAGCCGTGGGAGCGTCGTTCGCCAGTTTACTGGTGGGCCGTGACTGCGTGCCTTTTGAAGAATGAGCCTGCGAGTTTGCGGTGTGTAGCGAGGTTAACCCGTGTGGGGTAGCCGTAGCGAAAGCGAGTCCGAATAGGGCGACTGAGTTGCATGCCCAAGACCCGAAGCGGAGTGATCTAGCCATGGGCAGGTTGAAGCGCGGGTAAGACCGTGTGGAGGACCGAACCCACCAGGGTTGAAAACCTGGGGGATGACCTGTGGTTAGGGGTGAAAGGCCAATCAAACTCCGTGATAGCTGGTTCTCCCCGAAATGCATTTAGGTGCAGCGTCACGTGTTTCTTGCCGGAGGTAGAGCACTGGATAGGCGATGGGCCTTACCGGGTTACTGACCTTAGCCAAACTCCGAATGCCGGTAAGTGAGAGCGTGGCAGTGAGACTGTGGGGGATAAGCTCCATGGTCGAGAGGGAAACAGCCCAGAACACCGACTAAGGTCCCTAAGCGTGTGCTAAGTGGGAAAGGATGTGGAGTCGCAGAGACAACCAGGAGGTTGGCTTAGAAGCAGCCACCCTTGAAAGAGTGCGTAATAGCTCACTGGTCAAGTGATTCCGCGCCGACAATGTAGCGGGGCTCAAGCACATCACCGAAGTCGTGTCATTGCAGCATGAAGGGCCAACGCCTGCTGTGATGGGTAGGGGAGCGTCGTGTGCCGGGTGAAGCGGCCGAGGAATCGAGTCGTGGACGGTATACGAGTGAGAATGCAGGCATGAGTAGCGATACAAGAGTGGGAAACTCTTGCGCCGATTGACCAAGGGTTCCTGGGTCAAGCTGATCTGCCCAGGGTAAGTCGGGACCTAAGGCGAGGCCGACAGGCGTAGTCGATGGACAACGGGTTGATATTCCCGTACCCGCTTTGAAGCGCCAACGCTGAACCTCTTGATGCTAAGCCCGTGAAGCCGTCCTGGAGCCTTCGGGCAAAGGG